>JBGATJ010000032.1:0-46570 GCA_044229295.1 Pseudobdellovibrionaceae bacterium
CTTCCGGGGATTGAAGATCCTGTCGCTATGGCAGCACGTATGCGCACGAATATGGAAGAATTGATTAGAAAAGCGAGAACGGCCTCTATCGTATACTACAATAAATGGTATATCGTGGACCAAACGGGTTTAGTGAATCAGTCTTACATGAATATCAGTTATGATGTTCGCGGAAGCTTGAAAGTCGTTGACCGGTATTTACAAGGTGTTTCTAAAAGGATTGCTGAATCTGGTGGCGACCAATCCCCTCAGGCGATGATTTTGGACACACGATCGCGGATTGGATATGTTCTTGATAATTTCACTCGCGTTGAGACTCTTGCAAAAAATCTCTATAGCAAAGGTCAGACTCGCCTGACAGATCAGCAAATTTTTGATCTGACCGCGGTTCACAAAGAATTGATCACAAACGTCTATGACCGTTTTGAAACCATGCTTGCAAAAACAGGATGGCTTGGTAACCGCTTGACCACGTTAGTTCAGATCGACCTAAATACCTCTCTACGGTCACCTAAGGTCAACGTGGAAACCTATTTTGATGAGCTTTATCGAGCCACCGGTCGCTGGGCCGTGGACCGTCAAATCTCTCTCATGGGTGGGAACCCTGCTAACGTTGATAACGATCTGAGCCTTGCTATGAGTATTGCAAATCAAAATATTTTGGCCCTTGAAGAACTTATTCGTGATCCATTCATCGCTATGATTGCCTTTAAAAAAATGGTCGCGGATGGAGTCAAGCCTACGGATTGGTCGGTTCACTGGAATTCAAAAAAGCGCTTGTTCATGGATAACTACACGGTGATGGATGAAAACAAAGATGCTGCTTGGAATATTGCCCCTGTCCGAGTGGCTCGCGGTGTTCTTGGATTTATCAAAGAAAACATTTTTTACAATCACGATAGATACCCTGGCAAACGGATTGACGATGTCGTGAGCGCGCTTATAGGCAAAAAGCGAAATCTTGGTGTTTCCGATGACGAGTTTCATAGCGCGCAAAGAGTCTTCAACAAGTTTTGCATTCAGGCTCTTGCATTTAATGACCAAAGAGCCTTTTGGTATCTTTGTAAGGACGCTCATTTGGATTCTCCGCTCCTAGGGAAAGACTCCGAAGTCACGGGTCAGAGCGAAGCAGGAAAATACCTTTCTGTGGTTTATAAAGATAAACTCTATCAGGATAAAGATAACAACGGACTTAATCACTCCGAGCGAATTTGTGCGTTTCGTGACTACGGCAGACGCAATTTGGTTGCATGGTTGAGAAAGGCGATGCCCACTGAACAGGAGAGGATGAATAATCCTGAGCCTATTGATCCTCCAGCCGAAGCGGTCACTCCTCCGTCCGCTGCGGCGCCAACGGTTGAGGCGGCTCCCGTGGCTCCCGCTCCCCTGGTTGTGATTCCTGCCGATCCTCCGAAGACTGCTAAGGCCGCTAAGTCAGTTAAGAAAAAACCGGTAAAAAAGAAAAAGTAAATTCACGTACCGCTACAGCGGTCAAAACTTAGACTCTGGCTTTGAGAGCCAATCGTAAGATTGGCGCTCCCACAAGCTGTGATCTCAAGAGTGGTGGTTGTTGAGTCTGAGCAGGTTCCGGTCCAGGTTCCTGAAGAAGCGCAGTTGCAAGTGCTTGTCCACGACACATTTGAGGGAACATAGTCGCAGGTCACGGAAGTTAAATTGTTCGTCACTCTTAAAGATCCGCCGTTGAGGACTCGATCTGAGCGAGAGGTCCCAGTAATGGCGATGGCTGAAGTGGTTTGAGTTGTGAAGTCGTATTTTGTAGATCCACTGACGGTGATAACTCTTCTGATACCATCGTTATCAAAATTGAATCCCGCTGAAGTTTTAGTGACTCGTTGGCCATAGGTTCCTGTTTTACTCACTGTGAGAGTCCCGCCACGACGGCCTGTGATTGTAAAGTCGGGGTTACGACTGACCGTCTGGCCTGTTGTGTTCATATGGCAGGTAGAGTCGGAAAACGAAAAGGTTACCGTTCCGTCAAAGGTGACTGATCCTACCGTGCAGCCACTAAAAGTGCGAACCAAAGTTCCCGAACCACAGCTGCCGAAGGTCGATGCCAAAAAGCAGCTGGTGGCGTCGGCTTTTGGTAAAAACAGTTTGGCAAACAAAGGTTCGGAGTTAGGGCAAACTCGCAAAAGAGGCTTTACATCCTGGTTTAAACTGTAGGTTCCACTGTTGGATCCACCTGATTCGTCGATTGAGGCCATCACGTCACCCACCTGCTGGCCTGTTTCTTCGATGTCTGTTGTTGTCGTCGAAGTCGTGTCATTTTTTTTTCCACAGGAAGAAAGAACGGCTGCACACGCAATTAAAATTGTGAGTGAAAGTCTATTGATCATAAGTCCCTCCTTGCTTTTTACACATTAGGATAGTCGGTTTCTTCTCCAGATTTGAGCAGAAAAATGACCTCTAGCCTAAGGTCTGGAAGGCTGTATTGTTTTCAAAGGTTGCAATCACAATTGAAGGATACAGTCGCATCGCAGGTAAATTGGGTTTTTGAAGATTGCCTGCAATAGGTTCGAACGAAACCATGTCTTGGAGTTCCCTTTTGGGATCTGCAATCAAAACTGTAGCGGTTGAGCTTGTACCTGAGGTCACTTTCTGCATCTCTCTCTGCAGACCAGCGGTTCATCCCGTAGCCGTGGCCGTAGACATCTCGCGAGTAGGGTGTGCATGTCTGAACCGAATCTTCAGGTTCAAAGCCGCTTGCCACAAGGCTGGTTCCTGAAATTGCGATTAACATAAACAGAACTTTCATAAAACCTCCGGTGTCTCGCTTTTAAGTCTGATCCCCGTGAGTTTGGAGTCAATAAAAAAGTCTGTAGCCCTTGGAGATGCTGGACATTTTCGGCCCTGCGATATAGGGTTCGTCCCATGACCAAATCCCTACAAAAGTACAAACAGTTCAGCCGCCTGTTTTTAGCTTTTGTCGATCACTTTATCCCCGACGATAAAAAAGTAAGACGCCACGAATTTGATTCGATGGAAACCCTTTACCGTGCCAGGGTCGCGGTCAGTATGAGTCTAATTTCGACTCCGATCATTTTTGCGATGTTCTTTTGTCGAGCCTGGTTTGAGGGTTTTTTATCGCCGACGATTTTCTTGCTTCCTGCAGCTGGGTTGGTCGTCCTAGGAATTCCATGGTACGTAAAAAAAACGGGGAACCACTTTAGAATTGGCGTTTTATTGACCCTTCTCTCGTTTTTCATCATGCCAATTCGAACTATATCAACCGGAGGGATTACCTCTGGGGTTGCTATGTGGATGGCGCTAACGCCATTGATTGCGACCATTACCATATCAAAGCGGGCAGGGTTCTGGTTTGGGTGGCTGACAATTTTCTCATTGTTTGCGATATATAAGTTTACGTGGTTTGGATTGCCCGTGGTGCCTTTCAGGGCTAGCGAAGCTGTTCACTTTGTGACCCTATTTTTGGTGTTTTTAGCGTTTAACTTTTTTATTTATAGCTATGAAGCGCTGCGGGTGTCTCAACAGTCTTTGATTGTCTCACAAGCTGAGGCCTTGCTCGCAAGCTATCGTCAGTCTGAAAAGGATAAAATTAAAGCGCAATTTGTTTTGAACTTGGCTGCTCAATACGGCCTTTACAAATTGTGGCTTCAGGATGCCGACCGATTGTTTGCTTCTCTAGAGGCTCAGCTCTTAAACGTTAAAAGTGCGTCGACCATTCGGGGTGATTTGCAGTTTCTGAAAAGCTTGCTAGAAAAAATGGGCTTGAGTTATTTAAGCGAAGAGGTTGCTCCTATTGAAATGGCTCTGAGTCGCTTTTCGAAAGGCCTTACGGAGTCAGCGGCAAGTCGCCTCATGAGCGACTTACAGCCAACGTTTTACGCGTTTCGTGATGAGTACCAAAATCTTAAAGACGATGTCGCTGATCTTCTGAAGTTAGAAGCAGTTCAGACGTATCCTTCTGACAGTCGTGCATTTAATGGGGAGACCATGGATTCCTCATTTTTAAAGGCCCTCAACGCGGTTCCGCTTCCTGCGGATCTCCGAGAAAAGATCCTCAATCGATTTTTCTTTGTTCCAATTAAAGACCTTTTGGTCGTCTTAGAACCGTATTCGGCGCTTCTGGCCGAGCAGCGCGGCCGACACCTCAAGCCTTTTGTTTTTAAAGGGGATTCAATTTTTGTAAATCCTAAAGATTTTAGGCCGTTGATTTCTTCACTGGTTCCAATTTTTAAATTTATTGTTGTTCAAAGTATCGAAGATCAGGAAATTCGTCCCATTGTTGGTAAAGACAAAGCCGCTACGATTACAATTACGACTTCATTTTTATCTCTGCAAAAGCACGAGTTCTTAATCAAAATACAGGATGACGGGAAAATTTTTAAAGCTGAAGAGTTTGAAAGTTTAAAGTTGAGTCGCGCTTGGCTTGATCTTAAAAATCAGGTGGACATCTTAGGTGGAGAGGTCTCGGTTCCTAGTGAGCCTCGCCATGGGTTTGAAGTGCAAATCAATCTGCCATTTCTAACGACCAATGTTGTCCCGGATTTGCCTCAGATCCCTCTTGATCATTGAATTTGACAATCCATCCTCTGAGGTGGTTGTCTTAAGAAATGATCACTCTTCATCATCTTAACAACTCCAGGTCCCATCGTATCCTCTGGCTTCTTGAGGAGCTAGGTTTGGAATACGAAATCAAACGTTATCAAAGAGATCCTAAAACGATGTTAGCTCCCGAATCTTTGCGGACAATTCATCCCCTTGGGAAATCTCCGATCATTACTGACGGCGATGTCGTTGTCGCAGAATCTGGTGCTGTTATTGAATATCTTCTTACCACTTATGGCAAAGGACGGCTTATTCCTAACAGCTCTGAAGCGGACCATCGTCTTTACACTTATTTTTTGCACTATGCAGAGGGGTCTGTGATGCCTCCTCTTTTGCTCTCTCTTGTCTTCTCGAAAATTTCTAAACCTCCCGTCCCACTTATCATTCGACCTGCGGCCCTTGCTATCGAGCTTGGTGTGAGAAAGCAATTCATCGAGCCGCAGCTACGCCTCCACTTTGACTTTATGGAGTCAGAGTTAGTGAGGAGAGAGTGGTTTGCGGGATCAGAGTTTTCTGCTGCTGATATCATGATGAGCTATCCTATCGAAGTAGGAGCTATTCGAGTGGGATATGAACGAAGACCTAAGTTAAAAAGATTTTTGGAACGTGTGCGTTCCAGAGATTCGTACCAAAAAGCTTTGACTCAGTCTGGTGAAACTTCAGTTGGCGCTTTTTAGTTAAATTTATTCGACGGTTACCTCTCAATTTTTGAGATTCGTTGCACTGGCCTGCAACAGTTTATCCCCCAATCAAACGATAATTTAATTGCTACAAAAACGATTTACCTTAAACAATAAATCTCATTTTTAAAGGAGGACCCCATGAGATTAGCATCGTTTTTGTTCGCTCTCAGTTTGTCTGTGGTTGCGTTTGGTTCCGACCACGATGACGGAGAAATTGACCTCAAAGGCCGTAGTCTTAATTTAACAGACCTCTATGCATTCAGAGAGTCGAATCAGTCAGGGCTCACGACCGACGCTGGCGACCTGATCCTGATTATGAACACAAATCCTCGTTCTCTCCCCGGCCAACAATACTTTTTTAGCACTCAAGCAGAATACTCTTTTCACATCACACGCGTGGCTAGCAAGACTGCAAGGCCTACCGGAAAGGAAGACATCAGAATTTCATTTAAATTTCAACCACCCAATGAAAACAATGTACAGCCGTTTTCAGTGACCATGATCAAAGATCCAAGTCTAGCCACTAAAAAAACATTCACTGCCTCAAAGACTAACAACGGCAATATGATCGCGACGACCAGTATTGCTAAGTCTAAAGAAGATGATTTAAGAGTGAATTTCTTTAAATTAGACGGCCGAGGCATGATGGTTTTTGCGGGCCTTCGAGAAGATCCTTTCTTTTTCGACGTAGAGAAATTCTTTTCGGTTCGCGCCGACCTTGCGGCAGGAAAACCTTTTACTGGTTTTTCTCCTCCTAACAAAGCTCGTGATTTTACTAAAAACTACAACGTTAACACGATTGTTCTCAGAGTCCCTGCGGAATTCCTGGAAAAAAATAACAGTGGCCCGGTGTTTGATATTTGGGAAACAATTTCTGTTAACGGTAAACAGATTGAGCGACTTGGTCGCCCTGCTATAAATGAAGGGCTTGTTCTGAGTAATAAAAGTCTCAACGCTTTTAACTCTGTTAAACCGACCCAAGATTTGTCTGCAACCGACGTCCTTGCAGAAGCCGGCGCTGTGCTTGGAATTTTGGCGAGAACGGGGGGGCAACCTGCTGATCACGTGACTAAAGTTGTAAATGGCTTTTTACCAGATGTATTGCGACTCGATGTCTCTAAAGACATTCCCGTTGGTTCAGTGGGTTACGCAGGGGATTTCGTGATTAACGACCTAGGCGCTCCCATGCTGACTGGCGGTCGTAAGATCGAGGATGACGTCATCGACATCACTCTCACTTATTTGGTGTTTGGTGCCGACGGTCTTCTTGGCTCTGATCCTACCAAGAAACTTGGTGACAACGTTTCCTACGCTGGAGTGGCAGGAAATATCAGCCAGGGTCATAGTCTTCTTTACCAACAGACTGAGCATGGTGGCCCAGCCAAGTTTCCATTTTTAGCAAAACCTTACTAAGAGAATATGATAGTGCGGCTGGTTTTCGGGCTTTTGATTTTAGGCTTTGGAGTTTTGGTGGAGGCACATTCCCTGGATGTGCACACGGGACGTCTCAGTATTAAAAGTACTGGGGCTTTGGACCTTGTTTTAAAATCAGATCTCACGTCATGGATCGTTAATAAACCAGCCGCTCAGCTAACTCCCGAGGATCAGGAACTAGCTCGGGAGTTGATAAAAGATCCAGAAGAGGCCAAAAAACTCGTTCAGATTTTTGACTCACAAATCAAAATCCAATCTCGCTACCTTAAACTCAACAGTGGAGTTGTAGAACGTTGGAGTGCAGATCAAATTCCAGAGCTAAGTTTCTCCGGCCAAATTGAAAATCCAAAAGAATTTGCCGTGGAGACAGATCGGAATTTTGGTCAGCTTCTTATAGAAGTTCAAGAAGAGGGATCGCAAGGCACTTGGCCACTTGTGGTGTTACCAGGAAAGCCCGCAATCTTTACCCTTGAGTCATCCTCAGCGTTGAGTTGGCTTGGTCTTTTGTGGATGGGAATTGTTCACATTCTTCCACTAGGCTTTGACCACATTTTGTTTATCACATGCCTTTATCTTTTGTCGCAATCGACGATTCAGGTTGTAAAACAGCTCTCGTTGTTTACTGTGGCGCACACAATCACTTTAGGTTTAGGGGCTTCAGGCCTTGTACAGCTCAATCCTAAGTGGGTTGAGCCCATCATCGCTTTGTCGATCGTTTTGATGGCACTAGAGGTGTTTTTTGTTTATCGGAATGGTTACGACAATAGGAAAAATAAAAGCTACTTATCTCTTATGATTTTTGGTTTTGGACTTTTTCATGGTCTTGGGTTTGCTGGAGTTTTTTCTGAGTTGAACTTGAGTTCGGATCGCTTTTTGAAGGCTCTACTTACCTTTAACGTGGGTGTGGAGCTTGGGCAAATCGCTGTTGTGGTCTTTGCTTTTTTAGCACTGGGGTGGACCAAGCAGAAAGATGGTCTTCTACAAAGACGTGTCGGTATGGCTACGGCCAGCGGAGTTGCCGCTATTGGCCTGTTTTGGACGATTCAAAGAATCCTGTAAATAAAGTTCGTAGTCAGGATTGATCTGATAAAGTTCTTTTTTAATTTTATCTGCTGCCTGTCGGTCCCCATGAGCCAGTAATATCTTCAACATCAGGTTTTTTGCTTCTAAATTAGTTCTTGGGAAAGTCAGTGCCCTTTTGATGTGCTGCTCAGCCTTGTCGATATTTCCAATTTGGTAAGCTGACTGCGCGAGCATGATGTTGACCTGTTGAGTGTCGCGAGTGAGTCTTTGTTCTTGCTCCAACAATTTTTGCGCCTCTTCGTTGGACAATGGGCTATTTTTAAGAAGCAAAACTTTCGCTAGTAAAATTCGGTGTCCATACTGATGAGTTTGTAGCTCCTCACGGAGATTCTGCTCCGCGAGATCGCGAATCTGGATAGAGTCTTGCCGTCGTCCCATAAGATCCAAAAGCTTGACCCGGTCGATAAGAAAAGCAACTTCTTTGCGCTCGTGAAATGCTTTCACCAAAAGGTCATTGGCCTCGTCAAAACTTTTTTGCATGATCTTTAAAGAAGCCAACGCTTGCAACGTCATCGGGTAGCTAGGGTCCATTTTCATGGCCTCGTTCAGGCAAAAACTCGCTTGCTCTTCTTGTCCGTGAAGCAAGTAAATCTGCGCCATTTGCAGGCGTGCTCGAACCGAGGACTCAAGCTCTCCCAAATCCTCGAGCTTGAGACCTTGGTAGAGCGCCTCAACGGCTTTTCCATCCTGCCCGTTGCTTTGATATGTTAATGCAAGATGAATTTGTGCGGAAAGCCCGGCCGCTTCTTGCGCTTCTTTTTGGCTGATAAATAATGCGCTACTGCTTTCATCAAGGGCCAGATAGGCGGTCACATAAAATGGCCAGAGCTTGGCTTCAGGAACGGATCCTGCAAGCTTCTGCAGTTGGATGAGGGACTCGCGAAACTGATGACGCATTTGCATGAGATGAATATTATGAATATGAGCTTGAAAATTTTCGTGAGGCTGGAGCTTGAGTGATTCCTCAAGATTTTCTTGCGCCTTGTTGAAGAAAACATTTTGGCCAGTGACCTTTGCAAACTGAATGTACTCTCCTGCCATCATGTTAAGGGCAAAAGCCGTGTGATTGCCCTGCAGCTCTTTTTCCATAAGGCGCAGGCGCTCGTTCACATTTTCTCGAGCCACAATCGGGAAATGGTACGCGATCGCTTTTTCATTAAAAGGCAGGTCTGAACGATGACGCATATCATGGATACTTTTTGCAACCAGCGCGACGACTGCAACACTCACTAAAAAAATTAAAAATAAAAATTTAGATTTTATAGACATGAAAACACAGATAACATCGAACAAAACAATTCGCAAACAGCGATGTATTATTGCTAATTGAAGAGACGGGTGGTAACTCTTCTCAAGTCTTCTGGAGGAGATGAAATGAATTCACAAAATAAAATTCAGGAAATACTGCAGGAAAAATTTAGGCAGATGCAGAATCGAAATCCAAGGTATTCTCTGAGAAGTTTCTCTCAAAAAATCGGAATGAGTCCCGGCAGTCTTTCGCAGATTCTTAATGGAAAACGCAAAGTGTCTAAAAATTTATCGCGAGAGATTTTGACAAAATTAAGTGTCAGCAGACAGGAAGTACGGGAAGTAGAAGCTCTCTACTCTACCGAAGACTTGAGAGTCGCTTTCCAAGCAAAAAGTGTGGCCATGGGATCTAAGATGACGTTGGAGAAACACCAAGAGGAGATCGTTTCTGATTGGACTCACTATGCAATTTTATCTTTGATGGAGACCAAAGATTTTAAATCTGATCCATCCTGGATGGCTCAGAGACTTAATATTTCAGAAAGTCATTGTCTTAATTCGCTCAGCAACCTCGAAAAGGCAGGTTATCTGAAAAAGGTCGGCACAGGATATGAGATTTGCGACGTATCCCTCCAGACCACAGATGATGTCATCAGTGCAGCTCTCAGGCAAAGACATCACGAGAATCTTGCGGCAGCTAAGGTAGCGCTACAAGAAATTGCAATTGATATGCGGGAGTTTAGCAGTATGACCATGGCCATTGACCTTAAGACGCTCCCTCTTGCGAAAAGCTTGATTCGCGAATTTAAAGAAAAACTTTGCAATATCATGGAAGTCGGAGAGCAAACCGAGGTTTATGAGTTGAGTATTCAACTTTTCCCTCGATCCACTCGTTGGGCCTCATCAAATTAGAAGTCATTCTAATTCTGTTTTCCAGTCGTCTGTGCCAGATCCAGAAACAGATGAGAGAACATTTGAAGATCAAGATAAATATTCTCGATCTTCTTGTATTCGTTGTCTACGTGATAAACGTCTTCTTCATTCGGCATAGTTGGACCAAAGTTCACTCCGCCAAGTCGGTAACTAGCCGTGGTGGCCCCGCTCATGGCGACTGGTTTAACCTCTTGGCCCGTTGTCTCTTGAAAGATGCGTAGAAGGCGCTTTACGTAGGGTGTATCTGGAGAAATGTATCGTGGAGAATCCATGAGTTCATACTCAGCTTTACCACCAAGACCTTGAGCAAATTGCTCAAGCCTCGGTGTCGCAAGACTTTTCATATGAGCGCTGGTTTTTTCTAACTCAGATTTGCTGGAACCTTCAGGGCCTCTCGGGAGTCTAAAATCAATAACTTGCTCAATCTGTCCTTCATGATCTTTAAACGCGGTGAGTGCAACAGTGAGCCGGCCCATGAAACCTTCGGTTTGAGGATGAGTCACTTTTTTCCCATTGAAGTCATAAGGGTCCCAATAAGCTAAGTGGAGCGGAGCTCCCGTAAAATCAAAGCCAAACTTGGACCACAGTTTACGAGCTACGTTTAAGTAGTTATTTTGAGTGAGTGGAATTTTTCCTTGATCGGCAAGATGATTCAAGAATGCAAAAGTTCGAACAAGTGCACTACTGGAGTCGTGAACATCAAAGGAAACTTTGGTACGACCGAAGAATTTAAGTCTCACACGATCTCCTTCTATGGTCACTTCCGGCTTTTGCTCAAGGTATTCTAAGTCACGAACCCACGATTTCGCCCAAAGGTCATGGAGGACCGGTTGGAAAGAGGAAAGCTCGTGGCTGAGCTGATTTGCGAAAACAGCAGGCTGATCGACTTTAAGCCATACGTTCATCACGCCAACCACGGAGTTATCAGGTTGATCCTTGGATTGATCCATCCCGTGCATCTCAACAATTTCGGCTTCACCTTTTTTTCGGGCTGGACCCGTCTTTGGAAATCGCAAGTAGCCTCGGCCAATTCCTTTCTCAGCTATCGTGACGGGGTAGTTGGAGTCTAGGCCCACACTCAGTTGGTCTTCTAAATTGATCCCGCGATCTTTGGCCCATGGGATATATGCATCAACTCCAATACCATCAGTCTCCTCAGTGGTTTCAATGATTAAATGGATCGAACGTTTAAGTTTGGGAAGGTACCCTTGACCTTGGAGTTGGCTTAATCCCGCAAGACTATAGAGCGAGCTGATGATGGCGGCCTTATCATCGATGACGCCACGGCCGTAGAAACGCGATCCGGTAAGGCTAAATATTTTTTTTTGGGTTTCAAGGATTTGCTGTGACAGGGTCGCCGGGTCGCCATCCTTTTTTTGGAGCTGTCTTTGGAGTTTTTTTAACTCTGTTTCAAGAGTGCTTTTCCGTTCGGAAGCGTTGATTTCACTGTCGTTTTTGAAGGTCAGTTCAAAGGGATTGAGGTCGCCTCTTTGAGTGATTCCCCAAGTTTCCCGCGAGGCAGAAACGACATCTGAATGCATATAGACAGCTAAAGGCTCTTTAGCGTTTTCACCAGGCAATTCCAAAATGAAAATTCGGTCCGCCGAAACATCAGATTTATTTTTTGGATCCGTGTAGGGAGGGTTGTAAAAATTCAGTCCGTGCGCGTCTGCAAAGTCATGGAGAAAGACGCCAATTTTTTTAAAGTTCGGATTTTTTGAATCTTTCCCTTCGGCATTAAAGGTGTCAAGATTAACAAGGAATTTAAGGTCCTGTTCAAGTTGATTGAGATTGATCCCATCCACTGTCGGTGAACCCTGAATAGCCCTGAGATACATAGCCACGATTTTAAAATAGTTTTGGGACCAATTTTCATCATTCCATTGGGCTGGCTCTTGAGCCATTTTTGCTTGCTCTTGCAATTTTGGATGTGAGGTATCTGTCGCAAGTCTGTCTAAAAAAGACGTAAAAGGTTCAGCAGTGAAAGAGTGACTTGAAACTGTTCGAGAAATTCCCGATTCCATTTTTGGAGAATGGCTACAGGCCATGAAAAACATAAAAAAACCTGACGTCATGAGAACTTTAAAATTCATTTTTGCGATCTCCTTTGTCTTAAAGTCTAAGAAGAAATGGCCATTAAGTAAACCAAGTTAATGTAGCTTTTACAGAATGCAAATAATCTCTCAACAGAGTTCTTCTGACGAGGTAAATTCTGCCAAATTTTACATTGGAGGACTCTTTGAAAAATATCGTATTGGTCGTACTCGCTTTGATGTCATTTTCTTTTTCAGCATTTGCAGAAACAATCTGTGGTCAAATTTCAAGGGAAGAAGATCGCTTTTATATCTTGATGCCTGGAAATGCCAGCGCACAGCTCTATGCTAGAAACACTTGGATTTCAAAACCATTGACAGACCTATCCCGCGTCACAGGCCAGCAAGCTTGTGTTTCTGGCGAGTGGGGAGATGATCTGTATGTTTTTATCGTTCTTCGTGTTAACTAAAAAATAGGGAAGTTTGCAAACATTCCTTGGTAAGGAAGCGGATCGCTTCCTTCAACCAATTGAAGTCCCCAGATATAAATATCACCAGTTCCGGTCGGGTCGTATCCTCCAGGGAGCACTCTCGGAACGGCTCTATAGTTTCCAAGGCCGTTGTTCGAAACAGAAACCCAAAACCTATACCAACCGTTAGCTTCTGGCGAAAAACCGTAGTTCTCTAAACGGCCCGCCGTTTTGGTAATGGTTGGTACCCCAGAATCGCTCCAAGTAACATCGATTTTGGATCTGTGAATTTCATTATTAACGTCGGGCGCTCCGCCGTAACCGAGATGAACTTCGGTGAAATTTGCGCCTGCGTGTTTTAGGTAAACAGAAAAAGTTCGCACTTTGGTATCGTTTGGCGCGACATCAACGTACCAGTAAGCAAGAACCATTCTCTGCGTTGTCGATGTGTCTGCAATGAGGTGCGCAGCGGGAAGGTTGTTTGGAGCAAGAACCCCGGATTGCATAGTTTGTGTGGAAATGCTTCCGCCTGGACCGAGAAGAGGTTTACGGAACATGTCCTCACTGAATGCTAAGAGGTTCACGGAACTGCGGGTGACCTCGCAGTTCAAATTCAAAGATGCTTCAAGATTTGAAGTTTTAATTTTTGCTTTCATGGTCAAGAGATTACGATCAAAATCAAGGACAACATTTTGGTCACCAGATCGGAGAGTCTCTAAAGATCCTTTCATTTGCGATGAAACTTCCATGACATCACTTGTAGGTGTATCATAGGCGCCGCCAGGAACTCCGAGAGCTGAAAGAATTTCGACTTGGGCATTTAAGACTCCAGGGGTACGACGAATAAGAACGTCTGTTCCGCGGTAGAGTTTATCATCGGCCTTTTCTAGAGAGCGGCAAATAGCTGTAAGGTAGGGTGCTTGTTTGGGAATGTCTGGGCGCTGGCGTTCGAAAGTCTGACCCGCAAATGCAAATGCAGATTTTTGAATTTCAGAAAAAATGATTTCGCTCTCACCAAGGTCTCTTGCAGGAATTTTTAGGCAATTTTCAACTAACAGTTTTGGACGACCCCCACTGATTTCAATCACGTGGTTGGCACGTTCGATCTTAGAGTTTTCGCCGCAAGGTTTGCTGAGATCATAAGCCAAAAACTGACCGTCGAGTTTCCCATCATAGCCGTAGCCATCTCCACCAGCGGACTGAAGGCTTGTATTAGACGGTTGCGACGGCGAGCCTCCGATGTGGTCAAAATTCATCTGAGAGCAGTTTTGATACCCTAGGGTTGCAGCAAAAATGGCAAAAAGAATTGCAAAGGCTCGCAACAGTTTTAACTGATTCGTCATATTTGGCCCCCCGACATCTCATATTATATATGGCTTTCCATTGGAAAAGTTAGTTATAATTGTTGATAGATATTGGGGAGGGGCGACTCATATGGAGACACGAGTGGATGGCGAGTTCATCCGGAAGCTAGAGGATTTAACTCGTAGTGGGCAGTTTAGCCAAGTTGAGTTCCTTCTGAGCTCGATTTCTTATAGGTCAATCTCTCGTGTTCAAGCCTTAGCTCTAGCTAATTTAGCTAGACGTGCCCAACTCGGGCGACTTGCTTTGCGTATCATAAGTCCTTTCGCTAGACCTGGATCAAAATGGGAATCTCAGGTTTCTGTTGACGAATTGCTCGAGTACGCGATTATTTTGCTCCGAAATGGGGCGCGTGTTCAAAGCCATAGGATTTTAGATCGAATCGATCCCCAAACTCGTCCCACCGCCCTGCTCTATAGAGGGCACTGTTTCATTTCTGAGTGGAACTATAAAGAGGCAATTCCAATTCTAGAGAATTTCACGGCTCATGAGAGTGTTGCCAGTTATCAACGGCTAGTAGGAAACGTGAATTTAGCTTCGGGATATGTCAACGAAGAGATGTTAGACAAGGCGCGAAGTCTTCTGACCAAACTTAAAATCCAAACTAAAGAGGAAAATGCGACACTTCTTTATGCCCATTGTTGTGAGCTGCTTGCGCAAGTCGAAATTCGGGAAAGTCGATGGGCCGCTGCAGACAGTGAAATTGAAGAGTCACGTCGGATTATCTCCATGGGCGGAGCAAAAACTCTTCTTCAGATCGAAAAATGGACTTCGATTATGGAGGCTTATAAAGCTGGTCGGGTCACGCCTCGAATGAATTCTCTTCGAGAGACTGCAATGAAGGCAATGCACTGGGAATCGGTTCGTGACATTGATTTTTATCGTGGTTGTATTGGGAAGGATTCGGACCTATTGTCTAGAGTGTATTTTGGGACCCCATTTCCGTCGTACAAAGATAGGGTGCTTAGATTAAATCGTTGGTACCAGCCTCCAAAAAATTGGATTTATTCTGCCGAGTCCACTGACGTAAAAAAAATAAAGCGAACTGTTGATTTTGAAGAAACAACCTCCGTCGTGGCCGAAGGCTCATCAGGTGTTACCCGGTTGATTACAGAGGTGTTAAAAATTTTGCTCAGTGATTTTTATCGACCTTTTGATATGGTTGAGTTGTTTTCGCTTTTATATCCCAATGAATATTTCATTTTTCCCTCTTCCGGGAACCGGGCTAGGCAAGCAATTTTTAGGTTTAAAGAATGGGTTGAAAGCAACAAGCATCCTCTTTCTCTTGGCAAACGAGGCGGGGACTATTTTCTTGAGCCTGAGCGAGGCGTCGGCGTGCATGTACAAGCGCTCAAGGCTTCTCAGACAAAGACCGAAGCTCGTCTCGAAAGCCTGAGATCTAGGTTTGAAGATGAACTCTTTTCTCTCAACCAGGTGCGAGAGTGCTTTAACATTTCCTTTGGCTCGGCTCAGGCTTTATTGGCTAGCGCGGTTGCAGAAGGACTTATTGAAAAAGTGGGCGCTGGCCCTAAAACCAAATACCGCATGGTTCGAGTGCAAACTAGAAAGCTATCTGGGTGACATCTCAACAACAGCTTCTGGCGCCACAACAAAGATAGATTCTCCGGCTCGAGGCTTTACTGGCCAGCCTCCCGCAACACTACAGAATGCTGGAAGTGAAATAAAGTTTTCTCCAATATGAAAGCAAGGAAGTCGCAGTTGATCAGATCTAGAGATTCCAAAATGAATTTGATGGGTCAAGATTTAATCGGATTTTGAAGAAAACACTTCAATTAGGAGATCGCACCACCGGCACCGTAGATGGTGCCGGAGAGCTGATACGAACTATTGTCTAGATGTGCAGAAGTAGTCAGAAACGTTTTGGTTAGCGTAAGATCCGTTGATCATAACTTTGCAGTTGTTATTGCGAGAGAACTCGTAAGAAACAACATCAGAGCGGTTGCGAGCAGGGCCGCAGAAAACGTCAGAAACGTTGCGGTTTGCATAAACGCCGTTGATTAAAAGTTTGCAGTTCCCGGCTCCTGAAAGTTGGAAGCTTTGGTTAGATCCACCATTGTGTCCACCTGTTTGACCGCCACCAAAAACTTCACACCACCAGCCAAGAGTCACGTTGAAATCGTCATTTCCTCTGTAACCAGAAACAGTAAAGCCAACTCGGCAGTCAGAGCTTAAAGCAGAGCGCTGGCTTTTGCTGAGAGTGTAGCTTGTGCCGCGGATGTCGTAAGTTTGGAGAGTGCGGCCACTTGTCACATCGTAAAAACGGAGAGTGTCGCAGTTGTTAGTGTTGAGGTTTTCAAATTTAAGAGCGAGGTCGCCATTTGCGGCTTCAGAAAGCTCAACGTGACCACCGCAAGTACGAAGAGGATCTCTATCAAGAAATCGGCTTCCCGCAAATACGTTTACAGTTGTTAATAAAACCGCGGCAGCAGCCACTTTAGTCAAAAAATTCATAAGCACTCCTTATATAAATGTGTTGGGAAGCCATCTAATAACTGAGAAAATTTGTCATTCTCTTTTCTTGTAAGTATGAAAACATCACCTGGCATTGAAGTTTTTGCCGTGGCGTTTTGCCAAAGTGAAACGACTCGTCTCAAAATGGAACCGGCAGAAAACCTTTGGACTGTCATTTTTGAAATAAATGTGTCGAAGGAGATTTGTGGGTTGTAGGAACACGCGATCTACGATAGCAACCGAAAAATGAGGAGGCTGCTTTGCGGTTTATGATTTTCCCGATCTTATTTTTGATGACGTCAAATACCTTTGCTGGTTCTTGGACGATTGAGAGAGTCGCTCGTATTCGCAACTTTGGCGGAGCCGCAGCTAGCGCAAAGGATATTCAGGATTCTGAGATTTACTCGCCAAAATCCGTAATTTTTTCTGCCGACGGGCTCAAGTTTTACGTAAATTCGTTAGAAGGCGAAAAAACGGTTGTTTATGGGTGGCCGTCCTTAAAAAAGCTCAAAGTCATTCGGCACCGTTTCGATGCAGGCAATTCTGATCTTTTTCAAGGGGAATCTACCGTTTTTGGATATCGCAACTACCAGTTTGACAACGGATCGGCGAATGCCAATAAATTTGCTGGAAAGCCGGTGGAAAGTGCCCTGTCGCTCGATGGCCGCTACTTATGGGTGACCTACTACAGGCGGAGTTACGATAGGTACGCTCAGTCTCCCTCGGCATTAGCGATTATCGATACACGTAATGACGAAATCATTCGCGTGATGCCAACAGGGCCAATTCCAAAATACGTGGCGCTTTCAGCTGATGGAAAAATGGCGGCGGTCATCCACTGGGGAGACAATACGGTCGGTCTTATTGACACGTCGTCGTCAGATCCAAGAGATTATAAATACGTGGCCCACCTCACCGTCGAGAAGCAGTTATCGCAAAGTGGTCTTGCTGGAACCGATCGGGATCGTACCTGCGGCTTTTGTTTGCGAGGCGCAGTTTTTTCACCTGACGGTCGTTATTTATTTGTAGCTCGTATGGGCGGCGGTGGGATTGCAGGCTTTGATGTTTCAAGTCAGCAGTACCTGGGGTCAGTCATGAATGTGGCTCCTACTCCGAGACATCTTGCTCTTGCAGCTGGCGAAATCATCGTGAGTTCAAACCAGTCGGGGGTCGTATCCAAGGCTCAGTTGCAAGATATGGTTCGAACTCTTGAACAAGCTCACGGCCAGAGAGTTTTTAAGGGAGTCAGGTGGCAGTCGCGAGACCTCGGGACTGGCGCGAGAACTCTCGATGTATCGCCGGAGGGTCGGTTTATATTTGTAGCGATGAATAATGACCGATCTGTTGTCATGGTGGATCGCGAAACTTTAGAGCCGCTGGCAAAGGCTCAGGCGGATCCGTACCCTGTTGGATTGGCAGTTTCGCTAAAAGATGATTTTTTTATCGTTACGTCTCAAGGCCACGGTGGCCATGGGGGAAATTCAGTGATGATTTTTAGGTTTCATGAGAGTGGTTTCAATCTGCCTTAAGTTACGCAACCTTTCGGGCGTTCATGATTTCCACGAGGTGACTTGCGATGTCTTTGAGCGGAACTGTTCTATCAATTCCGCCACTTTGCACAGCCATTTTGGGCATTCCGTAAACGACGCAGCTTTCCTCATCTTGGGCGATATTGTAAGAGCCCGCATTTTTCATTTCTAAAAGACCTTGAGCTCCATCTTTGCCCATCCCAGTGAGAACGACTCCCACGGAATTGGCACCAGCATGCTCAGCAACTGATTTCATAAGAATGTCAGCGGCGGGACGCACCCCGTGAAGCAGTGGACCTTGATGAAGTTTTACAAGATAGTAGCCGCCGCTACGTTCAATCTCCATGTGATAGTTGCCAGGAGCTATGATCACTCTCCCGGGGAGAACTTTGTCTCCTTGTTCGGCCTCTTTGACTTCGCATGAGCAGAGTTTTTGGAGATGTTCTGCGTAGGTTCTTGTAAACACCGGCGGCATGTGTTGGACAATGACAATTCCTGGAAAGTCGCTGGGCAATTGCGGAATGACAGCCTTGAGAGCTTCGGTTCCTCCGGTTGAAGATGCGATAGCAACAACTTGGTGTGTGGTGCGAGACAATGCCGTCGATTTTCTTGCGACGGGTTTTGGCTGAGGCAGCGATGAGCGAGCTAGGAGCTTTGCGCGGGCTGCACTTTTGATTCGGGTCAGCCATTCTTGCCTTGCCGACTCGATGGATCTTGCGACATCCATCGAAGGTTTTTCGATAACGTCAATGGCACCTAGTTCAAGGGCTCGGAGAGCTAACGCCGAACCTTTTTGACTAAGGCTACTAATGATTACAACTCTTGTGGGGAAAAACTCCATCACTTTCTCAAGGAAAGTGATTCCGTCCATTTTTGGCATTTCTATATCGAGAGTCATTAGATCCGGCTTAAGGGCGACAAGTTTATCGCGTGCGATGTACGGATCTGGTGCTGTGCCGACAACTTCAATTTCTGGATCCGAGGATAAAATCTGAGTGAGTAAGCTACGGATGACTGAGGAATCATCAACAACAAGGATTTTGAGTCGACTCATCTTGCCCTCTTTCCAGCTGCCGTTTTTACATAAACAGCGTGTGCTACAGATTCTAGGTTATTTGACTTCATAACCCCAGATTCTGCATGGCCCAGAAAAAGCATTCCGCCAACAGAAAGGTGACTTGCAAGCTGCTCTACGACTCTCTCAGCTCTTTCTCGATTGAAATAAATTAAAACATTACGGCAAAAAATAATTTGGAACTGATGCTGAAATGGATAAGCATCATCGTCCAAGTTCAAAGGTGCATAGCGAATGAGCTCAAGAACTTCCGGTCTAGCTTGCCACATGGGCTTTTCGTTCACCTGTGTAGGTTGGAAGTATTTTTGTTTGTGCATGGGCGGAACTCCACTCAAAAGGGAGGGAGTGTAGAGGCCACGGGCTGCTGTCTGTAAGACTTTAATGTCTATATCTGTTGCTAGAAATTTAAAGTTCCATTGAGTGAGTTCGGGCCTCGCCTCTAAGAGTGTCATTAAGATCGATAAGGGCTCCTGGCCTGTGCTTGCGGCAGAACACCAAACTCTAAGTTCATTAGAACCTTTCGCATTCATTTTTTTCATGAGATCGGGCAGGTGCCTTGTTAGAACGTCAAAATGTTTGTTCTCACGAAAAAACTCAGTGGTGTTGGTCGTCATGGAACTTATGAATTCTTTAATAACTTCTGCAGTAGGGTTTTTTGTTACCAAAGCTCGGTACTCTTCATACGAATTTAGATTTCGAGATCGAAGGGCAGAACTTATCCGACCTGCCATTAAGGTCATATTCTTTTCATTCAGCGGGAGATTAATTCCGGTAAGGTCATGAAGTAATCTCGAAAGATCTGAAAAAGTCTCCGGCGGCATCGTTAAATGGACGGTCGAAACAATTTTAGGCTCTTGAAAAGTTGGAGTTCGGGCAGGTTTTTTGAGAACGGTCGTCATGCTGCTAAACTTTCCGCGTCGTTTTCACTTTTGAAGGTTGGATGTTTTCGGCTAAAGTGATAGTGCAGTCCTTCGATATTGAGAATCAGTCCTACCGATCCATCGCCCATAATGGCGGCTCCGGTAAGTCCTGAGATTTTTGAGAAACCATCGGAAAGCGGTTTTAGAACAACTTGCACCTGTCCTAAAACTTGATCAACTTCGATAGCAAATCCCCCTTCAGTGCGTTGTACGATAACGGCAGTTCGCTTTTTTGAAGGCGGGTTTGCAGGCGACTTGTGGCTGTCGCCGGTAAATTTACTAAGGTCATAGATGGGTAGAAGTTGCCCTTGCTCTTCGATGAGTTTTGTTCCGTCAGCCAGATGCGTGATCTGTTTTTCGGTAAACTCAGAGAGGCCTCTCACTTGACCGATCGGAACAATGAATGAACTTCCTGAAGAACTGACCCACATTCCATCAGTAATTGACGTAGTTAAGGGGAGGGTGATGATAAACTCTGATCCTTGTCCCATTTTTGATTTTATCGAGATCTGTCCGCGCATTCGTTCGATATTTGTTTTTACAACGTCAAGGCCAACACCCCGTCCAGAGATGTCTGTGACTTTATCTGCTGTCGAAAATCCTGCGGAGAAAATGAGATTAAATACCTCTTCATCTTTGAGCGCTGTAGGATCCGTGTTTGGCTGAATGACTCCGTTTTCGATAGCTTTCTTAAGAACTTTCTCGCGGTTAATGCCGCCGCCGTCATCTGAGATTGCAATTATAACGCGATCTCCTGCTTGTGCTGACGATACTTTGATTTTTCCTTTTTCACTTTTCCCAGCAGATTTTCTTTTTTCTGTAGACTCGATCCCGTGGTCAATGGAGTTTCGGACAAGGTGGAGCAACGGATCGGCAAGGAGATCCACCATGGTTCGATCGATTTCTGTTTCTTCGCCCGACATTTCTACGTCAATAGACTTGCCCAGTTGCATTGCTAGGTCGCGTATGGTTCTTTGGGCCTTTTGAAAAAGTGGCTTTAGAGGCGTCATCCTCATGCTAAGAGATTTGTCTTGAAGTTCTCGAACGGTTTTGTCAAGAAGGGCCACAACTGCCGCAAGCTCGAGGTCTTCAGAATAAGATTCGACTTTTGTCATGAGTTGGCTGCCAATGACGACGAGTTCCCCGACGATGTCTAAGACAGAATCTATTCGATCAATGTCGATCTTAACACTCATTCGGCCTTGCGGTTGGACGGCAGTGGGAGTGGTAGACGGAGTTGGCGTCTTCGCTATTTGCGGTTCGTTAGGCTGAAGAGCTGGTTCTTCTGAGGGCGCAGGGCCCGGTGCATTCATAGACTGTAAAAACGAGATTTCTTTAATTTTCGTGATGACTTTGTCTTTAAGGATTGTCACATCCCAAGGTTGATCTGACTGAGATCTTAGAGAAAACACGCGAACTTTAAGCGCGTCACCGCATTCTAAGAGCAAGCTGATCACTTCGCTATTCACCATATCTGACCTGGCTCTGAGAAGAGATAGACAATCTTCAACAGTGTGTGCAAAACCTGCCAAGTCTAAAAAACCTACTGCGGTACCGGCGCCTTTGAGAGAGTGTGCTAGTCTGAATATTTTTGCTAGCTCTTCAGCTCGCAAACTAACGTCTTCGAGTTTAAGGTAAGATTCTTCGCATTGATCGATAAGAAAAACGGCTTCGTCGAGAAACTCGCGCTGCAGTTCTTTCATAAACTCTTGATCGTCACTCACTATAACCTCTTTACGACGACTTCTTAAAGTGCATCTGATTTCGTTTTTGGTTCAACAGAAGAACCTTTTTTATTTCTCTGTATTGTGCTTTGAGTTTGCTCGAAAGCTTCATTTTTTTCATAAAAGTATCTAGTTCAGATTCCAAATGTCGTAACCGAAAACCAAGTTCGATACCCTTGGTGACACTGGCTCGTAAGACATCACGCGGGAAAGGCTTTTCTAAAAAATCGATGGCACCTAGTCGGAGTGCTTCTGCAATTTTATCTTTGTCAGCATATCCTGTGAGAAAGATAACGGGAGTTTCTATTTTTTGCTCTCGCAGCTTTTTTAACATTGCTAGACCTGACATCCCAGGCATATTGATATCTGACAAAATACAATCAGGCTGCTCTGACCTGACCATCTCTAGTGCCAAGGATGGCTCTGATGCCGTCAGGCAACGAAACCCCAGGTTTTTAAATTCTGATGCCAGTACGTCTAAGAGAGCCTCTTCATCATCTACAATTAACAGCGTCTTTGGCTGCACCATTTATTCCCCCGAGTTTAAGCAGCTGCGGCAATTTCTGTCAGTTGATCCCTTGAGAGACACTGAACGATGTCTAGTAGAATGATAACTTGGTTTTCAACTTTCCCCATTCCAGAAACGTAGATGTCTCCACTTGCCGAGCCGGCGGGATTTGCTTCGATCTGATTTTCTAAGAGGGCAGTAACACCATTCACCGAATCTATGATGGTTCCCACTTGACCAACTTCTGATTCAATGACGACAATACAAGTCTCCTTCGTGTAGCCAATTTTTGGCATTCCAAGTTTGAGTCTTAAGTTGACAACAGTGATTACTTTCCCTCTGAGATTCATCACGCCGGCTACGAATTCCGGCGTTTGCGGCACGGGCGTAATTTCGCTGACTCTATTAATTTCACGGACCGTACCAATGGGCACTCCATAGGACTGCCCGTTAAGGTGAAACGTCAGATACTGACCGGGTTTAGCGATGTTGGTGTTCATGATTAAAACCCGTCTGTTGATCCGACCTTACCGATCGACATGTCAGAGTCAAATGGGATGACTTTCGAAGAGTCCTGAAGACGAGGCTTCGCGTCTACCATTTTTAATGGAGTACGGCGGTCAGCAACGGCGCCAGCGCCGTGGATCTTTCGAGAGGGTTGAGGCTGCTGCACAGTTTTGGCATTTTTACCATCAACGAGCTTAGTTAAATCAGAGACCAAGTTCTGGAGACTATCAGCTTGGCTAGACATCTCTTCGGCAGAAGCTGCGACTTCTTCAGAAGAAGCTGCATTTGTCTGTGTAGTCTGGTCGAGTTGATTCATCGCCTTACTAATTTGCGAAATTCCAGTGAACTGCTCTTGGCTTGCAGACGAAATCTCGTTGTTAAGATCTGCAACCTTTTTTACCTCAGAGACGATGTTTTTTAAAACGGCACCGCTTTTATCAGCTATTTTTGACCCGTGCTCTGATTTAGACACACTGTCTTTAATTAAAGTCGTGATATCTTTTGCTGCACCTGAGCTTCGTTGGGCAAGATTTCTAACAGCTTCTGCAACAACTGCAAATCCTTTTCCTTGTTCACCAGCGCGTGCTGCCTCGACGGCTGCATTGAGAGCGAGCAAGTTAGTTTGGAAAGCGATGTCATCGATAACTGTGATAATTTCTTCGATTTTCTTAGAGCCTTTTGCCATTTCTGCCATGGCCGAAATCAACTGCTGAATTTCGTGTTCACCTTGCTCAGCGGCCTCGCGGCTTCGCTGCGAAAGAGCTCCTGCTTCTTTTGCATGATCAGCATTGAGTTTCACCATACTTGAAAGCTCTTCGAGAGAAGAAACTGTTTCTTCAAGAGATGCTGCGGCTTCTGTTGATCCTGCTGAAAGCTCTTGGCTTGCGTTTGAAAGCTGGGTACTAGCAGATGTTGTTTGTGCGGCAGACTCTGCAATTTGTGCTGAAATTCCCCTAAGTGACGTAGAAAGTGACTTCGCTAGAACAAGTCCTAAAATGACTGCAGAAATCAATCCGAGCAAAGATGCAAGGAGCACTAAAATAATAGAAATGTTGGCAGCACTTTTAGCCTGCGCGGACCAAACTTGGCCCTCTTTAACCTGAAACTCCATAAGCTTTTCCGAAGCGATGCGAAACTCTCCGCGGTGTTTGGCATAGTCTGTGACAAAGATGTGGTCACGGGTTGCCTCATCTTCTTTAGTTCCTGATTTAGACAAGTCAATGAGGTGTTTTGTAGCTGGGATAAGAGTTTTTAAAGACTCATCAACAGCATCCCAAAGCTCTTGTTCGCCTGGTACGAATTCGACTCCGAGATACACTGTTTTTGCAGCTTCAATTTTTTTGACGGCATTCTCGAACTCAGCCTCTCTCGCTACCACCAGATCAGGAGAGTTGTGATTTCCAAACATTTCAGAAACGACGATGACTGTGTCCTTTTGTGCAGTTCTTAAGTTAGCTAGAGATAAGACGTTCGGTAAGTTAATTTCGGCGACGTGAGTGTAATTCTTAACGACATAGCTTAGTGACATGTAGCCAATGACTCCGACCACAGCAAGCACCGTAGCGACTGCGAAAAAAGCCGTTATGAGTTTTCCCTTTAGACTCCAACCTGAAAACATTTTTTTCTCCTTGCGAATTATCGCATCTAATTTTTTGAATCGATTTTATTTCGGGGAATGTTTTGAAACTCTTAAATGTTTTTTTATTAAAATATTTATGTGACCGGATAAATTTGGAAAAAATTTAAATCGGATTGTGCTGAGACATTTTTAAAATTCTAAGGCAATGAATCTTAATTGCGTGCATAATGTTTGTTCGAGGATGCAAATGAAATTTGCAGATGGAAATGATTTTGATTCTTGGGACATTCAGACATTTTTGAAAATGTCAGAAGACCTCGTATGTAAAATAAATCTAGTCGGTAGAATTGAACGCATGAATGAATGTGGATTTGCTCTTCTTGGTTATGACAGAGAAGCTGTCATCGATTCCTTATGGGGACTTGTTTATACCGATGATGTGCCAATCTTAACGAATGCTCTCTCTGAGGTAGGAGCTGGAAAAATCAAACGGGACGTCTACCTACGATGTTTACATAAGGATAACTCCGTTCGCTATTTTTCTTGGAGTTTTTTTAAAAATTCAAATGCAGGAACAATTCTTTGCCTTGCAAGAGATCTCACGGAGCGACAAACACAGGCCTGGCTTCTTGAACAAACTCAAAGCATGGCGAGGATGGGAGGCTGGGAGTATGAGGTGGACGCTGCCAGACTTTCCTGGACTCGAGGTATGTACAGTCTTTTCTCCGTCTCACCAGATGATTATGCTCCAACACTCACGAGTGCGTTAAGTTTTTATTCAGATGAGTCTGCAAAGTTGATGAGTCGAGCTGTTTGCCAAGCTCTTTCTGTAGGCACCTCATTTGAACTGGAACTCAAAGTGAGTGACGAGTCCGCAGGACATCGCTGGATTAAAACATTTTGTAAAGCACGCCTGGAGCAAGGCCGAGTCATATCTTTATTGGGAACCTGTCAGGATATAAGCGCAGAAAAAAAAATTAGCGAAGAAAAAGAAAAAAGCGATCGTCTCTTGCAGAAAATTTTAAATTCGGTACCCGCTCTCATTTCCTATATGGATAGGGATTTTAAATACTTATTTATGAACGCAGCTTACGAACGTTGGTTCGGTGACGCTACTCCGGAAATACGGGAAGATCGGCTTGAAAATGTTTTTGGCAAAGAAGCCGCAATTTTAATCCGAACTCATCGAGAAAGAGCTATTGCTTCACAGCAGTTCACTCGTTTTGAGTTGCACTTTACGTCGCCTGGAGAAAATAGCAGGTGGATCGAGTTCCAATATCATCCTCACATCAATAAGGAGCAAAACGTTGAGGGGCTTATCGTCTTATGTCTGGACCTGACTGAGAGTAAGAAAGCAGATTTGGAAATTCGCAAGAATGAATCAAAATTAAAACGGGTGTTGCAAGATGGGCGTACTGGACTGTGGGAAGCAGATCTCTTAGAGCAGTCAATCAGTTGGTCAGAGAATATTTTTCGGTGGTTGGGGCGGGAGCGTGTGCTAAAAATGGAAATTGCGAGGTTTAGAGAGATGTTGCATCCTGAGGATCGCCATCTCCTTGAGTTTCATTTTACACTCCCTTCGGAGTCAGCGGAAATTCATTTTCGCATCCGTCATCAGAATGGAAACTATCTTTGGTTTTTTAACACCGTAAATCCAGTTTTTGATTCGAGTGGGCAGCTGACCCATCTTGCGGGCTTGAGCATCGACGTGACAGAACAGCGATCTTTGCGAGATACGGTTGAATCTCAAAAGATAAAAATGCTGGCATCATCGCGATTGTCAGAGTTAGGCCAGATGGCTAGTGGCATCGCTCACGAGATTAACAATCCGCTAGCAATTATTCACGCTAAGGCTGGACTTCTCAAGGATCAGGCGGAGGAAGGAGCTGTTGAGTCATCTGAAGTGGTAGCGAGCACTCAGCTCATTGAACAAACGGCCTGGCGCATTTCTAAGATCATCCGATCTTTGCGCCAGCTTTCTCGCGACGGTGGTTCTGATCCTTTTGAACGTATCTCTCTCAAAAAGGCGTTTGACGATGCCCTTGAGCTTTGCCGTCAACGCTTCAAAAGCGAAAAAATTGAATTGGTATTGGACCCCCAGATCGACTCGATATTTATTGAAGCAAGGGCTGTACAGATTTCTCAAGTGATTTTAAATCTAGTTACAAATGCCCAAGACGCTGTTGAGGGACAGGCCAATAAATGGGTTCGTATTACCGCCCGTGAATTTGATCATGATATCCTGCTGATTTTTGAAGACAGCGGGCCGGGAATTGCAGAAGATGTGAAAGATCATGTGTTCCAGCCATTTTTCACTACGAAAAATCCTGGAAAAGGAACGGGATTGGGTTTGAGTATTTGCCAATCCATTGTACAATCACACAGTGGAACCATAGAGATCGGCTATGAAGGAGAACGCTCGCACTTTAGAATAAGTATGCCAAAGGTTCAAAAGCCTAAAGCTTCCTTAAAAGTAGCGGCTTAAAACGAAGGGACCGTCGTTTTGTGTAAGACCATAAAGCAAAAACTGAAGTTCAAAGCTTCGGCTCAGGAAATTTACGGCATTTTTGTAGATTCAAAAAAATTGCACACTTTGACTGGAAAGAAAGCTTCAGTTAGTGAAAAGGTGGGTGAGGTATTTTCCGTACAGTCAGGCTTTGCCTCCGGTATCAATGTTGATTTTTTAACTGCCCGCAGGATAGTGCGCGCCTGGAGATCTAAAGAATTTCCCGTCGGGGTTTTTTCGATGGTTTCGTTAGATTTTCAGCCGACGAAATCTGGTGGGACTGAGCTCACATTGACTCATCGAGGAGTTCCGAAGGCTTTGATACCAAAAACTGAGGCCATGTGGAAAGATGTCTACTGGAAGAAGTTAAAAAACAGGAGGAATGTTTAGTGAAGGCAATGATCTGCTTTTTAATCGGCACCTGGGGAGCCATCGCATTTTCAAGCCCTGGCTTCGGCGACGAAACACTCCGGCGTGTTGTCATCAGCGAAATTGGCAGAACCTACATCGAGGTTAAAAATGCTTTCCTCAAATATGAACAAAATCCTAAAGAGATCAAGGTCCGATGGTCAACCTTAAAATGTCTCAGTGGTGGTGAGTGGGAAGATGGGCAACCGACGGGAACATGTCTCGTCCACGTCGGTGATGAAAAAGCCCGGGCGCTTGTATCTATTTTGGTGGGGCCTAACGTTGAACTTTCAGCCCACACCATATGGTTTAAAAAAATAGCTACTTATAAAACTGAGTCAAATCCGTTTTGAGCCGCTTAAGAGCCTCGGGATTGATATACATCATATGTCCCCCGAAATAAGTTTTTATCTGAATCTGTGATTTATGCTTACTTGCATGAGGCATTTGAGAAAGCTCATAATCGACTGATGTTAACGGCGTCGCAAGATCGAAGTACCCACTTGCAACCATGACTTTGAGTTTTGGATTTAATGAAAGCGCCTTTTCTAGTTCCCCAACGACCTCTATGAGGGGATTGTTCTGTTCGGCAGGCCATGAAGGAATTTCGGCAAAGATGGCGTAGGGATCAGCGGCCTGGTACCTCAGATCTTCTCTGAGATAAGTATTGATCGCGGCTGTGTACGCAAATCCTGGAATGGTGCCGCTAGGATCAGGAATCTCTTCAGCGATATCGGCTTGGTGACTTGTAAATCGTCCATCGTAACGACCGATAACTTCGCTTTCGCTCTTTTTGAGGTTGGCAAAAAACACAGTGTCTGAAATTGCCAAATCTTCTTGTTCTACCAAGTTTTTATCTAAGCCTGTAAAGTCAGAAATTTTCTGAGCTAAATCCGAGAACTCTTCTTCAGAAAGATCATCTCCACGATCAAGAGCATCTCGGTATTCTGTAAATGCGAATTTTTTCGCTTGTGCGAACACTTCCTCGACAGTCAGCGATTGCAAGTTTGGTGGGAGTTTTTTGTGATACCAGGCCGTCGTTGCAAAACTTGGCAGAAAGGTCCAATAAGAAACGTTATTATCAGGAGTGCCAAAATCAAGTGGAGTCCACGAAAACGCCGGTGAAATAAAGATAACTCCGGAGAGTGCGATACGCAGTTCAGCTTGGAGATATTTTGCAAGAAGACTTCCGCGCATGCCGCCGTAACTTTCTCCTAAGATATAAATCGGAGACGTCCAGCGGAGATTCAAATTGAGATAGTTTTGAACGAATGATCCGATGGAAACATAATCGTTTTTAACGCCGAAAAACTTACTCGTCGAAGCGCCTCCGACAGGATGGCTAAATCCGGTTGCGATAGGATCAATCATGACGACATCGGTGATATCAAGCGGCGAATATTCGTTGTCAATGAGACTCACTGGTAAGTTTGGCGAAAGGCCGTCTGACCCCATGTCCACGCGTTTTGGTCCCATCAGCCCAAGGTGGAGCCAAAGGGACGCAGATCCAGGTCCCCCGTTAAATGCAAAAGTCAAAGGTCGGTGGGCCCCTTGGTTTTGTACAACATAGGCAGTGTAAAACACGCAGCCCTGAGCCGTTTTATCGGCTGAGGGAACTTGCATAAATCCTGTAGTCACATCATAGTTGAGAGTCTTCCCCTCAATCGTAACTGTGTGGGACGAAACCCCCACACCCTTGACGTTTGCACAAGTCTGCGGTTCCTGCGCAAAAGCTGCCGCTGAAAATGAAAAAGCAATCCCCCAAAAAAAACGATGAAATGACATAACCCCTCCGTTGAGATGAGGTTCTATAGACCAATGGGCCAAAAAGTCAATGGGGCTTGTCAAAGGTAGCGCTTCTTATTTTTTAACGGTACGACAAGAAAAACAGAGGTGAAAAATGAAAGCCGCTATTTTCCTACTCCTAAGCTTCGGAATTTCGTTCCATGGTGTCGCATCGGCGCTTGAGGGTGATTGCCACAGTTTCTTAACTGGGGGCGGTCGATATTGCATTTATAAAGGCACCGACAATCCTGACGTTCTTTTTTATTTCCATGGAAATGGACTTAACGAAACCACATGGGGAGAAGAGTTTTATTACACCTCCCAGATCAGAAAATATTGGAGTGACAACGAGCTTAAGGCGCCGACTGCCGTAAGTGTGTCATTTGGTGATGATGGTTTAATTTCAGAAAAAAACTCTAGCCAGTTTAGTGGGAGTTTTGAGAATTTTACAACCCAAGGTCTTCAAGAGATTGAAGCTCGTCTTGGAGGAATTAAAGGTCGGAGAATTCTTTTAGGCGAGTCCATGGGTGGGTTTAACTCCGTTCAGCTTGCACTCAAAACAGACCTTTTTGCAAAAGCTGCCATCTTGTGCTCGCCAATGGCCGCCGGAGTGACTCCGTTTAGCAGCTCTGAAGCTGTACAGGCTTATCTTGAAAAAACATCGGTCTGGCAATATTTTAAGGCAAAGCACGCTAACACCGATGTTATTGCTCAGACAGCTCTGAAAATTTCTATCCATGCTAAAAAATATTTTCCTACCGAGCAAGATTGGAAAAATGCAGATCCAGTGAGCCTTTCTTCGGTCAAGACATCCAAAACATCATTTTATGTCTCAAGTGGCTATTACGATTCCTTTGCCTCGTTTGAAGGAAATGAAAAGTTTGTGAAAAATTTAAAGGCCCACGGTGTTGCAGTGGATTGGCGGCCGCACTGGGGAGGCCACTGCGCTATTGATATTAACTCACTTGGTTCTTTTTTAGTCCAATGAAGCTTTATCTTCAGACGAGATCCAAAAGTCGCTTCGTAAGTAAAAGGTGGCAATACGATCAAGAGTGGTGAACTCGATTTTACTGAGCACTTGCAGAAGATTCTGGAGGTGCAATGAAGGTCCGCGTGCTGTCTTCGTTAAGCACTTGCGCCAGCTGTGCAGTAGCCTGCTTAGAAAGACTGACCAGTGATTTGTCGTCATCACGGACTTTGAACTGTTCAAGCATCATGATCTCATCGTGAGTCCTAAATTTGCTCACAAGAGATTTTGCTTTTTCTTGTTCAAAACCCATTTCAACAAGAAGGTCTTTGACAAAGTTGACGCTTGAATCAAATGTCTCTCGTTTGATGGACTGAATTCCTAAAGCCATCAGATCAAAGGCATGACCACGATTTCTCGCGCGCGCAAAAATCTTAAGATTAGGAAAGTGTTCTTTCACCATTCGAGCGGTCTGGATAGAAACCTCGACGTTGTCGATTGCAAGGATAAAATACTTAGCTTTGGCAGCGCCGGCAGCTTCGAGGAGTTCTTCCCTTGAGGCATCTCCGTAATAGACCTTGTTTCCAAACCTGCGCACCAGCTCAACTTGTTCCGAGTCGTGATCGATGGCAACAAAGGCGATGTTTTGCGTGCGTAAGATCCTTGCAAATACTTGCCCGAATCTCCCGAAACCGGCGATGATCACTTGTGGAGTTTCGTCAGCGATTTCATCGTAAGCAGGGGTTTCGCGAGATCTGCGATATCGGATGACCCAATCACTGAGCAGGCCCAGCAAGGGGCTCATCGCCATAGACATCGTGATGACCACGGTCAGAAGATCGACCACTTCAGTGGAAGTCATCTGAAATTTAAGAGCGATACCAAAGATCACAAAAGCAAACTCTCCGCCTTGTGCGACCGTGAATCCCATCAATTTTGAGTTTTCATGGCTGAGCCCAAAGAATCTCCCCGAAATGTAAATGAGGACGGCTTTAAGTAAGATGTATCCAAGAGCGAGAGAGAAAATAAAAATCGGGCGCTCCGCAATGAGTGAAAGACTGACTCCCATTCCAACAGCGATAAAAAACAGTCCCATGAGAAGGCCCTTGAAAGGCTCAAGATTCGCCTCAATTTCATGTCTGTATTCGGAGTCGGCCAAGAGAACTCCCGCAATAAATGCGCCAAGCGCTGCTGATAAGCCTACCATTTGCATGAGAGCTGCTACTCCCAAAACGATGAATAAAGTCGCCGCCGTAAAGATCTCTCTCGCGCGGGTTGCGGCAATCACTCGAAACGCCGGCCGAATCAGAAACCGACTCGCGAGCAGCAAAAAAACAAGGGTCATGACAACAGTGAGAGTTCCGAAGAAAGAAAAACCTTGCTCAGATTTAGATTCGGCCAAAACCGGAATGATGGCTAACGCAGGGATAGCGACTAAATCCTGCATCAAAAGCACTGAAAAACTCGACCTTCCAAACTCTGTATTGAACTGATTTCGCTCATTGAGAGTTTGGAGAGCAAAGGCCGTTGAAGATAACGAAAGCCCAAAGCCAATCACAGATGCTGCCAAAGGTGTGAAGCCAACGTTAAGGCCAATGAGTGTAAACACACCTGTGGTAAGCGCGACTTGCAAACCGCCAAGGCCCAGCAGGTGTCTGCGCAGGGACCAGAGCTTTCTGGGCTGAATTTCTAGGCCGATAAGGAAAAGTAGCAGCACAACTCCGAGCTCTGCAAAGTGAGCGACGTTTTCGGTATGGTGAATGAGCTTTAGGGCATGGGGACCAACGACGATGCCTGCGATGAGGTAACCTAAAACAGCTCCGAATCTCAACCAACGAAAAATAGGAACTAAGACAATGGCAGAACCGATAAAAACAAGGGCTTGCTGAATGAATGACTCCATTCCTAAATTTTGCTACGAATCAGGTGTATAGGTCAATGAAAACGAGAGAGTCGTCCTTCTATGGGAAGCGGAGCTGAGCGGGCTCGTAAAGCTTCGATCAATTTCTGATATTGCGTCTGTAAAAGTGGCCACTGGAAAATAGTTTTAGTAAAGTCAGGATCTTGTTTGAGCTCTAGGAGCTTTTGCAAAATCTGGATCTGCCTTTGCTGGGGATCACGAGCATTCACGAAGTCATCAATCCAAGAAATCCGATTCCACAGTCCTTCTTCAAGTCCTGCCTGATAGATAAGATCTGTTGCGACCCAGGCTCTATATTCTGCAAGTAAGCCTTTGTTAAGTCCTTCAAAAATCCAGGCACTTACAAATGTAAGCTCGTTTGCCGTCGGAGAGGGTCCTTGAGCAATGCGTAGAACTTCACTGACGGTGCTTTCGTCAGAAAACTTTTCGATGGCTGTCGTCATTCGATCATCTAAGTTGTGGATAAACTCGTGAGACAAAATGACGAGCCATTCGTTTCGCGGAATTTGGCTGACGTCCATATAAATGCCCCCGGAAGAGCGGTTAAAGCCAGCTCGGTAGGCGGCAGGAGCTTGGCCAAAAAAATGTCCTGCTAAGACAAACGGGAAATATTTTCCGTTTTGAGTTTTTTCTGCCAGCTGATTTACAAAATCTTTGATGACTTGGGACTTTGCTTGTTTGAGGTCTAAGTAACTTTCTTCAAGGGACACCTGGTTGACGAGGGCGGTGTAGAGATCTTTGTCCTCCCTCGAAGCGAAGCACGACAGCGGCATCGATAGGGATGTGCCCTGCAGCCTAAAAAGCGCGTAGGCCCGCCGAGCTGTCTCTTGCATTCTTGCCGTTTTAGCGTTGTCTTCGTCTATGAGATCAAGAAAGTTTTTTGGCTGAGAGCTTTGCGATACTGTTTGAGGTGTCAACTCGTTACAAAAATTTGGTAATGCACGGGCGGACGGGCTTACCATCGTAGTAAGTCCGCCCAATATTATGGAAAATAAGATGCAAAAACTTTTCGATGCAATCATTCTGCCTTCGCCGCATTTTGAATTTCTGCAGTGATACATGCATTCAGAGGCGCCAGATTTATTCTTTGGACCACACGGCCTGTATCATAGTTGACGAGCCTTGCTTCTGAAGAAAAGCTGAATTTTACGTCAGACAAAACAATCAATTGATCTGTAAAGTTTCCGTAGATATCAAAGGCTTTGTCAGAGGTGATGGTTGCCTCGATGATAGGGAGGCCAAAGAATGCCATTTTAGTAACCTTACCTTTAACCGGTATGCCTTCTAAATACATTACATGAGGCTTGAGTTGTCCGGTATCGTCTCCTAAAAGCACAGAATGACTCTCGAAGGTGAATTTTGTGTCGTCAGGATATGCCGGCTGCATAGCTACTGTATCTGCCGTCATGATTTTCATGCGCTGAGAATTTCCTTTCGGTGAGCTCAATGTTCGTATGACAGAGTAGTTGTAATTGCCATCTTCCAAAATTTCGACGCTCTTTTGTTCAAAAGATCCGAGCAATCGATAATCAATGCTTGCGTGTCGTGGCGGTACCAAGCTCTTGGCAAAAGATTCCATAATATCCATCTGTTTATGGTACACCTGCCTAAAAAATTTAGTGTAAAAACCTGGGTAACCGGTAAGTTCACTTCCAGTATAATAACAACGAACAAAAGCATTGTTCACAGCGCCTTGGTAAAGAGCGTGATCTAAAGTCAACGGGATCGCCGGCTGCACCAGTTCCGCACCACCGTAACCATTGTTGCAAAGCCCAGTAGATGAAAAAACAAAAGCCGAAGCAAGAGCGAGTTTTCGTAATTGCAATGCCATGAATGACTCCTAAGTAAAGGGGCTCATTGGACTTTGTGGATATTATCACGATCCCAAAACCTCTTCAATGCGCCGCATTTGTTTCCTGAAATTACGCTAGCCATCTTCGAGTTTCTAATTATTTTTTTGGCGCATTAAGAAAAATGGGTTATTTTAAAGAATGAGAGCGCCAAATCCAATTTAAGCTGCCCTCAGAGGGCGGCGAAAGTTTAGACAGTCATGAAAAAAGAACATCTCGATCGTGAAATCGATCGTTTAAACCTTCTTGTGCGTCGAGGGCAGGGGTCATGGGTTCCGTCGCAGATTGAACAGCTTTGGCTGGCTCACCGAAAACAGCTGAAGGTGCTTCGTCCTTACATTGCTAGCTTAGGACAGCTGGCGCGACGTTCGGGCGATGCAAGGCTTGCGACCAAGCTCTTACATCCTTGGGTTCGCAGCGATGGTCGTGTGCCGGTAGCGCCAAGCTCTGCAGAAATTGCCGAATATGCCATCGCTCTTCTTAATCTCGGAGGCCGTGAGGAGGCGCACAATCTCCTGCAACAAAAAGCAGCCCAGAGCTATCCTTCAACAACTCTCTATCAAGTGTTTTGTCTCTTTAGTGGCTGGCAATACGAAGAGGCTGAGCTTAAGTTGAAAACTCTTTTTAACGATCATGGCCCGAAGATGAGCTATGAAAAAGCAATTGTTGGTGTGAATTGGCTCTCATCGATGGCATACGCAAAAAAGTGGACCGATGGACTTGCCCTTGCTGATGAGCTTAAAAACTATCTTAAGAAAGAAAAAAGCTGGCTTCTCTTAGCGAGCGTTTACGAGCTAGAAACGCATATTTATTTTTTCAAAAAAGAACAGGTGCATGCACGCGCGGCTCTTATTGGGGCTTCCGACCTTATTCAGAAACACATCGGGCAAGAACGCCTTTACCTTGAACGGTGGAAAGTTCTTTTGCCTCTCCTCTCCTTGCCGGCGGACAGAGAGCTTATGCATGCCATCGATTCTTTAAAATGCAAAGCCTATGAATCTAACGAACTTGAAGTCGCGAGAGAAATTGATTTTATTTTTGCCTACCTGACGGAGGATTCAAAAACGATTCGCAGGTTGGCGACGCTCAGTGATGGCCTTGGTTTACAAAACAGTTTGAGGCTCTATTTTGAAATTCCAAAGCTTAAAGCAAGTGAGAAAATTCGTTTTCAGCACGAGATCAATAGATTGAAAACGCAGGGCCGCGGCCCCATTTATTCAGCGGAGCTTTTAAATGGTGGAGTTAGAATCGGCCACGGAAAAGAAGTGGAGATAGAAATCCCTCTCACAAAAAAAGAGAGGCGGCTACTTGGTGGTTTTTTTGCAGACGGGTACAGACCTTTAAAGGTGATTACAGCTGCTGCCTGTTTAAACCCAGGCTCGCATTTTAGCCCGTTTTCATCTCCAATTTCTACACATCAAATTCTATTTAAACTGCGGCAGAAGATGATTCCGCATATTCCGAGAGAGAGCTTCGACTATAAGGAAATCGGTTGGAATTTAGATGGCACTTACAACCTTTCTAACTATCAAAAAAATGTTCCTATTGAGGAGCTTGAGGCAGAGGCCTTTATTCTGGATTTGAGACGAGAATTTGGAACGCGGGCCTTTCAGATTTCTGATATCTCTGGAGAGCTTCCACGCCGCAGCCTTCAGCGAAAACTTGCGATGAGTGTTTCACGCGGGGATTTAGAAGCGATCAAGGCTGGGCGTTACAGCGTTTATCGAGTCAAGTGAACCCCACAAATCTGACGAACTCCGAAAGTGGCTTAGGAAAACGGTATAAGTACGATGGTAATTATCCTTGGCGGGACGAGTCCGTTGTTCAGAAGGGTTACACCAAAATCACGACCCTTGATGAACTGATGGCTGTCCACTCCGGCAAAGCCTATTGGATCGTGATACGTCCAAGAGATGCCGATGAGCTTGGACGGCGCCTTCATGATGTTCATTCGCATTTAGTGATCGGTACGGAGCTTGGCGGTTTTGTGGAAACCTTAGAGCAGGCAAAAGCTTTGCTCCCGTTTCGTTCCGTGATTGATGGGATGATGACGAATAGGATTGATGTTGTTGGTCCATTTTTTCATATTAACATTTGAACTTGCTTCAGGTACTTGACTGCCTCATCATCAGAATTGGGGGTTCAAATGAAAATTTATTTTTTTCTCGTTGTGTATTTTTCTTTGAGTGCGGGGAGTGCGCAATCCATAAACGCGAAGAGCATTTGCGCTGAATATAAAAGCTCAAAATATTCTAAATGTGAAAAAAAGGGTTTTAGCCTCGGCTGCCTGTCGCAATTCTTATATGACAAGAAACTCATTTCTACCCAGACTTTAGGCGCTGAAGCTCAGTCGGCCGCCGATGAGCTGTTGTCTCAAGGTTTCCAGAAAAACACAGAACTTACAGAATCGCCCGATAAGATACCCACAGGCTCAGTCGTTATTTTTAGTAAACTGAATTCCAAATGTCCCGTCGGCATTCATGGCGATATTGGATTTAAGTGTGATGACAATACTTTTGTAACGAATGACGACGGCCGGATGGTGGCAAAGCCCATCGCATTGCTGAATGGGTGTATTAAAGATGTCCTAACAAGCTCCAAGATTTCCAATTTCGCTGATCCGCATGGGTTCTGCCAAAAATTTAAAACCGAGAAATGCAAAAGCGGTCTTGGTTTGGCCTGCGTTTCAGGATATTTTCAAAAAGAAGGGCTGACATCCTCATATGTCCATAGCGCCATGGCTAAAGATTCCGTTCCGGCCTTTGAGGGTGCAGGGTTTGACAATCTTCTAACGAAAAACCCAGCCCTACTTAAAGATGTTTCGGATATTCCTGAAGGGTCAGTCGTTGTTTTTTCAAAAAGTGGCGGTGATTGTCCAGTTAGTAAGGTCAGTGGAAATGTCGGAATTAAATGTGATACCAAAAATATTGTTTGGGACAGTAACGGAATGAAAACACAATCTCTAGACGTTATAGCAAAAGCTTTTCCTGACTGTATTAAGGCTGTGCTTCAGCATCCTGGTCTTAAGGGCGATGCCGCAGCGATTGGCTCTCCAGGCAATCCGGAATCTGCGACAGAGTAAAACCATATTTGCAAATCGTCATGGGGATCAGTAGCAAAAGGTGGGGGCCGAGATAGTTACGGCTCAGGCAACGACTCAAGCATTAAGTGAATCTGATAGAGGATTTCGTCACAAGTTCCTCACATGCGAAATTGTGACGAAAACTCCTTAATTGGTGATGAGTCCGTTTAATGATGTTCCTTGCGTCCATCTCTCCTTACCAAGGCTAAAATGAATAGAAGAAATGTCACTCCACCCCACGCAAATCTTTGCATTTCCATAGACCATGCGTAGAAACTCAAATTCGTATTCTTCGAAAATGGGATGGAAATCGTCGAAATGTCAGTTTTTCCAAGGGGACTTTTATAGAGAATCCGACCTTTGGCAGTTATGGCGCTTGAAAATCCAGTGAGCGTTGCGCGGATTAAAGGACGTCTTAATTCGATAGCTCGTCCAAGGGTCATGTAAAGGTGTTGATCCGGCTCTAAGAAATTGCCAAACCAATGATCGTTGGTAAGGTTAAATAAAATTTGGCTGCCCTTTCGCACCTGGTCTGTCATCCATTGGGTATGAATGCCCTCATAACAAATAGTCACTCCCGCTTTGACTCCGCTGACATCCATCACACCATCTAAAGAGCCTGGGGATGTCACTGCCGAGGGGGAAGGTAACCACCACTGGTTCATTGAGGAAATGAGGGGAAAGTACTCGCCAAAAGGCATCAGCTGCCGTTTGTGATAAACCTGGGGCTCTGCCGATCCGGGAGAAAACATGGCTGCAGTGTTGAGCTCCTCTTTGTTTTCACCGTGGCCATAGCCGCCAGTGAGAACAGGACGATTGTGAAAATCGACAAACAGTTGAATTTTTTGGGTCGCAATAGATTTTTCATTGAGATAAATGGGAAGAGCCGTTTCGGGCCAAAGAGTAATATCGAACTGATTTTTTTCTGGCAAAGCTGTCAGGGAAGCGACTTTTTTTTCGAAGTCTTGAGCGTCGCCATAGAGATTTCTTTTGATTGAAACTGAATCGTCACTCATTCTTGCATACGTGTCCAAAACATAAGGTTGAAATTGAGGGCCTAGTTTTCTTCTCAATTCCGAAAATGGAATCAGGTTGGCCTGTACAACTCTGACCTTAAGGCGCTGATCCCCTTCATCAATGGTAGACTCGCGAATCAAACCAGCAACGTTCAACACGGAAAAAACTGTTAGCGCACTCAAACCAACAATTCGTTTTTTCTGGGGATACAGTGACATTGCTAAAAGTAGGGCGTTGATGCTGTAAATAAAAAATCCTAAGCCTTGAAAGCCTATGAGGTCAGCATTTTGGGACCACGGCAAATGCGACCAAAGCGTGGGATAGCCCATATTAAAAGGAAAAACGCGAGGAACAAAAATATCAAGGCAGGTAAACGTGAGAACTATCAGTGCCAGAAAAAGTTCTCTGGGAGTATTTTTATAGGTTCGTAGCGCCGCTAAAAAGAGAAGCGTGAAAGTGTAAAAACTGTGTAAGACACCCGCAAATATCAGCCACATTAGCAAGGACCCCGTCGGCGGTAAAAATAAATATCTAACTCCCGCAACGACGACCCATCCAAAAGCGGTGCCAATAAAACCAAATTGAAACGCGAGTCCAGAAAACAAGATGTTTTGGAAAAAGAAATTTTTAGAACCAAAGGAGTCAAAAAGCCTCATCCAAAGAGGAATAAAAGCAAAAGGCAGAAAAATGGGTGGGCAAAGCAGGCTCATGCAGGTGGCTGTCATCAGTCCGGAAAGTAATCCACTCAAAATGGACAGTCGTAGATTGCTTTGTTGGATCGAAAAAAATGAAACTCCTATTTTTCTCAGCCAAGAAGAAATTTTTAGAATCACCGTTGGCCTCACTTTCTTTTTGCAACGCCTACCTTATTGTGATGTTAGTTGCAACCAACAGGCCCATATGCGTCGAACCTATGATTTAGGATTAGTAGCGAAGGTGCCCCAGGGAGATTTATTTGAATTGTTGTTGATGGGTTTGATGGGAAGAGGTTTATTTTTTAATTTGAATCTGTGAAGATTCTGTTTCCCTTGCTTGCAACATTTTTAACGAGTCGATACTGTCTAAGAAGTGCTGCTATTCAGAGGGGGACGGCTATCTAAGCTTTCAGGAGATCCTGGAATATTTTCGTTGTCGGTGTTTGTCGAGATTCCCAAGGTTTTTGCTACCACATCGCTTTTTATGAAGTCGATTTTTTTAAAGGAGTTTTTCAGGCGTTCTCGCAAGCTCAAGTTTTCAAGGATCAAAGCATTGTGTTTTTCTTTAAGGGATTGAAGGTCATCAACGGTCGCTTGCCAAAGATGACATGCTCCCTCGAGTTCGTTTTTCAATTTTTCGTTGTTGTATATCAGATCGGCCAATGGAGTCTGTGTAGACCCAATGGGAGGCTCGTTCTTGGGTGCAGATAAAGTTTTTTTTCTGGCAAATTTGTAGATTGACTGGAAGATGGTTTTGACGAGGATCGTGATCAAATAAGAAGTGGGGAGCAGAAACAAAATGATTAAGAAACTGAGATGGAATTCTAGGTCGTATCCCATACGATCTAAAAACTGCTGAAAGAGAAGTTGGTGACTAGGTTGAAATTTCAGTTCAACAGTCAGATTCGGACGGCTGAGTTTTTTTGAGATGTGGCTGGAGAGAGTATTGAAATAATCTTGTCCCCAGGAACGATGGTACGCAGCTGTCAATTTTAGTGTTGGAGTTGAGTCCTTGAGTCCCGGTTCTTCGGTGGCTTCAATAATTTGAAAAACATGATCATCTATTTTGTCCAAATTTTCTTGTGCTTGACGAGAGATGAACACGGAGTCTGAAGACGTATTTACAGACATGTCTAGGAATATTTTTATTAAAAAAGCGCTGATTACAAAGCATGAAACCAGAAACGCCTTTAGAGTGTATTTTAGGTGCTTTTTCATATATCTAGTTTATTCGATTTTTAGAAAACCATAAGCGGACAAACATCTAGTTTAATCTTAACTGGGCTAAAAATTTATAAGATTTTACCGATTTAGTGGAACAGGGGGATCCGTGAATTTTTCTGGTGTTTTAGGCCTCATGTTTGCCGTTGCTATAACGGCATTTTCTGTTCTGACTACGACGAGCAACCAAAAACTGTTTTTAGACCCTCATGCGTTGGTAATCGTTTGGGGGGGCACGGTCACTGTTGCCCTTGTTTCGTTTTCATTTAAGAGAATTTTTGGTTCTGTCAAGATTTTGGTTCGTAAAGTCTTTGGTCGAGAGACAGACTATTTAGGCGTGATTCGACAGATCGTAGGTCTTGCTAATGCCTATAGAAATGATCCTAAATCCTCTTTAGCCTTGTTAAACAGTAAGACCCATCCTTTCTTGGTAGATGGGATGAAGCTGCTCATTGAATATGGATTCAAGGAAGAAGACCTTAACGAAATCCTTTCCAATGCGGTCCGGGGGAAGAGAAAAAGAGACAACGAAGAAGTTAAAGTCTGGCACACCATCTCTCGATTCCCACCGGCTTTCGGGTTGTTGGGGGCAACTTTAGGAATGATTGCCCTTCTGCAAACCCTCGGCGAACCAGGAGCTCAGGACCGAATTGGTCCCGCAATGGCAACCGCATTAGTAGCAACGTTTTATGGATTGATTACGGCCAATTTAATTCTTATTCCAATTTCTGAGAAGTTGGCCGACTTCTCGAGCTCTGACCTCATATTACGATCCATCATCAAAGAGGGAGTGATTCTCATCAGTCAAAAAAAGCATCCTCAGTATATCGAGGAATATTTGAAGTCTTTCTTGGCTCCTTCCCAACGAAAAGGTGAGATGTCGGCTTCTGCCCAGACCAATTCTAATAATAAAGCAGCATAGGTAAGAGTAATAATGAGTGAAGCACATAAACAGGATGATGAGGAAAGTCCACAGTTAGCCCACGACGAAAGCAATTGGCTAGTTTCGTATGCTGACATGATGACTTTGCTTTTTGGTTTTTTTGTGTTGATGTATGCGATGTCTAGGATTGACAACGATAAGTTCGAAGTCGTGAGTAAAGAAATGGCCCAGTATTTTGGCGGAAAAATCAAAGAAGATGCTGGGACTGCCGTTTTACGCGAAGACTTACAGAAACTTTTGGTTCACGCCTTTACAAATCCTGAAACTCCTCCTGATGAGATGGCTTTTAGTGGATCCGCAAAAAAGGAGACGCCCGGCGACCGACCTTTTGAACTTAATTCTAAGGATGGGCAACTGATGCTTAAATTTAAGGGGGCCTATCTCTTCAATCCAGGTTCTGCCCAACTCAAACCTGAAATGCAGGAGTTGATGTCAAAACTTGCAATTCAACTTCACAACACAAAACGAGTTGCTGAGATTACTGTCGAAGGACATACGGATGATTCTCCGATCAATTCTTCCGTTTTTCCTACAAATTGGGAGTTGTCAGCGGCACGAGCAAGTCGGATCGTCAGACAATTCGAAAGTTCGGGAATGGAAAGTCAAAAGCTGATAGCGAAGGGGCTGAGTTCCTCTCGTCCGGAATTACCCAATCGAAACGAAAAAGGAGAAGTTCTCAAAGAAAATCAGGCTGCCAATCGACGCGTGGTCATTTTCGTCAAGCTTACGCCAGAAAAGGCGACCTCACTTTCAAATGAACTCAATCAATATCTTGAGCCAATGGCATTGAAAGAAGTCCCCGAAGTTAAGAAACAAGTGAGTGATCAGGGGACTGCTGCTGAAGGGTTAACCAGTGAAGAGGTGGAAGTTCGCCTCAAAGAGGCCCAGGAAAAGTTGAATCAGGCCCAAAAGGATCTCAGAGTTGCCGAAGAAGATAGAAAGAAAAAAGAAAAACTTTTAGAGCTTGAAAAAAAGATCGATGTCATGAATCAAAAAACTGACGAGGCTCGGCGAAAAGCGGAAGAGCTTGGCCGTCCTAAGCTTCAGGCGCCCACAGTGAAAAAGCAATAGATCAATAGTAAGACGTTGAAAAAACGAAATTAACGCCCATTCCAGAGTAAGAAAAGTTTGGTTTGTCGTACTTGACTGCGCGGAAGCAGACCTATAGCTAAGTTCAACAGCGAAAATCATATTCTGTGTGAAAGGGTAGTCGTATCCTGCTCCTACTGCAAACTCATACATAAAAGCGCTAAACGACAGGGAAGAGCCGTCGGCTGTGTCTTTGCCCTGTCGATTGAGATTGAAGTTCAGCGGCGTAAGACAGCCAAAGGTAAAAAATGAGGGCTTTGAGATCTGGATGACCGTATTGTCTGGACCCACTTCATAGGCGGAAGAAACCCCCAGGGGGTAAAAGTAGCCGGTCAGTCCAATTCCAGAAATAGGCATCAGGCCATAAGGGCTTCCGAAGTCGCCAAGGAAGTGAATTCCCAGACGTGATCGAAACGTTGGTAGAGTCCATAAAACCGTGGGTTGATAGGTTATAAAAGAGCCTAACGATTCATTACTAAACCTATTTCCGACCTGAAATTTAAGTTGATGGACACCGAGTTTGGCTCGTAGTAGGGGCGCGGTTTTTTGGTTCTGGCCAAAAGAAAGATTGGTCCATATCAAAAATGCGATGATGGTCGAGACGGAAAAAATTGGACCGTACATGTCCTAAAGCTTATGGCGATTCCGTCGATGAATCAAGATAAGATGAGAACCTTTATTTCTCGACCTCTTTTTATAGCTTCAATTTTTGGGATTCCACTTCTTATGGGTTGCGCCGGGAAATATTTGATCAATACTTATCCCACTGGTGCCAAAGTTTATATTAAGGACATTCAAACAAAAGAAAAGCAGCTTTTGGGCATGACTCCTTTGTCCATCAAAGAGCAATCAAAACTAGGCGATGTTTTTTTTATTGAATTCGAGAAAGAAAATTACAATTCTAAAGAAGTCATGGTGAAAGTCAATGCCGGCGAGTCCTTAACCATGACATCAAGGTTGGACCCGATCAATCCTGAACGTGGCGGCGACCAAAACGTCGCAAAAAAAGATGATGATCCTAAACAACAGCAGCCTCCCAAACCGGACGATAAGAAAAAGGATTGGCAGCAAGAAATTGATGATCTCAAGCTTCGAGTCGCGTTGTTAGAAAACACTTCAGCTTTACAAAAAGAAGCTATTTTCTCAAGCCGTTTTCGCGGTGGCCCTGCTCAGTTTGACCGCGATGACGGAGACAAGATGGTGGGGTTAATGTTTGACTCTCAGCAGGCCATCCTGAAAGGTCAATATGAAAAAGCTTCCGGACTTTTAGATAAAGCTATTCAGACGGATGAGTATTCATCCCACGCATGGCTTCTTAAAGGGTCTGTGTCTTATCTTAAAAAGGACTACGCAGGGGCTAGAAATGCTTGGGAGCGGACATTAAAAATCGATCCTTACAACAAGTCAGCTTACAAGTACTTATCGGAAGTCTATCGTCGCCTTGGGTTGGCGGAGCTTCCGCCGCAGGGACCCCAAATGCGTTACCCTTCTTCGCAGATAGAAATTGAAAAGAGAAAGAAACCCTAAGACAATAAAGTCATGAGATGTCGATCTTTGGTGTTTTTTTCCATTTTTTGTTTTAGTGATCTTGGATTTTGTTACCTAACTTCAGATTTTGCCGTTAATTATGGGGTCGCTAACTACCGCCTCAATGCAGGTCGGGATGATCTCAACTTGACATCAACTTATCTCATAGACTTTAGCTACAATCTCAACCAAGAAAACATCAATACTGTTTTCTTCGTGAACTTTAACGAGGCTCCGGAATCGTCTCAGGGAGTTATGGCTTACACCCATCTAGGTTTTGGTTTTAGAGTGTATCCACTGGGCATCAACGGAGAGCGAACTATTCTCGATAGCACCACTGAGGGCCGAATTTTGAGACCCTCACCGTTTGTAGGTTCTAGTTTGGGTGTGACTAATTTTTCAGTTCAAAAAGTGAATGATACCACGGGCTATTTTAATGCTGTGGGTTTTGATGTTTCCATCCACACAGGCGTTGAAGTTGTATTAACTCCTGATGTTTTTTTTTCTTGGCCAGGTGGCTTTGGTCCAAGGTTTACGCACCCAAAATCCCACGACTCAAGTCGCGCTCAACTATAGTGGCATAGCTCTTATGATGGGGCTTAAGTTTACGTCATTTTAAAGCAAAACTAGGTCTTTACTCTCTTTAGAAACAGGACTCTCGGAGAGAGTGTCTCGTACCGAGAAGTTTCCGTATGAAAATCAATAAAATTAGCATTTTTATCGCATCGATTTTGTTGATTGCCGCAACCGGGTTCATTTTATGGTCTTTCAACAAAACAAAAAAAAATGAACTTGCAAAAATGAGAGATGCCTTTTCTCCGTCAGTTTTAAAAAGCAATCAGTCTGAATTTGCGACTGCCATTGAAGAACGTAAATTTACTCGGGCTTTGGAACTGCTGGAGGCAGAAAAAAATGTCCAGAAAATCAAGGCGTTTTTTCAAAGTGGAATTGCTTTTTTTGATTTAAATCCAAGTTTTTCCCTTTCCTCTGACGAGGCCAAAGAACTAACTGCTGGGCTTTTTAAATTTTTATCTAAGAATGAAGATATGCAAGGTGCTGAAGTTGCAAAGACAAAGGTGTTTGCCGGCCGATTGCTCTCTAAATTGTTCCGCTACGTCAGTGATGCCAAAACGGAAGAGGCAATGATCCATTTGATTGGTGGCAAAGACCTCGATCTTTCCCTAAAAATGACGTTCATCGAGGCCCTTTCTAATTTCAGGTCTCTTTCTTCTGCCGGGCTAGAGGTGATAAAGAGAACCGCTAAATCCAAAGATCCTGGAACCTCCCAATCTGGCCTGATGGTGGGAGAACAAATTCGCGATCCTAAGGCTGAGGAGATTTTTGTTCAATGGGTTAGAGAAAACCAAAGTTCTTTCGTCCCATCGGTACAGGCTCTGGCTTTTAGAATCTCGGCAACTCATGCTAAAGACGATTTAACGAGGGATCAACTGCTAAAACTTGCATTATCCAAAAATGACGAAAATTGGAGAGACGCTATTTTGTCGGTACTGGCCAATGAAACAAAAAATAAAAAGTACCGGAACGAAATTGAAAAGATTCGGAAGGTCACTCAAAGCATGGTTTTGCGTCAAAGGGCGGATGTTTTGTTAAAGCAAATGGATGAAAATCGATGAATAAATCAATACTCGTTTTTATTGTACTATTTTCTTCAATCGGGTGGTCTCAGTATGTCGAGGAGCAAAGCACTCTGGAGAGTCTTTACGAAACTCGAGCCCGCTCAGTGCTCAACACGCTCTTTAGGCCCCATGATTATACCGTGGTTATTTCAGCTGAAATGGAAAAGGATGCGAAAAAGCTTAAAGACTACCAAGATCAAATCGAGTTACAGTACCTTCCCGGCCTTCCCATGCCGGCAGATCCGGCGCAAATGCCAGCGACAAACACGCTTCACGAAATGAAAACGAAAATCATGGTTGATGTCATTCTAGACATTTCCGTTCCCAAAGATAAAGAGTCCCTGCTTAAAAGCCTCTTGAACTCTAAACTTCACCTTGATGAGGCCAATGGCGATCTCGTCAACATTCAGCGCGCCTCTCTTAAGGATCCTGAGACAATTCCAAAACAAGATTTACCTTCGGTTCTTCCTGAGTTTACATGGAAAATGTGGGTTCTTGTACTTCTTGTCACGCTCTCTCTCGTGGCGGCCGCGATTTTTTGGTCAAATCGTCGTCGACAAAACCAAAAGGAAGAATCTTTGCCCAAAGATCCTGCGCCTCCTCAATCTCTGGTCTTTCCCTATGAAAATCCCCAGGCTCCCGCTCAGCAACCTGAGGCTCTGCCTGCTGAGCCTGTCATTACTCTTGAAGATCTTTTGAGGATGAAGGACCGCCTTCTCACCCTGGTCACACAGATCCCCCAACTATGCTCAAGGTCTCTTTCTGATTATCTAGATGAGGGCCACGACCTAGATGTTATCTTGGTCTTTGAACACCTTGGATGGGATTTGTCCAAGAAGCTTTTTCCTGCTGTTCCAGCACGTGTTTGGGGTCGGCTGGGAAGCAATGTTCGAAACAAAGACATGACGTCTTCTTTGGAAAAAACAAAGCAAGCATACGAGAATCTTTATAGGTTTTTTCTTTCAAGATTTCTGAACTCGGGTGTTGATACAGACGAGACAAATCCCTTTGGATTCCTCTTCAAACTGAGCGCCTCTGAAAGAAATCATGTGCTGGACGGGGAGAGCGCCGCGAACTTTGCAATTATTAGCATGTTTTCGAACAAAGAAGAAATGGCGGCGTTACAGACACATATGTCAATTGCGGTTCAATCCCTCTTGCCAGTCGAGATAGCCCGTTTGGAGACCTTGCCAGACTCTACGGTTCAAGTTTTAGCCGGGAACCTGCAAAAAAAATTAGAAATTTTCAAAAAGTCCCCTACTTACGAGTTGAACTCCATAGAAGTCGCTGCTCGGCTTCTACGATCCTATTCCCCAGAAAAGGAAAGCGAAGTCTACCGAAAGATGCTTCAGGAAAACCCGGAGCAAGCCGATCGAATTCGACGTCTCAACGTTCAATTTACAGACCTGCTCTTATATCCGACTGAGATGACTTCAGTGGCTTTGAACTACTTTGAAGTCGATGATTTAGTAAAAGCTTTTAAAAATCTTCCAGCGGAGTTTTGTGAGAACTTACTCGCATTGATGCCTCCTAAAAGGGCGAATATGATTCGGACTGACCTTCAGTCGCCAGCGGTTGTTCCCACCCCCGTGGAAGTGGCGCGTCTTCGTCGCAGCCTTGTTTTGAAAGTTGAAGAGATGATTCGAAGTCAGGGATTAACTATGGCCGAAGTCTGGGAGCAAATTGAAGTCAAGTTTGCGAATAAAAAACTCAAAGTCGCTTAGGGCATTTCCTCATTTCGACTCGCCACTAGTTTGTTTAAGTTTGAGCTG
>JBGATJ010000107.1:0-6842 GCA_044229295.1 Pseudobdellovibrionaceae bacterium
CAAAAAGCAAAAGCTTTAGGCGTGGCTTCGCTTCTTGAAGCGCGCATTGTTGACGTTAAGATTTTAAAAAAGACCGACGAAGTTGGTGTTCTGAGACAGCTGCAAACTGAGGTCAAAGTAACAGTGCGGTTAAGAGCTTACTCGGCGTCTACCGGTAAAGAGACTTTCAACGAAGAAAAAGTTTTATCTTCGGCAGATTCTGAGATGCGGGTTGCAAAATCTCTGTCATCAGATCGCGAAGTTGAGGTCTCTCCTGACCTTGTGGATGCGCTGATTGAAGAGTCTTTTCACTCCCTGATTCCTCGGTACGTCTCTCAGATGGAAAAAACAAACTGGGAAGGTCGAGTGGCCCTTGTCAAAGGTGAGCGCCTTTTTCTAAATGTGGGTCGGCTTTCAGGTCTGCAGGTTGGCGATATTTTAAAAGTCATTGATGAGGGCGAAGAAGTTTTTGATCCCGAGACCGGGCTTCTTATCGGAAAAGTCCCAGGACGCCTCAAAGGAACTCTTGAGGTGGTCAGTTACTTTGGGCAAGATGGATCCGTCGCGGTCATTCATTCAGGTGCGGGATTTAAAGAGAACGACCGTGTTGAGATGTACTAGAAGCGGGATCAACAACGACTTTTCTGTTTTCAGGACCCAGGTCTCTAAGGACTCAGCTCTCCGGCCCCGTTGGTGAAGGCATGTAACTTGGTAACTGGCTAGTAATGCTGAAAAAATTCAGAGCTTATACCCTGCGTTCCAATTCTATAAAAGTTGTACAAAGTACAGGGACCTCGGCATCTGGTCGATCAACTTCATCGAGCTTCGACAAGGGTCGCACTAAATTTGGTAGATGGAAGCGAGGGTGTTGGGGACCAAAAGCGAAGAAGGTATTAGAATTTCGATGGCATCTCTTCGCGAATCACAAGCCATTTTGAATCTGCTCACCGAATCGGAATCTACATTACAAGCCAGAAAATTAGGCGAGGACCTTGGAGGTTGTATTTTCAATCTGTGTCGTGCCTTAGACAAAAAAGTGAACCCAACGGGGCCGGAGAGCTGAGTCCTTAGAGACCTGGGTCCTGAAAACAGAAAAGTCGTTGTTGATCCCGCGTCTAGTTTTTCTTTTTACAGTGCATATTCACAACTCGTTGATCCACGGAAATTTCAGCGCGGTGGCCCGTTTTCCAAGAAGAAATAATAGTTAGACCTATCTCTTTTCCGTCCTTTTCAAAGGTGCCTTCAACAACTTGACTCTCTTCTTGTCCAATAGGAGTGGTTTTAAAGACAAGGTCTCCCTTCTGGTAATAACGAGTCATATATTCATCGGTGGCACCTGCAAGATCCAGCGCGAAGGTGCTTGAGACGGTATCATTATTTTTTGTGATGACTTGTTGAAGGGCCGCAACTTGGTATTCAAGGTCTTCACCCATACAGACATAGTAGAGAATATCGCCAGCATAGACTTTTGCCGAAAAAAGGATAGCCACTAAAAAAAGAAGTCGTTTCATATTTCACCTCTTAATGGCTATCCAAAAACCAATCGATGGTAAGTTCAATGCGCGGCGGTCCAATTTTTCAATCAAGCCTTTTTCCAAACATATCCAAAATTCACGGGATAGTTTTTAAACTTTTCCCACTTTGGTTTTACTTCCAGCCATTCGTCGTCAAGATGCGAGGTGTTCGTCGGCCAAGCTCATAGAAATGAGATCATACCTTTTGTCTTTGATGCCAGTTTTCTCAACGGAACCCATGGAGAGATTCTGGTATATTTTTTTATCCTGGGCCTGAGTCAGCATCTCATGAGTGATGTCAACGCCGTCAATTGTTAGAACTCCTTTTGACATCAGCCATTGGCCAATTCTTCCAGTGCCGCAGGCAAGATCCAGACATATCCGTCCTTTGCGGAAACGACAGGGTAGTTTCTTTGATCGTAGTTCTTAAAGTTCATAGAGATCTCCAAATATAGATATTTTATAAAATTTTTAAGCTGAGGAATTGAGGGGATCACATAAACACTCCTTTCCCGTAAGGGACTAGAGAAGGCCTTCTCTAGAGGAGCATTTAGTTTTTGGAGCCATCGATGAGCTCTTGAGCTTCGCCAAAGCTCGAGAAGAGGTTATTTCAAAACGAGTAAAAACTCAAGCGGATACTGAGGCTTCTAGCGCCTTGAGTTCTTCTTGTTTAAATCCGCTTTCGAGTCTTAATGCCAAATTCCACTCAACAGTTTTTGGAGGAAGCTGCGTTTTTAATTTCTCATAGCGGTTAGTAACCTCGCGCGCCTGACTTTCTTCTGTCGCTTCCTTGACAAGGTCGTGGTACCAGCGATTTCCAAACTCCACGTGACCAATCTCTTCGTTAACAATGGTTTGGACAACACGTTTCAGGCCTGGGTTGCAGACGCCGTTGAGTTTTTTGAGGAGAGCACTTCCGGCATCAAGACCTGCCCCTTCAAGGTAGCGGTGAACAATAAAAAGCCGATCTAAAAAGCTCTCGCCACTACGCACGCTTTGCCAAAGCGTGAGGTGCACGGGCCAGATGCCCCATCTAAAACCTAAAGCTTCAAGCTCCTCTAGACAAAGCTTGAGATGCCCACATTCAGCAAGTGTTAACTCCACCAATTCGCTGCGAAAGCGCGCGGGAGCCTCTGGGTATTCGATCAAAGTTCTTAAACCCAGTTCCATCGCTTGAAGTTCGATGTGAGCTAAGTCATGTAAGAGTCGAGCCTGACCCTCTTTTTTAGAAAGGCCTTGGCGGGGAGGCAGATCCTGTGGTCTTACGCAAACGACATCACGACCCAACTGAGGTGGGAGAATAAGCTCTCCACGCAGGGCTTTTTGCAAATCTTGAGGTGCCGCCTTGATCTTCTCTGAAATTTGCGAGATACCTAAGACGTAACATAATTCTTTTTTAGAATCCATGATGAGCGAACCCTACTTGAAATCCATAGAAAGAACAATCTCTCCTATTTGGCAGGGAATCCAGGAATTTTCTATTTCTTTAGAGGAGCAGAAGCGACTTCATCAAAATGCTCTTCAGAGCTCAGAGGATTTCATCCTCGGGCAAGAGCACCCTAATGTGATCACTCTCGGCAAACGCGGCCGAAAAGAAGAGGATTTGCTGCAAAAAAATTTGCCCGTATTTGAAATAGATCGTGGCGGCCAAGCCACCCTTCATTCCCCTGGTCAGTTGGTTATCTATCCCATTCTAAAAATCAATTCCTACGGTCTAGGAGTCAGAGCGTTTATTGACCTCATTTTGGAGGTTTCCCAAAGGACCCTCGCCACTATGGGATGCCAGACGTCGCGCCTTCCTGAGGGGGTGGGTTTAGCGACGGATCGAGGTAAAATCGTGTTTGTAGGCCTTCGCGTCTCGCAAGGAGTGACCTCCCATGGACTTGCTATAAATGTGAGTAATAACCTTGAGCTCTTCAAACAGATCAGGCCTTGCGGTGTGAGCGCGCAGGCGATGGATTCTCTGGAGTTTTACGGGCAGCAAACCTGCCGCCAGGTTTTTGAGGCTTGGATGATTCAGTTTCGTGAATTAATTCCCGCGTCAAAGTGAGTTCAAACTGGGTCCTAATACTGTTGGTCGGAACACCGGACTCTTTCATCCAAGAGAAGCCAATTGAGCAAGGTGCCTTAAAACGAAATCAGCCTTTTTATAGGCCATGACCATCTAAAACTCTTACCAGCGCCTTGGGGATACTTACCAACAGTATTAGGACCCAGTTTGTGTTGTGTTTGGCCGAAAAATCGGGTATCCATCGAATTTCCTTCGTGATCCCTTGGCGCAGTTGGTAGCGCGTTTCCTTGACATGGAAAAGGTCACTGGTTCAAGTCCAGTAGGGATCACCAATTTATTTTCTCAACACATTAAAATCGTTAGCCAGCTGAGTGAGTTTTACAGCCACGGGCGTGGTTGAGCCAATGCAACCAAGAGTTGCGAGATGGTTCTCAAGACGGAGTTCAATTTTGCGCCTGGGGCAAAAGGTTTTGTCGTTCGGCGACTCGCGCGAAGCCTCTTTGAGATTACGAAGAAGATATTTTGAGTTTTTAGGCGTGAGAACCAGGGATTTACTCTTGTCGCGAAAGCCATCCGTTGAAACTTGGTATTCTTTTCCCATTTTTCGAAAATAGAAGATCGAATTTTTGTCTCCGTAATTTACGGCCAGCGAGGCGTTTTGAATTTCTAGCTGAGGCTTTACGACTTTAACTCTTGAAGCATGAGCGAAAGTGAGAAGAAATAAAATGGAAATAATATTCATTTTTTACCTCGCCCCGTTGTTAGAATCACCGTTTTGTGGAGATTCATCCCTCTTTACGGGAACCTCCACTGTTTCAATTTTTTCCGGATAAACTTTTGCGTTCGTCACAAAGGCTGCAAGCTCTTCGGGATGGGTAGGATCGCAGTACTTTTTCGGAGAAGGAACATCTTTGCAGCCCATTTTTTCCCTGATGGCAGGATTTGGGAGAATCGCCGCATTCACTCGAAGATCAACAGGGGAATGAGTGTCAGCTAAATTTGTCATGCCGATACAGAGGGGTCTAAAGATATTTGAAAAACCAACCTGCCACTGATCTTCGGTAAGTTTAGGAAACTGCTCAGCTATGACAGGAACGACAGCTTCTCCTCCAAGCCAATCAGCGATAGCTTCTGTGGCCTGATCGAGACCATCACAAAATGTGATTTTACGGGGCGGTGGAGGACTGCCATATTGTGGCGTGGCGGCCAGATAGCTGTATCCTCCCCCGTAAGGCGATTGAGGAGGAGAAGCCACAAAATTCGTGGCCTTTAGTGACTCTGAAGAGCGTAAGCATCCCAGCAAGGAGGGAAGTGGGTACTGGGTATCTAGATCTTTGAGAGTCGGTGAGTCCTTATACTTAACCCCCATACTTTCTGGTCCCATACCGAAGGAACAAGGATCAATGCTATGGCTCAACTCATGCGCAATAACAAAGGCATAGAAGAATTCGCTGCTGGCTTGATCAAAGAGTCCTGCGCACACGGAAAAAGTTTGTGATATTGCATCGTAGTAAGCGTTGGGTACAAAAGCGATTGCAACCCCTTTACCCATAAGGCTGCATTCAGATCGGTTAAAAGTGATTCCCCGAATTCGGTCTTGCATCTTGGTTTTTACCGAGTCCTCAAGAGGGAGTTGAACAATCTTTTTGATGAGATTGTCTTTTACTTTTACAAAGGTCACCTTTTCAAGGTGATCGAGCAAAGTTGAATTGTTTCGAGCTAAAACTATTTTATCATCATATTTTTTTTCAATTTGTTTAAAAACGTGATGGCTTTTTATGAGATCTAGCGAGGTAAGATCGGGTTGAGGTTCGCGATACATGTTGTTAATTTTATTTTGAGTGTAGATATTAAAAAGACCTTGTGAAATGAGATCGTTGCATTTTTTAATTCGTTGAGGGTCCTTGGATCTGCAGTCGGGGCTTCCATCCTGGTGAGTTCCTTCTAAAGCCGTCGCTCTAAATAGGGCATTGTCTGGGTTTTCGATAGCAGCCAAAAAATCCTTTTGGATATTTTCCTTGGCGTCTTTGATCGATTCCAACATTTTAAACGATGAAAAAATGTCAGGGGTTGTAGCCAAACCCGTTCCATCATCTTGGGTCCTCGGAGCACAAGTGAAAGAAGCAAGATCTGTACATAAAGGGGAGGCTCCGAAGCAGGGGAAAGCTATGGTTCCTAAGCAAAAAGCAATTGCAGAGCGTTTATTCATTCTTAAATATTATCAAGGAGAGACTTCAGAAGACATGGTTTAGGAAGAATCCCGACTTCGGTCGAGAGCGTGTATTTCCTGTAACAATTTCTGAGAGTCATCAAAAACCTGTACGGCCGGCTTCATTTTCATTACGAAGGTCGAAACAAGGAGAATTCATGAAATCCATAATTACAATATCCATTTGCCTTTTTGCTTTAAGCGCAAACGCCAACATGCAGTCTTGGAGAGAGGCCGGCGTTATGTACTTCCGTGGAACCTACGGCGGATCTTCGATCTTTATCGCTAAGTACAAAGACTCTGGACATTGCTACACCAAAGGTTCCGTTGACGGTAAAAACTTTTTTATGGAGGTCTACAGAGACAGCGGGAATCTCTATCAAAACGGAAACATTCCTCCCGTCGTCGGAGAGCTTTTACGTGATTACGATTGGAAGCCATTTAGCTGCTCTGTTTTTGGCATCTCCGGTTAAGCCTGAACTCCTGTAAGCTTCGCGATCCTATCATCTAAATCAGGATGGGTCGCGAAGAGCCTTGCAAGTCCTTCTCCTGTCCCAGAAATTTTCAACGAAGCTAGGGCCGGCTGATCATCTCCCTGAGGCAAACCCTTGTTGAGTTTCAAACGTTGAAGCGCAGAAATCATTTTTTCTCGACCTGCAAGATGAGCACCTCCACTATCGGCGCGATACTCGCGTCGTCGTGAGAAGGCCGAAACAACAAGCATTCCCAAAATTCCAAGTGCAACTTCTAAAGCTATAACTACAACGAACTGAAGAAGAGGGCGCTTTTCCTCATCGACAAAGCTGCTCGCAAAAAATGCAATAACTCTCGCGACAAACATCACAAAAACGTTCACCACGCCTTGCACGAGGGTCATCGTGACCATATCGCCATTAGCAATATGTGACACTTCGTGAGCTAAAACGCCGTCCACCTCAGCTTCACTCATCGTCTCTAACAGACCGGTTGAAACGGCAACAAGCGCGCGGTTTCTAGTTGGTCCTGTGGCAAAAGCATTAAGCTCCTGAGATTCATAGTATCCAACCTGAGGCATTGTTTTTAGGCCTGCCTTTTCGGCAAATCTATGGACTCTGCTCAGCAGACTCCTCAGCTCTGGCTTTGAGGTCTG
>JBGATJ010000108.1:0-6797 GCA_044229295.1 Pseudobdellovibrionaceae bacterium
CATCGCTGAAAATTTCAGGGAGTTTTGTCTGCGGGGCCAGTCGGTATTCAATGTTGACTACAACATACCCTGCATCATGAAAATGCTTTAATTGCCCCTGACCCCAGGTTTCAAAATACCCCAGGCCGTCCGATACCAATCCACCCCCGTGCAAATAAAGAACTGCCGGCTTGGCTCTGTGCCCTGCCACTGGATAAATACTGGCGTGGATTTCGAGGTCACCCACTTTTTTATAAACCACGACTTGCTTCTCGAGATTGTCTATCTCCGCAGTCGCAACTGATGATAATCCAACTATTGTCATTAGAGACAAAAGCAAATTACGCATGAATTCTCCTCCTTGAAAGTGATCCTTTATGGACCAGCGTTTGTTTTTCATTGGCTTAGCTCCAAGTGTAGGGGTGCTGCAAATCAACTGTCGCGAACTTTTGAGTTACAGAAACTCAAAAATCGTGCAACAAACGCACAAGTGTTTCTACACTTTGAAAAAGTCAATATTCAAACCCACAATATCCTCAGGTTCTGAGGGATCTGCGAGGGAAATGTATTCGTCTACAGCATTCAGAAAATGCTCTTTAATGTTATGGAAGTCTTTGCGGCTGATCGCTTGTACCACTGAATAGTGGACTCCATCGTTTTGGCGCAATTGCGAAGCCACCAACGCTCGTTGTTTCCAGTTGTTATGATGGATGTTGAGATAAGGTGAACCTGCGGGCAGATGAATAGACCAAGAGACTATTTCCCATTTTCCGGATCGTTCTTTCACAAGTCCCATTCTGGAAAGTTGTTTGAGCGACGCTTCAACAAGCTCATGGGGCAACTCAAGCCTTCGTGCGATTGCGCTACTGGTACGAAATTCTGGAATGCTTACAATAATGTGAATGGCACTCAGGTGCCAAGCTCCATAGTAAATAGCTTCATTTTCGCCAAGGCTTGCACGTTCAATCCCTAGCCGCTGGCCAAGATGTTCATATTTTCTTCGTAAAGACTGGAGGTCTGCCTTAAGTTTTTGCCGGTATTCTTTCGAACCGGAGCGGCCAAATTCTGCGAGTGTCAAAAAATATTCGGTTCTGAGAGAATCAAAACTCCAAAACTGGCAAAGCCCGTAGGCTTGATCCGCCGTAAGATTACTACTCGCATTGATAACGCGAGACAGGTGAGATCTTTGGCACCCGGCGGCTTTTGCCACTTTTGTGACGATCCCCCATCCCTTCTCGCTTGTTTTTACGACATACTGCAAATACTCGCGGTAATCATCGACCTTAAAGAGTTCCATTCGTGCGGTCCTAGCACGATTGGCTGAGTTCAGCAACCTCTCCTAGGTGTGCTTCAGTCTGTTTTAATTTGCGTTCCCAAAGCCAGAAGCAAAAACCGCATCGCTTTTCATATCGATGGAAATGGCGTCTTGGTGCATCTGCACGCGGTAGTTAACTCCGGCGCTAAAACCGTCGATGTCACCATCTTTTTTGAGGAAGCCCATGAAATGGATTTTCCCGCGGCCATACTGATCGAGCTTACTGTCAAACTGGAAAATAGCATCGTTGATGATAACAAGGGGTTGGGGATCGTTCGCAGAATAAGCTAAGCAAATGCGTGGATTGTGGATACGGTAGCCAGGGTTTACGGCTACTTTCTTAGCGCAAGTGGTGCGATCGTAATTTCCGGCTTGCGCCCCAAACGATGCAATCAGGATTAGAAAAAGCGAAAACAGTTTCATAAAACCTCCAAAGGTGGAGGATTGCATTGCATCGCAAATAAGTGGTTGTCACACGATTTTCTCCCAATTGGATTTATTTCCCGAGGCGGGATTGAATTAGTTAGTCGCGGGTATTGCGTCTTGAGGAACGAGGAAAATTCCACTGTAGACACTATTCTTAAATCCTGTCCCCAAAAGAGTTTTGCGGTAGAGGTCCTGACCCGGTTTACCGCACGTCAGTGCTTTTACGAGACTCGAATTTAAATTTTGCGCACTTGTCTGAGGATTGCCCAAATCTGTTCCCCCGAGTTGTGTGAGGGGCTCTCGCATTAGATAAGCTTTTGCAGAAATTTTTGCTTCGCTTAAGAGTTGAGGAATTGTTTTTGTTTCGTTTTTGTTGTCACCATCATCTAAATGAAAACTACCGTAGATAGCGATGGCGCGTTTGCATTGCCCTTGGCTTAAAAGGCTTCGGATGTTGTCAGCAATTCTGAAATTGCGAGCGTACGCCTCGCTGGTGATCCAGTCGCTGAATCGGTCGGCGTACTCTCGGTACTTGATGGGATCACTTTCTTTAAGTAAGCCAAACTGATACCATGACAAAATCCAATCTGGTTTGGGTGCAAATTTATCTACGAAAAAAGGTTTGAGTCCTTTTCTCTGGGCAGCTTTGTAACGGTCTTGAATTCTGGAGTCTGCGTCACTCAGTTTTTGGTCTCGATCCTCTTCAAGGAAAACACAATCGAAAGAGGGGTCTAATTTCTTAAATGCGCCAAACAGCCATTCATACATGGGCAAGAGGTGGTGCAGGTGATGTTCGCCAAGGAATACGACTTGGGTGTTATCAAGGTTCTCTTTACGAAGGCTCTCGTAGTTGACGGCTTTAAAGTGCTCGACTGCGTAATTGTAGGAAATTTGCCATCGCTCGCAGGAGTTAGAGCTAGCAATCGCGTTTGATTGCCAAACCAGGCTTAAACTTGAAAGTAGTGTGAGCGCTAAACCTAGTTTACCTGGCATTGCTCCTCTAATCCTCAATTAGTTGACAATGCCCGACAGTAGTTTTTCCACCAATTCTGAGAAGTAACTTTTGAAGCTTTCCTGAGTTTCTCAATTCAATTCGATTTTCTGAAGCCATTTCATTTGAAAAGATGATTCTGCCTCCATCATTCTTCGTCGTGAGGACGTCAGTGGTTGAGCCATTGACGTCGAGTAGGAGGCCCTGATTGTAACCTCGGCAAATACTTACATTCCCTATCTCAGTTTTACATTTGAGGACATAGACGTTCGTTTTGTCACAGGAAAGTGGACTTGTATGCCCTGAATTTGAGATTAGGATAAAAAATAGGATGCTAAGCGCTCTCATATATCTCCCGTCAAAAAGTTGTTTGGCGACTGGCTAAAAAATGGTCAGTGGATCTCTGTGAATCCTGAATAAATCAATAGAGTTCCAAACATTAGACTGTAAATGCAAGCTCGAGGCCACATCCACTCAAAACCCGTGATTTCCCCTAAGTTTTGCGGTAAGCCGTGGTCTATGGAAATCAATCTCATCCTAGAAACCAAAACCGACGAGCGAGACGAGGCGTGGGAGCAGGCCTTTATGGCGACTCTTCCACACACTCAATTTACGGTGCTAAATCCTCAGGCGGAGTTGGGGCCTGATGGTTGGCCTTACCTGATGGTTTCAACAGAAAAGGGTTCGGAGCCAGCCCAACAGATCCTCACTTGGCTCACCGAGCGTGGCATTGGCCTTGTCATTAACCCGCAAAAGGGAGTTCCGGACTTTGCGCTCACGTATGGGATGATTTGGAATTTTCGTGAGACAGGATCTTTTATTTCTCCCGTGACTCAAGAGCGCCCGGGAAAAATTGAATACGGCGAAGGCCAAAAGATTCATGCAGGGGCGCCTTCTGAGGAGTACCTTCCCAAATATGTGAGGAGGGTGCTTTCAGAATTTTTGTTACAGCAGGGGATAATGGCGCCACGAATTTTAGTGGCGAGTGCTGATGAGCAAAATTATGATCTGATTTTTTCGATGGAGTCTCTAGGGAACCCACCGTCGGAAGAGCATCAAGGAATTCTTGAAGCTCTCAGTTGGTTTTTGCCGGGGCATTACTCTCTGGCTCTCATGAGTGAAATCGGCTTGCCGGGGTTTCACTCTCTGAACTGATCGTCGGTTTATTCGTCTGCCGCGTCGTCTGACTCTTCGAGCTCGCCTGGGAGAGGCAATAAATCTAACAAACACTCTCGCCAAAACTCGGGAGCATCGTGACTGAAGTCGATGGCGATTTCATAACCTTTTTTCCCGATAAAGCGAGTGCGCGCCACTTCTCCTGTCAGTTCAAGATTCATTTGGGGAAGGTACAAGATAACTTTGGTCCCGATGAGTGGGTCGATATTTAGATTTTCTCTGAGGGCTCTAGGAACTAGCTGATCACGTTGGACCTGAATTAAAAAACCAGTTGTTGAGGCGTCGATGATAATGCCTCCACGTGCGATTTTAGCTAGGTTCTCCATAGACGACATGGACGCCACACGCAGGGGATTGATTTCTCGACGTGGGGCTAGTCTTCGTTCTGCTTTCATTGCTTACCTCGTGTCTCATTTTCGTTCGCAACCGCATTCAAGCGTCTAGTGAACTGTTCGGATCATTCCGACTAAAATCAAGGGGTGGGTAGGTCGAATCCCTAATTGAGATCTCATTCTGAGCAGGAGGCTTAACATGCTGAAATTAAAGAATAAAACAGTCCTAAAATGGACTAAAACCACGTCCGTTGAGTTCAGATTCAATTAATAGACGAACTTTTCGGTCCATTGGACAGCTTCGCCTCGACTAATGGCGAGCATCCGCTCTAAAGGAAGGGCCGCCCGTTGGAGCGTGTCTTGCGGCACTGTTACCTGTGGTGAGAGCGTCGCTAAGGCTCTCTTTATTTTATCAAGAGAGTTGAGTTTCATGTACGGGCAGTTGTTGCAAGCACAGCTCGTATCCGTTGGCGCCTGAATTAGTTCTGCTTCGGGGCGAAGCTTTTTCATTTGGTGAAAAATTCCAGTTTCGGTAGCAACGATAAATTTCTTCTTTGGATTTTTTTGAACTTCTTCAAGAAGGCGAGACGTCGATCCGATCACCTGAGCATATTGTAAAACTGTTTCGTCGCATTCTGGATGAGCAATGACGACAGCGTCGGGATGCTCCGAAATCAGTTCAAAGAGCTTTCGAGCGGAGAAAAGGACGTGAACTTCACAGGTTCCCTGCCACAAAACCATCTCGCGATTTAGCTTTTGCGCAAGGTAACGACCGAGATTTTTATCAGGGCCAAACAAGATAGGACGATCTTTAGGTATCGCACCGATGATCTTTTCTGCATTGCTTGAAGTGACGATCACGTCAGAGATGGATTTCACCGCCGTGCTTGAGTTGATGTAGGTGACAGCAATGCCGGTAGGGTATTTTCTTCTCCAAGCCAAATACTCTTCGAAGGGCGATTCCTTTACGAGAGAACAGCTGGCATCAAGATCTGGGACAAGGACCGTTTTTTCTGGATTTAGGAGTTTCACACTCTCAGCCATAAAGACCACGCCGGCTAGCAAGATGACCTTGGCATCAACTTCTTGCCCTTTTTTTGCGAGAAAAAAACTGTCTCCTACAAAATCGGCGACATCTTGGATATCGCCCTCTTCATAAAAGTGGGCGAGAATCACAGCATTTTGTTTAGCTTTAAGGCTCGCGATTTCGGCGGTAATGTCTTGAATCATCGGCGGGAGCCTAACATGTTTTTGAGGCGGTGGCACCTAAAAGGTGCCGAGAGTTAGGGGCTGCCGTAAGGGAGCATGCCATGGCTCAAAATGAGACAGGCCTTATTGAGAAAACCTAAGGTGATGTTCAGTAGGCTCCACTCGGTTTTCGAGAGCTCTTTCGATGAATGGGCAAAAATAGTCGGGGATCTGGGGACCTAGGCATAAAAAACCAAAATAGCAGTTGCCTCCCATGATTCTAGCTTCTCGACCATTCGTGGGTCTCCAAGCTGTGACCCCATTGGTCGCCTTCTCACACACATGAGTCGGAGTTAGTCCCTGAGAGGCTCCGTTGGAAATAGTGCTGCTCATGATGATGTTGGGCGTGGTTAGTCCGTCGATACAATAAGTGTTGGCTTCATTTTCGTCGACGTAAGTGTATTCGTCGTAAAACCCAAGCGTGTGTAAGAGTTCGTGGATTCCAGACGAAGCATCATCACCAGACGTTATTTGGGAGCTGGTCCCTCCAAGCTGACCGGAACCTCTCCAATTTGGGCTTGCTTTGACGGCAAGGACTTTGTCAAATTGGCCTCCATCGTAGCCTCCAGAGACATAGAACGTGGGCGCTCCACTGCAATTGAGGCCTCTATTTCCAAACTCTTCACAGGGGAGGTTTTCGGGTGTTGTGTACACCACTGTGATGCTCAATTTTGAGGCCGCGAGCATTTGGCGAAAGCAGTTAGCTTTACTCAGTTCCTCCATCACCTCAAAGGCTCTGTGCTCGGATGGTTCATCGGTAACGATCAAGATTCTTGAAACTTTGGCTTGGGCAGAGATAGAAAATAAGAGGGTAAAGAGAATGTATTTCATGGAACTTAGCAGGTGCAAAAGCTAGACCGAACTATGGAGGTCAATTTAAAGCGTTTTCGGGCCCTTTGGTGTCAAAAACTTTTTCAGGGTTGGAACCCAGATATCAGGCATTGCCACCCTTAAGAATATTGATGATCGACTTAGAAACGCTCTTGAGCGAATCAAAAACCCCACGGCCTTCAGAAGCCGTCGCCTCAAAGTCCGGCGAATTATAAAAATTCAAAGATGAACGAAGGTCCGAAAGGTCCGCAACATTAGGCAAATCCCGCTTGTTATATTGAATCACCAGCGGCAGCGTGCGGATGTCGTAGCCTTGCTGTTCGAGGTTTTTTTCAAGATTACGAAGGGCTTCGATATTCTCTTCCATACGCTCGGTCTGTGAATCCGCAACGAAAATCACACCATCAAGTCCTGTAAGGATCAGTCTGCGGCGAGCATCATACTCGACTTGTCCCGGGACGGTGTAAAGATGAAAACGCGTGCGAAGCCCTCTTATTTC
>JBGATJ010000109.1:0-6761 GCA_044229295.1 Pseudobdellovibrionaceae bacterium
GTTGAGCTTTAAGATCAGTGCAGTTCTTCGAAGGGACACGCAGGAGCACAGAAGATTTCTGACATGGGAGTTAAGATGTCTTTTTTTCTGTCTGTAGCAGGGCTGCCATGTGGCGTGGGAAAAGCCTTTAGAACATCGCTGACAGTGAAAACGTTGAATCCATTGAGAGTCAGACTTTCGGTAAAAGCGTCCGGTGCGAACAACCGTCGGACGCTGTGGTCGGGATTCAGATGTGATCTTGCAGTGAGGGCAAATAGGAGTCATGCTCACGGCATAGAGCAATTACTGGGCCCTTTTTCCCATCAACAATCACGGGGGCCAGTTTCAAATCGTTTTAATAGACTTTTGCGTTAAGGCCTTTCAGCCGTCCAGAAAAACTTGCCCGCTTGAAAAACCAGGCCTAGCGTAAGTAGGCATGAAGCTCTTAATTCTTTTTTTCTTTAGCACACCGGTGATGGCGGACTTAATTCCACTCAAAAAAGCTGTGGAGCTGACACTCCTGAATTCTCCACAGTATCTGTCGGCAAAAAAATCAGCGGAAATGAGCCATCTGCAAAGCGTGAATATCAGCCGCAGCATTTTGCCAAGCCTTGATTTAACCTCAACCCACGGGCCCCAGGGCTTTGAGCCAAACCTTTTAAATCTACCGCGAACTCAGAGCTCAACTCAGCTGACGTTAACCGAAACCCTTTATGACAACGGCGAACGGGTGAAACAGTCTGAAATTTCTCGGCTCACCACGGATCTCAATCAAATCGCTCTTGAAAAAATCAAAGCTAAAACCATTCTCCAAGCCATCGAAGCCTATTACCGATGGAACACCTCTGCGCTTCAGCTGGATATTTCAAAAAAATATAGCGATACCGTCAAACGGAACTCTCGGCTAGCCACGCAACTGTTTCGAAACGGAATTAAAACCCAAAAAGATGACCTCCTTTTTCGAACGCTTTCTCGGCGAAGCGAGCTCAGCTATTCGGAGGCCGAGCGCCAGGTAGAAAAAAATCGCAAACAGCTCCTCATCCTTCTTGGAATCTTGGGTCAAGATGGATCCACAGAGTTTGCCCTTCTTCGCAAACCTCCACAGACCGGACCTCTAAAAATTCCGTCGAATACGGAGGACCTCTACGAGAACCGCGAACTTGCGCTAAAAAATCAAATTGGTGAAAAACAAGTGGACTTAGTGAAGGCAAAAAATCGACCAGAAATTTTTCTGACTGGGCAAGCTCAGTATGGGAGCACCCAGTACCTGGATACGGGACAATCATTTAGTGACAATCAACAGACTAGTTGGAACGTGCTCCTGACACTTAAATGGAATCTCTTAGATTGGGGAACACGCACGCGAAACACACAAATCGAAGTTCTCAAACAAAATATCGAGACTCAGTCCTACCGGTCCACCTTAAACGACGCTGAAAAAGAATTCGAGGAATTTAAAATCGAAGCGGCGGATGCCCTCAAAAATCACCAAATTATCTCTGAAATTGAGCAAATGGAACTCAACGCTAACAAAATTTTAAGCCAAGACTATCAACTTGGCCGGATTGGAACGTTTGACCTCTCGACTGGACTCTCAAATCTTCTAGATGCTCAATCCAAAAAGCTCCAATCCGATTTCGATATATCGTTTCTGTCATTCAAAGCCCAATATTATGAAGGAAAACTCAATGAAGACTCGATTCAAAACTAAACTGTTTTGGCTGCTTTTAGTAATTGTTCTAGTATCAACGGTTTTTTATTTCAAACCTAAAGCCAATTCCGCTCTCAACGAAAATGGCTCAACAGTTACCAAACAAGATGTTGTCCAACGTGTAACGATCTCTGGGACAGTCCAACCTCGCCGAAAAGCAATCATAACCTCGCCTTATAAAGGGTACATCCGAAAACTCTTTGTAAAATTGGGTGCACAAATTCAACAGAATGATCCCGTAGTGAGCGTCACTACGAGCCTATCGAGTGTGGAACAAGTATTCCCGCTACGAGCTCCATTTTCGGGCCGCGTGGTTCAAGTTCAAAAATCTGAAGGTGAGTACGTCAAGGATGACGTTGGCGATTTTATTGTACGAATTGATGATCTCGGGAAACTCTACATCGACGCTAACGCTCCGGAACTCGATCGAGTCAAAATGAAAATTGGCCAAGAGGCGATTATTAAAGCCTCGGCTATTTTAGATAAGACTTATAAAGCTGTAGTCAAAGATCTCTCATTTGCCGCCAAAGAAACCGACAAGTGGCAAAGATCGAGTGTCGTGGAGTTCCCTGTGAGACTAGAAATTCTAGATCCCGACGATCGTATCAACCCTGGTATGAGCGTTCTTATCGATATTGTAACTCAAAAAAAAGAAAACGTCCTTGCTCTCAGGCATGAGTTTATTGGACGTGAGAAGACTCAGTTTTTTGTAACTCTGCAAAGTGGTGAACGGCGCAACGTGACCCTTGGTCTGCAAAATGAAGAGCTCAGTGAAATATCCGGCGGTCTTGTAGAAGGAGATTTAGTTCGCAAGGTCGACTTTGCACAACTTGAAGAGAAACAATGAAACCGATCATCCATGCAAGAGATTTGTATTTTTCCTACCGTTCCGATAGTCGGGAGACTCCTGTTCTTCAAGGCTGCAGTTTTGATGTTTACCCTGGGGAGTTCGTAGCTATCCAGGGTCCGTCAGGATCAGGAAAATCAACACTCCTTTATCTTCTGGGCTGCATGAATCCCATCCAGAAAGGTTGCCTGTCCATCTTGGGAGTGGACATCACCCGTCTGAATCCGCAGCAGATGGCCTATTTTAGAAACGCTGAAATTGGCTTTATATTTCAGCAATTTCATCTTCTTGCCAAAGCGACCGTCTTAGATAATATTCTGCTCCCAGTAAAATATCCGATCGAAAAAGCAAGGGACTTAGAAGCCTACCAAAATCAAGCGACAGATCTTATCCGCCGGTTAGGGCTAGAAGGCCGTGAGACCTTCTTGCCTCAACAACTTTCTGGAGGACAACAGCAGCGCGTCGCTATTGCTCGAGCTCTTATTCATCAAGCGCCACTGATCCTTGCCGATGAACCTACAGGAAACCTAGATTCAAAAAATTCAGCTGCCGTGATGGAAGAATTGCGGGCGCTTCAGCGCCAGGGCAAGACTGTTGTGATTATTACCCATGATAAAGACATCGCAGCTCAAGCGGATCGCAGCATCTTTATGCACGACGGCCGAGTGGTCAACTCTGACCTTAAGCCAGATGCAACGCCAGAGGTCTCTCAGAAAAACCTCCGCCTTCCCCTTTTAGGCTTTTTTCAGTATTTAAAAGTCCTGCCGTTTGCATGGGAAAATATTTTCAGAAACAAAACTCGGTCCCTTTTGACAATGATGGGAATTAGCATTGGAGTTGCCGCGGTGCTGGCAATGTTAACTCTTGGTCAATTCACGAAAGAAAAAATCCTCAGCTCTTACGCGGATCTTGGAGTGAATACCGTTAACTTTTATGGGTACCCCAACTGGAGCCAAAGGGCTGTTGATCGATTTGGAATGTCTTTTAACGGGTTTTCTGTCGAAAAGGATTTACTCCCACTCAAAGGAATCTTCCCCCAAATTTCTAAAGTGACACCTCTTCTTCGAAGTTGGAACACGATCTTTAGTTATGGAGGAAAGAGCATCGAGCAAGACGGGAGAGTTGTGGGTCTCAATGAGCAGGCATTTTCTATCACTCGAAAGAAAATAGCTAAAGGAACAGATTTCGACGAGTTTCATATCGATCACAAGAGCCCTGTGTGCATTATCGGCAGCGAAGTTGCCGAGCAGCTCTTTGCTTTGGTAGAGCCTCTCGGCGAAATCCTTAAAGTCAACGATGATGAAAAAAGCTACGGATGCCGAATTATTGGAGTCGCCGCTAAACAATCGACTCGAAGTGAGTGGCGTAAGCCCAATTTAGAAGTTTACATCCCATACACTTATTTTCAAGCGGCGAGCAGCTGGTGGTCATCCCAAATTCGAGACGTGATTTTTGAACTTAAAGACGGTAGTCCCGTAGAAAAAACCGGTCGCGGAATCGCGGCTTTTTTTGATCGCAAGTATGGGGCATCTGCGCGCTTCCGTGTAGACTCCGACAGTATTCTTATTGCGCAAATGACTCGGTTTTTGAATATCTTTTCGGGGTTTCTTGCCGCGATAGCCTTTATTTCACTGGCTGTGGGTGGAGTTGGAATTGCGAATATGATGCTCGTCTCAGTAACGGAGCGATTCAGAGAGATCGGCTTACGTAAAGCTCTTGGTGCCACTGATCCGAGCATTCGTATGCAATTCCTTCTTGAGTCTATTTTATTATGTGCGTTCGCAGGAGTGATTGGATTGATTTTTGGTTTTACTGCTTACCAAATCATTATTTGGGGAGCATCGAAGCTCATAGCGAAACTGCAATTTGAGTGGGTATTTAATCTGAATGCTTTTCTTTTTTCGACGTTATCGATTTTGGCGGTGGGAGTCCTTAGTGGACTCATCCCCGCCGTTAAAGCCGAAAAACTTTCGCCGATCGACGCCCTAAGATCAGAGTGACCTACGAGGCCTTCATGAGGCCTTTTGTCCAATCGTTAATTCGATCTAGAACGCCATCTTTAGCATCGGCAAACTGAACACCGTAAGCTTTATTGGCTTCGTTCCAAACGATGCGCCCTTGAACTTCGATCTGTTCTGCACCCGAAGGTCCTTCGATCTTCATCGTTACGATGCCACCTTTTTCTAGAAGAGCATCGGCATTAAAGGAAGCTCCACCGAGAGAAATTGTGCTGAGGTTTCCGACCAACTCACGCTCACCGACTTTAACTTTGATTTGTGAGTTGAGAACAAAACGCTCAAACTTACGACGTTGAACAGGAGTGCGGCCTCGAAGCACTCGCCACATCATCACAGGAACCATCATAAGGATTAACATCATTAAACCAGGAGCTTGTGGACCACCGTCACCTGGGCCTTTGTATCTCAAAGCTTCACTCATTGTGCCGACAGTCCCGCAACCACCAGTGGAACCCGTGTTCGAAAGGTCTGAAGCAACTTCACGACTTTGTGATGCCGAAGAAGCAGCATAATCCGGCTGATAAGCCAAAGTTCTTGAATCTCCTTGTGCAAGTTGGATGCTGTATTTGGCGTTGATGCGGCCACCGGTTACGACTTTTCCAGAAAGTTGAGAATATTTATCTACAGCTTGAGACAAAATACTTTTGATTTGATAACCAGTCAGTTCGGGAGCCTCACGCGCCACAAGACCTGCAAGCCCAGAAACAAACGGCGTTGCCATACTTGTCCCTGAAAGATATCCGTAGGTGTTATTAGGAAGCGTGCTTAAGATCGCAACTCCGGGTGCAGCAAGATGAACCTTAGTTGCTCCATAATCTGAAAAAGTAGCAAGATAATCCCAGTCGTTAGTGGCTGCCACGGAAAGAACATGAGGAGCATCATAGTTAGCTGGGTACATTGCAGTCGTGTCATTATTTTTACCTGCATTACCAGCTGCCGCAATGAATGCTACTTTTTGTGTGTAGCTGTAAGCGATAGCTTCATTCAACGACTGACTGTAGGAACCGCCGCCCCAAGAGTTATTGAGCACTTTAGCTCCGTTATTAACAGCGTAGTAAATGGCGCGGATCGCATTGGATGTAGATCCCGAACCATCAGCAGCAAGAAACTTCAGCGGCATAATGCGAACTCGAGACGTATCTACAGTTGTTGCAAAAATGTCAGTGGTCGTACCAACGATAATTCCGGCGACGTGAGTTCCGTGTCCATCATCATCTGCCGGATTATTAGTATTAGAAACAAAGTTCCAACCGTAAACGTCATCGATATATCCATTCCCATCATCGTCAATTCCGTTGTTAGGAATTTCGTTAGGGTTGGTCCAAAGCGCCTGGCTTTGACTAAACACATTGTGATGAAGATCAACACCCGTATCGATCACCGCAACAATCGGTCGCTCTGGATTTGCTGTCAGGCTCGACATCGTTGTCCAAGCATCTGGAACTTGTGTGGAAGCTGAGCTCTGAGTGTATCCACTGACAGATTGAGCCTGCATGTCTGCAAGAACTTGCTCTTTCGTGATAGGTGCAGAGAGCAAACCTACTTTGTCATCATCAGATTTTTTTAGAATATAGTTGGGCTCAGCAAATTCAACATTGGGATCGGCTTGCAGCTCTGCGACCTTGGCCTTGACATCCATGGAAGCAGACTTAAAAGCAAAGTGATACATATTGAGTTTGCCGAAAGAGGACTTGAGCGCCATCTTCTGGGCGGCACCACCCATAAATTGGCTGGCGCCCGAAGAACCTGACTTTCCTTTAAGCTTTACGATGACTTCACCAGGCACATACTCTTGAGCCCAGCCTTGAACCGAGTTCAAAAAGACAACAGCGATCAACGTGCCAACAAACGTGCATCTAGCCACAAACGCCCCCTAACCCTAAATATATCGGACAAAGGTCTGACAGATTTTAGGGAAATCGCGGGTTATTTTTGTTTTAGGATAAGTCAGAAGGGGGAATTCCGTTTCACTCTGAGACTGCTTTTGATGAATGTTTTGTAAAGGACCTGGGACTGTCTTGAGTGTGTGTCCGTATCCGGACACACACAATTAAATGTTCCAGTTCGCTTCCTTTTCGGCAAAGACTTTCATCCCCGTGGCCAAAAACTGAGCAAGCTTGGGATGCTCTTTATCATAAAGAGAAAATGCATTCTTCCATTCCAGCTCCGAATATCGACATACGCGGGCCTCAACAGCTCCACTTCA
>JBGATJ010000033.1:0-46666 GCA_044229295.1 Pseudobdellovibrionaceae bacterium
AGTCCGCTAGTTTCTGAATCATGAGAGCGTCGGTGGATAGCTCACCTAGGATATCTAGCTCGTAGCCGTCCAACTTCATGTCTGGATTTGGCGCAGGGGAGATTTTCCATGGACCGGCTTCGTGGCCAAGCTCATGAAAAATGGAGGCCAGATAGATGGTTCGTTCTAATTCACGATTTAACACTCTATGAAATCGAATTTGGCTTTCCAGAGTGAAAACTTCGCGGACGCAGGGAAAAATGGCGGATACGAAAATGTTTTTCCAGACATCAATAAATTCAAATCCAAAGTTGTCATCTTGGGACTTTGCGTTTAGCCCCAGCACGAGCGGGAAAAACATGAAGATATTGTCTCCCGAGCAGATGGCACCTACTCCCGACACGACTCGAACTGGATAGTGAGGAGGAAGGCCTCCGTGGTTGGAACTGACGCCATATTGTTCGAGAAGGGGTTGGATGCCTGTTTTGTGATTGAGATATTCGAAAGTTCTTTGCTCTAGCTCGATGTCCCTTTCTAAAATGACATCGGAGAAATTGGCTTTGGTTTTTGTAAGGTGAAACGTCCCTTTCATGTGGAGGAATCGTTCCTTTTTCTTCAACGCATTTTTGGTGTGTTCTAAAATGTCGGCCGCTGTGTCCATAGGACCCCCTGCATGCCGTATTGCAAATACCGGGAGAGTTTTAGAGCGAGGGTGGTGGCTTTTAGGTCTGAGAAATGTCCTGAGTTTTAGACTTTGTCCATGAAATCGAAATTGATTCTAGCCTGACTTCGGCAGGGCGATGGCCTTACCCGTTATCCCAAGCAGCACGTGAAGCAGCTGAACCATCGCCCATGTGTCGCGGTGGCAATAGGCTCGTAGCTCTTCTGCAATTTGCGTCTTGATACTGCTATCCTCGGTTGTAATGAGATCCAAATATCGGGCTTGGGCTACGTCGCCTTTTTGAATTTTTAAGTCGTTATAAGAAAGTTCGGGCACCAGTGCTGGCAAGACGGTCTTGATTGAGGAGCGCCCGCCGAAACTATGCTCGTAGTACCATTTTTTTCCAAACGGCGTTTCTAAGTCCCAAAGACGATCTGAAATGTGTTGAAGGTGGTGTTTTAGATCAGTAAACGTTTCGGCCAGATTGAGAATTTTTGATTTCTCAAAAGAAGCATAATAGACCACGACCGAGCCTGCGTCTAAAGGAATATCTAGACAGAGTTGGTTTGCAAAGCTTCGTCGAGGATCTGAATTTGTCGTGCTCAAATAATCTTTGTGTGTGATAGGTCCGCCATGTTCTTTCTGAATGTGAAGTGAGTACTGAAACGTGAGGTGTTGATACGGACTCGTTCCATCCATTTGTGGAATCGCAAATTGCACGGTTTCGAAATCAAGAAAGTAGATTGGCCATTTCAAAGACGTAAGAAATGCATTTATTTTTGGTAGATCAACGTGAGGCTGCCTTGAGATGGCGCAGTTTCTTTGTACAACTTGACCTTCCGTAAGTTCAAAATCGTCGGGGATGTCGCTTATTTTTTCAATACTCATCTCGGTAAGAGTCATGCGTTTTTTTACACTAATCCTAGACAGGGTATGAATTGAGTCGTCAGTCACATGGTCCCAGCAATATTCATAGAACTCACATCGGTACGGACTTTTGCAGATAGAACCGATATCGGCTTTGGGTTCTTGATCAAGGGTAAGATGGGCGCGAATGAGTTTTAAATACTCTTGAACCTCTTCCGCGTTTTCCTTGACCTGTTCATCCACAGACTCAAGCAGGAAGAGCGCCTTTAAATCTATCGGGCCTTGCCGAATGTACTTGGGATTTAGGTGCAAGATTGAACAGTCATTCACCTTAAAGCCGGCACCCTCTAAAACGTACTTTTGAACGGCAACGTCGTCCAGATGTTCTTTTTTTATAGAGTTAGTCGATTTGACTTCGATAAGATCAACGGACCTGTCTTCGTTCAATTTCAGGATGTCAGCTCGAATCAGCACACCATCGAATTCAATGGCGGCTTCAAAAAGTTGCTTTGAGCCGCGACTAAGAGCTTCCTTGGTGGACTCGATGGCTTTTGCTGGTTGAGTGTGATCCTCGGTGATCAAAACGCCATTTGGGAACAAGGTGCGTGCAAGTTCGCCAACCTCGTGACCTTGGTCGAAAAGATGCTGCTGAAATTCACCTGGAACTTCGGCCAGGTCGCGACGATGGTTGTACAACCACACTCGTTTTAAACACTTACGGCCTTTGCAGTATTGGGATTTGGACAATCTGGTTTTCACCGCTCTTCTATCGGTTTTTCAACCTGATTTACTGAGCTTTGTAAAACCAACCGGTCCCAGGTCCGTGAATTCCGTTGGCCTTTACTTACGAGTCTTCGCTTTTTTTACTGTCTTCTTCTCCAAGACTGAGCATTGTTTGTGCGCTAGCGCTGCCCACTTTTTGAGTTCGGCTGATTTTTTATGAAAAGACTCTGGAACCAAAACCCAGTGGGCCATTTTCATTGGTCCAGCTTTCCAAGGATCAGCTCCAGCCATTCCCATCAATGAATCGTACGAGGACGTATCGGGGAGCTTTAGTCCAATTCGGCCATGCTTCCAGACCAACGCAAAAACATTCTCGCTCGCCCACAAGGCGTGGCAGCCGAACATTTTTTTATCAGTCACTTTCGTTAGGTTTTCTGTTGCCGCCGTTAGGATTTTTTGGAGTTCGTTCACGTCATTTTTTGCCACGATTGTTTCCTCTTCTTAAAAGCAGGCCAACTTACGATTCCTTAGGTAGGTGTTCAAGACAGATCTTGTAAAGGAGTTCTAATATGAAATTATTTTATCTATGTTTTTCGAATGCAAAAACGACAGACCGAGCCTCCCCTGGCGATACAGCTTTCTAATTTCACATTCATATCTCCAGAGGCCTTTTCAATAAACTTAATGTCAAAACGACAAAGTTCGGGATGATTCTTTGCGACTGCGTGATAGACACAATTTGTCGCCTCGATCACCGCGCCTTTTCTTAAATCACTTTGTTTGAGAATGGCCCTATAGCCTAATTCATTTAAGGCCTTTGTAATCTCAGCCATTTTTTCGGAGGATTGAGGGCTTTGAAATCTTGATTTCATGCTTTCAACAACTTTTTCAGCCAGGCTTTCCATCATTTTAGCTGTCTTCTGAGGTCCAATGTCTTCGGTCAAAAACTCAAGAAGTGTGTTTGAAAGCCAAGAGTACTGGCGAGGAAATGCTTCGTTGCCCTGATCCGATAGGAGGTACTGCCGACGAGGTCGCCCAACTGCACCTTTGATATCGTGATAGGTAAGAAGACCCAAGCCGTCGATTTTGATAATATGTTCTTTTGCCGCCGTTTTTGTAACTCCTAGATGGGCTGCTAGTTCATCTAAAGTCGCGCCTGAACGATGATCAAGGAGGTATTCTAATATCTTCTTTTGATTTTCATGAAGTCCCAACATGAGAACCTTCTTTCTATTTAAACAATTTAAACAGTATTTACTATTTTAATGCTGCAAACGATACTTAGTAAAGAACAACTTCAATTTTTCAACAAAGGAGAAATTATGGAAGCCACATTAAATTCAACAGCATTAGACAAAAATCGAACTGAATCAAAAGGACATGCCCTTCGCTCAGGAATCGTCACCGGACAGATTGCAGGACTCATAATGGCGGTCGTTGTTATGGTCGTTTTTTCCCTTTTTCTTGGCAAAAGTCCACTTTATCCCGTTCAAGTTATCGGCTCGGTCCTCTTTGGAGAATCTGCTCTTCAAGGATTTCACGCTGGCGCCTTTTTTGCGGGCTTGATTCTGCACCAACTCGGTCCCTCATTACTATGGGGTGCTGTTTACGGCATTCTAGCAAAAAAACTTTCGCCCCATTCAACGTTGTCATCTCTTTATCTCGGACTAGGAGTTGGCATCTTCGCAATGGTTGGACCTTATTTTTTAATTCCAGCCGTGATGAACGTCATGCAGGGGGTGGATATCTGGAATCGGGAGGTTCCGATGTTTTGGGATTGGGCGGCTCACATCGTTTTTGGAGCGTCATTTGCGCTTTACCCGATCGTTGAGCGAAAATTGAAATAGTGCTTCGCACCCTGGCCGAGCTTCGGCCAGCGTCCTGGATCAACCGAATAGAAAATTTCTAGACATAACATAAAAGATATAGTATATATTTGGTATGTGGACTATTTTCTTGGAAAAAACTGCAGTAAAAGCCCTGAGTAAAGCGCCAAAGGAAATCCAGGAAAAGTTCGAGAAATGGAAAGACATTGTTCAGCTCCAAGGCCCAAAAGGCCTTTTTGAGATCAGAGGTTTTCGCGATCATGCTTTGAAAGGCGAGTGGCAAGGAGCGAGAGCAAGCCGACTGAACGATCAATGGCGAGTCGTCTATTATATTGAAGAACGGCGAGTTCGTTCCGGCAAAAGTACGAGTTCATATGACTCCAGGGCAGTCTCTCAAAGTCATTCGAGAGCTACAAGAGCTTTCTCAGAATGCTCTTGCAGAGCTCACTGGCTTGCCTCAATCTGCCATTTCGGGAATGGAATCTGGAAGAATTAATATTGGTGTTGAAAGAGCCAAGGTATTGGCAAAGGCACTCCGTGTTCACCCCGCTGTCATTGTCTTTCCAGGCTGGGAAACTGAAAGAGCTTCTTAATAGCCTCAGGTCCGACGAGCCTTACGCACCATGGGAAACATCGTTTCCCTTTGGCTCTCTTCTTCAAAATGGAGCAGACGGGCTTTCAACAAATTGGTGAGTGTCACGGTTCCCAATATTTTTTTTGATTTTCGATCCACAACATGAAGATGCGCGGTATCGTGCTGAGCCATGCGGTCTGCAGCCATTCTACAAGACTCTTCAGGAAAAATAGTTGGGGTATTTACGTCCTGGTTCACAGTGGATTTCGAAAAAACATCTTTAACCGCGTATCTTTCTAGGGGGTCCACAGAATACTCGCGAAATATATCAAAACCTCGTCGCGCCACTTTTTCTGTGAGAATCGAACGACTCATAAGGAGGACTGTAAAGGCATATGACACAACCGATGCAATTAAGAGCGGAAGTAGAATTTGAGGGTCTTTTGTAAGTTCAAAACAGAAGATGACGGCGGTGAGCGGGGAACGCATCATTCCGCCCATGATCGCACCCATCCCGATAAGAGCCCACACTCCTGCCAAATGAGAGCCAGGCATTAGCATTGAAAAAGCGGTACCAAGGCAGCAACCGAAAATAAGGAGGGGTGCTAAAACACCTCCCGAAGTGCCCGAGGCCAGAGCAAAAATCCAAATCACAAGTTTGACTACAAAAAGCCCGAGCAGTACTGACCAAATAATGTGTCCGTTTAAAAGATCAGATATCACGTCGTATCCAACGCCGAGGGCTCTGGGCTCAAAGTAGCCGCCAACACCCACAACAAGACCGCCAATTGCAGGCCACCACATCCAATGAAAAGGCAATTTTTGAAACACGTCTTCGAGTTTGTAGAGAGATTGACTCAAGAACATTGAGAAAACTCCTGTGAGTAATCCCAAGCCTGCAGCGCCAACCAATTCTAAATCACTCAATGGCATGTGTGATCCAATTGGAAAGATCACCCCATCACCCATGAGGTGAGCTCGCACCAGTGCTGCCGTACAACAGGCGATGGCGACAGGCACCACGCTCCTTGGCTTCCACTCAAAAAGCAGAAGTTCAACAGCTAGTAAAAGTGCTGCTATAGGTGTGTTGAAAACGGCTGCCATCCCCGCAGCAGCTCCAGCGACAAGAAGAGTTTTTCTTTCGGCCGATGTTAGATGAAGGAACTGCGCAATGATGGAGCCTACAGCACCTCCGGTCATTATGATCGGTCCCTCAGCTCCGAATGGGCCGCCCGAACCAATTGAAATTGCGGATGACAATGGTTTCAAAACAGCCACTTTCGGTTGCATGATGCTCTTGCCAAACAAGATGGCCTCAAGGGCTTCTGGAATTCCATGACCACGAATTTTTTCAGAACCAAAGCGTGCCATAAAGCCAATGATCAAAGCGCCAATGACTGGTACAAAAATAAAAAAAGCTCCCCAGTGATCCATGGAGGGAGCTCTCGCCGAAACACTCCATTCCCCGTAATAAAAAATATTCGTGAATAAGGCGATGAGCAGAATAAGACCTTTTGCAAAAACGGTTGCAATGGCGCCGATCAAAACTGCAACGGCACTGAGATAAAAAATTCGGGGGTCGCGTGAGAAGTCTCCTCGTTGATTTTCCATTTTTCTCCTGGGGTTTGAGTACCTGGAGTGTATCTGTGATTTTGAAAAAGGAAATATGCACCGTTTCGATGCGGCGCGCATTGGTCCAGCCAAACCGACTTATGAGGTTGAGGAACGTCGATTTAATTTGCCTAGGATAGACATAATCTTTAAAAGAGGCCAATCCTGGAGGCTTTCGTGAAGTGCCAAAAATTTTTTGTTTTTGTTTTCTCCTGCTTAATTCCGATCTTAGGTTGTACCACCGGAGGGGTTTCTCAGAACGCCAGAACCGTGCAAGCTCTTGAGCAATGTGTGGAAGGTTCAACTCAGCAGGGATTTCTGACACCGACGACATACGGAGATGCGCCTTGTGATGTGGGGGTTCAGACTTGCATCTCAGGACAATGGCAAGGACCAGCACTTTTTCCCTCTTGCGATAATTTTTCAAAAAGCTGTGATGGTCAGGTCCACGGATCTGCCGTTACAGGATACCTCCAGCCCACTTCTCCTCATGGAGTGCCGTGCACGCCAGCTACGAAAACTTGCGTGAATGGAAGTTGGAGTGGACCAGAAGTATATCCGACCTGCAACGAACTGTAGCCGGATTGTGCCGGACAGGAGTTCACTCCTGCGCTTTCTCTAGCATGGCCCGTGTTTTGCCTCACGAAGGCCTATGTATAAAAATAGAGATTTTACCATGGCTGACGAGCAAAATCGTTGGAACCAAATAGACCGAACGATCGATGAGCTTTTCGGGCATCTCGCTGACGATGAAATCGAAATCCTGGAGCAAAGTTATAGCAAATCGATCACGACGATGATCATAGTAACTAAGGTAGGTGTTAAGGTTTCTCAGGTCATGGAATTAAAAAGAAACTTTGAATATAGAAAAGTTCTTTTTCCAGTGGAGCTAGGCGGTCTTCTGCTGCGTGACGACGTTTTCTTCACAACAATGGGATTTCGCGATGGCAAATGGCATGTCATCCATTTAAGCCCTCTCTACAGAACCCAGATTTAATCGATCAAATTAAACTCCCGGTGATTCTCGAAATTTGCGACCTCGCCATGTAGCCCTTGAGACAACATTCCGACACTTCAGAATGAAGAAAATCCTTTGCGCTCTCATTCTCGGAACGGCCATTTTGTCTTGCACAAAAAAAGGCAAGGATGACTCAAGCTCAGTGGATCCTCGCGAAGGAGTCATTTGCACAAACCTTGATGAGTCTCAAACTTCGCCCAATGGCGAGGGCAATGGTTGGACCACAGTCGATGACTATGCGATCGTGGATCACGAAATGACCATGCCGGTGGCAGCGGTCATGGATTCATCTGGATCTTTGTATGTGCTCGTGGATGCTTACGAACAGTTTGGAGCTGCTGAGCACGTCATCATCCGTAAGTCGAGTGATCAAGGTGCGACCTGGTCGATTATCGAGGACTTTTTTCCGGAGGACTCCATCAATCGCTCCACGTTTCTGAAACCATACAGCATGGTTTTAGACAATTTGGGAAATATCTTCTATGGAGGCTCACTCTATAAAGGCGCTGACATTAAATCCTACTACTACTTGCGCAAAGGAGACACCTCGGGGTCAAGCTGGAGCACTCACGAAGAATTTCAGGAGGTGAGCGGCGGCTATGGGGGTGCCTACCAGGTCTCTTATAACTCTATTTCTGGAAAGCTCTGGAGCACTCACGAAGAATTTCAGGAGGTGAGCGGTGGTTATGGGGGTGCCTACCAGGTCTCTTATAATTCTGTTTCTGGAAAGCTCATGGCCATGGGAAATCCAGGAAATGGCGCTGACTTTGACACGGTTTTAAGGGTTTCAAGCAACAATGGAACAAACTGGAGTCAGACTGCGATTCCTTCAACCATGAATATCTTTAGAACGGCAGTGGCGCCCAACGGAGATTTTTTTGCTATAGGTACGAATCAAGCTACGGCTGCTCCTCCTGGACATTGGCAAGTTTTTAAAACTACCAATGATGGCGCCACTTGGACAACGCTAGATGATTATGTCGTCGGCGGCGAAATCTTTCCAATTGCAACTTCAATTGCTTGGAATGGAAATAACACGATCTATGTTTCAGGGTACTATGCCGATCAAATCAACAGTCATTGGATTACCAGAAAAAGTTCTGATGCCGGAGCTACTTGGGCCACGGTCGACGACTTCCAAAGTCCTGATACAATCACGATCAATCCGTATTCGATGCTTATAGACTCAGCGGGAAAAATCTATATCGGCGGGATGTACCCAGGAAGCGCCACCAATGAGCCCGCTTGGTATGTTCGTACGAGCACGGATAGCGGCGCCACTTGGTCCAATGAAAATATTTATCGACGTTACAGTGGTTGTAATTTGACTTATCAAAATCACGTTAACGGTTTTTATTCTATGAATCTTCTCAAAGACAGCTCAGGGAATGTGTATTTGACGGGTCACTTTCCTGATTATTATTCTCATGCCCTCCCTCCCAACGGTCAATATCAGGGGCAGCACTCCATCGTTCGTAAACGCGCTTTTTAGTTCCTTGCCTTTCTTTTCACAATTGGTTCTTATTGTAGGAGCAGGGGGTAGAATGTCTAAAGTGATTCCATTTTTGTGGTTTAATAAAAATGCTGCTGCGGCAGCCAAGTTTCATTGCAGTATATTTCCAAAATCAAAGATTCTTCATCAGGATGGAATGTCAGTAACCTATGTGGTTAACGGTCTTAAAATTATAGCTCTTAATGGCGGCCCTCATTACAAATTAAACCCAGCGTTTTCGCTCTACGTTTCTTGCAAAGATCAAAAGGAAATTGACTACTATTGGTCAAGACTCAGCAAAGGGGCCAAGAACATGCGATGCGGTTGGCTGACTGATAAATTTGGAGTTACTTGGCAGATCATTCCAACGGTTTTAACGGGTCTCATTGGTCACAAAGATCCAGAAAAAGCAGAGCGCGCCATCGCTGCCATGATGAAGATGCGTAAGCTCGATATTGCTAAGCTCAAGGCGGCCCACAAGGGTCGGTAAGTGGCTTAAACTGGAACCCAATAATGTTGGTCGGAATTCCGGACGCCAAAACAGTGCGGATCGTTTTTGGGACAGTCCATTTTTCTTAGTATTTACGGGATAAATAGGGTTTACTTGGGTCAAGTGCCCGGGCCTGTCCGGGCCAAAGTCCACCAACATTATCGGGTTCCAGTTTGTAAGTGGCTTATGGCTTGCAACTGCGGTATCAAATGCGCCGCTTTGCTAGGAGACTCTTTCTCAACCTATTCGTGCTGTCGAACTGTTATTCAGCTCGAGCCAATTTGTGCGCAGATGTTTTTAAATCCTCTGCTAAAAAAGGAGCGCCTGAGTCGTCCATCGCTCGTGCTCTCAAGACTGGTGCTATCATTGGTTTTCAAAAAATGGCGAGTGATGAATCGTTCTCTCATGACGTTTTCGTCGTTCAAATCAAAAGCTCCAAAGGTGAAACTTATGAGGCTATAGTCAAAGATGCAAGCCCGGAGATATCTGAGACGGTGTACAAGATCGATAGAGATCTTGGGCTCTTTGTGGTTCCGGTGACCGTTGGAAGAAAAATCACGCTCCCAGGTCACGATAAGCCTAGTTTAGTCACCGTTTCGCTAAAAATGAATTTAGATAATTATCCAACTCTTGATTCTTTCAACGAGGCTCTCAAGAACAATCCGAATCTTCAGCATAGTTATTGGCTGACAAGAATGTTCCAATATTTGATATACGATATTGATGTTAACTATCACAACATCGGTTCTTCTTCGTCAGATAAGCGAGCTGTGTATTTAGATGCCGATCATTCTCTTAAAGGGGCCGGAGCTTTCGGTAGCGATGCTCCATTTTCTATTTTGGATTTTGAAATTGATTTTGCTCCTTACGAAAATTTTTATCACAAAGTCGTGTCTGTATTCACGCCAGATTACATTGCGCAAAAAGTGCGAGAAGCAAATCCTGATTCGCAAGGAGCGCTCTCAAATTTTTATTCGTATCTCATGAACAATCGCGCGAGTTTCATATATGAATTTCAACGACGTCTGCCTCAGTTGCGTCCAGCGAACTTTGATAAATTGGAAGCGCCTTTGTTTTTTAGAACCTATGAGATTCCACCTGTTAAAAAGGCCGCGCCGTAAAATATTTTTTGATTTTGGAGGTCCACATGCGATTTTTAATTCTAGGGCTAGCGCTTATGTCGTCTAGCTTTGTCTTTGCCAGACAAATTGACATTCCCGTAGAAACTCTTGGAGTCAAAGTCGTTATTAATGACAGTAAGTCCGCAAGACCGATCCAGTCTATCACCGACGCCCAAGGAATCGACTATCAAGAGCTTGTCGACGGCATCAACGAGGAGATAAGCTTCCATACCCTCAACTGTGCCAGTAAGATAGGCTCTGTCCTGGGTTGTGATTGGGTCGGGTTTGAACCGATTGATTTTAGAATTCTTCCTTACAGCGCCATTCTTTACCGCTATCCCCACACCGACTTAGCCCTCATTATCAAGGGCCGAGTGTCTGGGCATGGAGGTGAAAAAACGTTCTTTATACCTATTGAGCTTTTGGTCCAGCGCAAACGCGAGAATAAATCGATGTATTGGTGGCTTACTGATGGTGGTGTTCGTTCCAATGAGGACTACAAATTCAATCGTGTCGATCTTTCCCGAATTTTTGTTCCTTAAAAATTACTCTGGTAAAACTCCGCCGAACTGATAAATTTGACTCCTAAAAGCAGTTTTGAATCCAAGTTTTTCCAGAATAGGGGCTGAGGTCCGTTCCCTTGCCCCTGTTACCGCAAGCTTGAGTCCAAGTTTGCGAGCCTCGTTGAGGCGCATGGCTATCAGACCGCGATAGATTCCTTGTCCACGATATTTTCTAAGAACATTTCCGCCAACCAAATACACAGAATTCTTTTTTTGAAAAAAACCCGCGGTTCCGGCAACTTCACTATTCTGAGCACGTGCCAAGAAGTAATGAGCCCTTCGGTTTTGGAGGCTCCACCTCAGATCTTCTTTGAGATTTTGCCTTTCCACTTCTGATGGAGTTCTATCAAGCCACCAGCCGTTGAAGTAAGCGTCCATGTACTCTTCGAGGTTTTTGTCATCGATGCCTTCGTAGTGGATGTCGGGGAGCGCTGGAATATCAATCTGCTCTAAGCTATAGTACATGCCTCGTGCTGGCCACGAGCCGAAATTGTAGGACTCCAAAATTTTTCCCATATCTATAGGAGACGTAAAAGGGGATGTGCACCACTTAAAAGGAGTTCCTAGGTCTTGGTATTGTTGAATCGTTTTTTCGATCGTGGAATGAACATCAGCTTCTGATATTTTCGAGTGGATGACCTCGTTGGCAGAGGGCGTTTTATTGTTCGGGCTTACAACCTGATACCAATTTGGATTTTCAACAACCTGAGCGCCACGAGTCAGTGTCTGGATTTGAAAGCTTGAAGTAAAAACTTCGGTGTTAATATCTATCAAGATATTCTCCCACTTGCTACGGACCTAATGAAATCACCTTGAGATCCGGTGAGTAGAAAAAATGGATTTCTAATTTTGAGCTCTGCTAATAATGAATCCAAAGGCTCACCTAGCAAAAGATGGGCTGCCACGATCATCGTTGAAGTTCTTCCAATTCCTGCCATGCAGTGAACAGCGGTGCTTTGGCTTTGCAATTTGTTAGCCTTGATAATTTCAGAAAGTTGAAGAGCTTGCTCGAATTTGGGAGCCGTTAGATCATCGATCGGAAGATGGTGCAAATTAAAATGCTCGGTTAATATTTCGTGCTGGTTGGGCTTTTCCGTTAAAGAAACAATCGAGGCAATATTTTGATTTTTCAAAAACTCAATCTCTGAATTCAGATGAGAGCTATTGAGACGAAAGGTCACGTGGTTGTAGCCAATATCAAACTGATCAATGCATTTTGTTCGGTCAGCGACTTTTTGAAAAACCTCTCGTAATTTTCCTGGATCCTTGAGATCTTTGCAAACTTGCCGAAATGAAACTTCGTCAACTTTGCAGAAACTCAAAATCTTGGAGCCATAATTCTGACAGTGCTGAGCAACAGCGTGGAGGTCTTCAGTCCCGCAGGATCTCTGCCCAATCCATCCAAAAATAAGATTTTCATCAAAAGAAAGATCAAGCCAGCGAGTGGCATTAAATCCCGGGCGAGCCATGCCGGCAATAGAATTGTCTTTAAACCACCAAAATGCTTTCATGGAGGGCTTATACAAAAAAACCGGGTGATTGTCATCCCTTTACAAACCACTTAGCAAGTTCAGTTTTTGCGTTCTCGTCTTTAATTTCCTCATCAGTGGCCCATGCAATGATCCCATCGGGGCGAATGATCAGAGCCTTTGACCCCAGTTGCGTTTTACCGCAGGCATATTTGACTCCGTAGTTGTCTGTTAGGCTCTTGAGACTAGGTTTGTTATTGAGGTCTAAAAAAATCCCTTGCCCGTCAGTCATCAGATCATTCAAAGTTCCACTGGTTTGAAGTTCAAAGTTTGGGGCGCTCATTCCGACGAGGGGGTGACTACTTGCAAGGTCATACTTTGTGAATACACCCCATATTCGTCCTGCCATATATGTTGCTCCGTCTTGAGAGTTAAGAAGATCGCGGATCACCGCGCTAAGGGCGCGAGCATGGGGGTCTGGCCTCATAGCGGCCACTTGAGCTCTCGACCAATCTAAGATTTGCACTCCAATGGGATGTCGTTCGGTTTGGTAGGTGTCGAGAAGTCCTTCGGGGGATTTTGAGTGGATGGTCATTGCGAGCTTCCACCCCAAGTTCATCGCGTCTCCGAGTCCAAGGTTAAGACCTTGCCCACCAAGAGGTGAGTGAATATGGGCAGCATCGCCTGCTAAAAAGACGCGGCCCTTGCGATAAGTTGTAGCTTGGCGAGCGCGGTCGGTCCACGTGGTTGATACATGCAGGGCTGTCACAGTCACATCAGTGCTTGAGATGCGCCGGAGAACTTCTTGAAAGTGGCCCCTTGTCACGGCCTCGCCAGCTGCATGAAAAGCTCCACCATCAAAATCCTGAACGATGATGTAACCTGGTTGAGACTGCATGTACATCCCTTGAGGTGTGACGTTGCGACCCGCTTTGAGTTTTTCTGGATCTGCAATATCGACAAGGGCCGTGTATCCTGTAAACTCAGGCTCCGTACCCGCAAATTCAAAACCTGCATTTTTACGAACAAAGCTACGGCCACCATCACATCCGACAAGCCATTGGCTCTGAAAGGCATGAGCTTCAGAGTGGACTGTAACACCTTCATGCGTTTGCTGAAAATCAGTGACGGGATGACCTCGCAAGATCTCAACTCCCAGAGATTTTGCGCGAGATGAGAAGATTGTTTCGAGCTCTTCGATTTCAGAGATAAGACTTGTTGCAGGCGAACTTGGTAGCCGGTGAGACCAGCGAGACGTATTGATATTTCCCTCAAGAAGTGGGAGGCCGGCAAAATGACCGACCTGCCTCTGAGATCCATGCCCACTACTTGAGTGCGGGCTTTTCATCTTTTTGTGGAGCTTTAACTGATCGAGGAGTCCTCGCCTTTGGAGAGCTTCTATAGACGGAGCAGAGAGACCTCTGATTCCGAAAGGAACTCGTTTTAGTGGTGAGTCTGACTCTTTTGTTTTTTCTAAGACTAAGACGGAGCACTTGGCGAGAGCTAGTTCGCAAGCTAAAAAGAGACCCACTGGACCAGCTCCGGAAATGATGACATCATAATTCTTCACGCGCGTTCCATCCTTCTTTTTTCGGCGGCGGTGTTTTTAGAATTATGTATTGGTTTTCGATATTTTTTCAAGGGCCCTTTAAAAAGAGCCCCTGATATAATTTTTTACAGACAATTCGCTTTCATAGCGGCAAGAGCTGAAGGAAATCGGCCAATGTCGTGGCGATCGCCTACGCCAGAGTAAAAATAGCTAAAGTAGTGGACACGGTTTGCTGGTTCCTTCGCAAACTTGCAAAGATTTTCAACGTGGACTGGGTTATTACCGTCTCTTAAGAGAGTTTTTCCGTCATCTTTATACAACTCCCAAAGAGCCCATTCCGGAAACGCCATGAGCTTGTTACGGGCTTTACCGAAGGCCGATACCTGTTGAACATGGGAGTAAAAATCTTTCCAGCGGCATAAGTGGTCCGTAGGACGACAGCCTGGGCCGCGATTGTCGTAGCCTTCCATGCTTACGATATCAACGTATTTGTCACCGGGATAACCACTTGTGAGCGATGCAGTGGTAGCCCCCGTTGATGAATTAAAATCAAAAAGTGGGCGCCCGACTCCGTCGTTTTTGACTCCGATTCTCATGTTTGTAACAATGTTTGCATAACAAGCTTTGAAGTTCGCAAGCTGAGTCGAAGTGGGTTTTGATCCAATACCCATATTTGTGGTGCCAGTGTTATCCCATTCCCATGCAATACGGATAACGATGCCTTTGGCAGCAAGGCCTTCAAGTCTGAGGCGATTGCCAAACTTTTGGTAGCTACTCGCAAAATCTCCGCGCGCGCATCTTGCCAGGTCAACAGTTCTGTCACCATCTTTGGGGATTCCAGAATAAGAGATCACAAAAACCCCTCCGCTGGCGATTCGATCCTGGGCAAGGCCCATAATATAACGTGTATGGTCGTCATCCGGATCGCCTCTGAGCTCAGACCAGCCATCATTGCCGTGATAAACAATTTCTGCGTGGAGGGATCTATCTGAGATGTTTGTGCGGTCAGCAAATGAACCTGGGGACCTTGCACCAAAAGACCGTTTTGCCTCTGGTGCGGTGAGAGCCATAGATTGTGAAGTCACAGCGATAGATAAAAAACCTATCGTCAGTTGTATGAGGCTCTTTAGAGTGAATGTGTTTAGCATTTTTGGTCTCCTTTAGTTGTGACCTCATGCTATGAGAAAATGCCTGAGAAAAACTCCTAGAATTTTGCTCGAGATATGTCCTAATACGAAACAATCTCCTACCTTCAACTCAAAAAATTGACCTCGGCGAAAGTCCTGTTGCAAGCTCATGTTTCGAATCAAACTTTCCGATAGCATTTTGAATGGGGGGTTTTATTGAGACGAAATAAAGTGATTTACGTCGTAGGTGGACTCGCTTTAGCTCTAATTTGGTTTCAAGCCTGTCACAGTGGTAAACCCGTTGTCTCCGAACCCTCCTCGACTTTAGCCAACTTGACGGCGCCAAAGTCTCTCGCTGCTCAGGATTCCACCGGCAATAACCACGGGTATGAAGGAAAACTCTATTATTCTTTGAACCCTGATTGCGAAGACTCATCTCAAATTGATACTGTTTTACAGAGGCTTCCCGGAGGGGAGACTTACTTTATTCGCAAAGATTGTAAGGACATCCCGCGCGCCTTCGTTGAAGAAAAGGACATCAGGAGCTCTCTTCCAAGTCCCAATATATTGAGTGTTGCCGACAAGATATTTCAAGAGTCTGAGACAGTTCCAAGATTCTCTGAAAAAGGCGACTCTTTCATTTATGCGATTTGTAGGGGCCAACAAATTGTAGAGGACCAAGTTGTTGCGTTTGCTGATGCTATCTTAAGAGTTCATAAGACTGAGGATCCTTTTCAGTTAAAAGTTCGCGTGAAATTTAGGACGGTAGTTCCATCCGTGAAGATTCCGGTGAACAATCCAGAGTCTATCGATTGGTCAACGATCCCTGTAGAGCGTACCCAAATCGATTACCCAATTTACTTCAACACCGATTTGAAAGATGCCAGATTTGATGAGGATTTCTATATTCCTCCCAACCTATTGCTCAATGGTGCCCCTCGTACTGGTAACACATATAGAGTGAGATTTTTAAAGCCTGAATACTGGGTTCCAAGTGATCTCTTTTTACAAAATGGAATTTTCTGGGTTCCGATTGATAACTTTCAAGCGAGCCAGAAGTTTCCAGCGCAGTGTGATAGGGTGAAGCTTTCGCCTAAATACATTTTTATCAACCATAATTAAGCTTAGAGATGTCGAAAGAAATTTTTGAAAGAATCGAATCCAAAATAGTTTCTGCGGAGATCAAAGATGCGCAAGATCTCTTGCTTCGATATATTCCTAAGAACCTCGATGTGTTTGATGCAACTCAAGCTTGCAACTTGGCAAGGAGAGCTGGCCTCATCGAGTATTCGATTCGTATTTTAAGGCCGCACGTGAGGTCCGAAAATCCTGAGGGGCCCATCGATCCGCGGGCTCAGCTTGAATACGGCGCTAGTCTTAGTTTGGTGGGGGCCGTTCGCGAGTCCCAAAATCTGTTAAAGGCAAATTTGAATCTTCCTCTCGCTAAATTTCAACTAGCTCTTTCCTATTTAAGAGAGTGGGATCATCATCTAGCGGTCCCTATTTTTTTAGATCTTCTGGAAACCTGGGATTGTGATGAATACCGTAGATTGGTGTTGAAGCTTAATCTCATTTCTTGTTATGTGACACTTAACGAGCTTCACCTTTTGCCGCCGCTCCTTGAGTCTGTCGAGGCTGAATTAAAAAGCGAAAAATTTCCTCTACTTTTGCTCCATGTGACTGAACAAAGGCTACTCTATCACTTGTCTCTCAAAGAAACTTCACAGTCGCGAAAGCTGCTTAATAGGCTTGAGGGAACAGAATTAGCGTCGCACCCTCTTCACGGTTCCAGTCTGCGCAAATGGCGAACCTTTATCGCGGCCCTTGAAAATCCGAGCGAGGCTCCGGCTCTTTTTAAAGAGCTGCGAAAAGTCTCTCGTTCGGAGCTAAGTTGGTCGGTTCTTCGAGAGTGTGATTTTTATGAAGCGCTTGTCACTGGAGATCTGCGTTTGGCGGAGAAACTCTGGGTGGGAACGCCGTTTCCAGGCTACAGAGCTCGTATGACAAGGACCTTTGGCGAACTCAAGGGGGCTTTGGGCACAGATTATCTTCGCGTTGATACCGATCCTCCTTTAGGTTCAGAGAGCCTTCGCATATTTAACCTTTTAGAGGCAAGGGTTGATGATCTCTCAGAGAAGGGGATAGCAAGGGCTTCGCTCCCACATTTTTTTGTGTTAGCTCTGTGTCGTGATTTCTATCAGCCGATTCTTAAAGGCCGATTGTTTGAAAAACTTTATCCAGGTGAGTTTTATGACGTCAGGCTTGCAACAAAGAGAATCGAAAATATTCACAATAGAGTCAATCATTGGATTAGCGAATCCGGATTGAGCTGGTCCATTCAACAGGTTGACAAAGGATTTTTTCTCACCTTGGGTAAGGGAGATGGTATTCGTATTAAGTCGGGGCTAGCTAATTTAGACTTCAAATCTTGGGAGGAGCTAGAGTTGTATTACCTCAGTCAATGGGTGGGGTCTGATGAAACCTTCAAAATTCAAAGGGCTGAGAATATTTTGAAATCAGAAGCGAGCGTCGTTCGAAGGCTTCTCGCTCGTGGGTGCGAGATTGGGTCCTTGTCAAAGGAAAAAAAAGGAAGAGGATTTGAATATCAATTCGTCAAAGCAAAAACGTTTTAGCCTTAGTCATCCACTCAAACATCTCTTTGCCATTACTTCTGTTTTTAAAAAAATTCATCACTCCAAGAAAATCTTCAGGGGTGCGATTTTGACTGAGTTTGAATTTAGCCTCGACGCGTGTGACATTCACTCTGAGTCCAATAATCATGTTTTCTAACTTCGCTTGAAAAGACGCGGGAATGTCGTAAGTCCAACTCGTGCCATTACGAGCTTCAAAAGTTTCTACGGTCTTGTGCAAGAGAGCATTTACGGCACTTTTTTCTGAGATGAGCTCTGCGTGCCCATAGACTTGCACAGCTGCATAGTTCCAGGTTGGGACATTCATGGGGTCTTTATAGAGGGTCGGGGAGATGTAGTGGTTAGGTCCTTGAAAGCTGACGAGCACTTCGCGTTGAAGATCTCTCCAGTGCGGATTGGCTTTTGCCATATGTGTGAGAAGTGCGATCTCTACGGATTTTTCTTCGACAATAAAAGGGAGGTAATTGGCCTGAAGACCTCCTGCGGAAATGAGAAGGCCCAGGGGATAGTCCTGAATCAATTTTAGGGCAAGGCTCTGGTTTTCGTTTTTTGAATATTCAGGCAGGTACATGTTTATCCAAATACCAGTTCAGTGTGACTTTGATATTGGGCCACTCGGAATCTAAGATCGAATACACCTTGTAGTCGCGCCGACGACCATCGGGAAAGCGACAAGCGTTTCGAAGCTCTCCCTCATACTTGGCTCCAATTCTAAGGACTCCCCTTTGCGAATTAAAGTTAAGAGCGTCGACCCGAAACTCCACACGCTGGCAATGGAGAGACTCAAATGCGTGAGTCAGCATCAGAAGTTTAGCCTCCGTGTTCACAAAGGATTTCTGCCAGCGGCTGGCCACCCATGTGCCACCAATCTCTAAGTAGTTGTGCATGCGATTAAAAGACATAAATCGGCTCATTCCCACAGCTTCGCTAGTGCCTTTAAGGATCATGGCGACACTATTGCCAATACCTGCACTTCGTTTTTTTAAAGACTCAAGGATTTCACGTTCCAGATCCTCGCGTGTTCGTGTTTGCCAATGAACATAAGGCCACACGTCGGGGACCAGAAGGTTTCGCGATAGATCTTCCAGATGAGCGGGGGCCAATGGCACCAACTGAATTTGCCGACCGTCTTTGTAAACAGGTTCTACCCAATTGTCTTTATCTTGTGTTTGCTTCATGCAAAATGTATAAATCAGTTGTGGTCTATAGAAAACAACCAGAAAAAATAAAATAATTAGACCAGATAAAGAGGTTCAATTTGGGTAAAACCATTTATCAAAAAATCTACTCAGGCCTCATCGCCAAAGTGAAAGCAGGATCGTTCAAATCTGGAGAGATTCTTCCGTCCACTCGCGAACTTTCAAGATTGTATCGATGCCATCGATTTACCGTTATGCGAGTCTGTCAGGACCTTGTTGCCGAGGGTTGGATTGAAGGGACGGCGAGGTCTCGCTACAGAGTTTCTAAAAAAACTCCCATTGGAGAGTCTCAAGCAAGTCTTGCCCGAAAGCCTAAAGATCTTTCAAAGAGATTACTGCCTATAGAAAAAATAGACTTGGAGAAAACGCGATATCCTTTAGAGTTTTGGGGAGGACAGCCCGATCTAAGACTTTTTCCTAAGGATGAATTCCGCAGGACACTTTCGGCGGCCCTTAAAAGGGCCAAGCCCAGCGATCTTAACTACGGTGTGACTCAAGGTCTTAAATCGTGCCTACAAGAAGTCTCTGAGTATTTGCGAAAAAGCCGAGACCTTTCCAATCAAAGTTATTTGATCACTAACGGATCTCAGGAAGCGCTCTACCTCGCTTGCCAAGCTTTTTTGAAACTCGGGGACAAGATCGCTATTGAAAGAAAAGGCTATCCACCAGCATGGAGGTTATTTGAAAGGTTAGGCGCTCAGCTGATTCCTATTGAAGTTGACGATGAGGGCCTGGACACTGATGATTTAAAATCGAAACTCAAAAAGCATCCCATAAAAATGATTTACGTGACGCCTCTTCATCAGTATCCTACGACGGTCACGTTAAGTCCTCGGCGCCGGCAAAGTTTGATTCAAATTTGCGAGCAAAATGTGCTTCCCATTCTTGAAGATGACTACGATCATGAATTTCACTACATTGGCCCTCCCCCTTCACCACTGTCTGCCGAAACGAATTTAGGAATTTATATTTGTAGCTTTTCAAAAGTGCTTTTTCCTGGAGCTCGGCTTGGAGTGCTTGGATGCGATTCAAAAATTATCGATAGCATCTGCCATCAAAAATACCTCGTTTCAAGGCAAACCGACTGCCTTAGTCAAATTGGGCTTTCGGCTTGGCTCAAGGACGGTGGTTTTGAGAGGCATTCGCGAAAGATGCGTCGAATTTATGAAACCAGGTATTTTCACATGCTCGAGGAACTTGAAAAGACGAGGGCTCATTCCAAAATAAGCTGGTCAAACCCCAATGGGGGCATGTCCATTTGGGTGAACCTTCACAGAGATTCAAAAAAAATTTCTGACTTAGCAAAAAAGAGAGGGATTTTTTTCCAAAATGAAGCCACAATGGATTACTTGAAATCTCAAGGGACCCACTTGCGTATTGGTTTTGCCGGCGTTAGCGAAAAAGAAATTACGTCTGGGTTTGCGGGCCTTCGAGAGCTGCTCTAGACTTTGAAAAAATCCAAAGCAAGGCAGATCAGTTCTTCCTCGCGACTGGGAGCTGCGATTTTTCCAGCGTCATCTAAGAACGTGTGCACAAGCTGCTTAAGCTTTGCAAAATCTCGAAGGCTCAGGCTTTGCACTACGGTAAAGTGCACGCCATCGGTGTGCGGAGCCTGAGCATCAATCATGGCTCGGCCACGCCAGTTGCTGTGATGGAAAGTGGTGTAGGGAGAGTTTTTGGCGAGGTGTCTATTTCCAGCGGCGTACTCCCATTTCCCTTTGGATTCTTTGACCAGGCCATCTTGTGCTAGTTTTTTTAAATAAAATTCGGCTGTAGTCTCTGGAATTTGAAAGCGCGAAGAAATGGATTTAAGAGTTTGGAATTCGGGAATGCTCACCAGTATGTGCAGAGCTGAAGACAGCCAGCTTGAATAGTAGGCGACAACTCCTTCGCTAAGTTCAAGGGCAGGGCGGCCTTGCTGTTTTTGCCTGACTTCGAAGTCTCGGCGTGCGTCCATCAACTTTTTTTGGATATGATCGCGGTACTTTTTGGTTCCAGCCCGTTCGGACTCTAACATCAAAAGAAAGTACTGCGCCTCTTCAGAATCCAAAGAGAAAAACTGAGTCAGCCCAAAGCCTTGAGCCGGGGTGAGCTGGGCTTCTTGGGAAAGAACTTTTGAAAGATAGGGACGTTGGCATTCTGCAGCTTCTGCCATCTTGGCAATAAGGCCCCACGACTCCCCGTGATTGGCTATGGCTGCCTTCAAATACGAGCGGTAGTCGTCAAACTCAAAAACAGACAGCTTTTTTGTCATGGTAATAATATATTACCACGTTGGTAATATTGTAACAATAATAACGTTGCGCATCAAACTGTTGAAATGTATAACCAATCTAAATCTAATCAAAACGAAGGAGTTTATGTGAAGAACGTCAATGTTACAAAATTTGACCTCGTGTCTAGAATCAAAACACCTCATTTGGGGTCCTTAACGCTGGGTTTGGCCGGTCCTGGGCTTTCAAATTGCAAAAGGAAACTGGCGATGAGCACTCGTAAGTTTCTGATCACAACGATTCTTTTATTATCCACGAGCATTGCTCTGGCGACCGGTCCTGGATCTGGTGCAGGAGGACTCCTTCTTCCAAGTTCAGATCGCAAAGCAACAGCTCAGGAGGTTGTGCAGGCGATGAAGTATGCAAAGGCTCATTTGTCTGAACTTCTTTTGGGCCTTATGAGACCCAATTCAGAAGAGCGGCTCACAGACTTGGTTTTATTTGATGTTCTTCCGAATCATCCTGCCCAAGGCTTGGATAGCTATGGTTTTTATAGAAAAGTGGTTTTTCCTTATGTCGTAAGGCCATCAACCTTAGGTATTTTAGATGCTCTTGACTTTGTGACGCCGTCTCAGCTGACAAGTGGAGACCGCTCAAAATGTCTAGATCTTAACGGAGATGCCAAAGATGGTACGGCTTTTAACAAGGATCCAAGAGAAGTTTGTTTTGATGATGTTGCTATTGCAGAGAAGACCACGATCTACAATGTTTGGCGAGATGTGGCTGCTCTTGCAGCCCACGAAGTTGCACATCGCGTGGGTGGAGATGAGGACGTCGCGATTGCGTTTCAAAAGCTTGTCGACAAGCTGATTCTTCAAGGCGGAGATGAATGGCTAAAACTGGATCTCCGTAAGCAGGAGTTTAAAAGACAGGTGATCGCTTTTGGCCAGACCCTGCGAACCACTGTTCAATCCATCCAGCAGAATTCAAGTCCTGTCCTTACTTGCGGACTTGAAATGGCCAGTGTTCAGGCGTTTGAAGGTTTACAACCTTCAAAAAAAGGTTTTGATATTTCTAGCAATCAGTCAAAGGCGTGGTTGAATGTGATCCAAGCTAAAATCATGGTCTCCGCTCGCAATTGCTTTTTGGAAAAAGATTTTGTCATGAAGTCCTACGAAGACCATCGACTTTCGCAGTGGCTTGGATGGGACAGCGGATTTATGGAAGATTTTTTCGCGAAAGAGAAATCGCGATCGGTTTTAGAATTGATTGGTTTTGTTGAAGACTTCAAGCTATCGACGAACCGACGTCCTGATATCAGTGCCCGATTTGTGCCTTATGACTTCGTGGGTTTTGTACGAAAACCTACGCTTAACTCGATGTCGACTCTAAAAACTGAGCTGGTTGACGTGTACGATTGGACAAAGCAATTGTGCGTGAGCCTCTCTTCCTCTGGATTTAAGAGAGATTGCGAAATCGAACTCCCGGCTCTTTACTGAGTGAGCCCATTTTTTAACTGTTCTTGAAGAAGATCTTCAATAAATCGAGCTCTCCCTACAATCGAGGCTCGCATGCTTTTAGAAAAAGCTGGATCCATGTCGGGGCGGCTGCGCCAGTTTTCTTCCGCGATAAGCATAGCTCCAAGACCATCGCAAAAAATATGGGGAGGAGAATCAAGCTCCATGTGAAGAGCTCTCCAGAGGGCAACTCGAACGGCGGTAGGTTCTGGTTTGTTCATAATTAAGGAGTCTACACCGCTGGAGGGCTAGGTGCAAACGAGAGTTCGTGAGCCGAGCTTACGCTTCGGCTCACGAGGAGGGATTAATTTTTATCTGGCGGAACGTTCATCATCTGGAGCACGCGCTCAGTCACTTCACGGAAAACGGGGGCCGCATGTTCAGAGCCGTGAGGGAGATGATCTTCTGAGTTTGTGGGCTCAATGATTCCTACATAGACGACGACCCGAGGATTGGTCACCGGCGCAAATCCAGCAAAGCTTGCGATGGATTTTTCTCCGCCTAAAGCCTCGGGATTGGAACTCGCGCCAGGGGTGTAGTCGGTTCCTGTCTTTCCGGCTGTGGTGTAGAGGCGACTTTGTGCACGCCTGCCAGTTCCTTCTTGAACTACTTTTTCGAGAACTTTTTTAATACCTTGACTGCTCTCCAGGCGAATCGCTTCTTGAAGAACTTCGGACTCTTGGGCATTTGCCGAAATTGGCTTCATCACTTTCCCGCCGTTGGCTAAAGCACCATAAGCCTGCACCATCTCAAGAGGAGTGATCTTTAAATTTGGCTGAGCAGAAACTCCGGTTGCTACTAGCGCGACATATTCTTCCTGTGTCAGCTGTGTGGGGTTTGGAATTTCTCCTGGCAATGCTTCTGGAAAATCATGAGTGACACCATTTGGGCCAAATCCAAATCGGCTTAGGGCTTTTTCAAGTCCTGCGGCGCCAAGGCGCTCGCCGATTTTGATTCCGCAAATATTACTGGAGTTCACAACGGTGTCAGTGACTGTCAGTTTTCCAAATGGCTTGTAATCATGAAAAACATGACCACCATATTTGTACGTGCCATTCTCGCAATCAAACGCCTCATCAAAACTTGTGGCCCCAGCATCAACGGCAGCTGCCGCAGCGATGCTCTTCATCAGAGAGGCTGGCTGCATTCGGTAAGAAAGAGCCCATGCATTTTTTGGCTGTCCAGTTCGGGTGGCATTGGCAACAGCAAGGAGCCTTCCCGTTTGCGGGTCACTGACAAGCACAAAACCAGCTTTGGCGCCAAAAGATTGAATTGCTTTTTGCAAGGCATCTTCAGCGATGGACTGAACTTTCGGATCAAAAGTCGCATGACCAGGATGAGGTGACGTGCGTGGGGGCGAGCTAAATGCCTGGTGAGAGGCGTAGGCCGCCGTGATGGTGCCTAATAAGCAGAAGGTACCAAAGCCGATAGCAAAGGATTTTTTCCTTTGTGGTGACTTGTGGAGGGTAAACATTTCGATTCTCCTTTGTAGAGTGGATTTAAAGCGGCGAGTGTTCTTAGATCCCGCCGCCATGCCTGTGGTACCGACAAGCAGGTGGTGGTTTCTAAGGGCAGCCTCTGCCACTTTGATAAGGGTGCTGCCATAGTCCTGCGGCGAAATTCTTTTTCGGCCGATAAGAACGGCGTCGCAGGAAAATTCTTGTAATTCTGTAATCTCTCTTTTCCATAAATAAACCCAAGGATTGGGATAGAACACGCAAACGAGAACTTCTAAAAAAAACGCCCAGGCTGTATCGCGCTGGCGATGATGTTGTAATTCGTGTTTAAGGGCGATTTGAAAGTCTTTGGTGGAGCTTAAGAGTGAGACTGGAAATAAGGCGCACGCCGTTCTCCCAAAAAGGACAGAAAAAGGTGTTGATATGGAGTCTGAAACAAGGAGGGTCACTCTTCCTATACGCCGGATGGGGTGAGACTCTATCAAAAGATTTCGAAGCAAACGATAGTTCCTTCCCAACCGGATAAACATCAAAATCATACCAACTGCGAGGGTACCAAGAGTCTGGCCCGCAGAGATTTCAAAAATCAGGTTCCATGGTGAAAGGTCCTTCTTCACAGCCACCGGCGATTTTTTCTGTGTCAGAACCGCGCGCATGGTCCCTTGCTTTTGCAAAACCGATTCTGAGACGGGGAGAATGGCTCCAAATTTCAATGTTGGCATCCGGTGCTGAGGAAGTAGCGACAAAACTACTGGTGAAAAAAGGCTTGTGATGATCAAGATCTGCGCGATGCGGACCAAAGATGAGTAGCTTGTTTTCGCACCTACCTTGCGGGCCAAAAGAAAAATAAAAAATGTTCCCAAAAGGAGTAGGTGCATTTGGAAGTAAAGATTGAGGGCTGTTTTCATGGTTCTAGCCTTTTTTCGAGAATCTGCCGAATCGTTTCAAGCTCGGTTTCTGTAAGATCAGAGTCGTCAAGAAGACGCATGACCATAGAGTTTGGATTTCCGCGAAAGACGTTCGTCGTGAGGTGACGAAGGCTCATGAGTTCGTAGTCGGTCCGAGATAAGCTGGGTGAGTAAACATGCGCTCGTTCTTTTTTTTCGCTTTGTAAGGCCCCTTTTTGCTCTAGAATTTTCATGATGGTCGCAACCGACGTGTAGGCAAGATCGCGATCTTCAGGCAGGGCCGTCTGTACATCCTTCACCGTGCAGGTTCCAAGCTCCCAGATGACATTCATCAGTTCAAGCTCCACTTCAGTGAGAAGTTTTTCTATCTTTTTTGGTTTTTTGGATCCACCCATGGCTAACTCCTTATTTGATCAATCTACTAAAGTTTTAGGAGATGTCTACTAAAAAGTTAGTAGACATCTTTGTGCGTCGTAAAGGGTTGTCTCTACGTAAAAAATTCTAGGCTCTCAGCGGGTCGTTGAGACGCAACATGAGTTTTGGTAGAGAGCTCAACACAAACTGGGTCCTAATACTGTTGGTAAGTATCCCCAATGCGCTGGTAAGAGTTTTAGATGGTCATGGCCTACAAAAAGGCTGATTTCGTTTTAAGGCACCTTGCTCAAATGGCTTCTCTTGGATGAAAGAGTCCGGTGTTCCGACCAACAGTATTAGGACCCAGTTTGAGCTCAACAGGAGGAAGATCAATGACAGAACTGCAATTAACAGACACCACAGTGGGAACTGGGCTCGAGGCTATTAAAGGCGCTCTGGTGACTTGCCACTACACAGGCGTTCTTGAAAATGGAACTAAATTTGATTCTTCTTTAGATCGTGGTCAGCCCTTTCAGTTTGTCTTAGGTGCCGGACGAGTTATCAAAGGTTGGGATCAGGGCATCCTAGGAATGAAAGTTGGCGGAAAGCGCACTCTTAAAGTGCCTTCGCACTTAGCCTACGGCGATCGCCAGGTGGGCCCGCATATCGCTCCCAACTCAAATTTGATTTTTCACGTCGAGCTTTTAGAAGTCCGTCCTCGAGAATAACCAAATTTGCAGGCGTCGTGGATGGTCTGTCGTATGTAACGCAAAAGAGGATCCTTCTGGGTCCTCCCATGCCAGACTTGAACCACTCGAATTTTTGGCGTTTCAAAAGGCAATTCAAACCAATTCAAAGATAAAATTTCGCAATAGAGCGAAGCCAACCGTTGAGGGAGCGTGCAGCTGTAGTCAGTGTTCACACAGATCCACGCCGGTGCCGCGAACCCAGAGACAGAGGCAACCACTTGACGGTTTTTCTTCTGCTTAGCAAGAAGGGTGTCGACGATACCGCCGCTCGGGCGACCTTCAGGGGATATATAAATGTGCTTTAAATTGAGGTAGTCTTGTAGAGGGATCCGTTGACCATTGACGCCACCTTTGACTTTAGAACGCAGACAAACCATCCGATCTAAAAAAATCTCTTGTTGAAAAAAACCTTCAGGCAGTTCGCCAAAAAAACCGGCAATCGCAATACCGCATTGACCTTGCGCCAAATCTTCTTTTGGCAAAGTTCCATGAGTGGACGTACTAACAATCTGCAAGCCAGGAGCTTGCTTTCCCAGTGTCAAAAGCAAGTGAGGTAAAACCAGCTGTTCAAAGTATTCGGTGGTCTGGATACGAATTTGCCCCTGGGCCTGGGAAGGGTCAAAGGCCTTTCGTGCAAGCACAGTCTCCAGTTGCGCTAAGACATCATTGATTTGTCCTTCAATTTGTTTTGCAAAGGGAGTCGCGACCATCACGCGTGAGGAGCGAACGAGAAGATCATCCCGAAGGTCATGACGAAGGCGGCTCAAGGCATGGCTTACCGCCGGCTGGCTTAAATGAAGCTGTTTTGCGGTCTGCGAAACACTCAAAGTGGCCATCAGCGATCTAAAAATAACAAGTAAATTCAGGTCGATGTCTCTAATATTCATAAGATGAATATACTAAATTAAAACCATTCATTTTTCAAATTTATTTTGAAGAGCTATGTTCCGCTCATTCGCAATTCAGCGATTTAACATGAGGAGAAAAAATGAAATACATGGTCCTATTGCTAGCAGGCCTTATCGCAGGTCAGAGTGCTTATTCGGAGGTGTCGCCTCCCTTTCAAATTAACACCGCAAAATACCAAGATTATCGGGGAGTGAACTCGCCTTTGAGCTTTGTTGGGATTGCAAAGGTGGCGCCGAAAGATGTGCAGCGATTTAAATCAAAAGTAGATTCTATGATTCCTGTGATGCGAGCCCAACCCGGCAACCGGTCCTATGAATACATGCAGTCCATGTCTGATAGCACCGAATTTGTGTTTGTTGAGGAGTGGGATAACGGAGCTCATTTAGCCGACCATATGGATTCTGCCGCTGTGGGGGACCTTCTGTCGGTGGTTGGCCCAATGTTTAATAACGGATTTTTCAAAATCATGATTTTAAAAAAAAACTAGAAAAGGAGAAGCTCATGAAAAAGAAAATACTCATTGTAGTTACAAGTCATAATCAAATTGGTCAGACAGGCAAACCTAGCGGATATTATTTGCCAGAAGTCACTCATCCCTATTTCGAGTTAGCGAAAAAAGGTTGGGAGATCGATATTGCAAGCCCTCTTGGAGGGGAAGCGCCTATGGACCCCAAAAGTAGAGATCTTTCGGATGCTGCAAACAAAAAATTTCTAGAGGATCCACAAACCTCTAGAAAACTAACTGCGACCTTGGCACTCAAGGACATTCGCTCTCAAGACTATGCTGGAGTTCTCTATGCTGGAGGTCACGGAGTGATGTGGGATTTTGCTGAATCAAAAGAGATACAGCGCATCTCTAAGGAGATTTATGAAGCTCAGGGTGTTGTCGCGGCTGTCTGCCATGGCCCGGCGGCTCTTGTAAATGTTCAGTTGTCTGACGGCACGCCGCTCGTTAGTGGCAAGCACCTCACAGGGTTTAGCAATGCCGAAGAAGAGGCTGCTCAAATGACTAAAGTTGTGCCGTTTCTTTTACAAACCTCGCTTGTTAAAAAGGGTGCAAAGTTTGAGAGTGCTCCTTTGTGGAACAAAAAGGTCGTTGTAGATGGTCGCTTAGTCACAGGTCAAAATCCCGCCTCTGCAAAAGGTGTGGGCGAAGCTATGGCCGAAGTTCTGAACAACCCCTAGGGTTTGAAATTCCAAATCTCCTGATTTAAACTGGGTCGCAGGTACGGCCCAGTTTAAAGAAGAATTCATGAAATTTAGAGTCGGCAAAAAAGTGCAGTGGAAATGGTTAGGACGACCGATCGTTCGCAATGGCTCTGAAGAAAACCCAGCCTACGTCGTAAAATCCGAGGCTGGAAATTTAGCTCTTAAACTTCACTCGGATCTTTCCCAAGACGTTAGAAGCATAATCTCCAGTAAATCCAAATTTGCGGCAAGCCGCGGGTAAGGACTGGGCTTTTTAAAAAATGCCTCGTCCAAAAGTCTTGAAGCAATATCAATGTATCCTTGATGGGGAGGCTGCTGGGAAACTGGATTGACTGTTTTTCTCGTTAATACACGCGCGTCCCGCCCCTCGCCAATGAGGATTTCATCGGGTCTTAAAAAATTCCACGTTGCAGCCATCTTCGATCCAATAACATTAATCTCAAAATGGTTGCTAGAACCATGAACGATTTTTGAGATAGATCCGAGAGCCCGACCGTTCGGGAATTCAATCGCAAGTTGAATGTGGGAGTCGCGGTGAGAAGTTTCAGCGCCAACGTAAGATCTCCACCCCTTGATTTTTTTGGGGACTGTGCCGTAGAGAAAACTCACGGCATCCACCCAGTGGGTACCAACATCGAGAAACGCATCATAGGGTCCCGAGAGTGAGATGTCATTTTTCCAGCTAGAAGATTTTCCTTGTTTAGTGAGCACTCGCTCCGCGGTAGAGGCTTGCCAGTAACGACCTTCAAGACTGACAATTTCACCAAAAGTTCCTGCCGTCAGAATTTCTTTAAGTGTCTGTAAACCCCACGTCTGCCTGTAGACATGAAAAATACCTGTTGGTGTTTTTATCTCTCGCAGTTTCGAAAGTTCTTCAATGCTCACACATGCGGGCTTCTCACACAGAAGACCTTGAAATCCAGCTTCGGCGCCTTCAAGAAGCGCTTTGGCGTGGCGACCATGAGGAGTCGCGATACATAAAATGGGGCGCGTGTGTTTTTCAGCCTCGTCTTTAAGGCGGGCCTCCCGCGACAGCCACACGCAAGGCGCCAGTTCTAACTCCGGGCGCATAACGCCAAGAATGGCAAGAGACTTCGCAATGGCCTGACCGGCTCTACCGTGTCCGAGGATAAGAGGTGTAATCATGGGTGCTCCTTAGAAGTGGTGAGACACAGTAGCTCTTCTCAAGGAGAAAATCCACCAGTTTACATTCCAACGGGTGCAATGACGACAACGCTGAGGGCAACTGCTTTTTTGGTCCCGACGTTTCGATAGGAGTGTGGCTGATCACCTTGGAATGCAAGGATATCTCCCGCTTCAACGAGGTATTTCTCTCTCCCTAACCGGACTTCGACATCGCCTTGGATCCCGATAAGATACTCTTTAGTGTTTGCGACATGCGGAATTCCAGCCAGACGACCACCCGCGGAGATTTCCATACGATCGATTTCCATCCCCACTATGGGGTCGGGAAGCAGCTTAAAAAGCTCACACAGACCCTGATTTTTTTTAAAGGAATGAACATCGCGAGATTTGATCAGCTTGCTGAGAGAACGAGGGGCACTGAGAAGCTCCTCAATACTCACCTGAAGGGCACTCGTGATTTTAGCAAGATTGACGAGGGAGGGATTGCCAAATCCCGATTCAAAATAGGTAACCGTTGAGCGTGGAAGACCTGCCATCTTTGCCAGCTGGGCTTGGCTGAGGGAGCGCTTTTTTCTAAGTGTCAGCAAATTTTCAGCAAGATTTTTTGTAATGATGGCAAGGTTATCCATTGGCTAATATATTAGCATCTATGTTTATATTTTGTCTACTGCGAATTAAGGTTTGTGCAGGAGGTGACTATGTCACAAAAAAATAAAGAGGTGTCGTTAGACCATATCAATTTGACCGTCGCAAACCTTGCCGAATCTATAGCTTGGTACCGTGAGGTTTTTGATTTTCAAGTCGTTGAAAAAGGCGTGACTCCACTGGGAAGAGTGTGGAGCATTTTAAGAAGCGGAGACTCCATACTTTGCGTTTACGAAGAGGGGAATCGGAAAAATGTGGTTAAAAATAACCCTGACCTCGAGCGCTTTCATCGCGTTTATCACTTTGCGTTTCGAATGAAAGATCGCGCGCAGTGGGAAAAGACGCTCAAAGATCTCAACCTTGAAACATACTACGACAGCCCAGTCGTTTATCCGTTTTCCACATCTTGGTATGTACAGGATCCATCCGGTCACGAGATCGAGGTAGTTTTTTGGAATGAAGAGCAGGTTCAATTTAAAAACTGGAGCACAACACTGTCGGTGAATTTTCGCCCGGACGTGGGATGAAGGTTTTGATCTGTCGGGTTTTTGTCTTTATCTTGCGGGGTGCTCTAGTAAGAACAAGTTGTGGTAGGCCATATACATCGTCAAATGAGCTTTGAGCCGATCCACTCGCTCCCTCGTTTAAGCTCCCTGACCTGTCACGCAGGCCCGGCGTCCTTTAAAACCGGTGCCCCAGCATAGGGGAAGAACTCCTGATCTGACTCGGATACCCTGGGTGCTCATCGGATTTTGATCTCGGCTGTCGGACTGATCAGTGAGGTCACGGACTTTAAAAGGTCCCTTCGAACTTTTAGTCTCTCTCATCAGGATACTGGAATGGTATTCTTTACGAGAGATCTTAGCCAAAAGCCCTTTGGCCGGCATCTGCGCCACATCCATCGCTAAAATTCGACGCGTCGACTCTACCATTACGGCGATAGAGACAGGTTTTGCACTTGGTGTGCTCAACGGTTTCCATCTGTCGTCAGCTCAACGCAATTTGGCTTTGGAAAGAGCTTGGTTATGTTCCCTGAGCCAGATCTCGAGCACTGTTGCGCAAATAGGATCTTTCGGACGACAGTGCGTCTGTGGATCCGGTAGCTCAGAGCGACTCGCCTTTGCGAGCCGGAGCAAAATGTTTTCATAGATGAGCCTATTGAGGTGTCGTTTTCTGTCTGTAGCAGGCTTCAAATGTGGCATCAGAGAAGGTCTTTTCGCAGGACTTACAGAGAAACCGACGAAGTTGGATTCCATCGATTTTTCGAATGAAGGAACCAGACGCGATGACAGAGGTAGAAACAGAGCAGTAGGGGCAAACCATGAACAGGGCCAGGTGCAATCCCGGGGCGAAGCTCAAATCCCACGAAAGCCCCCCAAACGTCCGAAATTCCGACCAACAGTGTCGTGCTCCAGTTTAAAAAAAGTTCTGAACCTTGAGGGCCCGGTGTTGTTATAAGTCAATGAAGGGTGGGGCCGTGAATAGAGCCGATGACGATGCCGTGTACATTCAGCTTCTTGAAGGCTCAGAAAAAGCCTTTGCTGTGATTTACCAAAGGTATGCAGATCCGCTTTTTCGCTACGTCTACCGTTTTGTGCCCAGTTCTGAGGGCGCTGAAGATATTCTGCACGACGTGTTTTTAGAGCTCCTTGCAGGGAAGTACCAGGCCCACGCTGGAGGGACCCTCAAAAGCTGGTTGTATACGGTGGCTAAAAACAAAAGTTTGAATGCTTCAAAAAAGGCGGGTCGGGATGTTTTGGGAGATATTGAAAATATTCAAAGCGCTCACTGCCTCGAGGAACAGACCATTGACCGAAATTTGCATCAGCACCTTGCCAAGGCTGAGGATTTGCTTCCACAAGATTTAAAAAAAACCTGGCAGCTTAAAAAGCAGGGGCTTGACCACCGAGCTATCTCGCTGAGCCTTGATATTCCTCTCGGGACCGTCAAGTCTCGGTTTCATCGTATTGTTGAAATTTTGCGAAAGGAATTTCATGAAGTCTGAAGTGCTTCTTCCATTTTATTTTGGGACTTTGGATGAGTCATCGCGTTTGCTCGTGGAGCGTGAGCTTTTAACAGATCCAGAGATTTTGGTCGAGTACCTTGATTTAAAAAGGGCTCTAGAGTCTGCAGCTCCAGTTCCTCAGCTATCTTCGAATTTGTGGAGTCGCCTTCGCTACCATGCAAAGCGGCCAAAGCCTTGGTTAATTACATTTTCAGTAGGAGCTGCGCTTGCTGCGGGTGTTTTTTTATTTGTTCTTTTTTTTAAAGAGCGGTCTGTTGAAACCAGATTCCCTCATGAAATTTTATTTGATTTGAACTCTGAACTTCCGGCAAGCACCCATGTTCTATAATCAGGAGGATTTATGAAAATAGTTTTTTTCTCTCTCGTTCTTGTAATGGGCTGGGCGGCTTCTGCAAAAGAGAACTTTTCTGAAGCGGAAAGTAACTTCAAGGTTGTCATGCAAAAGCTCCTTGAAAAATACGTCAATAAAAATCTCACTGAGGACCAGCTTTATGAGGCGGCCACACAGGGGATGCTTCAGTCTTTAAATGCAGAAGGGCAGGCTTGGAACCAGTTACTGTCTCCGCAAGATCTCAGAGATTTAGATGCTGATCTTTCTGGGAAAGTAACGGGAATAGGGGCGACGCTAAAGTTTGATGAGCGCACTGGTTATGGAGAAATTTTAAAAGCGCTTCCAGGATCTCCTGCTGAGAAGGCGGGTCTCAAAACCGATGATCAAATTCTTAGCGTCGATGGCAAACGCTTTAAAGGACAGCACCTTCAAGACCTAGTGAAATCGATTCGTGGTGAAGTTGGAAAGAGTATCGAGCTAAAAATCTTGCGGGAGGATAAAATTCTTAATGTAAGTCTAAAACGAGATATCGTTCCCTGGACACCCGTAGAGTTTGAAAAGGTCGGTGAAGGGATCGGACTTCTTAGTATTGGCTTTTTTAGTGCACAGACTCCATCGCTTGTCGAAGCTCAGCTGAAAAAAGTCAACTCACAGGGGTTTAAACGTCTTATTGTGGATTTGCGTGATAACGAAGGCGGCGGTTTTGAACAGGCTGTTCGAGTTGCAGAGCTTTTTCTTCCTGAAAATTCAACCATTGCATCGACAAAAAATCGAAATGGGAGTGTTGAAAAATTCTCAGCGCAAAAAGGAATTTTAAATAAAGACATCCAGCTCGTACTGCTGACCAATAAGGGCACCTTCTGTGGGGCTGAGCTTGTGGCTGCAGCTCTTAAAGAGAACAAAAATCTAAAGCTCGTGGGAGAGACAACCTTTGGAAAATGGAACGCCCAAAGTGTTGAAACTTTGCCCAACCACTTTGCTATGAAATACACGGTTCAAGAGTTCTTGTCTCCACAAGGTCACAGCTTTCAGGGAGTAGGTCTTAAACCTGATGTTGAAGTGAGCTTGCCAAAAGACGTTACAGTTCGTGAGCTGAGAGCAAAATATTCAGTGGCTAAAAGGCTTGACGTTGACGTTCAGCTTAAAGCCGCTTTTGAGTTGATTCAGACGCTTTAAATCTGAGTCATCCCACCATCGACAAAAAGATCGCTGCCAGCGATGAATGCGGATTCGTTGCTGGCTAAGAACAACACTGCATTTGCGATGTCCTCTGGAGTTCCTAAACGTTTCATGGGGACGTGTTCACTGAGCGCGAGCTTTCTTTTTTCTTTTTGGTCGGCTGGAACACCAGAGTTTCTCTCCCAAATGGGAGTGTCCACTGGGCCTGGGCTGACCACGTTGGCGCGAATTCCCTGAGCTAAAAATTCAGACGAAAAAGACCTTGCCAGAGAGCGAACAGCCGCCTTTGTGGCAGAGTAGATGTTAGAGCCTGGGAAGCCAAGAACGCTCAAGACTGAAGCGTTAAAAATCAAAGATCCCCCTTGCGACATAAGCGGGATGGATTTTTGCGCAGTAAAAAAAGCAGCTTTAAAATTGGTATTCACCAGCTGATCAAAGATCTCTTCTGTCACCTTTTCGATAGGGTTGCTGTTTGAGATACCGGCGTTGATAAAAACGACGTCAAGACGGCCCAGTTGGGATTGAATTTGAGTAAAGAGCTGATTGAGATCTTCATGGTTTGAAACATCAGAACGAAAAGCTAAGAGCGATGGGCCTAGCTCCTTTTGAGCGGAGCTGAGAGTCTCAGCGTTTCGTCCTGTGATCACAACTTTTGCGCCTTCTTGAATAAAGGCCTTGGCAGTTGCAAGGCCGATTCCGCTGTTGCCCCCAGTGATCAATACGTTTTTATTTTCGAATCTCTTTTTCATTCATCCCCACTAGTTGTTTTTTGTCACACTTAAAGTGCCGTCAGCCTCTAAAATGGCATCTTGAATTTCTGAGTTCTTGTGAAGGCCCTGTTTTCGTAAAAGAGCTGTGAGTTCACTCTCACTCATACGTTCCTTGTCGAGATTCTTATGGAGAATCTTTCCATTGTGAATAAGAAGCGTCGGTGTTCCTTCAAAGATCACGCTAAAAATCCGTTTTTTATAGGTAAGGTAAGAAATCATCGAACTTAGGGCGATCAGAGTCACAGCCAGTGTCAAACCGCCAATTAGGGAGTTATCGCCGCCGTTCATTGAGTTTTGAACGGCGTTACTGATAAGTAAGATCGCCACGAACTCAGTAGGGCCCATCTGTCCCATTTGTCGTTTTCCAGAGAGCCTTAAGAGAACCAGAACAGAGAGATACACAACGATGGCCCTGATCACGAGATTTAAAGGGCCAACATCAAAATTCATCAAGTTATCCCACATGCGCGGTACCTATTTTTTCAATGTCATTTCTGTGATGCGCTCAAGATCATCCACTCGAGGAGCTCCGTTGAGAGCAACGCCATTGAGGATGACAACTGGTGTGCCTGTAAATCTGAAGTTTTCAAATTCCTTCATGTCTTCTTCGATAATCTTTCGGACTTTTTCTGATTTTGAGTCTTTTTCGACTTTCGCAACATCAGCTCCGACTTGCTTTGCCATTTTTTTCAAAAAACCATCGGTCATGAGTTCTTTTTGGTTTTCAAAAACGATGTTGTAAAACTTTTCAGCTTTTTTGGGATCCTGAAGGCGGATGGCTTCAAAGTACTGAGCTGCAGGCATGGCCATTTTGTGAAAATCTAAAGGCATGTTTTTAAAATAGAACTGCACCTCATTTTTATGTTTTTCTTTAAATTTTTTCAGTGAGTCGTAGGCCATGCGGCAAGCTGGGCATTGAAAGTCGGCATATTCGACAAGGACGATCTTACCGCTTTGGTCTCCAGACATGCGACGATCATCGCTGAGTTTGGCCTGTTTTGGATTTTTGAGGTCTTCTTCTTGATTTTTTTTCATCTCGGAGATCTGTTTTTGGTACTGAGCTTGCTGAGCTTTTTGCGCAGCTCGATTCACAACTTCGATAAATTGCTCCGGATTCTCTTCAATAAGATCAAAAACAATTTTTGGATCTTTTTTTATGGCCTCACGAATTTGAGCGTCGTTGGTGGCACATCCTGCTAAAAATCCGAGTCCAGCAAGGGTGAAGATCAATTTTTTCATGGATTCTCCTTTGTTTTTTGGCATTGATTCGTCCTGTGAGTTAGATTCAGCCATGAATCAAGAAAACGTTCATGTTGAGCTTGGGAGCACGTCAAGGCTGTCGCAGATTCTGGTCGTCTGTCAATGGATTGTTGACCTTGAGCTACGGAAAGCGCCGCAGAAAAAATCGAAACTGACAACAGCCACCACCACGAGGGCGAACGATGCTCAAGACGGCCTAAGGACTCCATTCGCTCTTTGAGCTCCGAAAAACTCTTGCGTGCTGCAAGTTGAGGAAGGCGAGGGGAGCTGTTGTCAGAAGCAACAGTGATAAGGGTTTTAAGCAAAGAGCGGGGTGAGATATGCGCGCTTCTTACGGCTTCCTCGTCAGCCGCTCTTTCAACAAGTTTTCTGTAATTCAAATTTACCCAATACATCAATGGATGAAAAAATAAAACGCGCTCACAGCCCTGTGCCAAAGCCTGCCAAACAGAGTCGAAGTCTCTAACGTGAACCAGCTCATGGGCGAGAATGTTTTTAACATCTTCTGTCTTTGCTAGCAGATTCAAAGGAAGGACGATCCGGTGACGAAAAAAACCATAGGCAAATGGACTCATCACCGGCTCACTCCATCCAAGGTCGACGTGCCGACGTAAATTGATTTTGGTTGCAAGCCCCTGCAGATTTTTCTGAGTTTGCGTGTCGGTGAGCGGATGAAACTTTCTGCTGACAGCACAAACGTACAAAACTCCATCCCGAAAAAATAAAGATAAGGCGGTTAAGGTCCAAATGGCGGCTAAAACTCGAGTGATGGCCAGAGGCTCGGTGGTTGGTTCAAGAAAGCTTCTGAAGCACCCTGCTGCAAGTTCACGATCATAAAGAGCTATCGATAGCAAACTCGCTGGCCAGACCAAACTTAAAAGAAGAAACTGCACATTTAAAAAATACTTTACTCGAATCTGCAAAAACCTTCGCGAGGTGAGCAGAATCAAAGACATGCCAAAAAGGATACAGGTCGAAGCGGCGCTCCCCACAACCAGCCAGCGCCAGATGTAATCTAATGTGTCCATAGACCCAATCCATAAGAGCAGATTATTGATCATCGGAATCTCCTAGCTTTTGATCCAATTTTGCCGCTAGGTTTTTGAGGATTTGTATTTCCTGCTCCGACAAATTTTTATTTTTTAAAAAATGGCTAAAAAGGGGACTGACAGAGCCATTTAAAGTTCTTTCAATAAATTCAGAAACTTTACGGCCGATGATATCACCTGTGTTAAATTTAGGAGAGTATTCAAAGATGCCTTTATTTTTAGCGCGTTTGAGATATCCCTTTTTGCGCAATCTTTCCATCACGGTAAGAACCGTAGTGCGAGCAAGGCCCTTTTCTTTTTCAAAATGAGAGGCGACATCTCGCACGGTCATCGGCGGCTGGTCCGCAATGTATCGAAGCAGCTCCATTTCTTGCTCGCCAAGACTGTTTTTCAAAAGACCTCCCTAACTACACTTGTAGTCTAATATGACTACGTCTGTAGTCAAGAAAAACTTAAATCTAGTTTTTAAAGTCCCATCTTTGGGCGGTTAGAGCCCTAAAATACGTCGGCAGCTGAGGGCGCGATGCGTTTCGTTCAAGATCGGCTCTGTCACCGATTTAAACTGTGGATTCACTTTTTTGATGGCGTCAAGGCCCTTTTTGAAAAATTCAATTTGGCTAGGATGGGTCATAAGGACGTGATTTCCTTGGCTATCCGTTTGCAACTTGGCCACGGCATCGGTGAACGTCATCTTGCCGTCTTTAGATTGCTCAATGGCTGAAAGTATAATTCCTAAACTCCAGATGAGCTTGCCTCTTTCGAGAGCCCAATCCTTGTAGGTGGCCGGAGCAAACTCACTTTTTGCCTCGGCCGGATCCATGGTCCTGGGATCTTTAAACGATTCGTAGAAGTTGTATGTTTTCCCAAAGGAAATGAGATTACGAACTTGATCACGGCCAACATAGTTAGCGTTATCATCAACAATAACTGCGCGATCCAAATTTAAATCCGATGATACAAGCTTGATATTTTTTATGGCTCTATCGCTGAGACGTGCCTGAGGAGAAAAACCAGGCTTTTCAGTGAGATCTGTTTGCGAAAGCATCTCAAAAACACTCTGAGAAAGGGTGCGTCCGTTTTTCAAAATCACTTGGCGCGCTAGGGTCTCAAGCTCATCTATGGGCCGACCTGAGAATAGAGACACGCGCACACCAGGAATTTGGGTGAGAATCGAACCGACCTCAGCAACGGCATCTGTAAAACGGTAAGTCGCATCCTTGTGCTGAGCCCCTTTGATAATGTACTCGAGGGTCCAATCCATATCTAGGATAACATCGATCGGCTGCTCGGTTGATTTGGCGTGGCTCAGGATTTCGGCCTGGGGTGTCTGAGACGTTCCCTGAGGATTGGTGTAGTGCTGTTTGCCGACACGAGCGTAGTGCAGGACAGGCTCAACTTCGTTATCATAAAGGTAGACATTATTAAATGCGTCCATAACATCACGGACGGTTTTTGGAGATTGAATGTGGGACTGTGCCACCTGATCCTCAGGAGGAAGTCGTCCAGTGGTTTTGTAGCGAAGAGCATTGCGCTCCAAAAGCTCTTTAAGAGGAGCCCTTACCTCATAAAGGGTTGTCTGAGCTTGGGGCTGCAGATCCCGAAGATGATTGAGGGTTTGCCTGAGGCGGCCAGCATCTCGCTGACTGGAGTCTATAATAATGTTTTTCCCCTGGCGGAAGGCACCCTCTAAAATCATATTTGCGATGTAAATGGATTCTGACTGTAACCGAGAGCCTAAGTCGGGCCCTTTAAAATGAGGATCGGTAAATTCGGGAAGAAGAGTCTTAATTTTATCTGGATCTAAATAAATGTATCTAGAAAGATCAATGGTTTCACCACTGCTCAAGCGTGAGACCAGTTGGGACTTTCCTGCGGCCATGGCTCCCGCAAAAAACACAACGTCAGGATGTGGAGAAGCCGCGCCTTCTTGGAGAGTTTTCTCTACAATCTGATCAATGATTTTTTGTCGCTCTGGTGTGTAGTACCCGTACTCTTTGCGGTCAATTTGGCTTTGATATTCGATAAATTGGCCCGAAGGAGTGCCGTCAGGGCGACTGTACATCTCTTGGGTGCTAGGACGAGGCACGTCTTGGGCAAGGGCTTGAACCCGTGGACCAAGAGTCGCGAGCATGAAATAAATTGCTAATAGCGGAAAGCCTGCCTTCATCTTGACTTTATGAAGCAAAATCTATTCCGCTAGGGTCGTCCAAATTTCAGGCGCTTGGCTAGGGGTTGAACAGAGGCTTGACCCAGAGGGTTTGCTCCCGTCCAGGGCCAACCGAGATGACATCAATGGGAGTGCCTAGCTGATTTCCAAGGTAGTCAATGTATCCTGTGGTGGAGCGAGGAAGATCCTTAAGCGAGGTCACTTTTGAGATGTCTTGAGTCCAACCGGGGATCCATTCAATCACTGGAGTTGCTTTTTCTAGCTCATCTAAAGCCGTTGGCATCTCTGTCACAATCTCATCACCAATTTTGTAGGCCGTACAAACACCAATTTTTTCAAAGCCTGTGAGCACATCCATTTTCATGAGCGCTAAATTTGAAATGCCATTAAGGCGAATCGCATATTTCATGGCTACCAAATCAAACCATCCACACCGGCGGGGTCGGCCTGTGGTCGAGCCAAACTCATGGCCATCTCTTCGCAGCCGTTCACCCACATCATCGGTAAGTTCTGTCGGAAAAGGACCAGCACCCACTCGGGTTGTGTAAGCTTTTGCAATACCGATCACTTTTTGCACTTGAGTTGGTCCGATACCAACGCCTGTGCAAGCCGATCCAGCAAGAGTGGAGCTGCTAGTGACATAGGGATAAGTCCCATGAAGGATGTCAAGGAGGGTGGCCTGTGCTCCTTCAAAGAGAACTTTCTTCCCAGATTTGATCGCTTTGTAAATGATTTGAGAGACATCTTTGCAGCGGTATTGTGCAAGGTCTTGGCGAGGAAGCTCAGGAGCCGTTCGTAAAATCCGTTGATGTCCACTTTAGGTTTTTTATAGTGGTGCTCCAGAAGGATGTTTTTTTCGGCCAGCGCGAGTTCCAACTTTTCCCGCAAGGTTGCAGGTTCGAACAAGTCAGCGACGATCAGGCCACGGCGAGAGGCTCTGTCTTCGTAGGCAGGGCCGATGCCTTTTCCGGTCGTTCCCAGTTTTTTTGTGAGAAGCGCTTCTTCACGAGCTTGGTCTAAGACCTTGTGGTAGGGAAGAAGGATGCTGGCGGTATCGCTGAGCAAAAGTTTTTTAGAAGATTGGAGATACCCCATCTTTTTTAAATCACGGATTTCTTCAACCAGACCTTCGACATCAACGACAACGCCAGGGGCGATAATACAAGTGGGTTCGCTATGCAAAACTCCAGATGGAACTAGGTGCAAAACTGTTTTTTGGCCATTGACTACGAGGGTGTGGCCGGCGTTGGCTCCTCCTTGAAAGCGAACCACGAAATCAGCATGTGAAGAGAAAACATCAATGATTTTCCCCTTACCTTCATCGCCCCACTGGCAGCCAACGACAATAATTCCCACGTTGAACTCCCTTGTTTTTGAAAACCTCAAAATTGAACGTGTTTCCTCTGAAATCTCAAGATTTTCATTCAACGCATCACTGCTAAATCCACTAAAAACTATTAAACTGGGGCCCTTGTCTGTTAAAGTCCGAGACGGACGGGGCGCTGGGTTTCATTGAGTTTGGGCTAGCTTTTTTTGTTTTTGCAAGGCTCGCGTTTATGAAACCTTCTTTTTGTCTCCCCGATGTTCTGGTTCTTCCCTTGCGTCTTTCTGGCTCTTTTTCCGCTCTGATCGTATTTATTACGGCGTTACTTTTGTAAGTCCTGTTCCAGAGGGCTTTTCTCAAGCCACCACGGACCCCTGCTTTCATAAAAAAGCAAGGCAACTCAATCGACAATCTACGAGCTCTACTGCTCAGGGCTTTCACTTCGTAGACTAGCTCTGGTCCTTCGCATTCTACAGGACAGCTGTCTCTCGAAAGTTCCTCTTCCTAGCCCTCATGTCCGAGCAGATAAACCGCGTCTACAAGCCGCTCGGCCTGGCCACAGCTGTGGAATTTGATGATCTTGAAACTTTTGAACACACCAAGTGCAAACCAGTCTCAGTGCCGGTCATTGTGGAGAGTCGTACGCGCCGGATCCTAGCGATGGAAGTGGCCTCGATGCCGGCCCCGGGGAGATTAGCGAAAGTCTCGCTACAACAAGTACGGAGCCGAGGAAAGATGAGAGGCTTGGGAATTAGGGATAAACTGTTGAAGTTTACTAGAAGCCATTGATTCATCCCCAGGCGACAATTAAATCGGACATGAATCCGAGTTATCGTAGGCAAGTGAAGAAGCACTATCCGAACTGTGCATAAGGTGTTTAAGGGGAGAAAGCCGCGAGGTCAGGGGCTAGGGGAGCTGAAAAAAGGTGGTAAAGATCCGATATTTTCGATCAACCACACGTGCGCGATGCTAAGGGCAAATCAGAACCGGTTATTTAGAAAAACGTGGTGCACATCTAAAAAGATGGAGCGATTGCGAGCTCACCTGCAGCTGTATATGGCGTTTCACAATTTTTTCCTGTTAAACAATCCAGCGAAATAAAAAAGCCGACCTTCAAAGAAGGATCTAAAATCCTCCCCCAGTCCGGCTTCAGTTTTTGAAACACACATGTGCTCCAGTTTTAAAAACTATCGTGTCGCTGCTCGTACCATAAATATTTTGGTGGAAGCACATCCTCGCAGGTTCCAGACCGAAGAAATTGCCTGAGCTTTTCAACGGCCTCCCAGGACGATTTCTCAAGAGACTCGTAAGTAAATCCCCCGACGTGGGGACTCAGAACGACCTGATGCATTTTTAAAAGCGGGGACTCGCGAGTCAGAGGCTCTTTCTCAAAAACATCAAGGCCTGCGGCTCTGACTTGGCCTTTTTCTAGGGCAGACAGAAGGTCTTCGGGATGGATCACCGATCCGCGCGAGGTGTTGATGATCGTGGCTCCTGGTTTCAATCCGTCAAATTGAGTTGCAGAGAGCATGTGTTTTGTTTTTGCTGTTGCAGGCACATGAAAACTCACGATGTCACTGAGCATGAGGACCTCTTCAAAGGAGCCACGCCTAGCTAGAGTAAATACTTCATCGTCTTGATAGGGATCGTACGCAAGAACGTTCATCTGAAAACTCGAAGCCATTTGCGCGACTCTCTGGCCGATACGCCCTAAGCCCACGATTCCCAAAGTTTTGCCAGCGACTTCAGTGCCTCTTAAGGACTCGTGGCGCCAGGCTCCTGCCTTGACCGCGCGATGCGATTCTACAAGACGACGCTGAGTTGCTAAAATCAAAAGCCACGTCAGCTCCGCTGTGCTGGCGGTGTTTGCATGAGGAGCGTGGCTAGCAACGATGCCTTTTGCTGAAAGCGCGTCCAAATCCAAATGATCAAAACCTATTGTGCACGTGAAAAGAAATTTGAGTTTTGGCGTGCGCTTTAGAAACTCGCCATCCACGCGCACGCCGGTGCGTATGAGCAGAGCTTCGAACTCTGAAAGGTCCCGAGACAAAAGTTCCTGGGGCTGAGTGCACCGGTGGGCATCAACTCCAGGCAGTGCGCGAATTTGCAAAAATGCATTTTCGTTAAAAGGAGAGACGACAAGAATTTTCATGAATCCGAGAGAGCCTTATCTAAATCAGCCAAAGTGCCCTTGAGGTTTTGCGCCTTAATGCTTTCGCCGATGGCTTGAATCACACGTCGAATCTCTGAATCTTTGATATGTCCCATGTGCCCGATGCGAAGAATTTTTCCTTTCGCCTGATCCTGACCGCCCATGAGCGTGATGTTGTATTTCTCTTCTATCTCAAGGCGCAAACGTGTGGAGTCAACTTCCGCGGGAACAACGACGGATGTCACTGACTCTGCCGGAACCTGGGCGAACAAGCTCAGGCCGAGATTTTTAACGGCGGCTTGGGTGATGCGGGATCTTCTTGCAATTTTTTCGAGAAACCCAGGTTTTAACATCAAATCCAGAGCGATGCTCAAAGCGCGCGTCAGCGTTACATTCGAGCTAAAAAAAGTTTCACCTTTGAGATTTGCTTTGAGTTCTTTTCTGACATCAAAATAAAATCGTGGCGTATCCGCCTTGTCAAAAAATGATTGCGCTTTTTTTGAGAAGGCTAAAAAGCCCATCCCTGTTGGGAGCATGAAGGCCTTTTGGCTGCCAGCAACTAAGCCATCGATCTGCCACTGATCCATGGGCAAAGGAAACGCGCCCACAGCCGTAATTCCATCCACCAGCAAGAGCGTCTCTGGGTGTTTGGCAACGACGCTCCCGAGCTCTTGGATGGGGTGTTTAACTCCTGTACTCGTCTCGCAGGCTTGGCAAAGAACGGCCCGTGTGCGAGGATTTTTTTCTAAGAAATTTCTAACTTCTTTAGGGTCAACAGCCTCTCCCCACGGCACTTTAAGAACTTTCACTTCGGCGCCAAACGTCGACGCCATCTCGGCCCACCGTTCCCCAAACTTGCCTGAATCGATGGCTAGAACCAAATCTCCACGACTTAAGACGTTGACGAGACAAGCTTCCATCGCTCCTGAGCCGGTGGAGCTCAACAGGTAAACATGTTCGCTTGTTTGAAAGACTTGTTTGATTTTCTCTAAGACTTGGGCCAAAACAGTGTCAAAGGCTGGCGTTCGATGGTGAATCATTGGAAGTCCAAGAGCGGCTTGCACCTCAGGATGAAGGTTCACTGGTCCTGGAGCCAGAAGGCTGTATTTTTCCAAGAATATGCTCCTTGAGATAAGTTGAGACGCATTATAATCGCGAGTAGGGGAGAAGAAAAGCAGAATGCGACGAAGAAACAAGGCTTTAATTTTGGCGCTGAGTTTTTCGCTGGGAGGTTGCGCGGGATATAGGTTTGGAGCTCCCGAAAGATCCTTTCCCGGTGATTATCACCAAATCTCCGTCCCCGTTTTTAATAATTTGAGTCAAGAGGTCGGCGTTGAAGTGGCCGTCACAAATGCCATGATTCGTGAAATTGAGCGGGCGAAAGTAGGCCGCATCACTTCCAAAGAAAAAGCCGAGGTTGAACTCGTCGGCACGATCCAATCGCTTACTGATGTGCCTAATGACGCAACTCAGCTGCCGCAGTTAAGGGGAGCGGTCCTGTCGTCGGTTCGCTCGGTCACGATGTCGGTGCGCCTGGCGCTGTTTCGGCTCTCTGATAAAGTTTGCATCTGGCAGAGTGATTTTAGCGGAGTACGGACCTACGTTTCTTCAAATGTCACTCGTCCGGTGATCAATACGGTGAATCCTCTCTATGATCTGTCGGCCAGACGGTCGACCGTAGAACAAATTGCAGGCGACATGATGGCTGAAGCCCATGATCGACTCACGGAGAATTTTTAATGGCGCTCATTGAATCCCAAGTGCTTTTTCGCGAGCTGCAAGATCAGAAGTTTCATCCCATTTACACTTTCTGGGGAGAGGAAATCTTCTTGCTCGAAGAAACTCTCAAAAGTCTCAAGGATCACTTACTTCCAGAAAGTGCCGCCGATTTTAATTTGAATGTTTTTTTTGCAAAAGAAGATGACGCCGCTACAATCCGTGATGCCGCTTTAGATTTTCCAGTGTTTGTTCCAAGGCGGGTGGTGATCGTGCGTCAGATGGAGCTCTTCAGTGATAAGGAGTGGGAGATTCTTACGCCACTGATCGCTGAGCCCGTTGAGAGTACAGTGCTTATCTTCGTGGCCAGCGAGATCGACAAACGTAAAAAATGGTTCAAAACTCTCTTAGAAAAATCCACGTGCGTTGAGTTTAAAAAGCCCTTGGATCAGCACGTGCCGAGCTACGTGAAGTCTTTTAGTGAGCGCTTAGGATGCGAAATTTCATCAGAGGCAAGTCAGCTGATGTTTCGTCTTAAAGGTCCTCACCTTCAGGAGATCTTCTTAGAATTAAAAAAATTAGCTGATTACATTCATCCTCGAAAACTTATTGAAGTTGAGGATGTCACCTCCGTTGTCAGTCACAGTCGGGAGGAGAATGTCTTTGAACTCATGGATGCTATTGGTAGCAAAAATCAGTCCCAAGGTCTTTTGCTCTTAGTAAAACTTCTTGATCAAGGACAAAGTGAAATTGGCATTGTTGCCCTTGTGGCAAGACACATCCGAATTCTCCTTGGTTTAAAGGAAGGTCAGAAAAAGGGTCTTCAGGGACAAAAGTTGGCTCTTCAGGCGGGCATTCCCCATTTTTTCCTAAATAAATACTTGGGGCAACTTCGGGATTGGTCGACGGAAAATCTCCTTTACATTCTAGACGTGCTCGCTGACACGGATATGGCCCTAAAATCCTCTCCGCTCTCTTCGCACATCTGGCTTGAAAATCTGATTCTCAAGGCGTGTAACTTGGAATCTAGTTCGGCTGAACGCTTAAGTCTTTGACAGCATCATAACTGATCTCTGTGCACACTCTTTCAGGCTGGGAAACCATTAAGCCGTCTTTGACCCACTCACACATCTGAGCTGCTTCTGGAGTTTTGATATTCATTGTGAATGGTGCCATCCGTCCGCCAAAGCTAACAGCATGCAGACCTAAAGAGTTAATCTTCACTTTTTCGTTCGCATTTTTCCCGATGATGACGTGAGCGCCCCCAAAAAACGAACCGCTGGCGACTTTGGCTTGGTAGGTGCCGAAGTAGTCTTGGATTTTTGTGGGTCCAATGGGTTTTAGAGCGATCTGCCGTCGAAAACGCACTTCCGCTTCGTGGTTAAACTTTCGAACATCTGATGAAAAGCCGACAGGGAAAGTAAGGTACCAATTTTTTCCCGTTTTCTTGTCGCGATACTTAAACTCCACCCAACCTCCGCAGTTTTTGCCTTCTGGGACAAGTTGCGTGCATTTGTCAAAACTGTGGTGAACCTCAAGGTCGGCGCCTTTAAACTTACTTTGCGCGATTTTCGCTCGGACTTTCTGGGCGTCTGCTTCACCGGCATCCACAGAAAAAGGTGCTGGGTCTCCGCTTGCGACTTCGTCAAGGGCTTTTGAGACAGGTCCAGAAAAAATGAATAGGGTTAAAAGTAGTAATTTGATTTTTCTCACAGTATCCTCCTGCATTTTGCAGAAGCAAAGGCGGCGCCAAAAATGAGACTTGAAATGAGACAAAACTGTCTCATTAAGAAGCAAATTGACTGCGGGAATTAACATGATGCTCATAATTGGCCTCATTGCTGTTGATTAAATCAACATCCCTTGAGTTTCTGCCGATGGATGAGTCATGGAAAAAATCCCCACGCGAAACCAACGTCAGTTCCCGCGACGCCCGTTAAAAACTCGGTTGGGCGTGCTCATGGGTGGGACTTATTTCCTAAGTCACTCGATCATTTTGGGTGAAGGCGGAATGAGTCTGTATTTGCCTTCAGGCTTTAAAGACGGCCAAAATCTGGTGGTGTCTTTTCAGGTGCCATCGGGAGATTTTCTGATTTTACGTTCAGAGATTAAGTCCGTCGTGAACCAAGAAAGCCCCGAAGAGTGGGTTTATGGGGTTCATTTTTTTAAAGTGGACTTCAATCAAAAAAGAATGATTCGAACCTTTGTTGCGGCTCGTGTGGAAACCGAGTGAACGTTGATTCACTCGATCGTAATTACTTTTGCATTTTAGAAACTTGAGACGACAAGCGAGACATCTTTCGTGATGCTGCTAGTTTACTGACCACGTTGGTTTTTGCAGCTCTCATAACTTCCGTCATAAATTCTTTAAGAGAGTTCGCAGCCTCAGAAACATTTTTAGAAGCGATGGCTTTGAGAAGGCGATTTTCAGCGGTCTTCACGCGACTTTTTCGTTGTCGGTTAACAGCTTGTTTGCGGATGGACTGACGAGCGCGTTTTTCTGCTGACTTATGATTTGCCATTTAAGGACCTCCGAATTAGGACTGACTGGGGGTACTTAACATAGCTCCCCTGGGCGCGCAAGTTCTGTTTGGGGGAAAGCGTTGGAAGGTGCGGATAAGAAACAAGAATTTTCCTTTAGGCAGTCCATGGTTTTGGCCTTGGG
>JBGATJ010000034.1:0-44444 GCA_044229295.1 Pseudobdellovibrionaceae bacterium
AAGACCACGGAAATTGACGGATTGGTTTCCGGCAGCAACAGTCACTTCATCGCTTAGACAGTCCTGAATCTTTCGAACATAACTTAAAGTCGTTTTTGGAAGATGGCCCTGAGAGTTAGGTCCGTGAAGCTCCGCTGAGCAAAGCGGCTTAAAGAACTTTTTCTTGAGATTGCTTGGACCCCAATTGTAAGCGACCCAACTGAGTTGCACTGGACTCTTAAAAAGCCACGTGCTCAAAAAGTCAGGATTGTCTTGGGGCTCCTCGAAATGCACTCCGCATATAGCCTTTTGGTCTGACACGACTTGATCCCGCAAGACATTTAGGTAAATCGTGTGAACGATGAGAGCGATGGCCTCACTGTTAATTCCTCCCGCAGAGGGGCCTTGGGTGTAGAGTCGGGACACGACATCCACGGGGAGCGGGCCTTCTCCGCCTCGAAGCTCAGTTGTGAATTTGTTCCATGCATCGAGATGTGTCTGATTGCAGTCTGGGGAGTTAGGATCAATATTTAAACGAACCGCCTTGACGGCCGTGTTCTGCAACTGTGCAAAACCATGAGCGCCCTTAACCGTGTGTCGATCTGTCCGCATTTGTGTCTCTACTAAAATCATACATGCAAGCTCCTTGGGAGAACGATGACCTGCACTTCCCGCGCTCTCGAAAAGGTCTGCAAGATCCTCGCGGAAAACCTTCGCCACTTGGGGGCTCGCAAAGCGACAAATGTAACGCTCAAGCTCCTCAGACGACTTCAAATGCGTTGGCGGATTTGATTTGCTAGAAAATAAACGGCTGAGCAGAGACGGTGTTGGCTCAACCGAAACTGGCGCTCCAGGTTTTGCGTTTTTGCATTTTAACGGACCCGTCGGCAGCTGATCTGCATAAAGCTGACTTGCAAAAACAAAACAGCCTGCCGGGTCAGGACAGCACGAAATTTTTTGTCGACGTTTGAGACCGGTCTTTGCACACTGATCCCATTCTTCTGGTATATCGATGCGAACTAGCGGCTCTTGGGCATTGTTTGAAGAGGGCATGTAGTCGATAGCTTTAACGAGTAAACCCTGAGGGAGTTTGATTTTGAGGGAAGTGCCTTGAGCATTGGAGAGGGAACTTTCGCGTGCAATCCGAAAAAAGTGCCCCGAATAGAGACGACTCTCTTTAACCGGTTCGGCTCTTGATAGGCTCAAAAGGGAAATCCACAGGAGCGCCCACATACTGTCTGATCGACATTCTAAGAACTGGGCTTAAGTCTTAAATCATAGGAAACGCTATAGGATTTGAAACTTACTGCTGACCCATTCTTGGACAATGAGAAGGTCTTCATCGACCATTTTATGAGCTTTTTCTAAGACTTTCGAAGTCACATTAAGGCCAGCGTTTTTTAGTTTTCGAACGCCAAAGAGTGTGTTGGACAAAGGGAGCACCCGATCTTTAGTTCCGTGCACGACAAGCCATGGTGTCTGTTCAGCTTTGAGAGTAATACGCTCGCGCCAGCCACCAAAAAATACGAAATAGCTGCTAATCCCGATGACGCCCGCAAAGCGATACCCGCTTTGAATGGCTAAGTCATAGGCGACTTGACCACCTTGAGAAAATCCAAATAGGAAAATATTCTCAGGTTTCCACCCTTGCCACTGTAACTCCCGGAGACTTTCAATCAAAAGGTAGCGAGTGCGCGCGATGCCTCGCTTGTGAAGCGGTGGCTCCGCATACCAGCTGTAGCCGGAATGATATTTTCTCGGCGCATTGAGAAGGAGATAATTCATTTGCGTCAAGCCAAGCTCTTGATCAATCGAGAAAAAAGGTTTTATGGAATCAGCTTGACCATGAAACACGATCATCAAATGCGGCGAAGGGATTTGACTCGGTATAAACTCAAAGTCAAATCGACTGACGAATGTCATAACTTAAGACCCTGGCTCAAACACTCCAGAGCCAGGACCGCTTTCTGAATCGGTTTATCAGAAATCTCATCGGTCACAGAAGTGATTTTGCTTTGCGATCGTGAAACCTGCTGGAGCAGTCGGCACTTGACATCAAAATCGGGAGACTCAAAACTTGACTGAACTAAATGATGATCCACTTGGAGTGGGAAAAAATGCGAATTGTCTTCGCGCTTTGCCTCTTTATTTTTTGAAATTTCGATATCAGGGATAACACCTTGAAGCTGCAATGCACGTCCCGACGGAAGAAGAATGATTCCCATGGTTTCGAAGAGCGCAAGGTCTACATGGTGGCCCCATGTACGACCACGCTGAAAAGTTCCTTTTCCGTAAGTTCTCTCACCGACGATAATGGCGCGCTCATTATCTTGGAGAGCGCCAGCTAGAACTTCAGAACTACTTGCCGAAGAGGCGTTAACGAGAACAGCAACAGGTCCAGAAAATATCGGATCCTGATCAGAAATATAAACTTCATTCTGGGGATGAGAGCTGAGATCTCGAGCTTCAACAATGAACTGCCCTCTCTTAACAAGAGACTCTGCAATACACGCAGCTTCGTCGATCGGTCCACCGGGGTTATCTCGCAAATCCACAAGCAAACCTTGAATATTGGACTCAAGCAACCCTACGAGAGCTTCATTAAAAGCTTTACAAGTGCCAACGCTAAATTTGAAAACTCGAATGTAGCCTACCGATTTATTTTCGGAAAGGAGGCTTGACTCTACAGTAGAAAATTTGAGCCATTCACGCTTAAGTTCAAATGCGATCGTTTGTTTTCCTCGCTGAAAAGATATTTTCAGTAACGAGCCCTCGGGACCGGCTAAAAGATCTTGAACAAAAAACGAGCTTTGTGAACCAATGGTCTGGGATTCAATTTGCGTGACAATATCTCCGATCTTAACGCCCTTGAGAGCCGCTGATGACCCTGGTAAAACTCGTGTCACGACATAGTGCTCGTTCCGCTGCTTAAGCGTAACTCCCGCAGAAACGGCCTTATTCGAAGGTCTGCCCATCGCCTCTTCCATCAACCGCTTGGGCATGATGTAAGTATGTGGATCTAGACGAACCCCGAGATACTCGTTGAGCCCTTGCGCAATTGCAAAGTTGTCTTTGTCTGTAATGGGATGCTTGAGCTGAACTTCGGTAAGAGCTTGATCAAACGAATATCTTCCAGTGGCAGCTGAACTGTTGGAATAAAGATCTTTGAGAAACTGTCGTTGTTTCTCGATACTCTGTGAATTCAATTTGACTGCAAAAACTTTTTTAAAGTTCTGAAAGTCCTGTGCCATAAGGTCTCCAGGAAGAGCCTCAAAAAGGCCTTTTAAAGCCGAGTAGCACGCAATAAACTCCCGTTCGGTGTGGTAGCAGAGTTCATCTTTCACAAGGTAGGTAAGGTCTGAAAAATCGAGGTTTGTGTCTTGCCAATACTGAGCATCGGTTTCCTCTAGGGTAAAGGCTAAGCAGGGCCTATGCCACAGCAGCGGCGATTGTGGAGTTACAGAGAAGGACTAGGGGTGTCTAACTGTTAGACAGACCATGTAAACCTTCCTCTTCGTTTCCAGGTTGTTTTATGCGCCTCCCGAGGTTATAAAGCAGCCACAAAATGGGGGAACAATGGCAAAAAAAATTTACTTGGTCATGCTTTGTGTGATCGTGCTTGCTGGCGTGGCGATGGTTATTCAATTTGGGTTAAAGCCAAGGTCCATTTCAAAAATAGGAATCAGCTCATTTTCCAGTTTCGACGACCTCGGTCGAACCGCCTACAAACGTCTGCGTTTTGAAACTCAAGAGCGCGACATCATAGTTGTAGGCGCTCTCCCAGAGCGACTCGAGGCCGTGCAAGTATGGCAAGGCTTTTTAGGAGCTATGTCGGACGACGGGATTTTCATTCATAATATTTACATCGATGACGCTTTGAAAACGACTCTTCCCATTGATCATCTCGAGCGCTTCCATCCTGCAGAAGGTTTGGACAAAATGCTTGAAGAGATCAAAGAGACAAGACAGCAAAAACAAAGGTGGGTGATCATCGTTGAAAGTGCGGCAGCTTCACATTTAGTCGAGGGTAACTTCGTTCACAAACTAGAAGAAGCTCTCCACGAACCAGTGATGAGTTTGTCCTTGGCTCCTCTTCTTAACAACAAAGAAGAAGAACCTATGTCACCGGTTCCATGCGGCGAGGAGCCAGGAGCTGGAACCGAGAGACCCAACTTGGGCTGCATCGTCAGAAACACCTCTCGCATGAATTACAAAAAGATCAAAGATCCAAAGCAGCTTTACGGAGTTTTAGAGCAATACGGGATCTACGATTACCTCCTTTTCACAAATCAATACAAGGGCGGATCATTCTGAGACGCCTTTGATTAAATTTCTACGAACCCTTAACTTTAGGCTAGTTTCTGCCGATAGGATAAGAGTCGGGGGGCTATCGAACCACGTTGGTTCTTAGAGCTAAGGCCGGTAGATAGTCAACGACACATCAAATGATTGATGGCAGATGATACGAGATCACATTTCAAGAAGAGGTGGGTTTAGTGTCAGGGGATAAAATGAAATTTTTGGAGGATCCGGTGAGCAAATACTTGGTGCTAACCCTATTTACGGGTTTAATGGTGAGTTTTCAAAACTGTGCCCAATCAAAATTAAGTCAAGCGCCACAAGAATCTGCCTCCGATGATGCCACCCAAAAAACGAGTTCCCTCGATCTCTCAACCGTTCGAAAAATAGGAATTCCCAACGAAATTCGAAAAACTCAAATCCGCGACGCTAGCGAGTTTGAAGTCGATCTCACAAATGGAGAAATCCATTTGCTCAAACCCGACGGATCCGAAGTCGCCGGGCAAAAGTTCTGCTTAAGCTCGCAAGATCTCAGCGAACTTAAAACGATCATGGACTCGGGCCGCGTATGTGAGCCTGAAAATACTGTTTTACCAGATCAGGTTTGCACGATGATTTACTCTGAACCTTACGTGCGTCTATCTACTGACTCTACCGACGTCACCTTAGGTGAGCGCCGCAACGGCTGCGAAAAGCCTGTTGATTTGTGCGGAGACAGCGCGACTCTTTTACGAGGGTATGTGGCTGCGCTTGTGAGCAATATTCACTCGAAGGTTTGTAACTGAGTCAGTTCTCGACAAAATCTCATTGAAGTCGTAAATCAATTCTGGGAGGCTATGTGGGCGCAGCACTCATTACAGGAGCATCATCAGGCCGCCTCTTCAAGTCGGGAATTGTGGCGAGTTCGCACGAAGTTGCAAGACTTGGCTACACAGCGATGATGAACGGGAAAGCGATGACGATTCCGGGATTTTTAAACAAAATTTTGGTTCAACTCTTGAATACCTTGATCAAGTTTGTGGAATCGCGGAGAAGACCCTCGTGATGTCATTTTACCCCGAGCCGGAGTGATGTTCGGCCCTAATATTAAGTCTGTGGCCATTTACTTTCTGGTTCAGCAAGTGATTCCCTTTGCTAGAACGCAGGAGATCCTAATGGATCTCTATGGAATTTGGATTTCGCAAGGGACCTTAAGCAACTTCATCAATCAAGTGGGAGATGCGTTGCAAAGCTGGAGACAAGAAGCAAAAGTTGAGCTCAGTCAGGCAACGATTCTTAACGTGGATGACAGGGTAATTTAGTGCATGATGCATTTTCAGCCTATTTTAACTATCAGGACTGCTCTCATTGCCTGTGTAATGCTCATATATTGAGGGATTTAAAGTATCTTCATGAAGAAGAAAAGCAAAAATGGGCGTTACCAATGATGTCCTTTTTAAGGCACACATTACATCAGGTTCACGAAAAAGGGGTTTTCAAAACTAAAGCGAAAATTGAGCAGGAATTTATCAAAATCCTAAAGAAAGGCTATAAAGAAAATGGCTTTCCCAAAGAGTGGTGCGGCCGAGAGCCTGATGGACATAAAATTGTTTATAATGAAAGAACTCAACTTTACGAAGACAAACCGGTTTTTAAACAAAGAAGCCATTCAAAACCAATGCAGCTTTTAAACCGTCTGAGAAATTATCAAAAAGAAGTATTAGCTTTTGCTTTTCAAAAAGGAGTGCCGTTTACCAACAATCTCGCAGAACGAGACTTGCGAATGACAAAGCTAAAAGAGAAAGTCTCAGGTTGCTTTCGAAGCCGGAAAGTGGCGGCAAATTTTCTTTTGATCCGCTCTTTCTTAAGCACGCTCAGAAAACGCGAATGGCCACTTCTAGATAACTTGGTACTTGCTCAAGTGCTTCAACTTTAGTCGTAAATAGCTGAATAGTTACGGTCCTGCGATAAAAAATATTGACGTCCGCCGAATTCAAGATTACAGAGTCCCCATGCGAAGAAAATCCAAGCAACTCCCTCTCAAATACCACGGCCATGGTGGCGCTCGCGAAGGCGCAGGACGGAAGAAAAACCCCAACTCCGGAGTTCCGCACGTCAAACGCCCGAGCATTCAAGAAAAACACCCAATGCATATCACGGTCCGCCTTTCAGATCGAGTTGTCAGCCTCAGATCCAAAGAAGCTTTTCGTGTTTTTCAAAACGCGGTCAAAGCCAGTCGAAGTTTTGGGCTCAGAGTTTTGCAATACGCAGTTTTAGGGAATCACTTTCACCTCCTCGTAGAAGCCCCAGATTCCAAATCCCTGACTCGCGCCATGAAATGCCTCAACGTTCGTTTAGCCCTCGGGCTTAAAAAACTAAGTAGCCTCTCTCAGCCAGTCCTCAAACATCGGTTCGATTTAAAGATTCTCAAAACTCCAACACAAATCAGAAATGCACTCGTTTACGTTCTTGCAAACGCGAGCAAGCACTTTAAACGCAAGCAAGTATTTGACAGGTTTTCCAGTTACGGCGTGTTTAGCGAAACCCATATTTTACAATCTCTGCGCAGAGATTTGGATTGGCGAAAGCCCTCTCTCTCTCTTTACGGTGGGTCGCTGACGTTGAGGCCCTTATCACACCTCCCCAAAGTTGGCTTGCGATCAAAGGTTGGAAAAAGTTATGAATCTCTACCTTGAGACCCCAAGGATGCTTCTTCGCGAAATTCATAGTGGCGACGAAGAGAATATGTTCGACTTAGACAGCGATCCCAAAGTGATGAAATATCTCACAAACGGTGTTCCTTCGACCCGCGAATTCATTCAAGCGGCACTTCAGCGCACAGAGGCCCTCCTCAAAAAACACGGAGGGCGATTTGGATTTTGGGCCGCCATTCAAAAAAGTGACGGAGCATTTATGGGGTGGTTTTTATTTCGGCCTGCCAAAAAAGATCCAGAAAACACGTCACGGATTGAGCTAGGCTATAGGCTCAAAAAGAAATTTTGGGGTCAAGGTTTTGCTACTGAGGGAAGTGTTGCGCTGATTTCTAAAGGGTTTAGTGAGCTTGATGTTCAAGAAGTTTTTGCTACAACGCTGCTGAAAAACTTGGGCTCGCAAAACGTTATGAAAAAGGCTGGTTTGAAATTCGTTCGTGAATTTGTAAGTGATGAGTACCCGCGCTCTGACGAAACGGATGTGGAGTACGCTATTTCCAGGGAGCTTTGGAAACGCCCGCACGTCCCCGGGCACTAGGCTTGCAATCAATCCCCACGATACCGTTCCCTTTGCCTAGGAGACACCTTGAACCTATCCACATTTTTCGGTGACAAATTTCGCCTTTGTTTCGTGGCGATTTTTACAATAACCTTTGCGGCGTGCAACGACTCTCAAAGGTCTTCGGATCCCATCACCCCGGCAACTGGCGAAGCAAAATCGGCAGACTCTAGTGGAACCTGCGAGAATAAAATCAGAATGCAGATGGAATCGAAATCCCTTGAGTTCTCGGACGTGCCCGAATTTCAAGCTGATGTAGAAGAGGCAAATCACTTCAGATCGCAGAGTTCCGAGACTGAATACGGCGTCCACCTGTCGAAAGATCAGGTGGATGGAATTAGAATTAGCCATCAAATAAAATCCGACACTAAATCAAATAAACTTGAATATGATCTGAGCCTTAACGACGCTGAGTCGGCAAAGCCCATGAACTTAAGCTTAAGTTTTGCTAAGGTTGAACCACAATATTCAAGTGTCGTTACCGAATATTTTTCAGTTGACGAGAGCTGTACACTCGAAATGACGAGTGCTGAAATGGAAACTTACACGAGACCTGGCGAGGAATATAATTATCAGATGGTCAAACACTTCGGCGATGGTACTTCAGACGTAGATTCGCGCCATTTTACACTTCCTCCGAACGGCATTTTGTCAAACTTCTTACTTGATAGCGACGATATTGAATCTTTCCCAAGCAACGCCTGGTCCTACTCTAAAAACACGGGACTAATGACATTAAAAATTGGATCACGCCGAACGCAAACCTATGAGGCCTTTAACCAAAAGGTTACCTTCAGTGGAAAAGACGCCCAAGTCATCGCCCAAGATAAAGTTTTGCTGACAGGATTTATCGGCGAACAAAAAGAACAGGGATTTAAGATTTCAGATTTTGGCAAGCAGCAAACCTGGCAGGTGCCCAAAGCTGTATGGATAACACAGTCTCTCGGAAACAATCGAGCTGACCTGTCAAAGATCGCAAGCCGGCTTCCCGAAGGATATCTGCAGACTCATAATTCTCTTAAAATTCAAAGCCCAGAGCCATTAGCTTACGACCGACTTTCTGCATACTGGACCGTTACGGACGTAGTGACTGATCCCCAGACAAAAATGGTAACAACGGCTTTGACGGAGAGCCCGTCAGCAACGTTTGCCGCGGCCGCCACTGCGGATGAGCTATCCTCAAACAAAACCATTCAGGCAGACCTTCCCCAGATTCAGGCGATTGCGCAGGATATCTTAAAAAAACAACCTTCGGACCGTCGTGCCCAAATCCAGCTAATTCTTGATTACCTGGCAGAGAACTATGAGTACGATTACGAAATGGTTAAAAAGAGTTGGATGCGAATGCTCACGACCGAGGAGGCATTATCGCGCAAAAAAGGAGTTTGCCAGCACTACGCGGTGATTTTCACGGCAGTGGCGCGAGCGCTGAAAATTCCCACGAGAATCATGAGTGGTTTTTTCATTTCCGATGGTCCACCTGGATTTCATGCTTGGAACGAGGTTGAAGTCAGTCCTGGGCTCTGGCAAGTGATTGAACCACAAGACAAAACTTCACTGAAGGCCATCCATACTCGGTTTTACCTTCCCCTTTTTAGAGCTATCTTTTTAGAAGACAACGATGCCACAGATATAGACACGTTAAACACCATAATGAATCTGTCGATCACAGTGCTCCCACAATCCCCTTAGCAACAGCAAGCCCCTTATCAAAAGCATCGAGCTGTGACACAGACCCTTGCGCAAATTCGGGGCGACCGCCCCCTTTGCCGCCCATCGTTTGACCCACTTCCTTGAGAATTTGGCCCGCGGGATGTTTGGCACTCAAAGCCTTACTCACGGTGACGACGGCGGGATGCACACCATCTCCTTTACCGATCAGAATAACCACCGCCGATTTCAACTTGTCTTTCAACTGATCAGCAAGGCCGCTGAGCACATCACGGTCATCCACATCCAACTTCTGCATCAAAAGATGTGAAGGTCCGCTTGGAGAGTTAAATGCGATGGCCCCCTTCACAAGCTCATCCACACCCACTTGAGCTCCTTTGAGCTTTTTGATTTCCTTTTCAAGATCCCGGGTCTGCTGTTTGGTTTTTTCAATCCACTCAGGCATAGCGAGTGTTGACGAAGCCAAATATTGAGTCCAATTTTCTCCGAGACCGGCCGCCGAGCGTGCGCTTTGGTTCTCTGTAAGATTCTTCATGAAGTATTTCAAAGCAAGATCTCCAGTGAGAGCTTCGATACGTCGAACACCGCTACTCACGCCTGACTCAGTGACAATTTTAAACATACGAATTGAAGCCGTATTTGTAACGTGAGTTCCACCACAAAGTTCGGTTGAAAAATCGCCCATCTTTAGAACACGCACTTCATCACCATATTTTTCGCCAAATAGAGCAAGAGCTCCACTTTCGATGGCTTTTGCGTGAGGCATGACTGTCGCTGTCACTTCAATTGCGCTTGCAATTTCATTGTTAACTAAAACCTCAACTTGCTCAATTTCGGACGCAGTAAGAGCTTTTGCGTGGGTGAAATCAAAACGAAGTTTCGTTGAGTCAACCAACGATCCCGCCTGCGTGACGTGAGTGCCTAGAACTTTACGCAAAGCTGCGTGCAAAAGATGTGTAGCCGAGTGGTTACTCGCGATATTTCGGCGGTCCACAGAGTGAACCTGAGCCCGCACAACATCCTTGATTTTAAGCTCACCAGAAATCACTTCAACATGGTGGAAAAACACATCATTCTGCTTAGTCGTGTTGTGCACTTCAACCTTAAGACCATTTCCAAGCAAAACTCCCTCGTCTCCAGATTGCCCGCCTCCTTCGCCATAAAAAGGCGTAGCTTTAAGAATCACAAGACCCCTCTCGCCTGCTTTAAGGCTGGGGACGGAGGCTTTTCCATTGCTAAGACCGATAACTTCGGTTTTAACATCCAATTTTTCGTAACCCAAAAATTCCGTCTTACTCTGCGATTGCCCAAGTTGGATGAGGTGTCCTTCATCGGAATCAACCGCGCGCCCCTTCCAACTCATCTTTGCTTTTTCACGAGCGGCAGACATGTGGTTTTCAAACTCGGTCTCATCAACCGTGAAGTTTTGCTCGCTGGCCATCACACGAGTCAGATCAACAGGGAAGCCAAACGTGTCATAGAGCTTAAAGACAACTTCGCCAGGGACCTTAGTTACCTTCCGCCCGGCCAACTTATTCAACTCGTCTCTGAGAATTTGCGTACCTAAATCGAGGGTCTGTAAAAATCGCGACTCTTCGTCTCGAACGACGGAGAGAATATGATCCTTTCGCTGCACGAGCTCGGGATAAATCGGCCCCATAGTGCGGATCAAATTTTCAACCATCGGTGGCATGAACGATTGTTCAGCCGAGAGTTTTCGTCCGTAGTGAATCGCCCGTCGTAAGATCCGACGAAGGACGTAACCGCGCCCCTCATTCGAAGGCAAAGCTCCATCGGCCAGTAAAAAAGCAGTAGCCCGAGAATGATCCGCCATGACCCGAAGAGCAGCAAGATCCGAAATCACTTTGCGACTTTTAGCATCGGCTCATGAAGCTCTTGCAGATCCCATTTCAAAGTTTTGCAAGCCCCTTCAAGCAAGGGAATGAATAGGTCCGTTTTATAGTTGTTGTACACCCCTTGCATAACCGCGCTGACACGCTCAAGACCAGAGCCAGTATCCACCGATGGTTTCGGCAAAGGATCCATCACGCCGGGAGACTTTTCGTAAAATTGCATGAAAACCAAATTCCAAATTTCAACAAAGCGGTCTTCACCCGAAGCAATGCCTTTGTACGGATCAGCTTCAGGAGCTGCATCAGGTCCGTGATCATAGAAAATTTCAGAGCAAGGGCCGCAAGGACCCGTGTCCCCCATCCGCCAAAAATTCTCTTTTTCACCAAAGCGAAAAATACGCTCGCGCGGAACACCCTCTTGCTTATGCCAAATCTCTGCAGCTTCGTCGTCGTTTTGAAAAACGGTGACATAGAGTTTATCTTTAGGAATTTGGAGGTCTTTCGTTAAAAACTCCCAAGCAAAACGAATGGCATCCTTTTTAAAATAATCGCCAAACGAAAAGTTCCCTAACATTTCAAAAAACGTATGATGCCGAGCCGTAAATCCGACGTTCTCAAGATCGTTGTGCTTGCCCCCTGCGCGCACACACTTTTGCGAAGATACCGCTCGCGGATTGTCGCGCTTTTCAAGCCCTAAAAACGCGTTTTTAAATTGGTTCATTCCTGCATTGGTAAAAAGAAGCGTAGGATCGTTGTCTGGAATCAAAGACGAGCTCGCTACGGGAGCATGTCCATTTTTTTTGAAATAATTAATAAAACCCTGTCTGACATCAACACTCTTCATGGAGCACCTTTCGTACCGTGTCTGGAGTAAACCCGCGTGAAATTAAAAGTCGGCGGGCCTTATTTTCGTCGCTCTTGAGTTTTTCAAGAATAGCAAGAGCTTTGGCAATTTCCAACTCTTCATCGCAGATGATTTGGGGAAGACCCTTTTCTTCGAGGTAACCCTGGATGTAGAGGAAGCCCTTATTCTTGCGATGAAGGTTTTGTGCCGTTTGTTCCGCGAGCTCCTGGGGCGCAAGCATCCACCCTCGGCGCTTGGCCTCCTCAATACCAGCCCTAATTTCGTCCTCAGGAAACCGCCCGGTTAACTTGGCGAAAATCTCTTTTTCCGAGTGACTCCTTCGTGAGAGAAGGTCCATGATTTTCTTGCGAGCTGAGGTTTGACGCGTCATACTTACCTGGGAAGACTTTACCAGGTCGTGCCCACTCTGTATACCCATGAGACGAGGAGTTCCCCTTGCAAAAACTAATGATTCTCATAGCGACTTTTTTTGGGGTCGGACGAAGTCCTAAGGCGCCGGGAACTTTCGGCACCCTGGCGGCCATCCTGCTCGTTTGGCCACTCCAAATGTGCGGAGCTTTTGTCTACATGGCTTTTATCATCGTGGCGATTCCAATTTCCATGATCGCTTCAGAGGTTTATGGGCGCGTGCATGGCGAGCACGACTCCGGCGCCATCGTCATTGATGAGGTCGTTGGATTTTTGATCACGATGACCTGGCTGCCAATGACCTGGCAGGCTTACCTCGGCGGATTTTTATTGTTTCGTTTTTTTGACATTTTGAAACCGTTCCCTATCAGCTACCTAGATCGAAATATCAAAGGCGGAGCTGGAGTTGTCATCGATGACGTCGCAGCAGGACTTTGTGCCAACGTGATATTACAGGTTATTTTCACTAAAACGGTTTGGCTCGGAAGCCAGCTGATCACCGTATGAAGATCGAAGATTTGCTGCAGACTTTGAGAAACCGAGGATGGAAGCTAGGCTTGGCTGAAAGCTGCACCGGAGGACTTTTCGCCTCTCGAATCACCTCCTTGCCTGGAGTCTCTGATGTTTTTTGGGGGAGCCTGGTCTGCTACTCCAATGATTTAAAAGTGCAGTTCCTCAAAGTCATGCCTGAAACTCTTAACACCAAAGGCGCTGTGAGTCAGGAAACCGTATTAGAAATGGCCTCAGGAGCCAAAACGGCGATGCAGGTGGATTGGTCTGTGGCCATCACCGGCATTGCCGGTCCGACGGGCGGCACCATCGATAAACCAGTAGGAACTGTTTGGTTTGGAGTCGCTGGCCCCAAATTTGTAAGGGCCGAGAAAAGAGTTTTTGCCGGAGATCGCCAACACATCCAGTCAGCGGCCGTTGATTTTGCTGTTGAAATGCTCTCAAAAGCTGTCATTGAATAGAGTTTTACGTTCATAAAGGAGAATCAAATATGGCAACCGTGACCACTGAAAAAGAAGGGGATAAAACCCGCGCTCTTGATCTTGCAATGACCACTATTGAAAAGCAGTTCGGCAAAGGCTCCATCATGCGACTAGGAACCGCCGAGTCTCTGAATAAAGACGTTGAGGCCATTAGCACAGGCTCTTTAAGCTTGGATATCGCCCTTGGAATTGGCGGTCTTCCTCGAGGTCGAATCGTTGAAATTTATGGACCTGAGAGCTCTGGTAAAACCACACTTGCTCTTTCGGTCATTGCTCAAGCTCAGAAAAAAGGCGGCGTTGTTGCCTTTATCGATGCTGAGCACGCACTCGATGTTGGCTACGCTCGCAAATTAGGCGTGAACACAGAAGATCTTTTGATCTCCCAACCTGACACTGGGGAACAGGCTCTCGAAATCACTGAAACTTTGGTTCGATCAGGAGCCATTGACGTGCTCGTCGTCGACTCCGTAGCAGCTCTCACTCCCCGTGCCGAAATCGAAGGCGAAATGGGCGACAGCCACATGGGTCTTCAAGCTCGCTTGATGTCCCAAGCTCTTCGTAAGCTCACAGCAGCCATCAGCCGAAGCAAAACTCTCGTGATCTTCATCAACCAAATCCGAATGAAGATCGGAGTTATGTTTGGAAATCCTGAAACCACAACAGGTGGAAACGCCCTTAAGTTTTATGCCTCTGTCCGACTTGATGTCAGACGTGTTGGCGCGATCAAAAGTGGCGAAGATGTGACAGGCAGCCGAACCGCTGTCAAAGTCGTGAAAAACAAAATGGCTCCGCCTTTCACTAAGGTCGAGTTTGATCTTATGTACGGTGAAGGCATTTCTCTAGAAGGCGATATTCTTGATCTCGCAGCGGTTGCGGATGTGGTTGATAAATCAGGAGCTTGGTTCAGTTACGAAGGCGAGCGCCTAGGACAAGGTCGAGATCAAGCTAAGAACTTTTTGCGAGAACATCCTGAAATCCTCAACGAGATCCGCACAAAACTTTTGGCTGCAAAAGGCATTGGCAAAGTTCTTTTAGATCCTAAAGGAGATACCTCAGAAGAGGCCGCTGAATCTGATGTCGAAGAGACAACAGCAAAAGCACCCTCTCGCGGAAAAAAAGGCAAAGCTTAATTTTGCGGTAGTTTTTTAAGAGTGTCACACCAAACAGGAATGTAAAAATTAAGATCTTTTCCATATTCCCACGGCACTGCAATAGTGCCGTTTTGTTTTTGTGGAATTTGATACTCAGGTCTAAGGAGAGAAATAGCAAATCGACGCAAGCTCTCCTCTCCTAATAAAGCTTGGGTGCTGACATATTTCGCTCCGACTTCAGGTCTAGCCGGAGTTCTTGATTGCATTGTGATGTTGCTATATTTTTTAGTGATCAATTCACCAATGCCAACCGAGAGTAAATCCTCATCTCTAGGGACTTTTGCTACAAAATTACCAATGAGCTTAAATCCAGTTTCGGTTTTTACAACTCGGAGCATGCCGTCTCCGTAACCAATCAACTGATCACTCTCATTTTTAATACGTCCTCGGCACATGATATTGATGTAAGAATCTCCGACTTTTGAAAATGAAGGCTTTTCAGTTCGTTTTTCTAAGATTTTGCCACCCACACTTAAAACTTCGGGTGTCAGGTCTGAGTTTGAAACTTCCTGAGGATCTAAGTTTTGTGAAGGAATGTTTCTGCAGTTCTCACGTGTTATCACAAAGCCTGTGTCGGTTCGATCTATTTGAGTAGCGACGACTTCTCCAGGAACACCAGCGTCTTTGCAAGCATCAGGATTGACTTCGTAGAAACTTCCTTTTCCTTCGTAGCCTCCACCATTGCCGTTTCCGCCGCCGGAATTACCAGATAACTTTACTGAGCCTTTTAAAGATTCATTGAAAGATTGGAGGGAAGAGTCTAAGCCTTGCGAGCTATCAGGGGTGCATGCTTGAAAAGAAAGGACGAGCGCTCCACACAACGTCAGGCTCATTGCCATCATATATCTTTTCAAATTCAAGTTCATTGGATCCCCTACTCCTAATTATTATCGCACACTTTGAGACCGGTCTAAAATGAAAGTCTTTGGTCTGTATCAATATGGAAATGCAATGTCTCAAAATGAGAAAATCAAAACAGCTGGACCTGATTTACCTCCGAAAATTCCGATATTACAAATATGGAAGAGACACTGAAAGCTATCGAAGAATGGCTCCGCCTTGGGCAAATTGCGAAAGCACGACAGACGTTAAAAAAATTCAATCTCGCACAGCTCGATCGGGCCCAGTCGATTTATTTCGCCAATGTCGCCAGGCGCGCAGGTCTTTTCAACATGTCTATCCACGCTCTTAAAAAATATGTTCGTCCGATTGGCCGTCAGACCTTTCAGGCCACTGATAGCGAGCGCGCCGAGTACGCAGCATCTTTGATTCGGGTGGGCGCGATCGAAGAGTCTCTCGAGCTTCTTAAAGAGGTTGACGCCAATAAAATCCCCCAAGCCTCGTTCTATCGGAGTCTCGGGCATTTTCGTCTCTGGCAGTATTCTGAAGCAATACCTCTTCTCAAGGATTATATTCTAAAAATGGAAGTAGGATCTTACCCGCTACTGATCGGTAAGATTAACTTAGCCGCAGCCTACGTTTTTTGCGGTCAATTTTTAGAAAGCGATGAAATTCTTGAAGAGCTCCTCGAGATCACTCGTAAAAATAACTTCACGGTTCTTTTAGGGAACGTTTTAGAGCTGCTTGCTCAATCCGCAATGGGGCAAGAGAATTTTCCGAAAGCCGAGAAGTTTTTGGATCAGACCAGTCAATTTATGATCCAGCAGAACACAACAAATGCTCTTTATCTTAAAAAATGGAAAACAATTTTAGAAGCTCAAAAATTTCCTCATGCGCTCCATGGAGAGAAGTTCACAGAGCTGCGACAACATGCCATTGAAATTAAAGACTGGGAAACCGCCAGAGAGTGTGATTTGCGCGAAGGAACGCTCACAAAAAATATTAAACAGCTCCAAAAAGTTTACTACGGAACTCCTTACCAAGGATATCGAGATCTCGTGCTCGAAAAAAACCCTTGGTTAAAGGATGAGCTCAAAACCCATTTTGTTTGGGCCACCGAGAAGACAGCGCCGCGTGAAATTTTTGAACTTGAAACAGGAGCATGGATCGATAACAAATCCTCGCTTAAGCCAGGATTTGGGATGCACCGTCTGTTGATTCATCTCTGCCGAGACTTCTATAGACCATCGCAGATGGGTTCGCTTTTTCGCTCCATCTCTCCGGGGGATTTTTACGATCCGGATTCCGCTCACAACCGCCTTCACAACCTTATCCATCGGCTACGTGCTTGGACCGAAGACAATAACCTTGCAATCTCAGTCATAGAACGCCAATCCCACTATTCTCTCAACCTGGGGGCTACGGTCGGTGTCCGCGTGCCACTCAAGTTGGATCTAGGACAGTTTCAAAATATCGAATCTAATCAGCTCGTACTTCTAAAATCTCGTTTTTTGCAAAAGACCTTCACTACAAAAGAGATTGCAACCGCTTTGGATCTTTCACCGAGTAAATCTAACCGCGTGATAAAGCATGGCCTTCAAGAAGGCATTATCGAAAAGACAAGAATCGGCAATTTCGTTCATTATAAGTTCAAAAAGGTGGCATAAAAAAAAAACTGCTAAGGAGGGGTTAACTCCTTAGCAGTTGGGAGAGAAGGGTTGAATTGGGTATTTATGTTTTAATCTTGCGCCTACCCGCCGTTTAAACCCACTTAGAAAAGTACAAAACCAAAAAACATTCGGTGTCGCAGCATTTTGGTAGAATCAAAGGGATTGGATTTAGTTGTTTCACTATGAGAAGCTGAGGTCTAGGTGGTTAGCTCCGCGAAATTTTTTGCCAAACACCGTCTCATTTTAGAACGTGAAACCGACATGTAAAAACGGCTGCAAGAGAGATCGCTTGGTGGTTTCGCTCAGCTCTGTGCTTGCCGTCTTTATTTTGGTGTAGGTAAGGCTCTTATACGAAAACTCCACACCCACATAAAACATCTGGCTGATCATGCTAAGATAGCCAAAGTCGATTCCTACCCCTGAGCCTGGGGAATACTTGGTAGACCCCGAATCATAGTCAGCACTTAAAAAATAGTGGCCCAAAGCAAAAAGCCCATTGTCAGAGAAGTAACCGAGAGACACCCCCGACTGGCTGGCGCGGTCTTCATTGCCAACATTGAACTTCGAGCTCTCACCACTGTAAATCCCACCAAAGTACAGACCTGTCGGCATCACATAGCCGAGTTTAAGATCGTAGTCGGTAACCGTGGCTGATGTGGTTGTGTTCTGCGATTCCCAAGATTCCGTCTTATAAAATACCGCGATCCCAAAATTAACGGCACTTCTCATCCCGCCTGCGGCCAAAGATAAAGAGCTCGACAATAGAAAAAATAGCATCACAAGATATTTCATTGGAACCTCCCTTTTTTATTTGGCTAATAAAAAAGGCGATTGTCACGAAATTTCGATTTGGTTTAGATGTCTTCTCTATTTTCAATAAGAAGTTCATAGAGCCTAATTTCTAGTTCAGCTTTTTTAAAGCTTAACAAAGAGACTCGATTGTGACGCGATACTGGCTCAACCTCAGGGAGTGGGCCCTGGTGCAAAATCAGGCGATCGACAATTTTTTGAATTCGCTCACTTTTAAAGCTCTGTTTTTTTGAAGCTGTGATGATTTCATCAACTATCTGAATTAAAGCGTTTCCAGTCATTCGGTCTGGACGACATGTGATAGCGGTGCGTTTGGAGATTTCAGACAAAGTCTCATGCGTTCGTTGGCCAATGGTTACATGCTGGACTAGCTGCAGATAGCTTTTTTGGAGAGCTAAAAGATAAGGACGGTACCTATTCCTTAAAACCAGATCTTTTGATTTTAAATTCTGGGCCACTAAAAGCTCAAAAATTTCTTCGTCAGGCAACAGATTTCTTAACGGGTCAGGCGTGTAGTTTAAAAGCACCGGCAATTCGCGTAGCACATTGTGCATGTTAAAGATGGCGGGCTGGTTAATGCCATCAGCTGTCTTTTTAATGCCACCGTTGGCCTTTACTTTTTCAAAGTACTGAAAGCACTTCTCAAATTGCAAAAATGAATCAAGATGCCAACTCTGTATTTTTCTACGCTGAACTGGAGAAAAACCCATTTTATAGAGAAACCGGTCGCGACGATGAGTCTCAAAATGAGTGTCGAATTTCTTGAGACAGTCATCATTTACAAAATCATGAAGTGGCTTTTTTCTTTTTGTCCTGATGAAATTCATTAACTGAGCAAAAACTTGAACCGTCAGTCGAGCTTTGTCTTTTTGTTCGGTAAGTGTCGTTGAGAAACGATCGGTATCGTCATAGCGATATTGATCGTGCCTGAGTCCAAATTGCCGAACGCTTCCATAATCAATAATTCCGGCATTAGCGAGAACATTATCGCCGTCCCAGTCGAGCCACGCAAAAATATATTCAACATCGAGGGTAGCGGCAAATTTAGCAAAGTCTTGGGCAAAATACTCAAGAACTTTTGCATACTTTTTAGAACTGTCGCTGCCCCAACTATTGGTCCACTCCTTATTTTGCACCTGACGATCAATAAGAAAATCCAACGCCGATTTAAGTTCTCGATGACGATTCTGTTTTAAGTACATAAAAAGATGTGCGGGTCGAAACAGGGTTGTTCCAGCTCGTACACCAATTCCAAACCCCTGACCGAGATCGATAATACACAACATTCGCTCGGTTTTGATTCCTTGTAAGTGCATCACTTCAGCTTGTATTGCCGAGGCTAAAAGCTCATCCATTTCAGCAAGTCCGCAACCATAGCCAAACTCATTGTTTCCTGTTCTTAGAGGTTTTCTTGCTTGAACAGAACCTGGAGCCAGCGAGGTTACCCCAGTGCCACGGCTGCTGACGTCCCAAGTTTTCCCTTGGTGTTTGACAATTCCATTCCAGATGCATCTTCCGTCTCCGGAAGTCTTGCCTTGCTTGTTGGGATGTTGCATTTGCAAGTAGCGAGTCGCCATATAACGATTTGGCTTAATGGTTTCAGGAGCATATTTTAAGCCTTGAGCCTCGTCGTATTCGTTGATGATCTGTAGAGAGAAGGTATCGAGAAGCTTGTACTCTAGAGATTTTGTCATTTTGGCAGGGTGATTAAGCTCAATTAATCCCATCTCTTTAGCAAGATCGTAATTGAAATAACTGACTTGACCTTTACGTAAACAGCGGACCTTATAAGTAACGGCCCCTTCAGGAACTGCGTTCAGCCATGGATGTCGACCATCGAGCTGATCAAACGCCGCATAGGTTTCATTTTTTGCGCGAAGCTGTAAAACAACAGAAGCTTTTCTCGACATTCTTATTTTAATTCTCCTTCTGATACTCAACCTATCGGCGTGTTTTGCCTGTGCTAAAGAAGGAGCCAGAATTTTTTACACAAATTTTTATGTTTCGCTGCGCCGCTTGAATGACAAAAAGTTCGTCAGCTTTTATTCAAGGCCTAGGTCGCGATGAAAATTCAAAAAAAGAATGCGAAAGACGCCTCGACTTTTGTATGTTACTCTCCGATAGAATCTGGACTAAAGATCTCTAAGGAGAGTACAAAAATGAGATTCATCAGCCTGATCGCCTTAAGCCTCTTCTTGTCAGCAGCACAAGCTAAACAAGTAAGAGTGGAAGTTCGGCAGCCGTCGTCACTATCCCCCAAAAAAGTGCATCTCAAAGAATGCCAATTCCGACCACGTTTTTTGTCCTATACAAGAACCGAAATTGCTCCCGGAGTGAATCATCTGCCAAAAGTCCTTTTGGTTGCAAATCGCATCGAGCAATATATTGATGGAACTAATCGCACTTCGGGCAAGCCTTTTCAACTTTACTGGAACTACTCTCTCACCCAAAAAAAATCTGAGCCCGAGGTCTGTGGGCAGGCTTCGGATAAAGAAATTTATCAGTTGGGTTTTACAGCTCCAACTCTTCTAGACTTGAGTCCTAAGCAAGATCAAGGCAATAGCTTTTGGCGCTTTGAAACAGCTTTTGAAGGCACTGAGGTGTCTTTGTGGAATCGCCCCATGAAGCTTTTGGGAGAGCGAACGTCTCCCCTCAGTCTCGAAAAAGACATAAATGGTGAGTTTAGGTTTTTTCAGTTATCGCAAAGGCAGCTTGAGCTTTTTATTCAAAAAGATATTGATGGAGTTCAAAACTACCTATCCATTATTTTTGACATCATTCCCGAAGATCACCGGTGAGAATCCACCGTAAGGTGTTCTTAAATTAGTAACTTGCCCCTGATAGATTCGTGCAACTATGAATTCTGCTTTGTCTTTGTAAGCGTAGACGCGCAAATCGAACTTGAATGGCATGTTTCCCTCGGGAGTCTTAAAGTTACGCTCTGGCGCCTGAGCAAACTCTTGAGCCAAAAAGTTTTGGGACTTAATCTGTTGAAACAAACCTTTAGTCAAACTGCTACCACGATAGGTCTGCTTAGCGCCAAAAGCGTTTTTCGGTTTAAAGAACCATTTCTTTTTCTCAGACCAAATCTCTTCAGAATTTTCTTCAGTGAGAGTTTTTGATTTAAGAACAGTTCCTAAAATCGCGTTTTTCGAAACCTCGCTAAGACCCAAACTTTTTAAAAACTCAGCATCTTGCAAATCGATAAAGCGATCTTTGTCAGCTAATAAAACGTAGTCAAATGGATGAGGAGAGATGCAGAACTTCTTTTCTCGATACGCTTTTGCCAAGATGGTGGACGAGGGGTCCTCCAAAGTAAAATCGGTATATCGATTGTAAACAAAGTTTTGAACGCAGTCAGAATCAGTAATCTCTCTGTAATCCGCGATACGCGAGGTCCATCCCCAGGACTCAAAAAGGGCCTGGTAAACGAGAAATTCAATGTATAACTTTTGAGTCTTCGGATCATCGTCAATAATTGTAAGGCGCGGAACCACGTCCTTTTTAGAAAAATCTTTAAGGGTGTCCAAAACGTCATTTTGCAACTGAGTGATATCAAAACCAAATGGCCGAGGGATCTCCCAAGCTTCGTACATCAAATCGCCGAGCGCCAGAAAAGAGGCGTTGGTATTAATTTCGATAAGTCGAAGGCCATCTTTAGGATCAAGATGGAAGTCATAACTCATAAGGATGGAATGGCAGCCTGGATCAAACCCGGCGGCGGGATTTTTAGTCGCGACATGTCTTTGGTAGCGAGAGTTGTTTCGCAGCTCTGCAAATCCAGACACAATTCCTTGAGCCTGACTTAAGATCTCAGGCTCAAGTTCAACACTGAAACTCGAAAATAGAAAAGGCGAAACGTAAGACTCAAGTTCAGCAGCCGGAACAGCAGGAAGTCGCCGCCCCAACAGCTTAAGAACTTTTTCTCTTACGTTTGTCATTAGTTAACCTTTAAGATGCTTGTCGCCTTTTTTCCAACCGGCAGCGCAAAGTTCGCCAGATTTAAGTCCGTTGAGAACGCGCAAGATTTCGTTGGCATCGCGACCGACAGAGGTGTTGTGGATTCCCATGTACATGATTTTTTGATCGGGGCTGATAATGAAGGTCCCACGAGTGGCAAAGCCCTCTTCTTCAAGAAGAACGCCATAATCACGAGAGATCCTTCTTGTGATGTCACCAATCACGGGATATTTCAAGTCACCAAGATCATCTTTAAACCAACGTTTGTGTGAATGCACAGAGTCCACAGACGCACCAATGACTTCAGCACCGGCATCTTTAAAATCTTTGAGCAAATCACGAAATTGAGTGAGCTCGGTCGGGCAGACAAATGTGAAATCCAAGGGGTAGAAAAAAAGGACAACCCACTTTCCTTTGTACTGTGAAAGCGTGATTTCTTTGACGTCTCCGCCTTCAACGACGGCCATGGCTTTGAATTGAGGAGCCGGCTGATTGATCATAGGCATTTTGATCTCCTTCATTCGCATTTATGCGATGTGTTATTGTGCATTTGAATTTTGAACCTGAGAGCGGCCAGGGGTACAACCCTAGGTCATTGTTACCGTAGAAAATCTGCGACAGCAATGAGAAAGGGCCTGATGTCCGTAAAAGTGGTTTCGTGGAATGTGAATGGAATTCGTGCGCTTCATAAAAAGGGCCTTGCTGATTTTCTAAAGCAGGCACGTCCCGATATTTTTTGTGTGCAGGAAACAAAGGCCAACGTCGACCAAATCGAAACAGAGCTAAGAACTCTCGGTTACGAAATGAGCCACTGGTCCTCGGCAAAACGCAAAGGCTATTCCGGAGTCGCGACCTTTCTCAATGCACGAGCCCTCAACACAGATCTTGGAATTGGTCGCGAAGAGTATGACAGCGAAGGGCGCTTTGTTATCAATCGGTTTGAAAAATTTGACCTTTACAATATCTATTTCCCAAATGGTGGCTCTGGCGAGGTTCGCCATCTTTTCAAGCAGCAGTTTTTAGCTCATCTTGCCGAGCATCTTTCTGCCGATATCAAAAAAGGACGAGAGATTATCGTTGTTGGTGACTACAACATTGCTCACAAAGATATTGATGTTTACGACCCTCAGGGCCTCGACGGCCAGAGCGGATTTAAGCCCGAAGAGCGCGCCTGGTTTTCGTCATTTCTTGAGCTTGGTTTTGTATATACTTTCAGACACTTTTTCCCAACGACTCCAAAAAAATTTTCGTGGTGGCCTTACCAAACCATGGGCCGCATGGGGAACCGTGGTTGGAGAATTGACTATATTTGTGTGACTAAAGGACTCGTTCCCATGCTTCGTACCGCTAACGTTTGGAGCGAAGTTGAAGGCTCTGACCATTGCCCAGTGGTCGCAACCTTTGATGACGCTCTTTTAGAAAGTAGGTCCCCATGAAATGGTTTTTCTTAGCTCTCATTTTAGAAATCATACTCACGGTGAGAGTCATCGGCGCTATTGGCCCAGCAAATTACTTTTTTTATGTGTTGATTTCAGGCTTTGTCGGTCTTTTTTTACTGCGGTACCAACAACAAAAATTGGCACGTTTTGCGGCTCGTGCCTCAGACATCGACTTTTTGTGGAAGATCAGCTGTGGATTTTTGGGAGCACTTCTCATCGCGCTCCCTGGAGTCCTTACGGATATCGTCGGCGTACTTCTGTTTATCCCTTGGTTTCAATCTCGCGCGCTCACCTTCATGAAAACACATTTTCAAACTCAGTTTGTAGGTGCGCAAGGACCTTTTGGTTTTAGATTCGGAGGCTCATGGCAAGCTCCGGTTGACGAAGGACCTCGACCTATTCGCGACGCTGAGGTTGTTGAGATTAAGGCTGTGGAATCTTCTCGAGATAAGATTTAGTTGGTCGACTGCGGAAGGACTAAAAGGTTAGACCTGTCCTGCTGAAAGCTCAATCCCTTATGGGAAACGCCAACTTCTTCGATCGTCACGATGGAATACAAAGAGAGATGAAGGTTTTTGATATTTTCATACCGACTCTTCATCTGCTCTTCGTGGGGATCAACTACCACACCTTCAGTGTGGAAAATAAATTGAGATAGGCACACAAAACTAAGACCCAAAGAAGAATCAGTGACAGACCTGGCTTTGAGACTGACGATTTTGCTTTCTTTGGCATCACGATAAGTGACGAGATAGTACGTATCTTCTTTCCTTTTGGTTTTAGCCATACGCCCTTTTTATAGGGGGAGGTCCGCCAAAAAGCAAGTTCAAGATATTCAAGCACACAACCCTCCTTAGTTGAATTTTCGAATCAAACCAATAACAACACCTGTGATGTTCACTCGAGAGGCCTCAAAGAAGAGCGACTTCATTTTTGAATTTGAAGGACGAAGTTCGATCTTCCCATCCTTTTTTTCGTTCTTTCGATAGATTCTTTTGAGCGTTGCTTCATGATCGACAACAGCGACAACGATTTCACCATCACTCGCGTTGCCTTGCATTTGGACGAGAACAATATCGCCATCGAAAATACCATCTTCAATCATCGAACTTCCTTCAACTTTCAAAGCGAAGGTGCGAGCTGGATATTTCACCATAGAAGGTGGGACATCTAAAAATTCATCATAGTCGTGGGCCTCGATGGGAACGCCAGCGGCCACTCGCCCTAGAAGGGGGAGAGACAAGATCTCTTCGCGATTTTTAAGGAGCGACTCACGAAGAGATCCTGCCTTTTGTTGCAACACTTCTGAAGACGAACGCAAACGCAGAGACCGTTTAGAATTGGGAGCAGACGATTCCACATAATTTTTCTGCGTGAGCTGTTTTACGTAGTTTTGGACGGAGTTGTAAGAAGCAAAACCAAAGTGATCACGAATCTCTTGAAACGAGGGGGACGTTCCATTTGTTATCCAATGTTCTTCAATGAACTTTAGCACTGATCTCTCCTTTTCTGTGAGTGGGAGGGGCGATGAATCGGTTTGTTTTTTCATAAAGACCCTTTGGTTTTGCGTTCTTACTTACATATAACTTACAGTGTATGTTTTATGTAAGTCAAAGTCCGATTTTAAATCTGGATTTTGGTCTGAGGGAGCCGCATTAAGATGTTGAAAGGACTGTATGTAGGTTTGTGTCAAAAACCTAGGTCATCACTCCACAACTGGGATAAGGCCTGCAATCGCAGTGTAAATTTGATCCCCAGTGGCTTGTTCATGCTCGTCGATGAATTCGACGAGGGTTTCCCAAAGCGCTTTTTTCAAAGCGGGAATATTCTCTTTCGAGACAGAAAAAGTCGAATCAAAAAAAAGATGATCGTTTCGGTAAAAATTTTGGCTCGCTCTGAGATTCAACGTTTTTAAATCAGCAACGAAAGTGTCTTGCAAACTCTTTTCTTTGTACAGCGATTGAAAAACAAGATGCTGATGGGTGGGATAATATCTTTGCCGGTCCCTCTTCACGACCTCATATTTTTCCATTTCACTGAGAACCTGAGTGCAGGTGACGGCATTGTACCCTGTTCGATCAGAAACCTCTTGAAGTGAGGCTCCAGACTCTTGAGTTCCGAGAGACGCAAAAAAGACCGGCCAACGATGGATCAAAAAAATCTCGGCCTTCGTATTTTTGACCTTACCTTTGCCGTGGCGCTTTTCCCAGATGGCTCTTTGTTTGACAAGGTCACGACGAATTTCTTCGTGAGATTGTTTCTTCGAGTTGAAAGAAGAAAATTCCTGCGCCAGCAAAAGCCTCAAGTAGGCCGATGCAGCTTTGGGAAGGCGAAGGCCTCTGCATAAGCCATCGAAGCTCTTTACGGACACTGGCTTGAGGCCGACGAAAATTTCACGGACGTAGCTTCTTGCCGAAAACCCTGCATCTCGAGCTACCATAGAATAGCTTAGCGAAGGGTTAATCCCTCGAAGCGCCTCGAAACTCAAATTCAAAAATTCGCGATATTCGATGGCAGTCATGGCTGCGGCAAGATCAGCTGTGCGTTTCATAGACCTCAGTTACCGAAAGTCACCGCTGGGAACGGGCCAAAATCCGACCCTTGTTTACAAACAAACTCGACGCCATTCCCCTGCACTCCCGTCGGTTGACCTGGCGCCATTCGCACATCGACCGTGTAAGATAAGTCGAGCCGTTCATCATTCCAGCTGAGTGAAAAGGTGGTCACTCCAGAGTTTTGCTCAACGTTAGAGACACTTCCGTGATGAACCGTCGGGTCACCGGCAAAACCTACTTGGTAGGATGCCGATGAACTCTCGGGCCCCCTAATTACGAGTTTGGCGACCTGAGCGGTCGTCGCACTACAAACAACATTCAATCGAGGTGACTGCGCATTTGCATGGACCGCCACTAGCATCCCAAGCCCTAGAACCAATTTTGTGAACTCTCTCATAATCATTCCTTTCGTGCGCCATGCGCTCAAAGTTATTGAGTCGCAAACCTACTTGGAGAGCCCCAGTCCTGTCGAGAGTATCTGTAAAGACTACAAAAAGCAGTGTACTCAAAAGAGTTCACTGAAAGATCTTGCGAATCGCCTTATCCACCTCGGGAGTCATTTGTATTTCTAAAGCTCCTAAGTTCTCATCAAGCTGCTGCACATTCGAAGCTCCTAGAATCACACTCGAAACGCCCCGCTGAGCCGACGTCCAAGCTAAGGCGAGCTGGGTGCGCGAACATCCTAGTTCATCAGAGATGGCTTTAAGGGCCTTCACTTTTTCTTGGTTTGCAGGAGTAAAAAAGATGTCTTTGATCCAATCAATCCGCGATAGCCGAGATCCTTCGGGAATGCCTTTGTCGTACTTGCCCGTCAGCATCCCAGAGGCCAGTGGACTCCAGACGACAACGCCCATACCGAACTCAGAAGTAACGGGTTGGATTTCGGTTTCAAATCGCTCTTTGTAAAGCAAGCTGTACTGAGGCTGCTCGACCTGCGGGCGGTAATAGCCATGATTTTTAGCTAACTTTTGTGCGTCTTTAAGTTGCTCTCCCGTCCATTCACTGGTGCACCAGTAAAGGATTTTCCCCTGTTTTACGAGGTCGTCCATGGCACGAACGGTTTCTTCAAGCGGAGTATCGGGGTCATAGCGATGGCAAAAGTAGAGGTCCAGGTAATCGGTCCCAATGCGCTTGAGACTGCTTTCAACGGATTCCATAATATGTTTTCGTGAGAGCCCTCGGTCATTAATATCATCGCTCATTGGCCAAAAAGTTTTACTTGAAATGATGAGATGCCGCCGAGGAAGCTCCTTAAGCACTTGCCCCATCGCCTTTTCCGACTCTCCACGCTCATACACATCAGCGATATCAAAAAAATTGATCCCCTTTTCAAAAGCACGATGAATAATCTGCGAAACCATTTTTTGATCTCTGACACTTCCCCCATAAGTGGTCCATCCCCCAAGTCCAAATGCACTCACCTTGGTTCCACATCGCCCGAGAGGCCGATACGTCATCTTTGCCATTTTAAGTCTCCTTAGTTTGCCGAGGATTCTACGGAAGAGTTAAAAGATTTCAATAGAAATTCCCTAGCAAAGCAGACTATTACCCACATCTTTTTCGGTAGGTTGTTGGTGACGGCACCGGCACCTGAGGCGAATGGCACTGACTTAAGGAATCCAATTTGAGGCAGTCAGGCAATCTGGCAGCCTGGCAATCAGCCCAGGGTCAGGTTCTGGATCAGGCTTTAGGATTTCCCGGAGTCGTTAGGGTCAAAAATTCCGAGGAGATTTTGAGTTGGATTCCAAGTTCTTGACTTACAATTCTGCGATTCTTTTTGCTCAGTTCTGTCGAAATCAGCTCAATCGCGTTTCGATCTTTAAAGGGAATCGAAAGCCATTTTGCGAATCGCGGGGTTCAAAGAAGATAACTTAACAAAACTCGTCATTTCCGACTCTGCAAAGCGCCCTCCCCTGACACCTCAGCTGGCTGCCAGATTGCCGGATTTGCCTGATTGCCTCAAATTGGATTCCTTAAGTCAGTGCCATTCGCCTCAGGTGCCGGTGCCGTCACAGACAACAAGCCTCCTCAGTATGGTTTTTCCAGCGCCAGAATTAAATTTGCTTTCTCCCAATCGGAAGCGAAAATGGGTAATAGGGCTCTTCACCTCGGTGAACTCGCCACGCGTTCAAAAGCATGCATATGGCTGCAGCCGCGGAAAGAATCAGGGTCATAACCTGGGCTACAGATCCGGGAAAAAAGACAAAGCTGATGACAAAATAAATGAATAACGAAAACTCAAACCTAATGACGGATCCAGCATGCTCCCATGCCGCCTGGGTTTTATCAAAACGCAAATAATAAAAAATGAGAGGGGCTGCCATACCTACTAGAGGAACAATAAAAAATAACAGCCCAAGAACATGGTAGATCCAATTCGCTGATTTTAAATTCATAGAACTAACTATAAACTAAAAATCTCTAGTTCAACCAGAGATTTTTGCACCGGCTCAATGCTTAAGACCTGGTCCCTAAGATTGTTGATGATAGTCAGGGAGTTGGAATTCTTCTGGATTTGCGAACCAGCGGTGCGCAGCCGTAACCGTTCGGTTTTTCGTTCGCAAGCACTTCAAGAATGTTAGAGAATTTCGAAGCTTTTCAAAAGACTATTACCGGCCAGAAAACTGAACGGAAACGGAAACGATCCCAGAGTTAGAATGCCTTTTAAATAATTGCCATTCTCTCATTTAAATTCGTATCAACAACGTAGGGGGCCAGTTATCAATGCTTACTTTGGTTCGCGCCAATACGTCAAATCTCTAGACACCGTAAAGTCCCATGGACAATCAATGCTCATAAAACCCACTCAAATCCAACCGCCCTTGGAAGCCCGTTTGCAACTCCGCCAGTAGTATGAAATTCCCTATGGCCACTCTCTTTATTCTCTTATCCTGGACAACGAAAGGCGCCGCCCAAAGCTGCCAATCCCTCCTTTCTCAACTTGCACAGCCTGCCGCTGTCATTACGAAGGCCACTGCCTGCAATCTTTCGATCGAATCTGAGGCCTTGGACATGCGTATCCCCGTTCGCGTTTTGGTACCGGTGGGATTCACCTTAAGCGAGGCTCACAACTACGCTACGATCTATTTTTTGCATGGCAGAGGAGGCGCGATGGGAACCTCGGCAAGGTCCCAGGCCGAAGATATCGGTTATCTTGGCAAACTGGCTCAGTCTCGCCATTGGATTATGGTGGCTCCGCAGGATGAAGAGGGCAATGGCTTTTGGATGGAAGGGCAAGAAAGCCAGAAAAAATGGAATGAGTTTTTAGCGAAAGAGCTGATTGCAGAGATCGAAAAACTATTTAAGATCGATACACGTGCCTGCCAGCGGTTGATCGTTGGAATTTCTATGGGAGGGACGGGCGCTTTTACACAGGCGTTTCGGTATCGCGATCTTTATGCAGGTTTTGCCTCTCACAGCGGGACCTACCGAATGGGGGTGAAAGACGTCATGACCAACCCCCTTGACCAAACCTGCTTCGGTCTTCAAGAAAAACAGCTCGACGAATCCCTTATTACCCGCAAATACTCTGCCGGAAAACGCTACCTTAAACCCATGTGGCTTGACTATGGGGAAAACGATGAGCCCGTCACACGAACCTACAAATCAGGTCTTGCCTTCATAGACAGCCTCGAAAATCTTGAGCCGTTGGCGGTCATTCACCGATACACAGGGGTTGATCAAACCCACAGTCTTTTTTACTGGAGAAGTCATCTCAGCGAATACGTGAAGTGGTATGAATCTGTTTTGTCAAAATCTTGTGAGACAACTACCCCTTAACAACACCCTTATACATGTAAACCAACCCGCCCATGAGGGCACGACTTTCAACGTGAGAGAAGGCCTGGGTTTTGCGCATGATTTCTAAAAAGGCCTCACCACTTGGAAAGTTCGCAGATGAGGTTTGTAAATACTTGTAGGCCTCGGGCCGACCGGTGATCCAACCTCCAATGATAGGTAAGACTCGGGTTGAATAAAACTCATAGAGTGAAGAAATGAGCGGCGCCTGCATTTGCCCAAACTCCAGAACCATGACTCGGCCGCCAGGTTTCGTCACACGGGCCAATTCCTCGATCCCTTTTTTTGGATCCTGAACATTACGAATGCCGAAGGCGATACTGCAAACATCAAACTGAGCCGAGGGATATTTAAGCCGCATCACATCTGCAAGTTCAAAGTCGATGTCTAAATTTTCGGTGCGCGCTTTTGCCGGAGCAAAATCCAACATCGCAGGACAGAAATCAGATCCAATCACATGGCCAGATGGACCCACCGCTTTTTTAAACTCGATCGCAAGGTCCCCGGTGCCAGTCGCACAATCCAAAACGTGCTGACCTACACGAACATCGCTCCACTTGACGATTTGCTTTCGCCACAGTTTGTGAATTCCGAGAGATAAAACGGAGTTAGCGCGGTCGTAACCTTGGGCCACTTCGGTGAACATGGATTTTACATTTTCGGGCTGTTGTGCATTCATAAAAAACCTTATGTGAGAGGGCGATCCAGAGCGCCCAGGATTTTTTTAAGTTGAACCATCATTTGTCTAAAATCATTGAGGGTCAGAGCTTGAAAACCATCGGAGAGAGCTTTTTCTGGCTCCGGATGAACTTCGACGATCACTCCGTCAGCACCGACAGCAGCTGAAGCAAAGGCGAGCGGCGCAACGAGGGACCGAATCCCAACTCCGTGAGAAGGATCCACAATCACAGGAAACGGAGAACGCTCCTTTACAAACGCTACAGCATTAAGATCTAGCGTGTTTCGCGTGGCTGTTTCAAACGTGCGAATGCCTCTTTCACATAGGATGACAGAATCGTTGCCTTGTTTTGTGATGTACTCAGCGGCTTTGAGCCATTCGTCAACGAGAGCGGCGAATCCTCGCTTTAAGAGAACTGGTTTATCTTGCTTTCCCAGCTCTTTAAGAAGCTCGTAGTTATGCATGTTGCGCGAGCCGACCTGAAACATGCTCACGAGTGGGTAAAGTGAATCCATTTGCCTAGGATCTGTGATTTCTGAAACCAGTCCCGCGCTCGTCTCTAAAAGAACGTTTTTGATGATCCCGAAAGACTCCGGTCCTAATCCCTGAAAGGCGTCAGCCCGAGTGCGAAGCTTCCAAATCCCACCTCGCAGCAAACTTGCGCCCTCAGCGAGGACCCCTTTGGCCGTGGTTCTAAACTGATCTTCGCTTTCAATAGAGCACGGCCCTGCAATCACGCAAAATCCGGGACCACCAATGCTAACGTTGCCCACCTGAACAGGGCGCGTGTTTTTGAGTAACTGAGTTTCCACGACTGTTGTTCCTTAATGCACGGGTTTCATATCATAAAGGGCTCTAAAAGCGATTGTTTATTGCTTGAACATCGAATACAGATAAGCCTTAAATTTCAAAAAAGATAACATGACGCAAGAACAGTTCAAAGAACTTTTAACCGATGGCGCTTTGCTCAAAAATTCAGCAGAATTTTGGTCGGTGTTCTGGAATTCACCACGGCCAGCCTCGGCTCCGCCACAAACACCGCAAGTGATTTTGAATGATTTCGATTTGGCGCAGGCTCCCGAGCTTTGTTTTTTTGCTCACAGCGGGGTGGTGTCGACCTCTGAATTGCAAGCGCTTTGCTTGGATTTTCTTGGAGGCGAGATTCCCGAACTTCTCGTTTTGAAGTCCCCGCCCTTGGATCTTTTCCGCATGCAGTTTGAACGCATTAAAACTGAAATTGAAAATGACACGATCAAAAAGGCCGTGCCCGTGGTCTTTGCAAGCCGCTCGCAGACACTGACCCCGCACGAACTCGCGCACTGCATTTTCAACCTGAGTCAGAAAAAAAGTGCCGGCTACTCTTACGGCGCGTGGAATATTCAGGGTGGAATCCTTGGGCTCACTCCCGAAGTGCTTTTTGTTCTCGAAGGGACGACTCTCAAAACGATGGCTCTTGCCGGAACTCTTGTTAAAGAACCTGGAGCTCGGGCCGAAGATTTACTCTCTGACCCCAAAGAAGTGGAAGAGCATGAGTATGTTGTAGCCGATCTCAAGCAACGTCTTGAATCCTTTGGCGTCGTGAAAACAGGGGCTCTTGAAATCATGGAGCTCCCCACGCTCTTTCACTTGCGGACTCCCATCGAAGTTGCGTTATCTGGGCCCGTTTCAGCACAGGACGTTCTTGCGCGATTGCATCCAACGCCTGCGCTTGGCGGTTATCCACGGTCTTCAGCGCTCAGACTTCTTAAATCTATCGAGACTCAGCCCAGAGGACTTTTTGCTTCGCCCGTGACTTTTCAAAGCCGTGAAAAAACTCTCTGCCTCGTTGGCATTCGCAGTCTCACATGGGATCAAAACTCTCTGTACGCAGGCTCGGGATGCGGCATCGTCGGCCGAAGTGATTTTCAGAAAGAGTGGAAAGAGCTTCAGAAAAAACGCCAGGCCACTTACGGAAATTTTGCCGATGTCTTGGTGGAAAGGGCCGCACTTTGAAAAACATGGACATCAGCTTAAAAGTCCTGCGTGAGTGCATGAGTGCCGGAGTTCAAGAGTTCATCGTTTGTGCTGGAGCTCGAAACGCGCCCTTAGTTCACTCTCTCAGTGAACTCCGCCACGCTAAAGTTTATTCGTTTTTTGAAGAGCGAAGCGCTGCTTATTTTGCGCTAGGCCGTATGCAACGCACGCAAAAGCCTGTAGCTGTGATTACAACCTCTGGAACCGCCGTCGCAAATTTACTTCCGGCAACAGTCGAAGCTTTTTATCAAGGACTTCCACTTTTGCTCATCACGGCAGATCGCCCTCGTGAATACCGAGGAACAGCAGCTCCACAAGCCATCGATCAGGTCGGTATTTTTTCAAACTACGTAGAGCGAGTCATCGATCTTGCGGACCTTGAGGAACGAGCTACTCTCTCGACATGGTCACGCACACGTCCCCTGCAATTTAACGTGTGTTTTGATGAGCCGCTAATTGATCGTCATGTCTCTCGTGACGAAATCGAAGGTGTCTCCGAGCGGCTGGCTGAACAAGCCATTGAAGTAACTCAAAACCTTGCGACACTTTTTGAAGATCTCGCCGATCCCCTCGCTGTTGTTGGACCTTTACGACCTGAGCAGCGCACCTTCGTCAAATCTTTTTTGCAGAAAACAGGTTTGCCTTTTTTTGCAGAGAGTTTATCAGGTCTCTCGCACCTTCCTGGAAACTTGACCGCAGGTGAAGACCTCATCAAATGGGGATTTCGAAAAAAAATATTCAAATCTGTTTTGCGCATTGGTGGCGTACCAACCTTCAGGTTCTGGCGCGATTTAGAAGTCGCTTTCGGCGAAACCCCGGTGGGACATCTGACTGCAAATCAGTTTACAGGTCTCAGTCGTCAAACGCTTGCGCCCTTGAACATTTTAAATAGCCCTCTGGAATCTCTCACTGATTCACTCTCCAACGTCGTCTTTGGTTCGCCCTTAGAAATTATTTTTGAAAAGAATCGCCAACTGTCAAAGGCTAAAGGCGAAGTTCTACAGCTGCACCCGTGCTCGGAACCCTCAATGATTCAGAGCCTCGCGCAGGGATTGGACTCTCGGTCCCATATCTACCTGGGTAACAGCTTACCAATTCGCGAATGGGATTTTGCAAACCTTGCTCTTCCGTTTGAGGATTATTATGGAAATCGCGGTGCCAATGGGATCGATGGTCAAGTCTCGAGTTTTCTTGGCTGGAGCGAATCTCAACGCCCGAGCTGGGGAATTTTTGGAGATCTTACGGCGCTCTACGATCTTGCGTCTTTGTGGATCACTCCTCAAATTCAAGAGGGATGTCGGCGCGTTGTCGTGATCAATAATGGCGGTGGGCAAATTTTTAATCGAATGTTTCAAAATGACGTATTTCTCAACCGTCACAAAATCCAATTTAATAATTGGGCCGAGATGTTTTCTTGGAAGTATTTGAAAGTGAACGAGCATTTCTCTGCAGAGGTTTTTGAAAATTGCAGTGATCAGCGAGTGATCGAAGTTATTCCCGACGAAAAAATCACAGCTCAGTTCTGGGCTCAATGGGAACGTGCTAGTAAAGAGATTTTAAACTCGTGAAACCCATCTTACTTTGCATTCCGGGCTTTCTAGGAAGTCCCGAGGACTTCGAGATCCTCAAGAAACCCATTTTGACATCAAGTTATGACATCTTCGCTATTGATTTGTGGAAAGACCCAAGGTACCGAGCCGCCGAGACCTACGCAGAGTTCGTTCACACGTTTCATAAGCACCTTGTTGAGCTAAAAACAATAAAACCAATCACAGCTCTAGGATATTCTCTTGGCGGACGGTTGCTCCTGCATTCACTGATCTCACAGGAGACTCTCATTGATAGAGCTCTCCTGATTTCGGTAAATCCTGGCCTTCAAACTCCGGCGGAGCGTGAAAGCCGAAAGCATAGCGATGCCATTTGGGCTGAAAAACTGCTCCGTCTCCCATGGCAAGATTTTCTTCGGGAATGGAATAGCCAACCGGTTTTTAAAGGAACGCATTCGCAAAATAAAATGATCTCTGGAGATCAATTTTTAAAAGGACTTAAGAGCTGGTCCCTTGGCGAGCAGGAGGATTTGCGCTTCAAAATTCCAAAAATAAAGACTCCAACTCTTTGGTTGGCCGGAGAGAATGATCACAAGTTCGTTTCTATGACTCAGGAATTAGGAGTTAATCACAAGATCATCCCAGGGGCTGGTCATCGGGTGTTTTTAGATCAGCCGGATGAAGTGATTCAGCAAATTTTAACTCTTACCATCTCTGGCTGAGGCGTTGGATATCTTTTGAAGTCGCTGACGCGCATTTGAGGTCAAAAAAAAACCCCCAAAAAAAACCGGCCAAACCAAGGGGGGGAGAAGCTCAGCCGGTTCCTCGGGGGAAAATAATTTTATATACAAAACCTTTACTGCAACCCAAGTGCCACTTCCTAAATCGGGATAGAATCAGGACGTCCCCAGAAGTGACTAATCTTTGTACACTCGCCAGGCCAAAAATGGCTTTTGTTACAGGCTGTTTGCCGTTGCTTTACAAATAGAAGTGGGCTCAGCAACCCACACGCAATTTCCCTGAGCAGCCATGATTTTACATCCTTGCTCTTCAGTTTGAATTTTACAAAGACCTTCAACATAACTAGGAGCTCCTTGAGCGAGGTAACAACCTACAGGAAACTCATAAGATCTACAGAATGGGACAGAAGAACACTGATTGAATGTTCCGTACTTAGTGCAAATGTCCTGCAATGTGTACTGAGGCGTTGCAAACGCAGGGAACACAAAACACAGAGCCAGCAAATTAAATCCAAATGTCTTTTTCATGAAAACTCCAAAACTTAGTTTGCAGAATATTAACAAAAGCCATACCGAGTTTCACCAATGAAAACGGCGCTCAGAAGTCTTTACAGGGCGGTTAAAATTTTTGACAGTTGCACTTTTAGGATCGAGGGCCCCCCTTCGACGCGGTTAAGTGGGCGAATTTCCGAGGGTTGCAATTGAAACCACAATACGATACCCCCGAGGAAACCATGGGGGGTGGTGCAAATGTTGAGGTGGTTTCTCTCCAGACAAGTCACGACTTGGATGGTGATGGTTCTCATCATGTCTGTTGGTGCTTTTAGCCTTCTGAAGCTTGGCACCAGCGAATGGCCCCTCATCGGTTCAAGAACAGTGACTGTTGAAGCGCAGTGCCCGGGAGTCTCGGCACGCCTCATGGAAGCTGAAGTGGTACGACAGCTCGAAGACAATTTAGGTGGTCTTGAAGGCCTTTCAGAAATCAACTCTCAATCGTTAACCGCCAAGGCAACCATTGGTTTAAAATTCAAATCCTCCCACATCCTCAACCTGAGCCTGCCGGAGCTTCAAAATCAGATTCAAAAATCAGCACGTAAACTTCCTAAAGAGTGTGAACCACCGACATTCAAAAAGCGAAATTCTCAAGAAAGTCCAATCCTATACATCTCAGTGGTCAATAAAACCCTTGAGCAGAAGGCTTTCATGGAGACCATCGAAAACGTTCTCAAGCCCGAATTGAGCTTGATTGATGGTGTCGCTGAAGTTCCCACGTCAGGTTGGTATGAAAGGCGGCTACGGATTTGGTTACGTATCTTTAATTTAGAAGATCGAGCGCTGACCGTTGGCGATGTTCTGGATGCTATTCAAAACCAGCACAAAGAAAGCCCACAGGGTCGCTTTACTCTCAAAAACACTGAGCAGGAAATGGAGTTTTCTGGAGAGAGCCGCGAAGTCCAAGACTTTTTCCACATTCCAATCCTCACACGCGGAGGGGCATTAAACTATGCAGAAACACGGCTTGGGGACATTGCCGAAGTCGAAGACGGTTTTGACGATATCACCTCCTTAAGCCGATTTCAGGGCCAACCTTCGGTAAGTTTGGGAATTCGTATTCATACGAGCGCCAATGCTTTAGATGTTGTCTCCAGCGTAAAAAACAAAGTCCTAGAGCTAAAAAAAAGATTCAAAGGGCAATTTGAAATTCAGCCCACCTTCGATGCAACGCCTGTGATCCGAAAAACTCTTAACGAACTTATTTTTGATTTTGTTCTCGCTCTGGTCCTCACCGGAGCCATTCTCTTCTTTTTCCTCGGAAGTACCACCGATGCTATCAACGTTTTTTTCACTATTTTGATTTCGGTATCGGGATCGTTTTTTTTGATGAGTCTGCTTGAGATTAACTTAAGCGTACTCACGATGTTAGCGCTGATTCTCGGGATCGGTCTGGTTGTTGATGACGCGATTGTGGTCCTTGATGCTCTTGCAAAAGCGAAAGAGTCCCATGGCAGGCTTGCCAGCTTAAAAGAAATGCCAATAGATAGAATTTTATCAGCGATCTCTTCAGTGGCATTTCCAGTAGTTGCAACGTCTTTAGTTTTGATCTGTATGGTTTTTCCGTTGAGTCTCGTGCCAGGAGCTATGGGAGATGCCCTAGCTCCATTTTCGTGGGTTTTTTGCACGTCCTTGGTGCTGTCCGTGATTGACGCCCTCGTTTTCGCTCCAGTAAGGGCTTTGAGCTTCTCTGTTTTTGAAGACTTGCTTCCGCGACGAAAACCCTGGGCAGGCTTCTTGATCATAAATAAGTGGTATCGGGCAACCTTCTTTCGCATTTTACGGGGTCCAAAATTTGTTTTTCGATCCTGTGGAGTACTCCTAGTTCTTACAGCCATCGCCTTTTTCTTAATCCAAACGGAATTCATTCCTCGCCAGGACGTCAATCTCCTGTCGGTTGAAATGCGTTTGAAACAAGGCAGCCCCCTCACACAAACCGATGAAAAAATGAAGCTCGTCGAAAAAATCCTGGCAACATATCCCGAAATTGAAAGTACCTATGTTTCAGTAGGCGATGAAGAAACGGGAGATGTTCATATCGGCTTCGCCTATATTCACCTCAAAGAACCTAAAGAAAGGCCTCGTAGGCGTTTTTTCATGAGGTGGTCGACCGCAGATGTAGCTAATGATTTACGTGTTAAACTGCTAGCAGAAATTCCTGATGTCGTATTTTTTGTTCAAGACCAGTTTTCAAACGGAATGGAATTTGGAGGACGGCCTATACAATTCTATGTCATGGGTCAAGATTGGACAAACGTTGTGACCAAGGCGAAGGAAGCAGTTTCTCTTCTCGCTGGCGAACCTTCACTATTTACAGACTCAGACATGCAAACCAATAAAAATCTACAGACCGTCTCAATCGAACCTGACCGCGAAAAAGCAGCCCTTCATCACGTCAACATCGAAGAAATTGGTCGTACTCTTTCTGGGTTGATCGTTGGTTTAAGAAACGGACGCTTTTCGGGTGGCAACAATCGATACGATATTATCGTTAGAGCAAAACCAGGTGACATCAAGTCTCTGGATCAAATCCGCAATCTTCACGTACGAAACAACGAGGGCGGATTCACCCCTCTCTCTTCTGTGACAAAAGTTGCAGTTCAAGAAGGCAGCTTTTTTGTATCTCGATATCAAAAGCAAAAGGCGATTCTTGTTTCTGCCAATCTTGCGGACGGCTCCAGTCAATCGAAGGCGATGGCATATGTCAAAAATATGGATCTAGGATCTGATGTCTCCATAGCTTTTACGGGTGACAGCCGCATGTACCAAGAAGTTTGGCGATATCTTTTAGGTGCTTTCGCAGTCGGAGTTTTTATAACTTATTTGTTACTTGCCGCGCAGTTCAATAACCTGATCTACCCTATCTATGTTTTATTCTCGCTGCCAATCAGCCTCTGCGTGACTTTTGTTGTCACATACGTCAGTGGGTTGAGCCTTAACTTTTTTAGCCTTTTAGGATTTATTTTAGTTTCTGGGATTAGCCTTAAAAACTCGGTCATGATCGTCGACTTCATCCGCGACGAAGTCAGAGAAAAAAGTTGGTCTCTCAAAAGTCTTATCCGAGGCACACAAAACCGACTCCGACCTATTTTTCTGACAGCTCTTTGCACAATCATCGCAGCTCTCCCAGGCGTTATAGGTCTTCACGAGTCTAGCCCTTTTAAAAAGCAAGTTGCCTCACCGATTGTTTTCGGTTTTGGACTGACTATTGTAGCTCTGATTTTCTCGGTTCCATTGAGTATGTGGATTTTTAAACCTGTGAAGGAACCGCGCCATATGGTCACGGCGCGAAAAAGAAGCTTCGCCCTCATCACAAAATACCAACACGAAGATATTAGTTTATAAGGCGAAGCTCCCGAAGGGCAATAACCTAATCGTTACTTTCGTGGCCGCCTCTGCCGCTGCCGCCATTGTAGCCGCCTCCGCCATTGTAAGAGGCATTACTGTATCCATAACCCGCATATGGTGAGTTAGGGTTTCGGTAATCTTCCGAGTAGCTATTCTTGTCTCCCGTACAGCCTGGGCAGCTGATAACATTTTGATCCATAGTCCCCGGAACATTTCTAGGATTTCCCCAGCTACCAGCAGCGCCGCGAGACGAGTTGTCGCTACTTGCAAACGCACCTTGAGATCCAAGGACGAGACCAAGAATCGTAAGAACCGATGCATATTTCATAAAACCTCCCTTTTGAAGGGTCAGTTTAAAACTCCCAAAATTCCAGTCAACGCAAACGGACCGGCAACAGTTTTTTTTGATTCGTGGGTTGAAACAGCTCCTACCAACGACAGATATTCGGTCCAGATGTGACTTGAACATTACGAAAGTGGAGAAATTTCTGTTCCCAAGCCTGAAACATCGGGACAGCGGCATCTCCTTCTCTATCGTAGGGAATAACTTTATAACGCATTTGATTTTTAGAATCGATCACATCTAAACTTTTTGCATCAGACCCCAAGACATTAGCTTCTTGCATCCAGCGGCGCAGCTCCAAACTCACTACACCAAAAGAAGCTCCATTAAAGTCATATTGAAAAATATGATCTTGATAAGAAAAAACCTTGATCGCAGATGGAATAAAAAAATGATTCCATCTCCCATTTTCCGTTGTGATATTGCTATACATCGAAAATGTTCCAGCTGTGCTCAACCCTAAGTAATTAAAGGAACCAAAAAACAAGAGGCTTAACACCGCACCACCAATGAAGGCTCGTCCTCTGTGCGAAAGAAAAGGGCGCGGTAAAACTACTTTTTCCGGAGGAGAAAGCACCACACGCAAAAACAAAAACATAAAAAGAGTCCACGGTATGGCATGATAAGAATATATGTTGTCCGAGTTTTGTGGGGGCTGTGGTCTTGCAAACGCATAGATGACGCCAATTGCGAGCATCACCCAAAAATACCAGACAAATAACTGATGGACTTTTTTCCGGCGTTCCGAAGAAAGGTTTGAATAATAGAGCAAACCAAAAATAAAGACCGATGAAGCGACGGTACTAAATGCCATGTAAGAGAGATGCCCCAATACGACATGCATCACAATACCGGCCGCTACAGCTATCGGAAAGCTGCGCCTGTTCAGCAAAGCCAAGGCAATTCCGAGTTCGGTGAACACAATCAAAAAAGGCATGAGACTCGTTGGAACCAGTGAAATTGGAAATCTCGGGTGAATGAATCCTCGCAAAAAATCCATTGTAATTCTATTCGCACAACTCACATCCGGATTAAAAAAATCAAAATTGAGCTTGTGGATAGCGGCCCAAAAATACATGACCCCTGCCGTCCAACATATAAAATAGGGCAAAACGTCGCGCTCTTTTTTTGCCACAGGGTAGGCAAAAATTAAAAAAATATTCACGATGGTCATGTAGTTCATGTGATTTTCTTGTTGGGGCCAACGCCAAAGCTGGCACGCCAGCTGTAGAGCTAACGAGACAAACCATGCTGCCGCGAACTTAGGACCTGGACAAAAGACAGAAACGAGGCAAGCCGTAAAGCCTGCGAGCGTCATCCACGGCATCTTGTAACCCTCACAACAGTGGAGGAGAAACGCGAGGGACCAGAGGGCCAAAAAAATCCGCAGCTGCAACTCGCCCGTGGAATCATCTAAAAACTGAAATCTTTGCTTGGTCACACTCTTGTATAACCAACGTTCACGTCAAAATGTCAAACTCTTAGACCTTAGTTATTAACTCATTTTGGGAATCTCAGTGTCTTATCATTTTGAGGCGAAGAAAATACGATGACGCAATTCCAACTGGTGGATTGCCTCTGTAGAATAGAGTCTCAGGGAGTTGTTATGAAAATTATTTTTGCTTTGATGATAATGTCGTTATTTGCAGTGGGTTGCACGGAGTTCCAAAAAGCTCCCGACAAAGAGGTCCACCGCAGAAGCGCAGCGGACAATCCCCGTTTTCTTCGATACTAAAGTCTTGAAGTTATCGGTTTGCAACCGCGATTGTCGTGTACATGCTGATGTAGTGCTTCATGACTTTAGAAGCATATTCTTTCGGAAGTTTTTTCTGGCTGAGCCTGGTTCGTAACTTTGCAGGGCCCATGTTGTAAGCAGAAATGTAAGATCGGCTTTGGTTATCAAAGTCTTCACGCAGGCGCTCAAAGAGAGCCGCGCCGATCTTGATGTTTTGCACAGGATCACGAAGGTTTAACTTTTTCATCCCTAAAATCTTAGCCATCCAAGCGCCTGTTCCAGGGCGAATTTGCATCAATCCAAGCTCTCCAACACCACCGACAGCGTCTGGATTAAATGAACTCTCTTGTTGAATCACAGCGATCAAGAAAAATGGATCCATGTCGTGTTCACTCGCTGCTTGAACAAGAGTACGAGCGATCTTTGCAGACTTTTTTGCATATTTCTTCGGAAGTTTTGCTTTTACGATGTCTAAGATCATCTGACTCATTTGAGATGGAGTGATGTCCATCAAAGCGTGAGCAAACTTGCGGCTACGATATTTTCCAAGGAGCTCAGCTCGGTGTTCAAGCTGACCGCGCTCATCGACAGAAGGCAAAGCCAAACGGTTTCTAGGTTTCACTGGCGCTACTACTTTTACAGGTTCTTCCAATGTGAATTGTGTCTCAACTGGAGGCGGAGGCGCCATTTGTGTTTCAACTTTAGCTTCAGGCACGACGCTGACAGGAGTCATCGAAATTTCGCTTTCAGGGGCCTTAACAACAGCTGTTTCTACAGGAAGGCTGACAACTGAGGCCTCAGATGCAAAATCGAAATAAGGGAATAAGAACAAAGCTCCTACTAGCGCAATTTGATACACTATTAAGAGTTTAACCCATCGACTCATTTTTAAAACAGATGTTATGTTTTCCATACCCACTAAAGAAGCAAATCTGGGACCGAGTTTGTAAGTGCTTGAAAAGCTTACGTCGTCTCAAAGCGAGACCTCCAGGTTCCTTCTGGTCGAAGGTCCAGTAGACAGTTGTTGCAAAAGTTAGGCATTTCAATTTTAGATGAGATAAGACAAGTTCATGAGAAGTTAAGAATTATGTTCACTCGCTATTCTAAAACGGGAAAATCTCATCTCAGCGAAGGACGGAAATCTTAAGGCGAGGTTGAATTGAGAAAAAAAACATCAAGTAAATTGGCTTCCATAGCAGAGACCGTCGAATTTATAGTCTCTCAATCTGAGGGCCATCTCAGATTGGCCACTCCTATTGGAATTGGCAAACCTAATCCTGTTCTCAATCAAATCTACGATCGAGTTAAAAAGGATCCTAGCCTCACACTTCGTCTCTTTACGGGTCTGTCTTTATCCGTGCCAACCCCCAAAGGTGAGCTCGAGGAGCTTTTTTTACGCCCGTTTTTACAACGTCATTTTGGCGCCGACTATCCTGAACTTCAGTACGTTAAAGACCTCCAACAAGGCCAGCTTCCCGAAAATGTGATAATTCACGAATTTTACTCACAGGCCGGAGCTTACCTTAACGCAGATAGTGCGCAGAAAAACTATGTGAGTTGCAACTACACTCATGCTGCAAGGGCGATCATGGAGCGAGAGACAAATGTTATCATTCAATTTATTGCAAAGGCTCCAGATGGTTTGACCTACAGCCTGAGCTGCAATCCTGATCTGACCTTGGACCTCAGCGACGCTTACGAATCCATGAAGAAACCATTATGTGTCATCGGTGTGGTACATCCTGATTTGCCTTTTCTAGGTGGAGACGCGGTTGTGACGCCCGATTTTTTCGACGCGATCTTAGAAACAAGCGAAATTACTCACTCTCTATTTGCAATCCCTAAAGGCGCCATCAGTCGGGCTGACCACATGATAGGAATTCACGCAAGCCGCTTGATCAAAGATGGGGGGACTCTTCAAATCGGCATTGGTTCTCTATCCGATGCTTTGATCAACGCGACCTTGATTCGGCATCGGCACAACGATGTTTACAGAAAAATTGTTGATGGTCTTGACGATTCCGGAATCTCAGAAATTGGAGGCACTGATATTTTCCAAAAAGGCCTGTATGGAATGAGTGAGCTCATCATGGATGGGTTCATGCACTTAAGAAACGGAGGCGTTCTCAAGCGCGAAGTGACCGAATTCGAAGAGGCAAAAAAACGCTACCTTCACGGCGCTTTTTTCGTCGGATCTAAAGACTTTTATCATTGGCTAAAAACTCTTTCAAAAGAGAACTTCGAAGGTCTCGCCATGAGCCGAATTTCGAAGGTCAACGATCTTTACGACGACCAAGAAGCGACTTTAAGACGACAAAGGAAACAAGCCCGTTTTTTTAACACTTGCATGAAGGTGAACCTTGCTCGAGATGCCGCTTCTGACACTTTAGAAAACGGTCGCCTGGTGAGCGGAGTCGGAGGCCAATACAACTTCGTAGCAATGGCGCAAGAGCTGGCAGACGCACACTCGATTTTGATGTTGCGTAGCACACGAACCGTTGGGAATCGACGTGTTTCGAACATTGTTGAAAATCACGGTCACCTTACAATTCCGCGACATCTCCGTGATATTGTTATCACTGAATACGGAATCGCACGACTTTTTTCCAAAACTGATGAGGAAGTCGTCACAGCGATAATCAACATTACAGACGCAGAATTTCAAGATGACCTGATCATGAAGGCACAGACCATGGGCAAACTTTCGAGACGATTTAAACCTCACCCCAGCGCCAAAAATAACACTCCGGAAAAAATCAAACAGTTACTCGCGCCTTATCAAGACGCTTATTTTAGATCGTTCCCGTTCGGAAGCGACTTTACGCCCACTGAATTGATTTTAGCAAAAGCCCTCTCACACTTGAAAGAGGACTCAAAAAAATATTCTCAACTATTCAAAGTTTTTTTAAAGGGTCTTGGTCAAAATCCAGAAAAATATCAAAGAGAGCTCCAGAGAATGAATCTAGCAAATCCAGAAACAATCAAGTCTCGCTTCTATCAAAAACTGATACTTGGAGCCCTTAAGCAAACTTACATACCTTGAACGTGGCTAAGCGCACAGAATCCATTGTTCTTTTCAAAAGTCCAAGTGAAGGTGATCGATTTTTGCACCCACTGCTGATCAAAAGAAAGTTGTGGAGAATCTGGTGCATTGCCTGGAAGATCTTTTGCTTCTGCCGCGTAGGCGATGGGCCGAGAGTTACCAGTCACCATCTCAGTGATTTGAATTTCAGAAAGACCACAGGCTTTAGCTAAAGCTTGCATTTGAGTGGTCGCATTGACAGTGGCTTCGCTCAAGGCCTGAACCTCGAGAGCTTTGAGAGTTTCAGGGTAAAGCTGAGGAGTTGGCTGCTCAAGCGTCACAGTTGTGTGAGGCCCACTCGTTGATGCTGTCACCTTCTCTGCAATGGCAACCACTTTAGATTGCAAGTCTGGCCAAATCGTAATGTCGGCAATTTTCAATACGATGTTGTTGGTTTGGAAATAACCGCTACAAAGAGTTTTTGTAGTGCCATCTTCGTAAGAAGTGAGAGTTTGTTGATTTGTAAACCCGCCAAAAACCAAGACCTGATCCTTTTCGGTTTTTACGAAAGTTGAAAATAAATCTTTGAGCTCCTGAGCGATAGCGCCATTTGTTTTTGCTGCAAGTGTCGGAGTGGTGTAGCACTTCGAAGCGACAGCAACAGTCACCTGCATGAAATCTGGTTTTTGACCAACTTCTGCAGTGCCTGTCATAACAAGTTTCCCCGAGGCAAAAACGGACCCAGCTGATAAAACGCTCGCTAAAATCGTGAAGATCGATAATTTCATAAAGTCTCCTCATATGGATGACCAACCTTCAAGTGGAAAATATTTTAATTGAACTATTTCTTGATGAGTCTCTTGGGCTTACAACCTCATATTCGCGTGCTGGTTAACGCATTAAGTGTAGTCCGTACAACGCCTATC
>JBGATJ010000035.1:0-45852 GCA_044229295.1 Pseudobdellovibrionaceae bacterium
TTGGCTTCAATAGAATAAGACAATGGCAAACATCCTTGTTGCTTTGTTTGTTGTGGTAAACAACAAATTAGCAGGGATTGTTTGCCATTTTTATTACTATTTACTCGATTTACCGCTTAAGTAAGTGCCATTCGTTTCGGTTCGGTTTTGGGTTTGCAACAAATCATGGAATGTTTGAGAGCGAGCTCCTCATGAAGCTTGGCAATAAACTCTGAGCCATTCTCTACTCCTTGAGGCGCAATAGACTCACCTCAAACCCCACCGAAACCGCCTCAGGTGCCGGTGCCGTCACAGATAACAAGCCAAAACCTCAATATTGAAAATGACGTGGGTAACACAATAATTAAAATGCGAGACTGAAGCCGGCGGCGAGCGCAAATTTATCAAAATCTTCCTCGGGAAGCCCATGAACCTCATTGCGTGCGTTTCGAAGCTCAAGTCCATCTTGAAATTGATACTGTTGGTAACCCACTCCAAGAGTTAAAAGGACATCGGCAAAATTAAAAGCGATCGGACTGTTCCAATGAAACTGGTAATTCAAAAAAACTTGGCTCAAAGACGCCCGGCTGTCTTTTTTCTCCGAAGATTTTTCTTTGAGGGTTTTATCAACGCCAAACAATTGGTCCCAAACATTGGGATCGCGATTGCGGTCATATCGTGACCAGTCCCAGGAACTTGAAATGGACCCCTGGCCATACATACCGCTCAAGAAAAAACCGCTCTTGGTAAAACCCTGATCACTGAAAAAATACTGCACCTGAAGACCCCTCATCTCCATCTTGTAATGCCGATCTTCAGAAATATATTCCCCCGCATCCAAATCTCCGCCATTGCGATTGGCCTGGGTGCCGTCTTTGTCGCCTTGCCAGACGCCAAACTTCCAATGCGTCCCAAGACCACGCAAATACCCAAACCCTCGAAGGGACCGCATGAAAATCTCTAGTTCGTTTTTACGGGGCGAGGGCGAAGGTGCTTGCGCCTGTTCGTGAGTGGCTTCGGTAGTGCCGACCTCGTTTTGCGCGAAAGCAGGGGCCGCGGTGACAAGGGCGAGATAGAGAAATGTGCGAAAGTACGTCATGGAAACCTCCCAAAACACCATGCAACTCCAAGGCCATAAACTGGTACAAAACAGTGTTGGTCGGATTTTCGGACTTCTAAGTCTAAAGAAAGCGACAGGGTGACCGGCCCTAAAACGAAATCAACCGGTTTATAGGTTCACCGACAATCTATAACTCTCCCTACGGCCAATGGGAAATCCACCAACAGTGTTTTGTACCAGCTTACGTCAGGACCCGTTTTAATTTGCTATTTTTTTTCAGATTCAGTAAAGCATGACATGCCAAACCTGCTCGAAGGCTACCAAATTTCAAAATCCTTCTCCGGAAAACCCGTTCTCAAGGGAATTTCACTCCAGACGAACGCCTCTGAAGTGACCTCAATCATTGGCCGGAGCGGCTCAGGCAAAAGCACCCTGCTTCGCTGTTTGAACTTCTTAGAAACTCCCGACAGTGGGGACATCAAATTCAAAGGGCAGGTTGTTCCTTCAAGCGATAAGCAAAAAGTGCGAGAGCTCCGCCGTCATGTCGGCATGATTTTTCAGCAATTCAACCTGTGGTCTCACAAAACCGTCCTCGAAAACCTGACCCTGGCGCCCGTTAAGGTCCTGGGATTGAGTGAGGCAGAGGCTAGGGAGCGCGCCGGTCACTACCTTGCGAAGGTTGCGCTTGAAGACAAACATCACGCCTACCCTGCTCAACTCTCCGGCGGGCAACAGCAGCGTGTTGCCATCGCGCGGGCTCTGGCCATGGAACCCGACGTTATCTTGTTTGATGAGCCTACCTCAGCCCTCGATCCTGAACTGGTTCGCGAGGTGGCTTCGGTGATCGAACTTCTCGCTAAGGAAGGTCGAACCATGGTGCTTGTCACTCATGAAATGGCTCTTGCCAAAAAAATCTCTCACCGAGTGATCTACATGGACGAAGGAGTTATCGCCTGCTCAGGCACGCCCACAGAGATTTTTGACCACGCCCCTAGTAACTCGTTAAAACGTCTTCTCAATCATTGATTCGGAGGTTTTATGAAACTTATTGCCGCACTCATCTTCACAGCTCTTGCACTCCAATCCCAAGCCGCGCCCCAAGTGCTGCGAGTGGGAACTGAAGGTGCCTACTTCCCCTTCAACTACCTTGACGAAAAGGGCCAAGTACAAGGGTTTGACATTGATCTGTCTAGGGCTCTTTGTGCTGAACTCAAAATGGAATGCAAATTCATCACTCAGGAGTGGGACGGAATGATCCCTGCCCTCTTAGCCAATCGATTTGACATCGTCGTATCTGGAATGGCCGCTAACGAAGAACGGCGGAAAAAAATTGATTTTACCGACGTCTACTTCGATAGCCCTATTTACTTCGTGACAAAAAAGACAGCCACTTACACCTACACACCAGAAGGCCTCAAAGGCAAATCCATCGGTGTCCAACGAGGAACCACGTCATCTGCGTTTCTTGAAAAAAAGTATCCTGAGTCTAAGATCAAACTCTACGACACTCAAGAGGGCGCCAACATGGATCTCAAAGCTGGGAGAATCGACATCGTTCTCGCGTCCAGTGATGTCATGAGTTCATGGCTTCAAAAACCTGGTAACGAAGCGTTTGGATTTGTCGGGCCTAAGCTCGACACACCAGAGAACCTTCCTATTTTCGGGGATGGAGCGAACATTGCCCTTCGTAAACAAGATCAGGATCTCAAAACCAAACTCAATAAAGCCTTGGCTGCTTTAAAAGCCAATGGGACCTACGACAAAATCAAAAAGCAATACTTCAAAATTGACATCAAATAATAGATGACAGAGGTCCTTTCTTACTTTCAGCTTTTTGTCGACGGCTTAGGAGTGACTCTTTCCATAGCCGCTTTAACCTTAGTGATTTCACTGTCCCTTGCGCTCAGTCTGGCAGTGCTGCGAAAACGCGCTCCGCATTGGGCTAAGAAATGGATTGATTTTTACCCGATGGTGTTACGAGGTTTGCCTGAGTTTCTCCTGATTTTAGTCGTCTTTTACGGATCTACAGCGGCTCTCACTTGGCTGTCTCCTGAGGGATCCACCGTCTCCCCACTATGGGCTGGAGTGTTTTCACTTTCTTTTCTTTACGTTTCCTATTTTTTTGAAGTGTTTCGTAGCTCCCTTGAACTCGTCTCTCGAGGTGAGATCGAAGCAGGGCATGCAGTAGGCTTGACCGCTCGCCAGATTTTCTTCCAAATCGAGTGGCCTCATATGTGGCGAGTGGCTCTACCAAGCTTTGGCAACTTATGGATGACCCTGATCAAAGACACGTCGCTTGTCTCTCTTATTGGTCTTGCAGACCTCATGCGCGGAGCTCATGTCACCGCTGAAGCCACCCAAAAACCTTTTTATGCGTTTCTTGTGGCGAGCCTCATTTACCTCGCTATCACCCATTTCTCGCTCCAAATAGAAACCTTCCTCAATAAACGCTTGAACCGAAGCAGGGCCTATGGAACTTGATCTGCCCTTGATTCTGAACTGCCTTAAAGCCATAGCCTGGGGCATTCCAGTCACTCTTGAACTCGTTCTTATCTCTGGAGTTCTGGGAATTGTCCTTGCCTTTTTTGTTTTTGTTCTCATCAAACAGCGCATTGCTGTTTTAAGTATGATCGCCCGTAGCTATGTGACGTTCTTCAGAGGAACTCCGTTTTTAGTGCAGCTTTTTCTGGTTTATTATGGGTCTGGGCAGTTCCCTGAAACTTTAGAAAAGTGGCATCTCTGGGAGTATTTTCGTGAGCCGTTTTTCTGCGCCATTTTTACGATGACATTAAATACGGGAGCCTACACCTCGGAAATTTTTCGAGCTGCGTTCGCGTCTCTTTCCCCGAAAGATCGAGAAGCCGCTGAGGCTCTTGGGTTTAGCCGAGTTCAGATTTACAGGTATATCCTTATTCCCCAAATGCTAAAGGTGTTTTTGCCCTCTTACTCCAATGAATTCATCATGTTATTAAAATCATCGGCCCTTGCTAGCACGATCACCGTGACCGAAATCACGGCCATTACCAAACAAAAAATGGCCAGCACTTACGCACCAATCGAAGTTTTTTTAGCGGCAGGTATTATCTATTTTGCCCTGATTATGGTTTTTAGCAGGGGTTTTCGAATGTGGGAACGTCGCCTTCTGACGCCCGCTTAGGAACCCGAACTTCTTGACATTCTCTAGGTTTGCCGGTTTGTTCATTTTAACGACAAATACTTTAACTGGAGAAGTTTATGAAATTGCTTTTGGCTTTTGCTTTGATGGCGAGCTTTTCAGCTCACGCGACATCCGTAAAAACCCGTGCTCCCGCGCAGAATGCGATATCAGCAGCACCCCCGCTCGCCCCTGCCGTACCAGGGCCCAATGACACTGTCAAAGCGATGATCTCAACAAATATTTTGGATCTTTCAAAAGGCGCCGGTAACTTAAACCTACGTATTCCACTTGCCACAAACATCGGCATGTACACAAATTTTAGAACCTTTTCCACCCAAGAAAAGCGCAAGCGCCTTGGGGATCAGCAAGTGACCGTCGATCGAAGTCAGTACTCCTTTGGACCTAGCTTTTTTCTCTATGCTCCAGAGGCTTCAAAAAACGTCATCATTTCTCCCGGACTTTATTTTGGCCAAGAGAAGGACCTCAAGGATGTTGACTCACAAAGCGGATTTGGGATCCAAGCTGTGGCGTTACTGCGCCCTACAGAAAAACCCTTTGCTTTCGAGGTTGGAATCCAAGGAAATAACCTCACGAATGATTTTAAAGGCGAGGCCTTCTTCGGATTTAGCTATCTGATGCGATAAAGCTCGGGGTGACAAACCTTTTGTCACCCGTCAGCCCTTCAAGTCCATCCATTCTCTACAAAGCCGCCTTCGGCGTTCTTACCTGGCCCAGAAATTGAAACACTCGGGCCATGGGAGAATTTATGACAAAATATCTTTTTTTTCTGATGACAATGATTTTAGCCGGAAGCAGTTTCGCAAAAGAAACCCGCGGCAGCAACATCATCGAAGATGGTTTTGAATACTACGGCGAAAGTGGATTTTGTTTTAGAACAGGGACCGTATGTCCTTGGAGCAATGACGATAGCACTGGGCTTACCAAACCCGACATGCTGGCAGCCGCCACTGATGAGCAGACTCCCAACGGCATTGTTAAAAAACTTCGCCTTTTCATCCCGCATTTTGACGGGAATCCCAATCAAAAGGACTTCACCGACCCTGATCGTCCTGAGGGTGGCATGCATCGCTTGAAAGTGGACAGTCTTGAATCAGGAGTGCACTGCCCGAAAAAAGGTGTTGAAGCCAATTACTCCAACAAAGACAGCATTTTCTGGCAGAACTTCAATGTTGGCGATACGTTTTGCCTTTACTCTCGTCATGGCGGGAACTACGCCTTTGTGAAAATCACGGGTGTGAGTGAAGAGGGCATTCGCTTTGACTGGCGCTACAACGATAACAAATCCAGTGATTTTTCACCGATCGTGGATCAAAACTCTGCCCCTGTAATCACTAACGGAATTCCATGATTTCTGTCTCATAGGTTCGTTGACAACCAGCCTCTTTTTGAGGCAGGTAGATCTTATTGAGTAGAACATATGATGAAAAAATTCACGACTCTTTTAGCAGCAGGGATTATTTTACTTGGACTGAATGCCAACGCAGAGACTGGTGGATTTAGCTCTCTGAAGAGCAGTCTGAACGGAAACCACTGCGACAGCTCCATCGATCAGCTTTTAAAAGACGAATTCACTAAAAACTGGTGCCTTAGCAATCTTTCAGAACAAGCCGTTCGTAGCAACATCGACAGCTTTGCTCGATACTACTCTCAGTCTCAAGCAAAGATGCAAATCATACTCAATCACCTGAAAACTCACTGGCAGGGTCTCATCTCCCAGGATGACGAGGGCCTCATCGGAGGCAAGCTGTCGGTTCTTGGCTTTAGGTGGCTCAATGCGGCCTTGCTTTTAGAACTCAATCAAAAGATCTCCGACTACAGTGCCGAGATCCAAGGCTATCAAGTGGCGACAAGCTCTGCACAAGCTGAAATTCTAGAAGTCATTGGGCAGTTTAAAAATGCCAATCCTCATTTAAATCCAATTCCTGAAACCCTCACGGCAGAAGATGCGATTCAGATTGTAAGAATTTATCAAACCGTCAATGCCATTGCAGACAAATGGGCAAGCCTAGATCAAAGGGTCAATCCGACCCTTCAAATCTTTACTTCCGTTAAACAGCAATTTGACAGTCCTGGATGGGAGTTCAAAAGTTTAGTAGCATTCATTACATTTGATGAAGCCACTTGCAAACCGTTAGGTCTGAATCGCCTTCCGTTTTTGTTAGCAAGCGTGCGCGATGCAGGGCTTATCCATGATAGCAAAATCTTTGAGGGCTCAGCTCAAGACCTTATTCGATACCTTGCTGGGGAGAAATCCTCTGGAAAGCCGGTGATTCTCACTTGCAGCCCTCCTAAAGCGCTGCATTTACCTACTCAACTTTTTGGTGATTTTGCCGTGGACGATGCCAAAGAAACCCAAAGCCATATCGTATTTCATGTGACGTTTAGAAATCAGGAGATCATCAGAAAGTTTCAGGATCTCACTCCAACGAACCCTTACGATGATGATTTCACGACTCTCTCTCACGCACCGAAATTGTCTTTAAAGATCTTTAGGGACTACCAGCTCAGATCTACTTTTTGAGGAACTTAAAGTATTTAGCCTCGATCACGTCCATTTCCATGACTGCGCCTGAATCATCTTTAACTTCAGCGGGCGCAGTAAAGCCGCGATCATCGAATTCCTTACCTCGACTGAAGAGAACCATTTTTTCTTCTCCAGAGTCGTCGCTGTAATAAGGCACAAAAAAGCTTTGAACTTTTCCGTTGGCAGGCAAAAAGCCCTCAACCATGTTGATTTGATCAACAATAATTTTGGGGCATTCGTGAAACGTAACAGCGGTGGCGGCAGAACTTCCAAGCCATTTGATCCATTCGCGAATTCCGCAGGAATTAATGCTCTTAACACTTTGAAGATGAAGCTGGATGTCCTTCGCGTCCCCGAGAGGAAATCCCGTAAAATCCACATCTTCATCAATCACTCCAGATACGTGTACATGGAGTTGATCCGCTTTTTTATCCATCTTTAGATCAAACTTAGACATTTCCCAGCCTCCGGTTCTATTATCCAACAGACCTCAAGAATTGAGAATCAAAATTTTGCCGACCCAACAGTAAAAAAGTCGATGTCTCAAACCGAGACTTTAGTCGATCTTATGAAACATGGAAGTGTAGGTGAGATTAAGAAGCCGCCTTCTCAGGGGGTTTCATTTCAAGGCTAGCAACGTCACTCACCTTGACCATAAAAAACGTGACATCATCGATGAGACTGGAGTTTTGTCGATAAGCTCCAATTCTCTCGACGAGTTCTTTCACGGCAATCTCACAACTTGGCAGAGATTGATTCACCTCAATAAAGTTTTTAAGAAACTCGCGCTCACCCCACAAAACTTCCTCTGGATTTTTAATGTCCATGAGCCCGTCCGTATAGAAAAAGAGGGTGTCGCCAGGTCGTAACTTCACCGTGACTTGGGTAAAGACGCAGTCTTTATGTTGCCCAAGCCTTGGGTTATTCACTTCGTTGAGCGGAATCAAATCTTTTTTCTTAAGCTTGCCCTCTTTGGCGCGAATCAAGTAACCAGGTTCATGACTGGCGTTGCAATATGCAAATTCCCTCGTGACAGGATCGTAGGAGCATAAAAAGAAAGTCATCATGATTTTACCTTTTGAAACGTCATAGATCGCACGATTCATAAGCTGCATCGCCTTGGCAGGATTAACATTTAAGTTCTCAAGCACCGTCGCCGCCGACTTGGCAGCACTTGTGATTAGCGCTGCCGGAGCTCCGTGACCAGTAGCATCGCCGATCCAGAAAAAGTACTTGCCACCAATTTGAGAGTAATGCCACCAGTCACCACCGCACTCACTGGCGGGTTCGTAGAACCCGGCAATCTCAAGGCCATTAAACACGGCGTGGGACTTTGGAAAGAGTGTCTCTTGCACCGTCTGTGCTGTTTTGAGTTCCCCTTGCATTCTCGCCTTTTCTGCCGTTTCTGAAAGCAAACGCGAAACCTCATCAGACATGATGTTAAAACTCTCAGCAAGACTTCCGATCTCATCACTTGAAGTCACCTTCACTTTGATATCGAATTTTCCTTCGGCAACCCTGCGGGTGGCAAGAAAAAGATCTGACAGCGCAGACGTTAGAGTTTTAGATCCGATAAGACTGATGATGATCGTAAAGCAGATGAGCATTCCGAAGAACACGGCAGATTTGCTAATAAGAGTTTGAACCGCAGCAAGTGCAAACGACTTTTCCACCGAAGAGACAACCCATAAGTCGCCAAATCCCACTTTTGAAAACGAAACGAGCTGTTCTTTTTTGGTGCTATCAACAAGGGATTCCGTGCCCTCGCCAAACTGCGAAGTCTTCATGCTTTTGATAAATTCAGGACTCAAAGCTTGACCGAGGTCTGTGACCTCGATGTTCTCTGGCTTGTAGAGAATATGACCATCAGATTCGATAAGAAAGATCTGACTTTTGCTCTGCGCTTTGAAAACGTCGATGAGTTCCCGGTTTTTAACAACGCCGTAGATAAGAATGGGCTCTTTCATGTCGTCAGTTTTGACTTTTTCGCCCATCAAAATTCGCTCGTCGGCAAACGGAGTTGAGACCAGACGGCCCGAAGCCATCAATTTTGCCGAGGTCGTCCCCAGAATCTTCCCTTGAGCCAAAACGGCATCCACATCGCCTTTGTGTTTTTCTAGAGACCGGACCATGGTGAACTGATTGGGTCCTGCTGGTTTTACAAATACGATGGCTTGCAAATGCGCTTCGTTGTTGAAAACCATTTTCGAAATTTGTTCAAGGCTGCCAGTTGCGATGTATTCTTGCATGATGGGTTTCATCAAGTTGAGCGAACCGTTCAACTCCGCTTTGACCTGAGCTGAAACTGTACGCGACACAGCCGTTGAGCTGTCGAACACGTAAGCCACTTTGTCGGACTCGAAAATGTGGATCGCTAAATACAAATAGGCTCCAAGCATCGACAACGGCAAAGTTGTGAGCAAGGTGAGAATTTTATAGCGAATGGACATTCCACGGCGTTTTGCCATTCTTCCTCATCGGCCTAATCTATATCTATGACAATAAGACCTCAGTCGAGTTTTCCCAGGACTCTTTATTTAACTCTTCGCTATACCGATACCCCAGGTGGAGGACGAGATGAAAAAAGGCAAGATCAATGCCGACAAAATTCTTTTTGTAAGCGCGTTTATCATCTTGATCCTGCTTAGCCTTTACCTCTACGACGATCAGCTTTTCATGAGCGGCGGAGCTGACAAAAATCTGGACGCCATCGGTGTTTTTACAACCTCAAAAAACGACGTTCGACGCCGCACAATAAACAACTTTTTATGGCGTCAAGCTGACACCTCAGACAAAGTCTATCAGGGCGATAACATCTTCACCGGCTCTGACGGCCAAGCCAAAGTCACACTCAACGACGGAACAGTCATCGATATCAAATCCAATTCTCTTGTCGTCTTGAAAGTCGCTGCCAAAGAGATGGAGCTAGAATTCAAGTCGGGAGGATTTCTCGCAGGCCTCGTCAATTCAAGCTCTCTGAAAGTGAAAGACGGCAGCAATGAGTTTCGCATTGATGGAACCGCAAAGGTTGATATCTCTAAGGTTGATTCTGGCGCCTCACGCTTTAAAGTTCTCGAAGGGGAAGTGAGTGTTCAAAAAGGCGCCGATAACGTTCGTCTCAAACAAGGCGAAACTGTGGCTCTTGAAAAACAAGACAAAAATCAACCCCAAGAAAAACTCAAAAAACGTGAAGCCTCATCTATCGACATTAAGCCCCTGCCCAGCGAAGGAAAGTTTTCATTTGTCGAAGGCGACTCACTCAAGCTGACCTGGAAGCCCAAAGGCCCCATCTCAAGTTACAGAGTCGAGCTCTCCAAAGAAAAAACATTCGAAGGAATTACTAACGAATTTTCTACCACCCTTCAAAAGGTCGAAACCAAGGAGTTCCCCACTTCAGGAACCTACTACTGGCGAGTCGTTGGATTTGACGAGAGAAAAGAGGAGGTTTGCGCCTCCAAGTCGAGCATTGTTAGTTTTCATTGGCTAAAGCGTCCTGAAATCACAAGCCCACAAGCAGATCAAGTGTTTGATATCGGCCGCGATCGTTTTGGGGCGCCAGCCACCTCTTCATCTGTCGAAATTCAGTGGAAAACCAACGTGGATCCTACCAGCCATCAGCTGCAAGTTGCAAAGACACCTGATTTTGTTAAGCCGCTTTCCGACGTAAAAACCAAAGACCTCTCTTATAAGACCGCGGAGTTGCCAGAAGGTAAGTATTTTGTTCGAGCCAGATCGACTTTTGCAAACAAACGAAACTCGATGTGGTCAGCGACCGTTCCGTTTGAGGTAAAATTTGCGGCATTAAAAATCTTTCTCCCTCCTCCAACTCTGGGAGAGTTTAAAGAGAAGTTCCTCATTCACCTAGATGCTCAAGGGAATCTTGTGGGACCTTTCCCGACTCTCAAATGGTCAACCGTGGCACAGACCAAAGAATACCGACTGGAAGTCTCAAAAGAGCCAACCTTCAAAAGCATCAATCACTCCTATCAAACTCCTAAAACCGAGTGGAAGTGGAATGACGCCACACCAGGTGTATGGCATTATCGAGTCGTCGCTTTTGCGCGCACTCAAGAACAGGGAGAAATGAGTGCTACCAAAGCGATCGAAATCATCACAGATTCTCCAACAGTGGCTAAGCCTCCAGATCTCACCCTGAGGGCGAAGAGCTCTGCAGAAGGTGTAGGTCCACAACAGATCCAGCTCAACTGGCAAAAAAATCAGAAAGCCGATCAATATGTGGTTCAGATGTCCAAAACCCCTGATTTTGAAAAACCGCAAACGATCCAATCGCGAGAGCCCGCAAGTACAGTTGTACTGCCTGAGCCCGGAGACTATTTTTTCCGCGTTCAATCGCTAGATCAAAATTCGCAAACGATCAGTCCATTTTCACAACCCGTAAAAATGAACTTTACAGAAATTCCTGTTCTTGATCCTCCAGTCGCCAACGAGCCCAGGTCCAACATGACATTTTACTACCAAGTCAATGCTCCTCTCTATGTATGGCTCGGATGGAATAAGGTACGGAATGCTAGCGTTTATAAAATTGAGGTGTCCAACGACCCAACGTTTCAGTTAGTGATCCTCACAGAATCAGTGAAGAAGGAAAAATATCTCATCAAACGAAAATTGCCCAACGGAAAATTCTATTGGCGAATTAAAGCTATGACAAAAGATCAAAAGACGTTTTCTGATTGGTCACAGCCTCGGGATTTTCTCGTGGTATCGGATTAAGGATGGCACTTGACGAATAAGATTTTCGACACCCTACTAGAACCGGTCTTTATTGTCGCTACCGACAACAAGGTCCTCTATTGCAACGAGGCGGCAGCAAATCTCTGCGATCTTTCGGAGAGAAAAATTCTCAAGTCGCCAAACTTTGAGTCTGTTGTCACTCTCGAAGGTTGGACGACGAAGTTTCAAGACGTCAAAGACCCTTCCCCTTACAAAGAAGTTTCCTTCACCAGCTCCTCAGGTAAGGAAGGAAAAATACAAATCACCGTCCAACCATTCTCAGAAAAAGATGGCCAGACCGATAGCTGGATCTTGTTTTGCAGGGACGTCACTCTTGAAGAACGCCTTCAAAAGAAATACCGCGCCGAGCTTGAGCAAAAAGAGGGCGTCATCCTGGACTTGCAAAAAGCCCAGGCCTCTTTACTCGAATACTCAACAAACCTCGAAAAATTAGTCGATGAACGAACCTCTGAAATCAAAGAGTTGAACCGACTGTTGACAGCGCTTCTAGACAGTTTAGGACAAGGATTTTTTGTCTTTGATGAATCCGGCACTTGTCTGAAGATTTTTTCAAAGGCTTGCTTAAGAACTGTAGAAACAAATCCCGTCGACAAGAAAATTTGGGATGTTCTCAAAGTTCCCACAGAACAGGTTGATGGATTCCAAAAATGGATGAAAACTGTTTTCACCGAGATGTTACCGTTTGAAGATCTCGCTCCCCTGGGTCCAACGACTCTCAGCCATTCTGAGGGACGCCATATTCAGCTTGAGTATTATCCACTGAGAGCCACAGATCAAAGTATCGGCGGCGTCGTTGTTGTTGCCTCTGACATCACCAATCTCGTTGAAGCCCAGCGTGTTGCCGAACGCGAACGCGGATACGCAAAAATGGTCATCAACTTAGTGAAAAACAAACGTGGTGTTGCAACATTTACTCAAGAAGTGACTGCGCTTTTAGGGCAAATTGAACAGATAAAAACCTTTGATATGTCTGCTCACTATGAAACAGGCTTTCGTATTTTACACACTCTAAAAGGCGGCGCTGCCACATTCTCGCTTCAAGATATGACCGAGCTCTGCCATGACGCCGAAAACTCCTTGCTTTCCCTACAAGGCCAAACAGACACAAACATCATTGAGTCTTCTTGGGCGCAAATTCAGACAAAAATTTCAGGAATTCGTCAGGCTTTTGAAAAGTTTCTCACCTTTCTTAACGACGTTTTGGGTCCAAAGTTTTTGGCCACAGAACGCACGGTAGAGTTGACCCTTGCCGAAGCTCAAAACCTCTTTTCAAAAATCCAAACCCTTCCAGACAAGGCCCTTGCTTTAGAGTTCAAGCAAAAGTACCTGCTTGAACCTGTCGCAAAGTCTTTTGAAACTTACGCCGAGTCGATGCAGGAGCTGGCACACAATTTAGAAAAAGAGATCTATCCGACCGTCATGCTGGGCGCTGAGGTGAAAATTTGGACAGAAGCGTACGCCCAAGTTTTCCCAACGTTCGTGCACTTTTTTAGAAATGCTCTTGATCATGGACTTGAGCCGCCTTGGGAAAGAGAAAGCCTTGGGAAAGATCCCAAAGGTCGAATCACCATAGCCTTTGCCGAAGAAAAGAAAAACCTGAGAATCACCATCAGCGATGATGGGCGAGGGATCAGTGCCGAGGTGATTCGAAAAAAACGCGGCTTGCAGGCGACAGAAACTGACGAACAGGTCATCCAGCATATTTTTGATGCTGCCTTTTCAACCCGTGAAACGGTCACCGAGCTTTCAGGCCGTGGTGTTGGCTTAGATGCCGTCAAAAGTGCCGTTGAAAAAATGGGAGGTCAGGTGCACGTTACCACAGAGCTCGGTAAAGGGACTCAGTTTCACATCGTATTGCCACTGGTTCGCGAACCTGCCGACGTCGTAAAAAAGGCCGCTTAGCCCTTCTTATTATACTTCTCCCAAACCGACTTGAGTTTTTCCTCAAAAGTCTTGGGCGAAAACGGCTTTACGATGTATTGGCTCACTCCCGAAAGCACCGCTTCCGTCACCTGGGCTCGATCCGACTCTGAGGTCAATAAAATGAAGGGAAGGTTCTCCCAAGAGGTCATCGCGCGAACCTGTTTGAGCAAATCAAGGCCCTTCATCTTAGGCATGTTCCAATCGGAAATGACAAGGTGGATGGGGGTCCCATTGGACTGGCCATTGACCAAAATTTGCAGAGCCTCGTCGCCGTCGCCGGCTTCGATGATGTTCTTAAATCCCAGAGTCCTCAGCTGGCTCTTGACGAGTTCCCTAATGGTCGGCATGTCATCGACGACAAGAATTCGAGTGCTTGGCTGAAACATTTGGCCTCCCTGCTCTTAGATGGTATCCTGTCCATGCCCCCATCCAAAATGAAAACTGCGGATTCCAGACCTCGAAATGCAGCCTCACATTTGAAAAACTTGAAGTTCCCCCCAGACTCTGCTACAGCTGACACCCTAGATCTCTCGTTGAGAGCTTTGTTGCTTTGCGTTATAGATCCATTGTTCATTGGCTAGAGGAGTTTTTATGGCAAAAAAAGGCGGAAGAATCATCGTGACCCTCGAATGCACCGAGGCCAGAGCGCTTGGCAAACCAGTGTCTCGTTACACCACAAAGAAAAATAAAACCAAGACCCCAAATCGTCTCGAAAAGATGAAGTACAACTCCAATTTGCGAAAACACACTTTGCATCGCGAAACTAAATAGTTGCCATGATCCTATCTGACCAAGAGATCCTCACTGGCATCGAAAAAGGTTTGATCGTCATTGAACCTTTTAGACGTGAGTCTCTTGGGACCAACTCCTATGACGTTCATCTCGGGAAGACCCTCGGAGTTTATCGGAACGACATTCTAGATGCCCGCGCCCACAATGAAATCGATCTTTTCGAGATCCCTGAAGAAGGCTATGTTCTAGAGCCCCATAAATTTTATTTGGGAGTGACCGAGGAATATACAGAGAGCCACGCCCACGTTCCCTTTCTTGAAGGCAAATCCAGTGTGGGACGTTTAGGAATCGACATCCATGCAACGGCTGGCAAAGGCGATATCGGCTTTTGCAACTATTGGACTTTAGAAATTTCTGTCAAACAGCCCGTACGAGTTTACGCCCTCATGCCGGTCGGTCAGCTCATCTATTTTGCGGTTAAAGGTGACGTCGCCGTCAGCTACGCCAATAAGTCTTCCGCGAAATACACGAGCAAAAAACCAATCCCTGTCGAGAGCATGATGTGGAAAAATCGCTTCTAGCTGCGGTTGCAGTGATGAATTTACTGCTTGCGGGCTGCGGAGTTTCGTCGAGCTCTTCAGGAATTCCCAATAACATTGATGCCTTCACGGAGTCTGCAGGCTCTCACTTTACAGAATCCAGCCGGGATCAAATCATCGGAAGCGGAACAATTGTCTTTAACGAGCCGCTGACGCCTTCACGAAATCAAGGAGTTCACCTCAACATTGATCTCACCGAAACAGGTTCTTACGCCATTTTAGTCATGCGCTCCACTCACTCGGATCTTGCCGATGGCGTCCGTTTTAAAATTTCAAGATTGAGTTCAACCCTCGTATTACGGGGGACCCTCGAAGCTTCGCAGACCGGGACGACTTATCAAATTCAAGACTCATCCCTTTCTACCTATGACCCCTACAATTTTGACGTGTATGTTGATTTCGTAAATCAGGCCTTGAGTGGACTTCGATTTTTACTTTATCGCTCCGACAATACGAGCTTTACAGCTTTATCTGCAGATGTAGACACTCATTCTGGAAGCCACTTTCAACCATCATGGCCAACCACCATCGAGCCTGACGGGACGTTTTGGGGGTTGATCCTATCAGGAGCTACGCTCAAGGGCTGTCGCCTTGATAGTGCGCGATTTTCCGGCGAGAATTAAGTATTTCAAAAGGCGTCAAGGGCATATGGCATATTGGCATATGTTCTTGATGCCTTGTCTAAAACTCTTCCATATATGATTTGATCATTTCCGAAACCCATTCCCCAGCATCCACGGGAAGATCATGGCCAGCTGTGGGATGAGTTCGAAGAGGACTGTTCCAGTGCTGCGCCAGCTTGGTAGAACAAGAAGGATGCACAAAACGATCTCCGAGAGAATTCAAAAATAGCATCGAGGTTTTGATCGGGGCTTGTGAAAGCTTAAAGCGCGCAGCCGCCAACAACTGATTCACAAATGCCATACGTTTCATCGGAAACTCCTCCGCGTAAGACGCATAGGCCTTTGCTAAGGCTTTCTTATCGGTTCGCAAATTGAGAGTCATATCAAGCACGCCCATTTCGCGCTCAAAGTGATCCTTCAAAAACGGACTTCGAAGGAGTGTGAGATAGTTAGGCCACAAAAGACGATCATAAAATGGACTAAAATCTGCACTGCTCGAGTTGATAATCACCATGTGATCGATCTCAGTAGGATATCGGTGCGCCCATTCAAGAGCGATCATTCCACCTAATGAAATCGTTAGAATGTTGATCTTGTCATCCGCTTTCAGGTGAAGCTCTTCACGAAAGCCTTCGACGTAGCTAACAAGATCTCGAGGTGCAGGCTCATTGTATTTTTCGCCGACACCGGGAAGCTCCAGAAATTCGAGCTGGGCTGTCGGAAGGGCTTTCGTGAAGTGCTCAGGAAAATCGTTCCAATGACGTTTTTCCCTGGCAAGACCCCGAAACAAAACCCATTTACTTTGCTTTTGCATACCAAAAATCCTTGGCTCTCGCTAAATGTTTGAGGCGGTCATCTGGCTCCAGATGTGCCCAACTCTTAGGAGATAACACGGATCTCAGGAGAAACTCAAACAGCGTGTTGTGACGGCGCAAAATCCGCTGCCTTCGATGCGGCAGCATCGGATTAAACGGTCCTAACGCCGAAAAAAACTGACGAGGATTTTTTTTCACCCACATCCATGAGCCCATTTCAAGAGTGAGAGGCAGGTACAAGTCCTGGCCACGAGGAACCGAATAATACTCGTCGTAAAGACAGTCCCAAAGATCCCCATGGGTCGTGTAATTTTTTGCCTGCGGTTCAATTTTGTAAAAGTGATTGGGATACGTTCGATCCAGTAACATCTTTAAAGAATGGAGCTCAGGCAAATGAGGAAACGGTGTTGTCGTTTTAGCGTAAGGAAACCAGAGCCTGTCCATCGCTCCAAAACCAGAATGAAAGTCGACACTTAAACAGCATCGTGATTGAAACATTTCGGCACGCACCGCTTTCATAAGGGCGTCAGTTTCGAGCTCAATGGGTTTTCCGAGTTGCCCACGAAACCACGGCAGGCGATTTGAGATTCTGTGGCCTCCCACCAAAAACGAAGCATTATCACCGGCCTCAATGGGGCCATTGCGCATGAGATCCACGCCATTGCCGTTAGACCTTTGTTTAAGATACATCCCGACAGGGTTCACAAGGGGAACGAAGACCAATCTCACTTTTGAGAGCGTATGATGAATCACCTCATCCCAACTCAAAAGCTCAACAACGGATTTCATGATAGCTAAAATCACCTGAGTTCCAATACGCTCAAGTCCATGAACGCCGCCCGAAAAAAAGAGCGTTGGCGCTGTCGGCTCTTGCGGACCTAAAGTGATTTTATAAAGTGGAAATTCTTGAGATTGAAACTGAAGAGTCTGCAGCACTTCGACCCGAGCATGCCCCTTAAAATCTTGAATGTTGCGTTCAAGTTCAATGAGTTCGGGCAAGTTTTTAAGAACCTTCTGAGGATACAAGCGAGAGCTCCCTTAGCAGGCTTTCATTGTCTCAGGTTTTTAAGAAAAATCAAAGGACCTTAGAGCCCAAAGTCTTCAAATTGACTCTCCTGACATAAACAACTAGTCTAGCCTGATGAGAAGGAGGATCGCTCATGACTCTTGAAGATCTTTTGAAAAAAATGTGGGTCGATTACTGCGACCTAAATCCAGCTGCAAAAAAAATCCACGATCTTTTCATCGCTGAGGGAGAAACGGTTCTTAACGATCACATCGCCCTTCGAACATTTGATCATCCACGACTTGGCCTTAAACAACTGGCAGCTCCTTTTGAAAAATGGGGATACGCCGCAAAAGGTGATTACATTTTTGAAGAAAAAAAACTCTACGCCAAACACTACGAGCACAAAGATCCTAGCAAACCAAAAATCTTTATCAGTGAACTGCAGCTCGCAAAGTGCTGCCCAACTATTCAAGAAGCCGCCGCTGAGATGATTGAACAAATTTCTGAAAGTGATCTCAAAGCCGCCGACTTCTCAGTGAGCGGTAGGCCATGGACGATGAGCCATAAAACTTACTTGAAACTTGCGGAGATTAGCGAATACGCATCGTGGGTGGCAGCCATCGGATTTAGACCCAACCATTTTACAGTGAACGTAAACCAACTCAAAAAGTGGAACGACCTTAAAGCGCTTAACGCTTTTATCAAAAAGCACGGCTATCAGTTAAATACAGCGGGTGGTGAAATCAAGGGAACCCCCAAGGTCTTCTTAGAACAGAGCTCAACGATGGCCTCGCAAATTCCAATATCATTTAGTGATGGAACTCATTCTGTTCCAGGATGTTACTACGAGTTTGCAAAGAGGTACCCACTGAATGATGGGACTCTCTATCAAGGATTTGTCACACAGTCGGCTGACAAGATTTTTGAAAGCACGAACCGGATCAGTTAGCTCCGTTGTTTTTTGATTTTCCAGAAGCGCACGCAGAATCCATCTTCGTCACCGGAATTGTTTCTACAGGTTTTGTTCCATCTTGAACGCTTCCGCTAACACTGCTAACTCCTGCACGACCAATTGTAATGTCTGGAGCTACGGTGACCTTAGTATTTTTCTTTCCCTCTTTAGAGGAAAAGTTAAAGTTGGCTTCTGGTCCCAGGCGACTAAAATCAACGAACTCGCGCTGGCTCAGCTGCAAACGACCTTCGACTTTTGGACCACAGCCACCCGCATCTCCGCCTGATTTGATTCGGCACCAAACGCGCCCGCCGTTAGCCTCTGAAACCATAAAATAGTAGATTGAAGGGCCATCGTTAACGACTTCAATAATGGGACCCGCTGACTTTTTTGTGTACTCGTCAAAAAGGGTGTCGGTACGCCCTCCCCCACGATAATTTCTGTACGCTTGGCCCAGCATGTCCCAAATAATCTTCGGCTTACCTGCGAAAAATTCGTGAGGAGTTTCATTAGAAATTCGAAGCCTTGTTTTTGGCAGCACACTCATTGAAGGCGTTTGGGAGCAACATCCAGAGGATCTACATTCATTGAGACCCTGATTGAGAGAAAGCACCGAGGGAGCTGTCGTTGAAGGCTGCTTTGTCGGATTTTTTCCCGAGAGAGCTATGGCGCGGTTTATGGTCCGAGTCAAAGCGCTACACTCTGTCGCTTGCCGGCGCTGGAGGTACTGCAAATCACTCTCATCTGGAGTGCGCGGCATTTTCTCGACATCTTCGAAGTTCTTTTTCTTCTTCTGACCAGCAAAATGAATCGCGTAGTCCATGACAGCCGAACAATAATCATTGAGGTCATGGATATTCTCGGTAAACTGCGCTTCGTGATCACGAATCCAATTTGTCACGTGACCTTGAGAGTCCGTAGCGATGATGGCATCCATTTTGGAATTGCATCTTTCTGTCAAAGTCTCCTTGGGATTCGTACTGATGCAAACTCGCTCGCCCAAAAACTCACAAGCGAATTTTTTCTTCCCAGGAGGACAATAGTCTTTAGCAGAGCTTTGGCAGGTGAGCCTCTTTTTTTCAGTCTCAATAACTTTTCCAAATTTACCGCCAAAAATACAGCGGGCTTGCGGAGATGCCGCAACAACTTCTGGCAGCCAGAGGGACAAAAGGTCTTCAGAACGCCATCGATACTGCGTGTATTCGTAACCCACTTGATTTTGATTTTTTTCAAAAGCAGTCATCGTTTTCCAAATGGCTTTGAGCAAATCCTCTTGGACCGAGGTCGGTAAAATCACAAAGTCAGCGTAAGCGATCGTTGGAAATTCGTAGTTCGCCAGCTCATCTTTTTCTTTCTCTGGAGAAATACTGCCGGCCTCATAAACCTGGACTCCCGAGCGGGTTGTGATGGATTCCGCGCCTGCTGGACCCTCGGCCCAGGTCGGAAAGGTCAGCAAAAATAAAAAGCTAAAGATGAAAAGTTGAGCTGCCATTAAAAGGTCCCCCCGGTGATTTCTTAGTGTAACTTGGGACATGATCAATCTCAATTTTTTCTGCGACCCCGGCGAAAAGACTAGGCTCCTCTCGTTATCGTGAATTACAAGCTTAACTGCGGTATCCTAAAACCATGAGGTTCTTCCCACAGACAGCATGGCTGCTTGCATTTGCTTTTCTTTTTGCAAAAGCAAATGCAGATTCCTGTGCCATCACTCGCACTTCAGGATCTTGCGCAGGCATCTCAGCGTGCCAGTCGATGGCCAAACAGGAATTTTCGGCGTATGTGCAAAGCCAAATGAAGTGCGGAGTAAAGCCCACTTCTGTCCCCTTCATCTTAGAGCATTCCCCGAGTGTTCCCCCCAAAGGGACGATTGTTCTGATTCACGGACTAACAGCCAGTCCGAGTCACATGGGCGACATTGCCAGGCGACTCCAAAAAGAGGGTTACAATGTCGTCGTTCCGATCTTGACCGGCCATGGAGGCTCAAATGAGATGGCCGAAAACATGGACCTAGAGGTATGGAAAAAAGATGTTAAATTCGCAGGTGAGATGGCTCAAAAGCTAGGAGGACCTCTCTTTATTGCTGGGATCCAGCACTCAACTCCGACGGCAACTCAGCGACTCGCCTCAACTGGGCCTGTACGGCAAAACACTTTTTTTCTTACGAAGGACAGATTGATAATTTTATTACAAAAGTATCTCCCAAGCCACGGAACGCTTGTCCCCTCACTTGGGACAAAACTCTAGGGGGCAAACTGGCGAGACTCGAAGTTCAAAACGTCGTTGAGAAATACTGCGGTAAAGGGAAAGTTGTTCCCGATTTAAATCCCGAATTTACAATTTCCGGACTCTGCCAGCTCGTGAAAGCCATCCGAGAGATGCGCTCCAATGAAAATCTCTTAAAGGTGCCAAACTCTCTGATCCTCCTTTCTCAAGATGAAAAGATTTTCACTTACATTTCTAAAGATCAGATCTACAAAGCACAGCAGCGACTCAACAAACTAGGGCATTCCGTAAAAGTTGTTGAATCAAAAGCGCCGCTTCATGGCCTTATGGTTGCAGATTGCTCCCCAGGATTTAATGAGAATATGTCTGAGATGATCAAATTCCTTGAGGAGCGCTCTTCATCGCCAGATAGGCACCAGTAAAGCTTCGCTTGGTCTTCATGATCCCCTCAGGAGTGCCTGAGCAGAGAATCTCGCCACCGCGACTGCCCCCTTCGGGTCCAAGATCAATAACGTAGTCCGAAGCAAGAACAACATCTAAGTTGTGTTCGATGACCACAACGGTGTTTCCTTGTTCAACAAGCTCGTGCAAAAGTTCGACTAATTTTTTGATGTCGTCAAAGTGAAGACCTGTTGTGGGCTCGTCCAAAATATAAAGAGTCTTTCCAGTTCCCCGCTTTGAGAGTTCACGGCTGAGCTTCACTCTCTGAGCTTCGCCGCCCGAAAGAGTCGTCGAACTTTGCCCGAGAGTCATATAGTCAAGACCGACACGATTGAGAGTTTCAAGTTTTCGATGAATCAATCGATGATGGGTAAAAAACTCAAGGGCATCTCCAACCGTCATTGCAAGAACATCGGCGATGGATTTTCCTTTGTAAGTAATGTTCAATGTATCGCGATTGTATCTTCGCCCCTGGCAAGTATCGCATTTGACAAACACGTCTGATAAAAAGTGCATTTCTACGCGAATCTGACCTTGCCCCTGACAGGCCTCGCAGCGCCCACCGCCTTTGACGTTGAAGCTGAAATAACCAGGAGGATATCCGCGCAATTTTGACTCAGGCAAGTTTGCAAACAAATCGCGAATCATCGGAAAAAGCCCCACGTAAGTGGCTGGTGTTGAGCGAGGTGTTCGCCCGATGGGCTTTTGATTGATTTGAATCACGCGATCAATAAGTTCAAGGCCTTCGACTTTAGAGTAGGGCGAAGGTTGCAAATCAGCGCCGTTAAAGTGCCGCGCCAAGATCTTGTACAAAGTATCAATGATGAGCGTGCTTTTACCGCTTCCAGAAACTCCAGTGATAGAGACCAAAGCTCCAAGGGGCAATGCAAGATCCACATTTTTGAGATTGTTTCCAGAGCAGTTGAGAATTTTTAAAAAAGTTCCATGACCTTTCCTGCGAGTCTCAGGAACAGGAATCCGCAAATCCCCACTGAGATATCGTCCTGTGAGAGACCTAGGATTTTTCTTGATCTCATCGGGAGTGCCCTGCGCAAGGAGCTCCCCACCAAGGCGTCCCGCGCGTGGCCCAAGATCAACAACAAAGTCTGAAGAGAGAATAGTCTCTTCGTCGTGTTCTACCAATAAGATCGTATTGCCCCTGGTTTTAAGTTCGCGCAAAATTCCCAGAAGTTTGTGATGGTCCCTAGCATGAAGCCCAATGCTTGGCTCATCCATCACGTAAAGAACGCCGACGAGCGCAGAGCCTACTTGCGTTGCCAGCCGAATTCGCTGAGCTTCTCCGCCCGACAAAGTTCGTGCGGTCCGATCCAAAGACAAATACCCCGTACCCACACGAATCATGTAATCAAGCCGGGAACAAATCTCTTTCAGAATTTTTTCCGAGATGAGCGCCTCTTTAGCCTTGAGCGTGACGTTCTTAAAAAACAAATACAAATCTTCAGCACTGAGCGCCGAGAGTTCTGCAATGTTTTTATCTTTGATTTTGACACTCAAAACTTCTTTTTTTAAGCGGGCCCCGTGACAAGACGGACACTCGTTAAGCTCGTTTTCCATCAGCTCTTCATCGTCTTCATCCTTGGCCTGCTTTTCATGACGGAGACGGTAGCGCAGCCCTTTGACAGTTTTGCCACCCTCTGCAGAGTAATTCACTTGCTCTTCTTCGATCACATCCAGAGTTCCTAAACCATTACAGGTTTCACACGCTCCTCGGGGATTATTAAAGCTAAAAAAACGCGGCTCTAACTCTCGAAAACTAAAACCGCAGATGGGGCAAGCGAGCTTGATAGAATAACTTTTTCTGGAACCATCCAAATTTTCAATAGTTACAAAACCATTAGTCAACGTGAGTGCAGTATTAATACTTTCACTCAGACGAGCCTTCAAAGTGGACTTAACAATGAGTTGGTCTACGACAAGATCAATATCGTGAGCTTTCGTCTTTGCAAGTTTTTTTGCCTTTTCAAGCTCAATCATCACTCCATCAACTCGAGCTTTGACAAATCCCTTCTTCGCCCATTTTTGAAACTCCGCAAGGAACTCACCCTTTTTCCCTTGAGCCATGGGCGCTAAAACATAGAACTTCGAACCTTCTTTTTGCTTCAAAATATCTTCAACAATTTGTGAGGGCTTTTGCGATGTCACCGGGACGTGATGCTCTGGACACTCCGGCGTTCCAAGCTTTGCAAAAAGCAGTCGCAAAAAATCGTAGACTTCCGTCACCGTTCCAACGGTAGATCTCGGGTTTAAACCGACCGATTTTTGGTCAATGGCAATGGCAGGACTCAGCCCTCGAATGGAGTCAACCTCAGGTTTTTTTAGCTGCTGCAAAAAATTGCGAGCGTAAGCCGACAAACTCTCAACGTAGCGCCTCTGCCCCTCTGCGTAGATGGTGTCGAAGGCAAGACTCGATTTTCCACTCCCGCTTAGGCCTGTGATGGTCGTGATTTGATTGCGCGGGATCAGCAAAGAGATATTTTTGAGATTGTGCTCCCGCGCCCCAACGACAGAAATACCCTCTGATGGAGAGGTGTGAGCCTGGGGAGCTTTCGCGGGTTTCTTTACTGGGGGCAGCGCCTCGGGTTCTAATTTCATGTCGAAGAGCCTACACTTAATTAAACCCGAGCACAAACGCGGAAAAGTTAAATCGTTCCACTTTTCTTGTTTGATTTTTGACAATGCGAACAAATGCCATAAAGCTCAAGAACATGGCTGGTCAGCCTAAAGCCAAACTTAGTGGCAACTTCCTCTTGCAGCTTTTCGATGGTCGAATTTTCAAACTCGCAAATTTTACCGCAGCACGTGCAAGTGAGATGGTCGTGATGATCTTTAGGCGTCAGCTCATAACGAGCTGGAAGACCACCCATACGCACTTCCGTCACAAAGTTGGATTCTGTCAGTTTTCGCAAAAATCGATACACTGTCGCAAAACCGATTTCTGGGTCAGTGCGGCTGACTTTTTCAAAAACTTCCTGGGCTGTCACGTGCAGCCGTCCCCCATGAAGCGCCTCTAAAATTTGCAAGCGCTGCGAGGTCACTTTCAGATTCATGGCACGAATCATAGCTTTGAAAGTTTCTGTATCCACAGGATCTCTGCGGTCGACATAATCTTGGGTGCTTTGATGTTTTGGCAAAACGAGGGTGTAACTCATCCCTCTTTTTTATTGAAAACAATTCTCATTGTCAAAACAAAAGACGAAATCTCCTTAAGATAAGGCAGGAATGGCATATGGCATATTGGCATATGTTCAAGGCATAAGTTCAATGGTGAATGGGCGAGGTGTCAAATTCAGATAAGAATCGAGTCAGCGGCTCTTTGAAGTTGATTCTGCTTAAGCACAATTTAGCGAATTCGATAGCAAGGTTCTCCGTTCGAAATTCGGATGCCATACGGCCCCAGGGATGAATTGTTTGTCGATAAGGCTAGCAGTCTCAATGCCATTTCACTTTTAAACTTATGCCTAGAACATATGCCAATATGCCATTGCCGCCTTATCGATGACACTAACTGAAGACCGGACATGTCTCGGGACCGAATACCCTGGACTCGGGTCTCTCCCCTGACTATCATCTTTATCAAAAGGATAAAGTGTTTATGATTTCACTTCCCCACCGCCCCCGAAGAAACCGTGCGACCCCTGCTCTGCGCGACCTCGTGCGAGAAACCCACCTCCGCGCCGAGGATTTGATCCTCCCGCTTTTTGTACAGGCCGGGACCCAGCAAAAATCTCCGATCGCATCTATGCCCGGGGTTTTCAGGTTTTCCCAGGACCTCATCGTCAAGGAAGTTCTTGAGGCTTATAAAACAGGGATTCGTGGAGTTTTGCTTTTTCCAGTCATTCCTGACAACCAAAAAGACAAACACGCCACCGAAAGTAAAAACCCTAAGGGCTTGCTTCAGCAAACAGTGCAGCTTCTCAAACAAAAATGCCCTGAGATGACTGTGATGACGGATGTTGCGATGGACCCCTACTCCATTGATGGTCATGATGGCTATGTCGAGAAAAATCGCATCCTCAACGATGCAACGCTAGAAATCCTGGCGGCGCAAGCCGTGTCCCAGGCTAGGGCCGGAGCTGATATTGTGGCTCCGTCTGACATGATGGATGGCCGAATTAAATTCATTCGCCGCGCTCTTGACGAAAATGGATTTACCGACGTTGGAATTTTGGCTTATTCGGCAAAATATGCCTCCGCTTTCTACGGACCGTTTAGAGAAGCGCTGGATTCAGCCCCCCGCTTTGGCGACAAGAAAACTTACCAGATGGATCCGGCGAACAAGCGCGAGGCTCTGCGAGAGACTCTCCTTGATGTGAATGAAGGCGCTGACATGATTATGATCAAACCTGCCCTCGCTTATTTGGACGTCATTCACATGATCAAAAGCAAAGTGCATCTTCCGATCGTTGCCTATCAAGTTAGTGGTGAATTTGCACAGATCATGGCGGCGGCCCAGCTCGGCTGGCTGGATGCTGAAAAGGTGATGGATGAATCTCTTCTTTCCATTAAGCGCGCCGGCGCCGACATGATCGTCACATATGATGCTCTGAGAGTGGCTCAACGACTGTAGTGCAAAGCGGTTACTCTTTTTGATAGATAAAAACCTCTGTCTAAAGTTTCGCCATAAATTCATAACTTTGCATCTGAAACTTGATGACTCTTTGCTGTCTCATAATAAAATTGCAAAGGCGAAAACCTGTTCATTTGCAGAGTGCAGAATCAGGTCTTTTATTTTCAAAAAATGATGTTAAGCTTATATAAAGGCGGGGTTTCCGCCATGGGGGTTGATTTCATGCTTTCGCAGTGGATTTATCGATGGTTTTATCGCCATCGGCCACAAAATTTCAAACCCGTGGTTTTAGTGACTGGATGCGGTTCAGGCATTGGCCGGGCTCTTGCGCGCGCCCTTTATCACCTCCCCCAGTATCGGGTCGTCGTCACAGCCAGAGAAAAATCCCTCGCGGAGCTCCACGCCGAACTTCCCGAAACAGATCGATTTTTGATTCGTGCCCTTGATGTCACTCAAGAGCCTCAGCGCGACTCTGTAGTTAGCGAAATCGAGCAGCGCTGGAAGGGTGTCAACATCCTCATTAACAATGCTGGAATCTCCTACCGCTCTGTTATCGAACATATGACTGAAAAAGACGAACAGTTGCAAATGGCGACGAACTACCTTGGTCCTATGGGACTAATTCGCAGAGTTCTTCCCCACATGCGCAAAGAAGGCCGTGGAAAAATCATTTCTGTTTCATCAGTCAGCGGAATGCTTGCGATGCCAACGATGGCTTCTTACAGCGCCTCCAAATATGCACTCGAGGGAGCCTGTGAGGCTTTGTGGTATGAAGGAAAGCCTCTTGGGATTGACGTCTCCCTTGTTCAACCGGGATTTATTCATTCGAACTCTTTTAAAAATGTCTACTATAGTCCAAAATCTGACCCATCGATCTCTGAGGGTGAAGCCTATAGTGATTACTATCATTACATGGCTCCGTTTGTTGAAAAGATGATGAACCGAAGTTGGTCGACACCAGAAAAAGTCGCGCAGACGATTCTCGGTGTTGTTCAGCAAGAAAATCCTCCTCTTTGGATCGCTGCGACTTTTGATGCGTCTTTCTTTTATTATGTTCGTCGCCTTCTGCCGCGCCGTTGGCTCTTACCGTTTTTGTTTGCGTGCTTGCCTCACGCCCGAAGCTGGGGAAAGCCTTACACCAAAAAACGCCATATCAAACCACCAGCAGTTCTTCGCTTTGGCAGAACTACTGGCAAATAGAAACCGTAAACGTGCCGTTCACTTCGCTGTGATACCCTGGTTTGTCTTTTAAATCCGCTGAAGCAGCCACCTGGCCTTGGACTTGAGTGGCTGTGACGGAATTGATTTTCAAATGAAAGGTCGACGCAAAATCATACATGATCGTGGGGCCTTTTTCTTCTTGCATCTGAAATACAAACGCCACTTGATTTTGGTTGCTGTCGCTATATTCGCCTTCAGCCACTGGTGCTGTGATGTTCACTTTGCGAATGTCCATAGAACCCATGTCATTGCAGGGATCCGCCAGCGTTTCATTAGCGAGCATGATCGCTAAATAAGTTTTGCCATTCCCAGTTTGGATTTTTGCAGCGCCAGAGCGAAACACATAGTCTCCTCCGCCGACAGTCCCTACTAAGGGATCAGAGGACAGCGCCATGTTTGGTGGAGTTGAATTCCCGCTACTGTCGTTTTTTTCACAATCCGCAAAAGAAGTAGAAAAAATCGCCGTGAGCATTTTCATCAGAGCATTCTTCTCCTTTTTAAATTGTAACACCTGTGAGGGTGGCTTCAAATACCCTACTTCAAGCCTTGCAAAAAATCCAAGCTGGAATATGCTTAAGGAACGAGGGGTTCCATATGAAGGCTTTGAAATTGCTAGTGGGCTTATTCTTTTTTTCCGCTTTTGCCTATGGCTTTACGCAATCCGATTGCACAAAGGCCAAAGGCACCTACAATGAGGCTTTTGCCTCCTGCATATGGTACCTATAAAAATAGTGTATGCTACTGCGGAGCTAACGCCATTAGCTCTACCGGCACCAACTGTGAATTTAAGAGCTGGTCCCCAACGTTGTTGATAGGAATTTACTGAAAGAATTCTATCGCTTCGAATGGATTCTGGTGTGAGGAGCGTTATTTCAGTATTTGACTGGAAACCTTTCCGTTTTCAGGACCCAGCTCTCTCAGGACTCAGTTTCTGGCCCAGTTGGTGAACGCATTTCAATTACAAGCTGGCCATGCTGAAAAAATTCAGAGCTTATACAGTAGCTGTTCAATTCTACAAAGTTGTTCAAAAAGTCCAAGGACCTCGACATCTCATCGATCAACTTCTTCGAGCTTCTGTCAAGTGTCGCACATATCAATGGCCTCATTACGCGAGTCACAAGCAATATTGATTTATGTCCGAGTCCGAATCTGCATTTCAAGCACGAAAAGGACCTTGGCGGTTGTATTTTTAATTTGTGTCGCCTTAGACAAGAAATTGAGCTCAACTGGGCCAGAGAGCTGAGCCCCCTGAGAGCTGGGTCCTGAAAACGGAAAGGTTTCCAGTCAAATACTGAAATAACACTCCTCACACCAGAATCCATTCTTTGAAGCGATAAAAGTGCCATTCTCTCATTAAAATCCTATCAACAACGTGGGGGACCAGTTCTTAATCGACATATCCGCCGGCAACACCTTTGGTGGCGACCGCAACAGCGTTGTGCGGGTGTAAGCTTTCGACATGAACCATTTCAGCTCGGTAATCAATAATCCCGGGCTGCGCCTCTAAAAGCGTCTTCACCTTTCGAGCCGCATCTTCGCAAAACATGAGATTCTGAGCATTGAGTTTTGCAAACTCCTGCTCGTCTTCACGTTTAACGGCCGTTTGCACAGGCGTTCCAAGAGCCTTTTCAATCCCGTCCACCAGAGTGAGGAGGGCGGGGGCACTGTGAGAGTCTCGCATTTTAACTTTTACGTAGCCGTAACTGCGCTGACTATGAGGAGTCGCAGAAATTCCCTCAGCGCTGCCAAGCCAGCTGCGAATTTCTTCAAAGTTTAAAACTTCTCCGCGAAAGGTTTGGGCAAATTGATCTTGAATCAGCTGCCGTGCTAACGCTGCAGAACAAGGACAAGTGCTCGAATACGTGACGGTCGTCTCAAGCTCAAAGCTAACCTTTTGCTCTTTGATTTCAGCAGACATTACGACCGGATAACTTCGCCAGCCGGTGTAGCTGCTCTTGAGCGCTGGCCGTTCGACCATCCAATCAAATTTCAGTTTGATAAAACTAGAGTGACTTAGGCCCTGGTGCGAATCAATAAATCCGCGAAGCATTGTTTCCAGAAGCGAAAAACTGAGGTCTTGGCGCCCCAGCGCCTCTTGAGTTTGGAGAAACAAACGAGACATGTGAATGCCCTTGGCCTTAGGATCATCAAGGCTCACAAAGATATCAGCTTTTGCGGGCGCACGAAACCGTCCACCACTAGCATCGGAAAGCCATATCGGAACTTCAACCTCAGTCATTCCCACGCGCTCAAGTCGGCCCGTAAGCTCTGGGGGAAGTTCTTTGGCGATGTCTGGCAGCACGCGAGGTCCTTTCTCAGGAAGATCGGCTTCTAAGGCCAATAAACTTTTGGTGCATATCATAAAAGCTCCCTTTCAGGCTATCTTCAACGTAATGCTGACGCCAAAGTCTTGCGGTTTTAACTGAATTTTGCGCTGTTGACCAGTGAATTCAAGATCTTTTGAACTCATACCAAGGGAGACCTATGCCCCCAAACCTGATTCTCGGAAGTGGATCCCCTTATCGCAAACGCCTGATGGAACGGCTCCGCATCCCGTTTTCTGTGGCTGTCCCTCCCCTTCATGAGGAATCCCACAAGATCGTCGGTGAAGATCCTGCAAAGCAGGCCCTTCGTCTGTCCCAGCTTAAAGCTCAGAGTTTAGAGACGAGCCATTCTCAAGATTTAATTATCGGCAGCGATCAGTTGATTTCCCTCAATGGAGAAATTTTAGGAAAGTCCCACACCCCACAAAAAGCCCGCGAGCAGCTGCAAAAGATGTGTGGCCAAACTCACGAGATTCTAACGGCTGTCACGCTCGTCTACCAGGGGCGAGCGTGGTCTCACTTGGATGAGACTCGAATGACTATGTTTGCACTTTCAGATTCCGAAATTGAGACCTACGTCAAACTTGATACGCCCTTGGATTGCGCAGGAAGCTACAAGTTTGAAAAGGCAGGAGTCAGTTTGTTCTCTCGAGTTCGGACCGAGGACCCCAGCGCCATTGAGGGTCTACCACTTTTGTGGCTGGTCGGCGAGCTTCGAAATCTTGGCTTTTCGGTTCCCCAATTTTGAGTTGGCGAAGAAGGAATTTCCATGCAGACTAAAACGATGAAAGCCACTCCTCAACAAGAGAAAATGTTTGAACTCGCCCGTCAAAGTATGGGCCGCGCCTACTCTCCTTACAGTCATAAAAAAGTCGGTGCCTGCGTTGAACTGGATTCGGGCGCTTTAGCAGTGGGGTGCAATATCGAAAATGCCTCTTATGGCGCGACCGTCTGTGCGGAGCGCTCAGCTTTGAGCTCAGCTGTGAGTCAATTTGGCGCGCAGAAAATTCGCCAGATCCTTGTGATCAGTCAAAGCTCGCCGCCATGGCCTCCCTGCGGTCTTTGTCTTCAAGCGCTTGCGGAATTTGCAACTCCAGACACGTCCGTGGTGCTAGCTAGCGAAAATGGAATTCATTCGGTAGCTCCGTTTAAAGAGTTTTTACCTTTTGCGTTCACACCTGATCAGCTTGGGATTCCAAAATAAAACTCAAACGATTTGGCCAACGGGTGACCTCGATCTTAAGGAGATCGCTTTTGAATACGGGCTGAAGGGCCGAGCGAACCAATCTCCCGAGCTCTTTTTCAACGAATGAATCCTCCTGAACCTCTACGGGAAGCTGAGTGAGTTTCTCAAAAGTTTTGGAAACATCCTTCGTGTCATGGTTAAGCCCCTTAAGAGTCAAAGCGACATTTGCGAGAAAACCCTTAAGTGGTTCAGAGGACGGTTTGTAGACAACCGAGAGTTGCCAGTGATAGCAGACTTTAAAACTCGAACCTTTTTGCCAGATGTACTCACGATCGTTGGGCTTGATCACGCGGCACTCTTGCAAACGACCTTGGGATCGCCCATCAAAATATTTAAGACAGTAAAGAAGAAGGTCAGAATGGGAGGCCTGCTCGCGGCCTCCGCCAGTGCGTAGGCCCAACATCTCCCCTCGAAGGTCTGAGGCAAGTTCGCTGAGCCAAAGATCCACGTCAGGAAGAGAGATCACCATCCCCGTGATGGCATCAATGGGGCCGCGAAAGCCAACGCGAAGAAGGGCGGTTTCACCTCGCGGCCTGGACTCATCTCGAGTGAGAAAGTCAATTGGGATTTCGCGAAAAAACGTAGCTTCGTTTTGCGAGCTCACCTTACTCTACGGGACCTGAGACCACATGAGGATTGCGCTCAATCTTAGAGGACTTTTTGGCTTGTTCAAGCCAACTGTTAAACACATCGTAAGCCAGTTCGCGCTGAGCCCCTGCCACCAACTTCTCGTCTGCCAAAGCAGGAGGGGGTTCCATTTTTTGACCTTTGTACTTTAACAAAACTCGCGAGTTTCCCTCTCGTAAAACGCGGGCCAAAAGCGGTTTTTGTGCAGAGACTTCAAGAACGGCCGGAAGATATGTTTTAGAATCACCTAGCTTAGGAATGGACTCAGCATCAAGACTAAAAAATCCACTCTCTTCCCAATTCAAACCAAGATCTTTCATCTGAGCTGTGACCGCACTCTCATCCCCTTTTGTAAGAGCCTCTTCAAGGGCCGCAATGGATTTGTCCACCTGTTCTTTTGCGATCAACTGACGAGCGATTTGGTTTTTAACTTCCTCAAGCGCAAATTCTTTGGCTTCTTTTTTTGCAGTCACTTTGATGAGATGGTAACCAAAGTTGGTTTTGACCGGGTCGCTGATCTCGCCAGGCTTCAGAGCAAAAGCGACTTTTTCGAACTCAGGCACCATCCGTCCCTTTTCGAAAAAACCTAAATCTCCTTTTTTTGCTTTAGACCCTGGGTCATCGCTGTACTGCTCAGCGAGCTTTCCAAAATCCTCTTTGGAGGATCGCTTTTTGAGATCCTGGACTTGGGCTAAGGCTTTTTTCTCAGATTCTGGTTTACCCGGTTCAATTTTGATTAAGATGTGCTGGGCCTGGACTCCTTCTTTTTGTGTGTAGAGAGCTTTGTGAGAATTGTACTCGGCCTCGACCTTTTTCATAAACTCAGGTGTCTCTAAGGATTTTTTGATCTCGGCATCAGAGACTTTTGCAGTTTCGACAGCTTTGTCACGATCCAGCTTTGCAAAAAGCACGTTGTACTGAGTGGACTTTAGAGCTTTGTCTTTTTCTGCCTGTAATGACGTTGGAATAAACGCCGTTTCCATGACTCGACGAAGACGATTGGTCACGCGGTCTTTGCGCAGTTTCTCTTCAAACTCAGCGGGAGTTGCGCGGGTGTAATCGATATAACGCTGATAGAGATCTCTTTGAAATCGGCCATCTTTTTGAAAAACTGGGATGTCGTTAACAATGTAGTCCCGAACTTCGGTATCGCTGGTCTTTAATCCAGAGCGAACGGCGGCTTGGGCTGCGACCTCACGACTGATGAGACTTTCAACGGCCTCCATTCGTAGGCGCTGACGCATAGGACCGAGGTCTCCATTTTGGCCGAGAAACTGCGCGTACATCTGCTCCATGCGCTGCACTTCTTCTTGCAGATCTGCAACAGAGATAATGCTGCGATTAACGATGGCCGCTGAACCAACGCCCATCTGGCCGTTGGTTTTTGAAGACAGGCCCCAAAAAACAAAAACGATGATAATCGCGGAAAACAAAACCATGGCAACAATTCGCTTCATGCGCGAGCGGGTGTTCAAAGCTTCAATCATAAAGGTCGGGCTCCTCGTTTTGAAATGACTTCTAGGTCCGAAGGGACTCAATGAATTTTGCGCAAGAGACCCTAATTTTCAAGCAATTTCCGTTGGGAGTTGGAATTGTTATGAACCCCTGCTACCATTTATAAATATTATTTGCGGGGACTCTGGTTTGAATTTTCTCAACTTCAACTTTAAAAAAGCACTCGTCATTATCTTTATTTTGGGACTACCGCTCATGTCCATAAACATGCAGGGGAATTTGGACGAGGGCGCCTGGTACTCTAGACCTTTTGCTTTCTTGGCCGGCTCCATTCAGTACACCTACTTTTCATTCGCTGATGGAGTGCGTAACACCACGTCCCTTTATCTCAACCTTCTGAACATCAAACGCGAAAACTCTAAGCTCAAAGAGGATAACGCAGCCTTAAAAGCCCAGCTGGCACAAATGGGCGAGATGGAAGTTGAAAATCAACGCCTGAACCACCTTTTAGGTTTTCGAGATCGTACAAAAATGTCTCTGACAGCAGCGAAAGTCATTGCTAGAGACCTCGTCACCGACCATTCGACCATTCAAATTGATCGAGGCACCAAGGATGGTTTGAAATCAGGGCAGGCTGTCATCACTATGGACGGCGCCGTTGGCTATGTTTTTAAACCTGATTTTTTTACAGCCCATGTGCTTTTGGCCACCGATCGGTACTCTGTTATCGATGGCATTGTTCAGCGCACTCGGGCGCGCGGCATTGTTGAGGGAAAATCCCAATCGAGTTGCCAACTCCGATACCTTGAGCGCTATAGCGACGTTGCGATTGGTGATCTTGTCGTGACCAGCGGCCTTGACAATATTTTTCCTAAAGGCTTTCCCATTGCCGTGGTCAGCCAAATTGAAAAGAAAAATCCGAGCGTATCTATGAAGGTAGATCTTGTTCCTGTGGTCGACCCTAAAAAGGTCGAAGAAGTTTTTGTGATCCTCAATGCAGCCCAAGAAGATTTTGCCGAAAAAATTTCTATGCAGGCCCCTGATGAAAGTAAGTAACAGGTATCTCCTTAACGTCCTCCTATTTTTACTTCTGACTCTGATTCTCGCCGGCGCCCAAACAACAGTATGGTTTTTATTTTTTGGCGCATCTCCAGCGCCAGCCCTCTGGATGATTGTGATGACCTATCTTGCCATTTATCGAAGACCTATTGAGGGACTTGTGGTCTGCTACATTCTCGGACTTTTTATTGGAGCTTTTACGGCGATGCCAACAGGGATTTTAATTTTCGAAATTTTAATTTCATTTTTATTTCTTTCTGCCCTCAAACGCCGCATTTTTTGGAATAGCCCTTTTTATTTTCTGATCGTAACGGCCATCGCAAGCCTCACCTTCCAACTGTCTGAAGTCGTGCTCATGATCGCGATTGATCGCAACCCGATTTCGTATTTCCACTGGGCGCGGCGGCTGGAGCAAATGATTCTTACGCCATTTTTCGCTTGGCCCCTCTACTGGGTGCTCGTGCGTCTGGATCGCATGACTCTCGACGATGTTGATGCTCGAGGATCCATGCCATGAATGGACTTTACGTATCAAACCCAGAAGAGGCCAAAGAGTACATATCCCGCTATCGTCTTTTTTACGGTTTGATTCTTTTGACCGTGATCACTTTCACCTCGCGCCTTTGGTATTTACAAATCATTCAAGGCCATGAGCTGCGGGAGTTCTCGGAGAAAAATCGAATTAAAGAAACAAAGATGGTCGCTCCTCGTGGACTCATCCTGGATCGGGAAAACCGCGTGCTTGTCGAAAACTTACCAGGGTTTGAGGCGATCATTTCGCCCCAGTACACTGAAAGCATCAATGAGACGGCCAAAGCGGTCGGAGGCGTGCTTAACATTAGTGCCGAAAAAATTGTTCAGAAGGTGATCAAGAGCAAACGTCAGAGTGGTCCGTTTTTCCCGGTCCGAATCAAAGATAATCTCACGCGCGATGAAGTGTTCAGGTTAAAACGCCTTCGCATTGATTTTCCGGGCTTAGACATTCGTGAGTCCATCATACGAAGTTATCCTCTTGGCAAAGATGGGGCCCAACTTTTTGGGTACGTGGGGGAAATTTCAAAACGTCAAATTCCTCTTTTGAACGAACAGTTCAAGGGATCGATGACCTTCGACCAAGGGGATATCATCGGAAAAAACGGTCTTGAAGAGACCTTTGAAAAAGACATTCGCGGAAAAAGTGGAATCAGTTTTTTACAGGTCGACGCCAGAGGGCGGGAGGCTTTTAATCAATCTGCCGACATTCTGGGGCAACAAATTAAAGACATTGACGCTGTCCCGGGAAATAACGTCATCCTCACTTTAGACAAAGACATTCAAGAGGCCGCCTATAAATCCATGACCGATAACAATCGCATTGGAGGCCTCGTCGCCATGAAAAGCAATGGCGAAATTCTTGCCTGGGTCAGCACACCTTCGTTTGATCCCAATGAGTTCGCGACAGGAATTTCGCCCCAGCTTTGGTCCAAGCTCATCAATGATACGTTCAAGCCCCTTCGGAATAAAGTGATTCAAGATCACACTTATCCCGGATCGACGTTCAAACCCTACGTGGCGCTAGCGGCTCTTCAAGAAGGAGTGGTTAAACCAGGAACTCTCGTTGCGGCCCCAGGCGCACTGAAATTCGGAAAGCGCCTTTACCACGACTCTAAACGTGGGGGTTACGGAAACATCAATATCCTCGAAGCCATCGAACGCTCCAGTAATATCTTCTTTTATAAAATGGGAATCGCCCTTGGCATCGACAACATGTATCGCTACATTCATCTGCTTGGACTTGGTCAACGGACAGGCATCGAACTCAAACGTGAGGTCAGCGGTCTTTTGCCAAACTCCGAATGGAAAAAGGCAACGATCGGCGAAGAGTGGCAGCCTGGAGAAAATCTTACCAATGCCATCGGGCAAGGTTTTGTGCTCGTGACTCCGATTCAGATGGCCGTCATTACAACCGTTGGTCTGAAGGTAGGTGTACAAACCGTTCATAGTTAAAAGTTGTAGACTCTCAAGGAAATGTCGTTCGTGAAAATCACCCTCAGCTGATTCGCGACGCCACCGAAAAACAGCCCGATGGAACCGTCATTAGCAAAACATTCAAAACCGTTAAAGAGGCCAAGCTGAGACGAGTTGCCAACAGCGATCACGGAACCGCTCACTGGTGGAAAGTTCCCGGCGTCGAAATGGCCGGAAAAACCGGAACCAGCCAAGTTATGGCGTTTTCTGCGGATCAAATCTACAGTAAGTGCGAGTTCAATCCCCTTCACATGCGCCATCATGGTTGGTTCATCGCGTTTGCCCCTGCTGACAATCCTGAGATTACCGTTGCAATGCTCGCTGAACACTCTTGCCATGGAAATGTGGGAGCTGCCCCATCGTGCGTGATGTCGTTAAGGCTTATTTTGAAAAATATCATCCTGAGGTCATCGAAGCTGGATTGAAAAAACCAAAAATTGCAAAAGTTCCCGTCAGCGAAGACGCCAGTCAAGGAGACGACTAGTGGATCTTTCAATGCGTGTTGAAGAACGAACCTTTCTCAATAAACTCGATCTCAATTTACTTTTGATCATTTTTGCCTTCAATATCATTGGTCTGATCAATCTGTACAGCGCCACTCACAACGTGCACTCCAATGACGTGAACGACCTATTTATCCAGCAGATTGTTTGGATTACAGCAGGCTGGGTGATTTTTTTCTTTATGACCTTCATCGACTATCAGGTGATGAATCGCCTTGCGATCTATATCTATGTTGTCAACATCGGAGCTCTTGCATTTACCACCGTTTTTGGACGCGTTTCTTTGGGAGCTCAACGCTGGATTGATCTTGGCTTTTTTCGCTACCAACCTTCTGAAACCATGAAGCTTGCCCTTATTTTACTTCTGACAAAGGTGCTGGCGACTCGCAACGTGGATGGTCCTGGCCAAGGGATCAAAGACCTGTGGGGTCCGCTCCTGATTATTTTTATCCCGTTTGCGTTTATCGTTGAGCAGCCTGACCTCGGAACAGCCATGATGATCTCAATCATCGGAGGATCTCTGATCCTCTTTTGCAAAGTTCAAAAGCGGATTCTCTTAGGAGCGCTTATTGCGGCTCTTATCGGCGCATGGGTCGGATGGACCGTGGGTCTTCGGGACTACCAAAAAAATCGAGTTCTTACGTTTTTATCGCCAGCTTCAGACCCCCAAGGAAAAGGCTACAATAGCATCCAGTCTAAAATCGCCGTCGGCTCAGGAAAAGTTCTGGGCAAAGGATTTCGCAAAGGGACGCAATCCCAACTCGAGTTCCTTCCCGAAAGGCACACCGATTTTATTTTCAGCGTTCTCAGTGAAGAGCACGGATTTATCGGAAGTGTTTTTACGTTGGGCCTTTTTTGTCTGCTTTTCATTGTAGGAATTCGCATTGCGACGAACGCAAGGGATAAATACGGAGCTCTGCTGACCATTGGAGTTCTTTCGTATGTTTTTTGGCATATGTTTATTAACGTAGGCATGGTCATTGGCCTGCTCCCCATCGTGGGCGTGCCGCTACCGCTACTGTCCTACGGTGGCTCAAGTATGATGACCAGTATGGCGGGCCTTGGAATCATCTCGAGCGTGGCTTATCGCAGATATCTATTTTAAAGGGTTTCCGTAAATCGTTTTCCAAGTCTTGGCATCTGAGGAAAAAAGGACATGATTAGATTCTAAGACGTAGATACCCGCGTCTGTCACCAGGACTTTTTGAAAATTCAAGCCGCTTGTAAATTCCGTAGAATTCCAGTTTTGTAGATCCGGAGAAGTTACTATTTTATCACCTGAGAGACCTACAAAGCCATTTTTGAAAACGCTCAACGCAGAGATGAACATCCCTTTAGGAAGCACCTCGTGAAGAGCCGCCGCCGAATCAACTCCTAAGTTAAACCAAAACGTTTGGTTATTCTCAGGCATTTCTCCAAAGCAACAATCAAAATAGAGAATTCCGTAAATTTCTTTTTTTAGACTAGCGACGGCCGTAATGCGAAGCGAGCGTGGGTCTTCGCCAACAGAAAATGATTTCCAAGTTTCACCGTCTTCCGACATGAACAGGGCATTGCCCTCACCGGTAACAATTAATTTTTCAGGGATTGAAGTGAACTTAGGCCTAAAACCTATTTCCAATTTATTTTGTTTTTTCCAATCGGATCCATCTATCGAAAGCCAAATATATCCTTCAGAATCAATTGCAATAAAGCGATCCTTAAAAAACACGAGGTCGTCAAAAAAAGAATCAAAATTGGGAATTTCAGAGCTTTTCCAACTTGCTCCATCGCTCGATGTGAAAATGACATGACTTTTAAACCACGTAGGCTCCGCCGTTACAATCTCTCCGCCGACGGCCACGAATTTTCCTTTTCCATATGCAATGGCTTTGAGAGGAGCTGACGGTGAGGGTGGCAACTTTATTGCCGTCCATTGACCATCATTTTCGGATGTCATCAGCAAAGCGGCCCTTCGCTTCTCACCCGCGTTTTGCAAGCCTCCAACAACAATGAGCTGCTTATTAACTTTGATGAAATCGTTGAAAAACTCGGTTCTCGCGTTAGCCAATGAAAAACTAAAAATGAGAATCGCTGTTTGAAATAGAATTTTCATGAGCCACCTATTCGTAAGTTGAACTCAATCTGCAGTAAAACGAATCCTCAGGACCAGGCTCTCCATGCGCACAGCTGTTTCCGCCAACGCACGGAAAATGCACGTTCACGTATCCTCTCCCGCGAGTGTCAAAACTCCCTGACACCGTCGCCATTTCGGGATGGCACCGAGGGTTTGCAGAAGTCACAAAATAGCGAAGATTTTTTGCTCCAGGCAATCGAGGCCTATCATGGGAGTCGAGAGTCAGAAGGAGAGAACAATCGACGCCATGACGAGTATACACTAGGGCATAACTCTCCCCGGTGGTTTTGAAAAATGCCGGCACTCCAGCTGCGTCGCCCACTCCCTTACAGTTGGGAACGGACGCGATAGCAGAGACGGAAGATAATAAAATTAAAATAAAAAATTTCAGAGCAACCTCCAAAAGAGAAGGACATATCTTGATTACAAATGATTAGCAATATCCATTTTACATGTATTTCGCGCCTCCAGAGATTTGCCTTTACCAACATGAAACGATGTACTAGCTTCCCCGAAATTCCCAAGGAGCAGCCCCATGAAAACTTTGATTCTCTCAACCGTATTAATCCTAGCGTCTACCGTTTTTGGAGCTTCAAAACAAATCGCACAATGCACAGTTGGGGTACTTCGCCCTGTGATCGGATTTAGAGTCAATCTCTTACAAACTTCTGATGGAATTTATAAAGCCAATTTAATCCAAGGTACAACGGTTAATGGAACAATGTATCGTCTGAAAAAAGTTGGCGATGGACTTTTTGAAGGTACGATTTTAAACAACCCTGACTTTTTCATGAGGTTAGTGATCAGTTCATCTCCATCTCAGAACTCTTACATCAAAGGCTATGCTTCATCTCTCGAGGTCAAGTATCCCGATGCGAACTCTTTTTATGGTGCTTCATATTTTAAAACCACTTCATCCGATGAATTTGTTTGCGGAAAAAAAATTCAGAGTTTTTAACCCGCCGGGCGAATGGCACTTCTATTGCTTCGAATGGATTCTGGTGTGAGGAGCGTTATTTCAGTATTTAACTGGAAACCTTTCCGTTTTCAGGACCCAGCTCTCTAAGGGCTCAGCTCTCTGGCCCAGTTGAGCTCAATTTCTTGTCTAAGGCACGACACAAATTAAAAATACAACCGCCAAGGTCCTTTTCGTGCTTGAAATGCAGATTCGGACTCGGACAGCAAATCCAATATTGATTGTGACTCGCGTAATGAGGCCATTGATATGTGCGACACTTGACGAAGCTCGAAGAAGTTGATCGATGAGATGTCGAGGTCCTTGGACTTTTGAACAACTTTTGTAGAATTGAACAGCTCATGTATAAGCTCTGAATTTTTTCAGCATGGCCAGCCTGTAATTGAAATGCGTTCACCAACTGGGCCAGAGAGCTGAGCCCTTAGAGAGCTGGGTCCCGAAAACGGAAAAGTCGCTGGCTAAATACAGAAATAACACTTCTCACGCTAAGATCCAATCGAAGCGACAGATGTGCCATTCTCTCACGAAGCCACTATCACTTACCTGAGTATTTCATTTCTATTTCTATTGCGACAGCAATAAGATTTATCTTTGCATTCCAAAACTTTTTCTTACAAGCTTTTTGAAACATTCAACAAGGAGAGTGCATATGTTTCGAATTTATTTGCTGATAATCACCTCAGTGATCGGATGGCTAAATCCGGCATCGGCCCACGACCCACGAAAAAAACCTGATATTCAAACCCTCATTCGCGCCGCAGATTTTGTTTTCCTAGGAACTGTCGCAAACGTTGACTACAAACTTTCCAGCGGCAAAGGAGAAATCCTACCTCATACGTTTGTCAGTTATCGTGTCGAAAAAATCCTCAAAGGAAACTTCAACGGAAATCTGATGACTCTCCGGTTTTTAGGAGGCCGCGGGAAAGAGGCTCAATTCATGGTTTCTGGCGAAACGCCGCTCTTTGACGTCGGCGATCGCGACGTGCTTTTCGTCAAGGGCAACACCATCAACGCTTGTCCTCTAGCGACTTGTGCGACAGGAAGATTTCGTTCCATCAAGTCCCTGGTTTACGACGATGAAGGGCGAGACATTTTGCTAAATCCTAGAAATGCAATAGCTCGAGGGAAATTCAATCAACTTGACGAAGTTCTCACACATCACGTTTCGCAAACAGTTCTACGAAAAGTCATTGTTCAATCTAAAGCAGAGGGCCCTCAAGACGGCGGCATCGTCAAAGGGAAACATTTTGATGAACAATCCTTTGTTGCTTACGTCGACGGGATCGTCAGGCAGCTTTACACTCCTGAGCAGCTCAAGGCCATGCCACCGGTCGCAATTGCAGACATCAGCAAAGATTTTCTCGTTCGTAAACCTGCAGAAGTAGCGCCTAAAGTGCCAGCGGCGATTGCGGCCCAGGAAGTTCTTTCGCCCGAGGACCAAGCCGAGCTCGATCGATATCACAAAAATGGCGACAACCCTGTTCTGCAATAAACAAACTTAAACATTTAACGGAGATTATAAGAAATGAAAAACATCTTAGGACTACTCATAATCACTTTTGTTTTAGCGGGAACGTCAACCTCACACGCCTACCAGTACTGGATCTGTCTTGACCGCGATTTAAAGTGGAGCTCAAACACTGTGAACGTCAGCGCCTCCAGCGTGAGCTTTGCGGATGCGAATTGGCAAAATGCGCTATCGACAATGATCAATTTGTGGAACCAAAATCCCAGCCAGTTTCGCTTCACAAGAACTTTTGGCGACACCAGCATCGGCCGCGGAAATGGGCAAAACGAAGTTTGGTTTTCGAACGATGCTAGCGCCCTCGACGGAGCGCCTGCCATCGCCTACTATTGGTATGATTGTATCGACTACTGGATTTTCGGGAAAGATGTTGAGCTCACCGAGTTCGACGTTCTTTTTGACGCCGGCGTCGCTTACACGCCCTTTATGTCCAACAAAAACTCACTCTATGAGTACGGTGGTGGAAATCGCCCCTTCCAAACAACAGCCATCCACGAATTTGGACACGGACTTGGCCTTGCCCACACCAACTACACATACAACGTCATGGGACAGGACTGGACCCATATCAACGTCAACAGCTCTACCGCTCGCGGATACGTTGGTGAAGACACCTCCAATGGAGCTGTTCACCTTTATGGTCTGAACGCTGCGAACATCCAGGATCTCTCGGTGACGCATTGGAAATATGCGGGTGCGAGTGGGGAATACAGCACCCATACTCGAACACGCCTCTACAGCTCTGCAGACGCTGTTCTCCCCTCGGCCATCGATGCAGGTGAACCTCGCTACAATGTCAGCCGAGGTCAGACTGTAAAGCTTGAGCTGACCTACGAGAACAGCGGTAAAAACACTCAGTCTGTTTCCGTGGGATATTTCATCTCTACCAACAGTTTGATCACGACGGCAGACACTCGCATTGGAACGGGCGGCGTGACTCTCTCTCGAGACGGCGTGTTTACTACAAAAACCACCCTCGTCATTCCTAACACTCTCGTGAGTGGGCAGAAGTATTGGATTGGCGCCATCATCGATGACAACAACGCCGTTGCAGAAATCACTGAATCCAACAACGCAACTTACATCCCAATCAAAGTGAACTGATTTTTTCTATCTGTCACGAAATCCTTGCCAGACTTGACTTTCCTGGCTACCAAAAATCCTGGCAACCCTTTATTTTGTAGTGTAAAGTCCCCCTCGTAAAGAGGGGGATTTATGAAATTTATATTTTTGACACTTACGCTTGCTTCCGCCGGAGCTTTTGCATCGATCGACTGCAAAGCTGTCCACGAAAAATTAAACCAAGGAAAGCTGGAAAGTACCGAAGCGCCTCTGAAAAATAAAGAGGGCAACATCGGCTCCATGACCTCCCTTGAAGCAGATCTAGACAGTTTGTATTTTTCCTATCGCGGAGATGAGCGCCAATCCCTTGTTTTTATCACCGAAGGCCCTGACTACACCAAGGGCGTTGCCGTGAACGCTTCGTTTGATGAAACAGGAGCGCTTCGCGTGAGCCGAGTCAACGGCTCTGAGACCTATCGTCTCCAGTGCCAAAGACACTAGATATTTGAGGCAATCGGGCAAATCTGGCAATCGGGCAGCCAGCCCAGGAATCAGGGTGTGGCTTCCGGGTCTGAATTTTCTCATACTTTGGTTTGGAGGCTCTTTTGTGCCTATGAATCTGCCATTCGAATTACAAAGCCCAGGTCCTGAGACCACCCGCTGACACCTCGGCTGACTGCCCGATTGCCAGATTTGCCTGATTGCCTCAAATAAGACCTACCGCTTTACACATTCCGCCTGAACGATCTCGTTCACCTCGTCGGCAATCACTTCTCCGTCATTGTTGCCGACCTGGAGTGCTGTCGGCACGACCTCAAGTAAAATCTTTGGAGGTAAAGAATCCAGTTCGACCCTTTGGGTGCTGACGTGACCTAACTGCTCCCCTTCGATCTCTCGTCCAAAGCCGAGCTGAAACGAGTAGCCACCATTTGATTTTTTATGAATGAACACCCAAGCCCTTTTTTGTTTGTCAAAAATAGAAATATTGCTACTTCCAACACCTACAGAAATTTTTGAGCCTTTAAGACGAGTGAGAGACTGGGGCTTGATCTCGCCTAGCTTGACCAAATCAAGGCGATAGTTAAGACTGCATTCGTAAGCCTCGGCGGCAAAGAGAACGGGCGCTGCAAAAAACGACATTAAAAACACAAGACGTGACATGAGAACTCCTTTTGGGAGCTTTTTAGCCGATCTCCTGCGTTATTGATAAGCACATCTAAGCATATCTCTAATCTTCGTAATTACGAAACTTCCACAGGAACCTTGCGATCATGGACAATGTAAAAAGGATACAAACGACAAGCCCATAGCCATACCCTTCGCCTGGGTACATGGAATAGTGAACTCCAAAAAACATGATGCCTGTTTTGCCAACAAGGGTTGGCAAGAGAAACGGACCTAGAAGGTCTTTGACCTTCAGAGGCGGGGGTTTGGGGCCCGAAGAGGTCACTCGTTAGATGTGCTTGTTTAAAACCGCAACGATGTTGTCTTTGGGATGATTGCCGACGATCTGTTCGACTTCTTTACCAGCTTTGAACAAAATCAAAGTTGGAATTCCTCGAACGCCAAATTTGTTTGGGGCGTCTGGATTTTCATCAACGTTGACCTTTACGATCTTCACTTTTCCAGAAAACTCTTGGGCGATCTCTTCAAGCTTGGGCGCAAGAGCCTTGCACGGTCCACACCACTCCGCCCAAAAATCCACGAGCACGGGAGTTCCCGCCTTGAGTACTTCTTGGTCAAATGTGCTATCTGTGATGGGTGTTGTGTTAGCTCCCATGGATCACCTCCTGAGGTTCCAAAAGAATTACTGACAATCAGAGTTTGAATCAACCCTTTTTTTTGAAAAGGGCTTTGGCGAAATCCTTACGAAGGTCATCGATGGATTGAATTAAGGTCATGTCCCAGCGCGATTGCTGACTTCGAATGCGGGCGCGCGCTTCAGCCTTAGTGTGTTTAGACTCGTTGCGATTAAATTGGATTCCCTTAAGATAGGAGTCGTACTTAGCAACGCGAGCGTGATCTTCACTCGCGGTAGGGGCTTTCCCTCCCGTCACGATCGCCGCTGATGGTGCTCCAAGGCCCCCCTGGACCACCTGCATTTGAGGTAGAACCGTCCCACCCACTTCTTGATCCTCGCGAACGCTCCCAAGTCGTACGCCCGACTGCTGCTTGAACCGGTGAAACTTCTCGAGGAGCGGATCAATTTTTAAATTGTTGAGCTTTGCTAAAACCTCAAGAAGCCGTGTAGGATCCACAGGGGATTCGAGGATGGCATCCAGACGAATGCTGCTAATTTCTGCAAGGTCTGGCTGGTGGTTCCGCGGAAAAAAAAGAACCAGGCGAAAGGACATCGATTTGATCTCTCGAATTTTTTTCCCGACGCTGACGCCAGAAACCCTCTGACCGCGTCCATTGGCGATAACAACCTCAGGACGAAAAGAAATCAAAGTGTCGACTAAGGAATTCTCGTTGGTCATTCCCATGCAGTCAAAACCTACTTTTTTGAGCATGGTTTCTGTCGCTACAAGCTCGTTGTAATCTTCGATGAGAAGCAATACTTTGACCATTCCTCATCATCGGCTCCAACGTCCTCATCGTCAATCCTAATGCGGCTCAGCAAAGGCTGCATTTGATTCCTCTTTCGCCTAGACCCGGGATATATTAGAACCCTTATCATCACTCGTCTCTAGGAGACCTTTATGGAACCGAAACTGGACTCAAAAACAAAAACTCGTATCGAAACCATCGACCTGCCTCAACGCAGTTTCAAGGTCTCTGCACGCAGCGGAGATGTTCGGATCGGAACTGGTGAGAAACTCGCCGTTATTTCTGGGCCATGCGTGATTGACAGTCGTGAAATGGTTATGAAAACAGCGCGGAGTCTCGTCGACATTTGTCAGCGCGTTGGCGTTGGTTTGATTTTCAAAAGCTCTTACGAGAAAGACAATCGAGGAAGCGAAAAAAACTGGTCAGGACCCCTTGCCGATGAAGGTCTTAAAATTTTAAGCGATGTTCGTAAGGAATTTGGCATTCCCGTTTTGACAGATGTTCATCGCATTGAGGACGTAGAAAAAACGGCTGAAGTTGTCGATGTTTTGCAGATCCCTGCATACATGTGCCAGCAGACGTCCTTAGTGCTAGCTTGTGGAGCTACCGGAAAGGCCGTGAATGTGAAAAAAGGGCAATTTCTGGCGCCTGAGAATATGGAAAGCGCGGTTAGCAAACTTCGCTCTACAGGGAATCAAAATATTTTGCTCACAGAACGCGGCGCTTGCTTTGGCTACAATCGGTTAGTTGCAGACATTCGCTCCATTCCTATCATGCAGCAACTGGGAGTTCCGGTTTGCTTTGACTCCACTCACATCATTCGCCTTTACGGAATTTCAAGCAGTGATCCTGCGGGTGGTGAGCCTCGATTTGTGCCTCACTTGACTTATGCTGCTGTCGCGGCCGGATGCGACTCTCTTTTTATCGAGACTCATCCAGATCCAATGACAGCGAAGTGTGATGCCGCCTCTCAGTTTCAATTGAAGTATTACGAAACGTTGATCCGAACGGCAGTTCAAGTGCGCGGCGCAATTGCGGCGCCAGAAAATGTGGGTCGCTGCGATTTAGGCGCCAACGCTTAGTGCGCCGTTAAGGAGTGGTTTTGCGCTTCTTACGCGGCTGGACCCTATTTCAATACATATTTTTTGACCTGTTCCCCAGCTTCATCATGGGTGTTGGGGTTTTTATTTTCATTATTTTGATGGTTCAAGTTTTACGCATGACCGAGTTTGTTCTCATTCATGGCGTGGACATCAGAACTATTCTTCAAGTTCTCATGTATCTGTCCATCAGCTTTTTACCAGCCCTTCTCCCAATGAGTCTTTTATTCTCGGTCATTCTCACCTACGGACGCATGAGTAGTGACTCAGAGATTGTCGCGATGAAGGCCATTGGGTTGACACAACTTCGTCTGACAGTCCCCGCTTTTGCGCTCGCCCTCATCGTTGCGGGGCTGTCGGCGCAAATTTCGTTCAGCCTAGCTCCATGGGGCAACCGGCAGTTTGAAGTTCTTATTACAAAAATTGGAAACTCCAAGGCCGCGGCAAATATCCGAGAAGGAACTTTTTCAGAAGGATTTTTTGATCTGGTGATTTACGCCAACAAGGTGGACTCAAAAAAAGGTTTGCTCGAGCATCTTTTTATTTACGACGAAAAACCCAACGAGATCCCACTTACGATTATTGCAAAATCTGGAGAACTCGTACAAGACACTCAATACCCGGGCCATCTAGCCATGCTTCGATTGAAGGATGGAGATATCCACCGTAAAGGCGAGACGCAC
>JBGATJ010000110.1:0-6827 GCA_044229295.1 Pseudobdellovibrionaceae bacterium
TTTCATAGTTCCCCCCAGAACTTTGTTAGTACATTCAAAATCTTAATTGTTCTTTGCTCCATCAAGTATCCATTGCTTCACTTTGTTGATCAATGGGTCCTCCAAAAAACCGGTCAAAGGCATCGGTGTCAAACCTAATAAGTTTGGATCGTCAGCGTTCATCCTCGAAAACATTTTGCTCGAAGAATCACCAGGGACGAGCACCCGTCTAGCTAACATCTCTTCGTAGTCAGTCATGTCGTAACCTCCGGCACGGTCTACAGAATTATGACATTTCACGCAGACTGAACCAAGGATGCCGGTGCTCTCGTTCATGAGCTGAGAGAAAGTTGGAACATCGGAAGAAGGAACGGGATTGCCCATTTTATTAACAACTAAATAAACCGAACTCTGACTACCCAGTTTTGCACTGAGTGGATTTTGCAAATTCAGAGTGAGAACACGGTTAGCTTCTAATCGAATATCACTTGAAAATTTAATTGTTACCGTTTTTTTAATCTCTCCAGGCATGAACGTGATAGGCTCATTATTATATTTATAGTCCCAATCAAAGCGGTTGTGTTTTACTCCTACGACACTTCTCATTGCCGAAAAGGCAAAAATATTTGGATCGCAAGTTCCAGAAGGACACAGGACCTGGACTATTTCCATAGGGCACTTTGATTTCTCGGTACATGGTGGTGTTTCAGCTAACGATAAGGTGACCCGAACAGGATCTGTTGGGTTCGGAGCATTCAATACAATATCAAACTTGTAATCTCCCTTTGGAGTCAGCACGGCCTTGGAGCCGGCGATAGTTATTTCAGGCGGTGGTGCTGGTGGAGGGAGTGTGGTTTTTTCCATCACTATAAATCCAAAGGAGATAATATCTGTTGCAGGAGTTACGTTCCCTGCTACCACCATGGACCCTGTTGAAAGTAGACCATTGGCTTGGATGGTATTCTTAGGGATTCCAACATCAAGATAATCAAAGGTCGTGGCATAACGAATAAACTGGTTATTGAGTTTTACAAACAGTCCTTTGACATGAAGGTCTGTAGTATTCCCAAAAATCCTTGGTTCAGAAATAGTGTAAGTGGCATCTCCTGTGGCCGTCCGAATGATTCCTACTCTTAAGGTTAACTGCCCGTTGAACCCCAGACTTGAGTCCAACATGTCTTTACTGAGATCGAAAGTTACAGTCTTTTTACCTTTTTCAATCTCCGTAAGTCCTTTACTGAGGTCCACCGCCGCCAAAGTGGCTGGCATTGCTATCGCTTTAGATTCCACAAGCTTCAAAGTTTGAAAATCAATGGTTCCGGGAGGAGGCGTTCCAGCTTTGCACTCGGCTTTTTCAGATTCGTGACGACTCCACTGCAGCCTCAAGTCAGCAATCGTTTGCTGATGCTGGGGACCGGTGTAAGGTGGATTGTGCGACTGACTGACGGCGTGGTTTGAAATATTGTCGTAACCAATTTGCTGAAAAGCCGCGTATGCGACATTAATATCTGGCGAGGCGAATGTTCCTTTTCCAGGACCGCTGACATGACAGTTCACGCAGTTGGTTTGCAAAAATGGATGATACCCATTCGCGAAAAGGTTCATAAAATCCTCTTCACAATTTGAAAAAGTGAGTGCGGTGAACGCTGAATCTCCACCAGAATCAGAATTGGGAGCGGCGCAGTTTGAGTAAAACACTGTCGCCAGTCCAAAAAGAAATATAATACGTACAAGGTCACGATGCATTTTTTAAGTTCCTTATCCTACAACCAAAACCTTATCTAAATCGGCAGTGGTAAACGTTCTTGGCATGAGAGTTTCAATTAAATTTGTGCGCTTATTAAAAGACAGGTAGTTTGCAAATATTCCTGCTGCAGCCATTTCTGGAACACCACCCGTGATGAATTGATCATCAGCCCCCTGCCCGCTCGTGTACTGACCAAGTTGGAATGACTTAGTCATGTGCGCTCCGGCTGGATCATAACTCATCATATATGCAGAGCCTGCAGTTCCCCTGTCGCTCATCCAAGGCGCTCCACCAACATCAGATTCTGCAGAAGAAACAGAACCATCACTTGTCACTACGAGGTACCCTTTGACTCCAAGAATGGCAAACGACTGAAGAATCTTACCCATGACAACCCCAGCAGCTTGGTCTTTAGTATCTCCGCTCGTTCGAGTTCCGTCGTGATAATCATATCCGCCCATCTCTAAACTCACAGGTCCTGAGTTACCTTTAAGCAAATTATAGACTAAAGAAGCGAATACAAAATCTTGCGAGGATTTTGACGTGTTGTTGGTGATGTTCCAAGCTGTCGCGAATGCTGGGTTTTTTAAAGGGTCAGTATCGAGTGAGCCCGAGTCGGCGATAAGCGCAGAGTTATCTCCCTGTGCACATCCCATGAGCCGTGCTAAAAGCGCGCCGCCCGATAGATCCATAATTTTTGCCGACTGCGATTCACTGAGCTTTTTTACAGAGGCAAAGAGTCTGATTTTCTGATCGCTATTAAGCGCTGCAAGTGATCCCGAAATTCCAAGGGCGCCCAAAATATCTTCATAGCGCTTAACCACAAGAGGCGCGCTCGGTCTGACAAGTGCAAATGCCTGTCGAATTCCAGTATCTGTATTTGAAACTCCTAAGTTCGGTAAGAATTTGCCCTTCATTCCAGCTTTGAGGGCAAGACCTGAGACATCAAACTTGTTCATCGCCGAATCGTCTTGTGAGCGCACGCATACACCGACAAATGTTGATGCTGCAAGCGTCGTAGCTGCTGCTGATGTTCTTAAACCACGAAGAACTCCCGAGGTCGCACTGAATGGAGCTTGATTAGCAAACTCTCTGTCGAGAGAGACAGCGCTTCCGGTGCCTAAACCCATTTTTGAATATGAAGGCAATAGCTGGCGTCCTTGATCATGAGGAACAAAATTTGCCGCAAGTGCTGCTCCACCACTAAGGTTGAGAGTTACGATGGGGCAAAGATCTAAACTTACAAGAGACTGACATCCTTCTTGAGCCTCTGCAACACCAGCCTTAGCAAAAAAAGCCATCAGAGGCGCCATCGCAAAACTTGCCGAAAACGGCAACAACCCCGAAGCCAAAAGGTCTCGACGTGTGATAGGTTTTGCGTGCAAATGTTCAAACGTCAGTTGCGATTTTTTTTCTTTCATCTATCCCCCAGAGAATCCTACAAAACGAGTGAGTCTAAACTTGAGAGCATGGCCGTGCACAAAAAGAGCATCGCTCTTTGTGAGTTAGCTGCGTCCCCACCTTGAAATCCAGTCACTAACTGATTTACTAAGTACGCTCTCTCTTCATCTGTCTCATTGCGCTGCCAGCAAGATCGCGATAGCCTTCGCACGGCATCTCCAAGAACATTATCTGAAGGCAGAGCTGCCTGCGCGAGGTTAACACCTACAAAAAGGCGAGGTGACGTCTTTTCGCGCTCTACAATGTCATGACAAACTTCGCCGGCAATTGATGTGATGGCCATGAGCATAGGAGCCGTCACCTGAGTGGGACCACCGAGCTCAGAGATACTTCCCTTTTTTTGCTCCCACATAGCAAGCGTAGAGTCGCTGGCTTGACCAGCCCCAGAGCACTCAAGAAAATGGTCGAGAACTTGGTTGGAATAGACAAGTCCAACGGTTTTCGTATCCTGGAGAGGAACAAACTCATCATTGGGACCTGTGTTTAAAACAAGGCTCGAAGAAGTTTCTGTCCCGCTGGTTTGATTGGTTGAAAATTGACCACATCCATGCCCAAAAATAATTCCTACCAATCCCATTACTAAAATGGAAATTCGCATGGGTTTAGAAACTCTGGAAGAAGGATATCTCAATTTCATTTCTTACCCCCCAGGCATTCAGGCGTCGTCACAATTCTCTCAAATAGATACTTAATATTATATCCATGGCTTACGAACTCTTTCGCCACATTATTGATCATTGTCTCATCAAAAGACGCTGGCTCACGTTTACATGCTGAAAAGTAAACCCTTCGAGCAAGGCACCGAGGATAAGCATCGCTACTAGCTATCATTCGTCCAAACTCTGTAAGGCCATAACCCTTCATAGGACCGTTCCAACCGAAATGAGCGACATTGGAACCACGATTCGCGAGATTTTCAAAGTACTCGTCTTTGATGATTCGACCACCAGGGAAAACGGTCTCGTTTTGATTCATTTTGCTGGAAATAAACGCAGGGTCTGTCGAAATTCCATTGCTGGCATCTTCAACCGCCGCCAAAACCTTCCCTAAATTTGGGACCACGAGAGCATTTTTTACGAAGTTATTGCTGAACGTATATCTCGCAAAGGCTCCGCGAAGAGGATCCATCGCCGAGTGACAAGCGCGACATGTGGTTGTGAATTTCGCATGGCTGCCTGCTGGGAACCGGTCGATATCACGACCTATGTAGTTGTCGGGGCCAGTTGCATCTGCCCACTTTTCGATGGGAGTGCATAAAAATTCTCTGAAGGTGTATTCTACAGGGCGACGGTTGGTTCAGCGACCGCGTGCGCGGCCATCCAAGCACGTGTTTGGCGAATAGCCTGCAGCTCGTATTAGGAACCTCTTTTGGCCCCATTATAAAGAATCTGCTCTTTACGGACCAAAACGTTCGCAAGGCTATAGTTACCTTTGGTCAAAGCATCAACATGGTTGTTGGATTTTAACACGTCTTGGACGGAATCAAGTAGCACCGCCGTCTTTGCAGGATCTCCCGCATAATACGCATTTTCGGTAAGCCACTTGTCGGCGCCAACATCATCTCTCACAAACCCAACCATCGTTGTAATGAAATCATTGAGAGGAGTTACAATCGTCTCTTCTCGATTGGACATGCGAGCTGCAAAATCCCTCATAGTGATGTTGTAAAAATTAGGATGACTCAGAGCTAAACCTGCTGCCCCCATAGGATCATTCTGCTTGAGTTTTGCCTCCATGTCTTTAAGTGTAGGATGATCAATAGGCGCCTTAACACCAGTGAGTCGCGAAAAAATCTCCTGGGCCTTTTGCCGCTCCGGAGTAATCACGTCGTTAAGATCGATGGCGACAACTTCTTGATTAGGATTTTTGGGGGCTCCAGCTCCCAAAATTTCCTGAGAAGTTAGCGCTCGGCAGTAAATGGCAACCATATACAGTTTGCCCTTCCAATAGCGATTTGGATTGCTAAAAAAAGGCTCAAGTGCTTTGATCGCAGCCTCATCGCCGTCTTCATGGGAAGTGTTGTAGATTGTTGGCGTTGGTCTATTAAAGAAAGTATCCGCCTGTGCATTTGTCATGGCTTCATTGCCAATGGATATTCTCGCGTCGCTTCTCCAAGACCCAAAACCTCCACCGAAGTTCGTGGTTACAGTCATGGCGGGATAGTAATTAGAACCGGACTTATCTGTGAGGAAGAGTTTTGCAACACCGGCATTATTTACTGTGAATACAATTTTTTGCAAAAAAGGCGCTGGATCTGTCGTGTTTTGAAAAATGAGCTGATTATCGCCGCTCATCAGAGGATCTCTCAGAGAGTTACCGCGATTTGGTGCATTGTCTGCTGTTTGGCTTGGATTGTTCTCGTTTTGAGCGGTGTTGACACCAACCACGTATCTATTTTGGGTGTCGTAGTACTGACCGAAAACAAAATTTCTGCGCAAATTGCTGCTTGCGAGCGTGAGAATCCGAAGAGGTGATGAATGTCTATCGATGTCCATCACGGATCTGTCTTTTGCTGACTCATTATTTTCTAACCAAACTTCAATAGTCATTTCTTTATTGGCTTTGCAAGTGTCGTTAACTTTTGTCGCGGGAAGAGCATTCGTGATGAGATTTTTTTCAGTCAGCTCGATGTAACCTGCCCCCCGTTTTGTAAAGGCCAACCCCGTATTTTTTACGGTAAGATCCACTGGGGCTCCCCACTTGGAATTGGCTTTGTCTCTAACCACGGCGGGATCAGTGTCTGTAAAATCATACAACACAACCGCATCAGAGCGGCGAAGGGTGTCCGAGATTTCAGCGCGGGTCATACCCCCGGCGAAAGTCAGTAACAAAATGATCGTCCTGCGCATTCGTCTTTCCTTCATCATGGTAAATTCAATAAGTAAGCAGCTCCCGATTGGTCATTTGGATCAGATTTCAATCGAGCTCCTACTAAAATTTGATTGTCATAGGAGCTAAAGCTGTAACCGAATTGATCCAAATTCCCGGAATTCAATGCAAACAATCGTCGAATCAAAACTCGGGACGTCGTATACAAGTCTACCGCTCCAGCGGTTTGATTCACCCCACGGCCAGAAACAAATAGTCCACGCGAGCTAATTTCAACTTGGATTCCGTACTCACCGTTATCTTCGTCTAAAGGTGATCTAATTTCTGCACCGGTAGAGGTTTGGTAGTAGTAAGCCGATCCTTTTTTACTCATTCTGCACCAAGGACAACCGACCAGATAAGCTCCGCTACCTGTGGCCACCGACCAACCAAATTTGGCCCCGTTTTGCACCTCTGTGCCACGCGCAAGAACCGAAAGTGTCACGCCCGAAAAGCCGCCTGTCACATCTGCGACAAAAGCATTCCCTGGACCTTCGCTTTCATGCAGCAGAGACTGTGGAGCGCCGACAATGAGGCGACTTCCATCGTAAGCAACGGAAGTTCCGAAACCTCCGTAGTTTGCTGATCCGTTATAATGAGTGACCTCAGTCGCAGTGCCACCGGAGATGTTATAAACGTAAACGGAACCTCGCTCCGGCCCTCCACTTGAATCCCCAGGCGCTCCCACGATAAGAGTGTTGTTTTTGAGGGCGAGGCTTTTTCCGAATGCTTGGCCAGCAGAGGCGCCAGAGATTTTTCCGCCTTCTACCCA
>JBGATJ010000111.1:0-6250 GCA_044229295.1 Pseudobdellovibrionaceae bacterium
CGGCGCGTACCCCTTATTGTATCCAATTCCAGGTTGCCATTTGCAAGACGACAACAACCCAAGTGCCACCAACGATAGGACAAGCGCAGAAAAAAGTCCTGCGGACTGCAACCTTGTTCTTCGCAACTTTATTCTCAACAAGGAAAGACGCATAGATGCCTTTCGAACGAAATCGTTTTTTTCTAACTTCATAATTAATGACCCCAAAATTTTAAAAAGACAATCATCTTTTTGAAAGCATGTTGAGAAAATTCAAGGGCCTACGAAGAATCACGCGGCGCTTTCTTTTGCGTTTGTAGAAAAATTAAGCAATCAACGAGAGACGTGAGACCAAACTTCAAACTGCTGTTTAGCAAGTTTTATTTTCTGCGCCTCGAGCGCCTTCAGGCAAGAGCGAATCACGCGATCGCCAATGCTGTACTGGGAGCCAAATTGATTGATGTAGTAAATCACTTTGAGCGAAGCCCACGAATCCGAGTTCTCATGGACGTAGGCAAGGGGTGGTGGAACTTGGCAAATGCCCTCTAGCCCTTGCGTTGCCGCCTCTAAAACTTGGATGGCGCGATCCAAATTCTCATCCAGTGGAAAGCGAAACAGCTGGCTACGCAAAATTGGCTGCAAGGGCGAAAAATTAGAGAGCTGAGCCTGCGCCATAATACGGTTTGGATAGACGATGACCTCATCACTCAAACCAATCAAAGTGGTGCTTCGCCATGAAATCTCCTGAACCTGACCTACAGCCTTTTGCACCCCATTGACAACCTCAACCCAGTCCCCGATTTCAAAATTCTTATCAATTTGCAGAGACAGGCCAGCGAAGATATTTCCTAGAGTGTCCTGCATGGCAAGACCGAGAATGATCGAAAAAGCGGCCGATGTCGCAAGCAGCGGCGCCAGCTGTAAGAAAAAGATGTGAGAGGCACACCACAAAATCATAGATATAGAAAGGATCAGAGAGAAAATATTCTCTATAAGAAGTGGAACCCCCGCCTGCATCGACCCCATAAAAAGATACTGGAGCACGAGAAGCTTAGAAGCGCGCACAAAGACAAACCCACCCCAAACGAGCGCCACCAATCCCAAGTAGGGAGTCAGCCGGTGAAGCCCCTGCACCTGACTTCCCTCAAACTGCTCTTTCCAAAAAAGAAAAAGCGCAAACCAGGCTGAAAAAATAATGAACTGCTTGGCAATAAATTTAAGGTTTTTTTGCAAGTTGCGATGGCGCTCGGCAGAGACGTTTCGCAAAATGGTTTTATAGAAAATCCAATCAACAACAAAAACCATCCCCACCATGAGGTAAGGCTCAATCTCAAGGATTGCGTACAAATTAGCGGTTTGAATGAATTTATCGCTCAAAAATCACGTCTTCTTTTCGCGCAGGCGCCCTTGCCGAACGATGCCTACAAAAATCACATAAATCAGATGCAATGCCACAAAGCCGATCACATACTCCACACCACCAGCACCGAAACCGTAGGAGTGAAGACCCGCCCCCAAGACAAAATTGACTCCGTACCAGGCCATAATCACAAGCGAGAACGTCACGACACTGGCTGCAGCCAAACCAAATTGCTTGAGCCAACCGGCAAGTCGCCCGTGCAAAACAGCAAGATATCCTAAGAGCGCAATGAGAGCCCAAGTCTCTTTAGGGTCCCAACCCCAAAATCGCCCCCACGAATAATCGGCCCAAACACCACCCAAAATGGTGCCCGTCGCAAGAAGGACCACCCCAATTTGCATCGCTCTGTACATCCCGGTGCCTAAAGCCGCAAGCTTGTCCTTATATTGGTCCTCACCGCGGAGGTAATAATAGAGAGCCATATCACCAAGAGCAAACGCCAGAAAATAAGCGGAATAGCTGATCGTAATCGTGAGCACGTGGATCATAAGCCAAAGGTTGCTGCGAAGAACAGGCTCCAAAGGATGAAGGCCATTATCTAAAATCACAGGCGCGTTGTCTGCTAATATCAGACAAAACGAGGCCACTGCTGTTCCCGCAAGCAGCGTGAAGCGAAGTTTGTAAATCGCCTCAATAATCATCGCAAAGAGCAGAGTTCCAAATCCTACCCAAACCACAGTCTCGTACATGTTTGAAACCGGAGGTCGGCCCGTCAGGTAACAACGAATTGCAAAACCGTAGATATGAAAACCCATTCCGACAAGCGCAAGAATCCAGGCCGCCGTTACCAACCTTTCTTTCTTCAAAACCCAAAACAGCAATACACAAATCACTGCCAGCAAATAAAAGATCCATGCTTTCTGAAACGGATGAAAATCATTGTAGTGAACCTCTAGCTTCATATCATCAAAGGAGGGATACACGGAAGGATTCGAAGCTTGAGCGGCTGCTCTCACCTTTTCGACACTGGCTGCAAAATCGGATTGAACCTGATCCTGCTCCTGCTGACTGGCATCGTGGTTTGTGTAGACAGCAACCACTTTAGAAAAACTCTGGCTCATTTCAACCAAAACTTGAGTTTCTGCCTCTGTTAGCTCGGCAAGGGACCTCCAGTTAGTGCCATCTTTTGGAGGAAAGAGCTTAACAAACTTCCCGGAGACGACCTCACGAAAATCAAAGATCTGATTTTCAAGACGCTGCAGAGCCTGAAAATAAGGATCGAGCTTTTCTTTCGTCTCACGTTTTGAGTTCAGCTCCTGCATCAAAAGCGGAAGCCGGTCACTGCCCATCACTTCATTCAAAGAAAAATACTTTTTTGTAACTTCAAGATGGAGTCCACGCTTCACATCCGCGTGAGTGATTTCAAAAATCTCTTTGTCCTTCCAAAGATCCGGCTGAAGAATCCATGTATACAGGATCTCGTAAGCGGGGCGACCTTCGTATTTTTCTTTGCCGTAAATCAAACGCAAAGTTTCTCGGCTGAAAGAGTCAAAAGGTTTAAGGCGACCCCCATCTTGCACAGCAAGTGTTTTGAGAGCCCCCGTTAAAGGGGCACCGTAACTTGTCCATCCCACAAACGAAGCCGCTAGCAATAGAGCTAATTTCTTCACGATGCCCTCCCGAGATGGTTGTTATTACGAACCACCTTACTTGCTTTTCGTTTGAAGTAGAACATGAGAATGGTTCCTAAGACAATCAGAATACATCCCATGTATTTTGAAAGTCGACCAGTGTCCTTGTTCACAGAAAGAATCGAAGCTGTGGGCTTTCCCATTTCGTCTTCATTGAAACTGGCTTGATAAAAAGTGTAACCGCGGTACTTCAACGGTTCGTTCATCGAAATCTTCACTTTGCCGAGATTTTCAACATCAACACTGCTCTCGTACGCCATCGCTCGCATCGTGCCCTGGTAGCGACCGACTTCAAAGTTATCAAGCTTAAGATTAAATCCTAAGTCTAAACGCTTGTTACTGTAAGTGAATATATAGACAGCATCGTTGCCAAAAAATTTCACCATGTCGTTGAGCTGCACCCAATGTTCCTCGCCGCGGAATTTGACCTTCACGACCGATGTGGTAACGGGCGTGGCCTGATCAAGAGCCTTGAACTCCCATTCTTGTCGAGCTTTGGGCAAAAAGCGTAGCAGTCGAAATTGAAACCCCATCCAACCAACGTCAAAGGTATCTCCCTCTTTGACCACTCCCCGGCGTGTCGGTTTTGCTGGATCTTTGTTGAAAACAAGATACTTGAGCTGACCTGGCTGATCCGTCGGCAAAAGAACAATTTCATTAAACCCCATAGCACCTAAAGGCTCAGTGGCTCTGAGAGAAATTCGCGCAGGCCCCAAAGCATAAATGGCGTCATCCATAGGGCGCTTCTGCACGATCCACTCGGTAGAAGATGCCGCAGGACCTGCAAGCTGGAAACGAATCGCCCCGCCATCGCGCTCGCTCTCACTGGACACAACCTTTTGGCTTCCAACCGCGTACTTCATTGAATCCAGCACTTCGATCTGATCTGTTCCTGAAAGAGGAATGCGAAGAGGCGCCTCGCGGAAGTCGGTTTTAAAAACATCAGCATCTTTATTGTAGACTTTGCTAAACCTGGCGCCATCAAAAGAAGAATGCAAAGAGATCTCGGTCCCTCCCAGGGATACAAAACGACCCGCTTCCCCAAATCCCAAAGCTAGAGAACCATCAACACCTTTGCGTGAGGTTTCAAGAGCTCCCAGAAGCGTTAAGATAATTCCGATATGTGCAAAAATAAAACCTGCATGCCGGCGCTGCCACGGCAAACGATCGACCATAACTCCAATGAGGTTGAGGCACAAAAGCAAAAGCACACCGTACATCCACGGCGTGTGATAGACATAAGCAGATGCCGCTTTGGCGTCATTGAATTTGGCTTCGATGATAGTGCCAGCGGCAGTCAGAGCAGCGATGGATAGAATGACAATAACGGCAAGCTTGAGAGAGGCAAAAGGCTTGGCGGCGCTCCGAAACCGTTTGTGAAATTCAGGCCAGCGCTCAAAGGCATGGGCCAACAAATAGATGATACATAAGATGTAGAACATCGTGATCCAGGCATTAAAGTAGAGAAACTCAAAGAACGAGTAAGCTTCATCTGGGAGATAGTTTCGAATCAGGGAGAAAAAGGCCATCGCGATGTAACACAACGACAAAACCACAAATCCGGTCAGTGCCACCCACTGATGAGTGATCCAACCGTAGACTTGAAGAGCGATTTTCTCCACCGAGGCCTCCGAACTGTTTGTGCTAAAATTCTAACAAACTCTGAAGATGAGGTAAAATGGAGACTGGCCTAAAAATTTGCGAGCTGCGACAAAATCTCAGACAAGGCCTTGCGGATTTGCACCGTGACTTTTGCGGCGGCCTCAGGTCGTAGCTGTTTAGTTGACTCGTCCATATATAAGGAGCGATTCAGCTCCACTTGCAAGGCATGATGACCTTTCTCTGGATGACCGTACTGTTCTGTCACTCGACCTCCAAAATAAGGCCAGTTATAAGCCGTTTTGAATCCTGCACCTTGGTAGGCCGCGATTACGATGTCTTTATATCTAGGATCACAGCTTTTGCCTTTGCAATCACTGACGACAATTTCCGCGCGCTCCTGTCCCGGATCGCGGTGCTCACTCGTTCCTCGCGAAGGCATGCTGTGCGCATCGAGGTGAAAAATCCGCTCGCTGTTTTTGAAAGACTCATAGCAATCTCTGATATTTTGGTGAAAGGATTCATAGATATCTTTAACCAGTTTGCGGTGAGTCTCTTGCGACATCGGATGGGGCATGAGTTTTTCTCGGAGTGTGGTGAGAGTCCAATGAAAGCCCCTCGGGAAGGAGCCACTTGGGTGTGAAGCCCCCTCCACCGAATCTGCATCGATATCTTCGGGGAGGCGATTCAAATCCACGGCAAACCGATGCCACTGAGTTTTGACAAATGGGATTTCAAGGCTCTCAAGATTAGGAACGTAGAGCTGATCGACAAAGCGGTCGACGTCGCACATCAGGAGAGTTTCGGGAAGCCCCTTTAACCATGGAGTTTCCGGGGGGATTTTTTCTCCGGAATGAGGGATGGAAACGAAAAATGGGATTTTTGCCATTGGTTATGATGTGATTGACGGAGGAAACGGGTCAATCAGGAGCTGAGGGGCGTTACCGTCATTTTGAAAAATTTACATGGATCTTCTGGCCTTAAAATCGATTTAAAGGGGCGTACAGCCTGGAGCAGAAACTTGCTCCACTCTGGAGCAAAACCGCTTCAAAAATTACAACGCATCGCATAAACTCTTCCCATGAACAACTTAAACCAAACCCCTAACGAGCGAGATTTCCTCTTCTTTTTGCAAGAGGAGTTTCTAAAAAGATGTCGAAAAAACCCGAAGTACTCCTTGAGGGCTTTTGCAAAATCTCTGAAGCTGAGCCATGCAACGCTCTCTCACGTGCTGCGAGGTCGACGCCCTCTCACTCCGAGAATGCAAAACGACCTGGCCGAACGCCTCCATCTTTCCCCTGAGGAGCGGGGGATTTTTCGAACCACGAAAAAAGCAGTTTCTAATGCTGAGAATTTTCACCAGATCAGTATCGATCAGTTCAATGTCATTTCGGATTGGTACCATGACGCCATCATCGAGCTTACTAAAACCAAGCATTTCAAATCTGATGCGCGATGGATTGCTAAAAAATTAGGGATCGGCCCTTCAGAAACCCAGATTGCGATTGATCGGCTCCTTCGCCTGCGACTTCTTGAAGCGGATGCGGATGGCCATTGGAAAGCGACTCACACATCTTATAAAACACCGTCAGTAAGCTCCCAAACACAAAGTGCACTCATC
>JBGATJ010000112.1:0-6241 GCA_044229295.1 Pseudobdellovibrionaceae bacterium
TGGGAAAAACCCAACGGCGAGAAATGCCAAAGCCAGTACCAACTCGAGGTCGATCACATCCAACCAAAATGGGCCGGAGGAACCGACGATCCCGAGAATCTCCAGATCCTTTGCGCCACTCACAACAAACTTAAATATCGACGGGAGGCTGGGCTGCATTGACGGTACAGCTCCTTGACTATGATGTTCGCGGGCGCGAAGAGCGGGCGTCCCGCCTTCGCAAGACCATGACCGTGGGCTCTCTCATAACCCCTCGGATGGAATCAAGATTCGTATGGAATTCGCCCCTAACCCCCTTGCGTCCGGATTTGTCCAAGGACAACCCTGACTCTCGCGAGTATGATGCAGCTTCCTAACCCCATGAAAGGAACTCCCATGATTCGTTCAAGTCTTATAATCGCTCTATTTTTTTCCGCGCTCAATGCCCATGCGATCGAATGCTCCGGACAGCTTCGAGATATGTGGAAGAGGCCTTCCAGCCGCGTGCATCTCTCGATCCGTGTCGTAGGCGGAGTGCCTAAGTTTGCCAACGTCTACGAAAGCACATCGTCAGATGAGCTAGTCTTGATTTCTAACGGCCAAGTTTCGGGATCAGGAGCGATGCTTGAGGCCGATGGCGGTAAATTCTCGATTCATATGAATTTCAAAACCGCAGGCCAGGTTGATGTTATGATTTTTCAGTACTCGTTTCACTCCGAAACCGAAACGATGCCGTGGTTTCCGACGGAGCCGCCAAAAACCACAACTACTAGAACTGGCGGAGATATGTACCTCCAAGGCCAGCTCTCTTGCAAATAATCTAGCGCTTTGCGAGCGGAGCGACCTGACGCTGTTGAGCTCCGATGTACTCGTTGAGGGGTCTGATGATTCGGTTGTTTGCCGACTGCTCCATGATGTGGGCGGACCAGCCTGTGGTTCGCGCCATCACAAAGATCGGTGTGAAAAAGTCGATCTCAAAGCCCATCATGTAGTACGCAGGTCCCGCCGGGAAATCCAAGTTCGGGTAAATGCGTTTTTTCTCGGCCATGACTTTTTCAAGACCGTCGTAGATTTTCATCCATTTGGTTTCGCCGGTAACTTCGCCCATAATTTGCGCGTATTTTTTCATAGTAGGGACGCGTGAGTCGCCGCTCTTGTAAACGCGGTGGCCAAAGCCCATGACCTTTTTCTTGTTGGCAAGAGCGTCGAGCATCCAGCTTTCTGCTTTTGCTGGATCCGCAATTTCTTTCATCATATGCATGACCTGTTCATTGGCACCGCCGTGAAGAGGACCTTTAAGAGCGCCAATGCCAGCAACTGTCGCGCTGTAAATATCGGACTCAGTGGAGGTGACTACGCGAGTGGTGAAAGTCGAGGCGTTAAAGCTATGCTCAGCATACAAAATCAAAGACACGTCAAATGCTTTGACCACTTTAGCATCAGGAATTTTTCCGAAGCACATGTGGAAAAAGTTTTCAGAAATCGAAAGGTCTTTTTTTGGCGGGATAATTTCTTGGCCTTTTTTGACTCGGTAGTCAGCCGCGATCATCGTTGGGATCTTCGCCAAAAGTTGGATGGCTTTATCAATTTGAGTTTCGTGATCGTTTTTCCAAATGCGAGGATCTTCGCAACCTAAAAAGCTCACAGCCGTGCGGATGGAATCCATCGGATGGCATTTTTTTGGAAGGCTTCGAATCATGTCCAAGCAGGGCTTAGAAATTTCGCGGTACCCACGCTCCAGCGTTTCGAAAGTTTTAAGCTCGGCTGCCTTAGGCAACTCGCCATAATACATAAGGTAAGCGACTTCTTCAAAGCGGCAGTTTTCTGCCAAATCCTGAACGGGATAACCGCGGTAGATCAGAGAGTTAGTCTCTGGATTGACTTTAGAAACTTTTGACGTGTCGATGACCGCCCCTTCAAGGCCTTTTTTAACGTTGACCTTTTCTGGTTCTGGAACGTAGTCGGGATTGACATAATTTGTATCAGCCATTGAGCGATCTCCTATTTGACTTTAAAGTTGTAAATGGATTGGTCCAGTTGATTGTAATCTTCGTAGTGGGTGAGTTCGTAAAGGCGCTTTCGCGTCTGCATGTTTTCAACAACGCTCTCTTGCGTGCCTTGAGCTTTGATCACGCGAAGGCCATCTTCTGCGGCTTTCATGGCAAGACGCAAAAGTGTGACAGGATAAATGACCAAATTAAAACCAAGGTCCCCCAGCTGTTTTGTATTTAAAAGTGGAGTTTTGCCAAATTCAGTCATGTTGGCCAAAAGAGGGACCGAGATTGCCTTACGAAAAATCTCGTACTCTTTTTCATTCTGGAGAGCTTCTGGAAAAATCATCTCAGCACCGGCATCCACGTAAGCTTGAGCACGGGCGATCGTCTTATCAAGACCTTCAGACGCCCTAGCATCGGTGCGCGCGATGATGAGAAAATTTTCGTCAACTTTGGCTTCGGCTGCGATCTTAACTTTTCTTACCATATCGGGTGTTTCAACAAGAGCCTTATTATCAAGGTGGCCGCAGCGTTTGGGATTAGTTTGATCTTCAAGGTGGCAGCCGGCAAGACCTAGCTCCTGCATTTCAAGAACGGTGCGCGCCACGTTCAGAGGTTCGCCAAATCCGGTGTCGATATCGATGATTGAGGCAAGGGCTGAGACTCTGGCAATCTGTCGACCGCGAGAGAGAACTTCGGTTTGAGTCGTAAACCCGATGTCGGGAAAGCCAAGGTCGTTAGAAAGGACAGAGCCCGAAATGTAAATTCCGTCAAACTTCATCTCTTCAATGAGCATCGCGGTGAGAGGAGAAATCGCACCGGGAAATTGCAGAAGTTTTCCTGATTTTAGCTGCTCTCTAAAACGTTTTCGTTTTTCTGGGGCTTGGACCTTTTGAAAGAGCATCAAAAAATTCCTTTATCGTCGCGCTGGTGAAACTTCACCCCTTCGGTTGGCATTTGCACGTTCAGCTCTTGAACTTGCGCTGCAGTCAACTTGGGAAGGTTCTGTACCAAATCCAAAAAGCGATCGTGTTCGGTTTTGGTGATGAGGCCATCGGTGAGGGCGTCAAACTTTTTAATGTAGTCTGCACGGCCAAAGGGTTTTGCGCCGGCAGGGTGAGCGTTGGCAACTCCGAGCTCGTCCACGAGTTGAGTGCCATTGTTAAAGCGAATTTCGACGCGGCCACCGAAACGCTTCAATTGAGGATCCGTGTGGTGGTAGGCCTCCGTCCATTTTGCATCTTCTACGGTTTTAATTTTGTGCCAAAGCTTCACGGTGTCGGCTCTGCCAGCACGTTCTGGGCTGTAGGATTTTACGTGGTGCCAGGTCCCGTCTTGGAGAGCGACAGCAAAAATGTACATGATGCTGTGGTCGAGAGTTTCGCGAGAGGCTTTAGGATCCATTTTCTGTGGGTCGCCGGCTCCAGTTCCGATCACGTAGTGAGTGTGGTGAGAGGTATGAATGATAATCTCTTGGATATCGTCAAAGTTTGTGATTTTAGAACGCATGCGTGCGGCAAGGTCGATGAGCGCCTGGGACTGATACTCTGCCGAGTGCTCTTTAGTGTACGATTCCAAAATCGCTTTTTTGGCTTCGCCTTTTTCGGGAAGTGGAACTTCGTAGCGACCGTCTTTTCCATCGAGCATGTAGGCGATCACTGAGTCCTCGCCTTCGTAAATGGGAGAGGGAGCGCCTTCGCCGCGCATGCAGCGATCGACCGCTTCGATGGCAAGCTTGCCAGCATGTGCGGGAGCGTAAGCTTTCCAGCTTGAGATTTCGCCTTTGCGGGATTGGCGCGTTGTGAACGATACGTGCAGCGCTTGCTGAATCGATTGAAAAATATTTTCTATCGGAAGACCAAGCAAAGTTCCAAGGCCGGCAGCTTGAGCAGGACAAAGATGAGCGATGTGATCTTTTTTGTGCTTGTGAAGGCAAATCCCTTTGACCAAATTGATGTGCAGCTCATAGCCCGTGAGCAAACCTCGCAGTAAGTCTGCGCCAGAGCGGGACTTCTGTTGAGCTACAGCTAGAATCGGTGGAATGTTATCACCAGGATGGGAGTAGTCAGCCGCCAAAAACGTATCATGATAGTCAAGTTCGCGAACCGCAGTACCGTTAGCCCACGCAGCCCACTCCGCACAAACGCGAAGGGTGTTAGGCATTCCAAAAAGGTTCGCGCCGCCCTCACGCGGATGAGCTAGCGCTTGCAAACGACTTGTGGCCACAGGCTGGCGATTGACCGATGCGATGGCTACAGATGCGTTATCAATAATTCGGTTGATCACCATCTCGGTGGCAGCGCTGTCAGGGGCTACAGGATCAACGGCGACTTCTGCCATTTTCCATGCGAATTGGTCTTTGCGATCGAGTTTTTCTTTGGACGGATAAACGCGCACGAGATGAGTTTTCATAGGGCTCCTTAGAAACTGCGTCAATTGAGAAGGAAGCTAGCCCCGGCCTTATTTAAAGTCAATTTGGGTCCGAATCTACTTGCGGCGTCATGAGCTTCTGACAGCTTAACTCGTAGCCAAGCTCACAGCCTTTCTCAAAATATTTCTGAGCCTGGGGCATGTCGCCACTCATCTCCAAAATCCGTCCTGCCTCTAGGCACGCACCTTCAGCACCTTTTTCACAGGCTGAAATGGAGCGGTTGAGTTTGAGAGTGATGTCCCATTTGACTCTTTGATCCTCAGGTTCAAGTTTTTTAAAAAAGCGATCATAGATGGCATCGACATTGACGTTCACCACGCCGCCGCCTCTATTAAGAGTCTGCAGATCTGCAAGCTGTTCCATAGCCCTGGAACGGAAAAATCGAAGCTGATTCTGTACGATGCGGTCCTCTCGCATTTCGTGCAGTGGCTTCACGTCGTAGATGTCGAAATGAAACGCCAAAGTGACCGGGATCGACTTTTGAATTCGAAGAGGTTGGGGAAGGGGCTCGGACAGAGCCGTTTTGACCACCCTCTGCACGACAGTGCTGAGGCCAAAATCTGCGCCCAGTCTGGTTTTGAGTTTTTGGAGGGTTCCATCAGGACGGATCACGCCGTCGAGGGTGACGGTCTGGGATCTACTAAACTTCAAAAGCCGCCAGTCAACCGTGAGAGGGTCGTCAATACGGCGGTAGATCTCGCTTAAAAAACCAGAGAGCTCGGCCATTTTGGAAAATCCCTGCCCCTGGCTGTAATCTGAGCTTGTGACTCCAGCTGAGTTTGGATCCAGGAGAGAGGATGGGTTTTCCGAAGCCGGCTGATTTTGCATTTGCGCTGCGAGGGTTTTTTTTTGCAGGCGAAGGCTTTGTAAGCGGAGGTTTGAGCTCAAAAGCCACAGGTGGCACTTGAGTGGGACGAGGAAGTTTTCGAAGAATCCAGAGCAGAGTCGCGTGCAATGTCAGAGAGGCACCCAGAGCTACGCCCCAGCGTTGAATTTTCATCACTAACGACGGTAGCAATAGCGATCAACGTTTCGCATTTAGAATTTTAGTTCATTGCGGGTAAACGCGTTGGTTCATTATTGAAATTTCATATTTAAGCTCTCGTCCTCATAAACCGATGAACCCAGGTGAGGTGAAAATGAAAATAGCCATCTGGATATTAGTCCTATCAAGTCTTGTCGGGTGCGCGTCCGTTGAGAAGAGTCCCGCCCCCACCGAAAGGCCTGTGAGTCCACCACCAAGAGTCACCTCAAAACCAGAGTCAGCTCCCATTGATCTTGTCGGATTAAAATCATCGTTAGGAATGGATCGACCCGCACAAGACCTTGGCTATCGCGAAAAACCTTTTGACTCGTGCCGTGTGGGCTACGGGTTTTCTAGCGTCAACGATTGCCAGGCGCTCTGGCTGGTCGTCATGAATTTTCGCATCCAGTGCCGAATGTCTGAAGGCACTGTGACAACTCTTTCTGCGGATGATATTCACCCGGTAATGGCCGATCACCTTCGCTGGAATCTTGGCAAAGTGGAAGGGTGGACGAGCACGGACCCTCAAGGTTTCGGGCAATTTGTTGCCGTGGTTGGAAAGCCGCATCGCCAGCAGCGACTGCGACTTACTTGGAACGGCAACTTCTTAGTTCAGACAGCCGAAGAGATGACCCGTGTTGTTGCGACTCGAGACTGGTGTCGTTAGTAAACTGACCCCCCTGATTGTTGATGGGAAACAGGGCCCGGTAATTGCTCTGTGCCCCTGAGCATGACTCCTATTTGCCCTCACTGCAAGATCACATCCGAATCCCGACCACAGCGTCCGACCGTCGTTCGCACCGGACGCTTTTA
>JBGATJ010000036.1:0-42362 GCA_044229295.1 Pseudobdellovibrionaceae bacterium
TATGAAAGCCATAGGAAAAAAAGAAATATTAGGATTTGTGTCCATGGGAGTGGTTTGTGTCGCCATGGTGACTATGTTTCAAAACTGTTCTCAACCGACGCATTCACAAAGCGATGATGTGGCTGCGCAAGCGGTTGTAGATCCAAAAACTTTAGATCAGAAAATGATCGATATCATGACGACGAACTGTGCCTCTTGTCACGGAAGTGTTATAGGTATGGGTGGGGTTGGCAGCATCACGGACCTTGCTCACCTTCTCACTCTTCCAGTTGTCGTCAAAGGTAAACCCACGGAGTCTGACTTATTCTTAGATGTAAGTAATCACATTATGCCGCCGCCGCCAGCAAATCCCCTCAGTGAAGAGGATATTGCCACCATTTCGCAATGGATTGTCTCTAAAGGGACAGGACCTACACCTACACCAACTCCAACGGCCACTCCGCACGGGACCGCGACGCCAACCCCTTTTCCAACACCAACGCCAACTCCGAGTCCTACACCAACACCTTCAGGCAACCCGAAAGCAAAATTTTCTTATATCTCGGGAGCTGTTTTATCCAAGTGCACAAGCTGCCATGGAGCCACCAAACAGTATGCTGGTTACCGGTTTGACTCATACACCAGCACGCTTGCAGCTGTTGTAAAGAGAAACGCAGATGCCAGCGAGTTATTTATTTCAATCGATACAGGAGCTATGCCTAAAGGCGCTGCTGATATTATCGCAACTGACAAGCAGGCGGTTCGCGATTGGATTAATGACGGCGCAGCAAACAACTAATTACAAAGATGGGCTTTGACTGAGATCAGTCACGGCCCGAGGTTTCCCCAACTTTCTATTAAGTTCAACAACGGAGCTGACTGAGATCAGCTCTGTTTTTTTAAACTCACCAGTTTTTTCTAACTGCCGAAAATTAGAAGCAGGAATAAAAAATCTCTGAAATCCAAGCCGCACTCCCTCGCGAACGCGAGCTTCTGCCTGTGTTACGGCACGCACTTCACCAGTGAGTCCGATCTCTCCAAAAAGCAGAGTTTTTGCATCCACGTCAAAATGCCCTTCTGAAGACAGGAGGCTACAGGCAATGGCAAGATCAGCCGCGGGCTCTGAGATTTTAAGACCGCCTACGACATTGACAAAAACTTCGCTCTGAAACAGGGGAAGTTGAAGGTGTTTTTCTAAAACAGCGCACAGCAAATGCAGTCGATTGATATCGCAGCCGTTGGCGGATCGGCGAGGCATACTCATGTGGCTGGGAACAGTGAGTGCTTGAATTTCGCAAAGTAACGGGCGGCTTCCCTCCATGTTTGCAAACACTGAAGATCCCATAAGTTGGGAGCTACGCTCTTCGAGAAAAATTTCAGAAGGATTTGTTATTTCACGCAGACCTTGGGTCTCCATGGCAAAGACTCCCATCTCATGAGTGGGGCCAAAGCGATTTTTTAAAGAACGTAAAATTCTATGATTAAAAGATGAATCACCCTCAAACGAAAGAACGCAGTCAACCATGTGCTCTAAAACTTTGGGTCCAGCTAGGGTCCCATCTTTAGTAATATGCCCTACTACAAAGATTGATATGCCCTCGTTTTTTGCAAGTGTCATGAGATGGCCTGCGCACTCTCGCACCTGTGAGACCGAGCCAGGGGCTTGAGTCAGCTCGGGTAAAAATACGGTTTGGATCGAATCCACAATAACAACTTCGGGCTTTTGCTTTCGGATGACCTCCAAAATCACACTCAAGTTATTTTCGCTAGCGAGTGTGACGTAAGGAGAGCGAATCCCTAAGCGCTGCGCACGGTGACCTGTTTGATCAATGCTTTCCTCACCCGAAAAATAGAGGACTCGAGTTTGCTTGCCAGAAATTCCTCCAGCCATTTGCAAAAGTAGAGTGCTTTTCCCGATACCAGGAGAACCGCCCAGAAGTAAAAAGCTACCCTTAACAAGGCCTCCACCTAAAACACGATCGAGCTCGGCGTATCCCGTTGGAGTTCTAAAAAAATCTTTGCCCGTAAACTCGTCATCCAGAGTTTTGGTAAGTAAAGTTTTTGCATTACTTGCCGTCTCGCCCAAAGCCCAGCCTCTCGAGTTTTCCATGGGCGTGAAAGTTTCTTCAACAAAAGAGTTCCAACTCCCACACTCAGGGCACTTGCCTTCCCAACGAGGGCGCTGGGCACCACAATTTTGACAGACAAAGGTTGTTTTTGCTTTTTTTGCCATGCCTTGGTCTAGCACGACCAAAGCATGGGTGCAAGACGGCGAACCTTCAGTTCTGGAGCTACGTTTCCGATAAACAGATAGAGTATGCGCAGAGGATTTATTTTTGTTTTATCTTTTATTGCTGGCCTGCACCTGAGTTTTAATTTCAGTCATGTGCCTATGGACGATGTTCGTAGCCCGGCTTCAAAAAAAGGCGGAGGCCGAAAAGGCGCTGCCAAGCTTCAGTCTGTACAGCAAGCTTTCGGTGGTGCTCCAGTCGGAAAAGTTCAATCTTCCTTGGGGCTTCTAGGCGCGCCAACGGCTCCATCAGCGCCGCTGTATTCAGGGAATCCTGATGCCTACGTCAGCTCCAACACGGGCTCAAGCAGTGGGTATAGTTCCTACAATTCTGGGATTGATTGGAAGATGCTTGCGATCCCGCTTTTGTTTATAACCGCGCCTCTTGCAGGAATGATGATCAACAGCGCCTGCAAATCTTGGTTTAGTAAAAAAACGGTCGACGACAGCGTCGTAAAAACCATCGAGAAAGCTAACGAAAAAGTCAAACAAACCAACGAGCCGCCAGTGCCTTGTGCCGGTTGTGATGTTGCTAAAGCAGGTCTAGAAGAGGACGAAAAAGCAAAAGCTGTCGCTGAAAAGCTAATGCCGCCAGGACAAGTTCCTGCGATTGTCGACCCTATGGATCCTTCGCAGTTTGGCCATCAAGAGGCTTGTCCGTCAGAGCCAGTAGGCGAAGAGTTAGTTCCTCATCGCTCGCTTGGTGAAACTTGCCAACCTCGTGGCGGTTATGAGGCCTGTGCCCGAAACGGGGATGGGGGCAATATCACAAAGTTTAAAGTCGTCAAATCAGGCCGCACGATGGATTTTGATTATGAGCAGATGCGGAAGCAGAACATTCATTTTAAAGTTACCGACTTTGCACCCAATGGAGGTCAGCAGCTTCAGTCCACGGACTTTTTCATGTTTCCACGAAAACTCACACCAGCCATCGCAGAAGAAAATGGTCTCATGGGAGTGACTCTGCCGATGGGAGAGAAAATCATCATCGACAGCAATAAAAAAATCGTAGCTGGAGCCTTCGCTGAAAACGAACCTACCGATGGAAGCAGTTTTCCAAATGTGAACTATGTCGGTAACCACGTGGTTATTAAAGTCAGTAAAAAAGGCAACAATCCCAAGGCAGACCCCACGATCTCCATTCAAAAAGGTCAAACAATGTGCAAGACATCCCTGCCTGCAAGTGAACTTTTTAATGATCCTGAACAAAGGTCCTTTAAATATGCCAATGACCTTGAATTCGATAAAGTCCTGCAAAAAAACTGTGGTTTTTCAATGTTCGAAAAGCCCTGACAGCGCGCAGGGATCGAATTTCACAAATTTTTATCTCCAATTTAACGCCATCTAGTATTACAATAAAACACTCAAGCCTCTTCGTAAATATTCAGGGGGAATCATGCCGAAATGGACCTTGGCCTTTCTCACCATTCTGGTGTTCGCCGAATCAACAACAGTTTTCTCTCAGCCAGTAATGGCTCCCCGGGGAGACCTTGCAAACTTACGTGATCAATTCATGGCACAAAACTTTGCGAACACCCTTCCAATCCTTCAGAAGTATTGGGCCAATCCTCCTCACGCTGACCAGCGGCCTTATTTTGGAGTGGGCTTGGGTTACACGTTTTTTTCACAAAAAAAATATGATGAAGCTCAGGCTGTGCTATCACAAGTTATATTGCAAAAATCTTTGACCGAAGATTATGCACGGTTTTGGCTGGCCCGAACCTACCAAGAAAAGCGAATGTTTAAAGAAGCGCAAAATGAATTTGAGCAAGTGCTGCGTTTGAAACCAAATTCTCAATTGCGAACGGAAGCCTCATTCCAAGTCGCCAACGTGCTCTTGGAGCAAGGCCAACTCAAGGCAGCGCAAAACAATCTTATAAAACTTGAGAAAAAATGGCGGAGATCTCCTCGATATCCAGAACTTTTATGGGCACTGATGCGTGCCTCTCAAGGCAGTGGAGCGACTCTTTGTAAAAGAGCTAAGCAGCTTTACATTCGCTTCCCAACTTTTGCCGGAATCTCTTCATGGACATCTGACTTCTATAATGCGCAACTTGCGGGAAAGCCCATCCGTTGCTCCCTCAATTTTGAAGAGCGCAGAAGCCGAGTCAAAGCCCTCATGCAAAGTGGAGACATTGCCAAAGCTAAGATTGAGCTTGAAGTTCTGCGCACGCAGACTCCACGCAATGATAAGTACGAATCAGATAAACTGCTAATCCAATTTATGTTAAGCCAGGGTGATGTCGAAGAAGCTCTGCAAATGCTTCTTCCTTTTTACCAAGGAAAAAAGGGAGATCTTGGCTACTTACTTTTGCTCGCTAACGCTGCAGCGAAATCGGGACAGTTTCCAATGGCCGTAGGCAACTACTACCAAGTTTATAAGGTGAACCCGCGATCAAAATACGCAAAAAAAGCACTCTATCAAGCGGCGTTTTTAAGTTATCAATCTCAAGACTACGATGGAGCCAGTCGTAAGTTTCAGGAGTTTATTTCAAAGTATGCGACCTCTGGTCTCAGCCAAGATGCAAAATGGCATCTGGCTTGGATTCGTTATTTAAAAGGCGATTATGATGGTGCTTTAAAAGGTTTCAGCCAAGTCAAAGTGACCAAGCGAACTCGCAGGCGGGCCGCAAAATCGGCTCTACAAATGGATCGGATCACCTATTGGACTGGCATGAGCCTTTTTCGGCAAAACAAGTTCAACGAATCCCGAAGAATGTTCGAATCGCTTGTTGCCAAGGGTCCTTCAGATTTTTACAGCATCGCAGCCCACTACCGTCTTAAAAAAATTCCTAAATCAGGATCTGGTGGGACCTCCAACCTTGTTGTAGATTCTCTGACTCCTTTAACGGGTCCTCGGCAAGGTAATTTCCGAACTCCTTTTCCCGAGGGAGTTCCCGTAGTTTCAGCAGAGCCTGAAGTCGACGAAAATCTTTCAGCCGAGACGGAAGAAGACGTTGATAAAGGTGGGGAGTCCGAAGTCGCTGTCGAAGAAGATGATGCCGGTGAGTCTAAAGAAGCCACGGAAGTAGCGGTAGAAAACGCGGGAGAAACTTCCGAAGATCCCGAACTTAACAAAGAGAGCGTTCTCAAAGATCGTCTGTCCAAGGCCCGTCAGTTTGAAATGATGGGACTTGTGGAGTTTGCAAAATGGGATTTGCAGGAAGTAGAAAAGCGCACTCGAGACCGAGACAAGCTAAAGATGTTAGTTCAAGACTACGAAAGCGTAGGGCTTTACAACAGGTCTTTCCAACTCGCGCAGTCTCTTTACGGAAATTTAGGGTCCAAGGTCATCAACGACAGTTCAAAACCTTTTTGGCAAACGAGCTTTCCCGCAGCCTACCAGGGATCTGTAAAGAAATACTCGCAAGATTTTTCAGTTCCACAGGAGCTTATTTGGGGAATCATGCGAGCCGAAAGTCATTACCAGCCTGAGGCTGTCTCTCCGGTTGGAGCTCTGGGGTTGATGCAGGTTATGCCTAATACAGGGAATCGCCTTTCCGCAATCATGGGGGATAAATCCTTTGATACAAAGCGCCTGCTCGAACCAGACACATGCATCAAGATGGGGTCTAAATATTTACAGCGCTTGATGAAGCAATTTGAAAATAATATGGCTCTAGCGGCAGCCAGTTACAACGCTGGTCCTCACCGCGTCCAATCTTGGCTTCTCACCTTTGGCCAAGTTGACTTGGATGAGTTTATCGAGCACATTCCGTTTGTAGAAACGAGAAACTACGTCAAGCGTGTAATGACGAATGCGTATGTTTACTCAACCGTATATTCATTGACTAAAGATCCATTGGCGAACCTCATCGAGCCTGTCACGGTTAAAGGCTCTCCTCGGTTGGCCCTGAAAGAAGTGTGGGAAGAGAACTAGCGAAACGAGGGCTTTGGCCTTTGATTTTGTCACGACTGCTGGAGATGGGCGTTACGCTCTGGCTTGTCGTGACTGTGATCTTTTTTTCACTTCATGTTCTCCCTGGCGGACCGTTTGATGACGACCTTGCGCTAATTCCAGAAGTTCGAGCGAGCCTGCACCGTCAGTACGGTTTAGATCAGGGGGTTTTAACACAGTACTTTATCTATCTTTCACGCACAGTCCATTTTGACTTTGGTGAGTCGTTACAGTTCACGCAAACACCTGTAAGCCAGCTTCTCGGCGAGAGGTTGCCAGTCACTATTAAGCTTGGGTTGATCAGTCTTTCCTTTGCACTTTCGCTTGGAATTTTTTTAGGCCTATTTGCTGGTGCAAATGCAAAAGCCGACCGCGTGCTATTTCCCCTTTTTGCTGCAGGAATTTCTCTTCCTAGCATTTTGATCGGCCCATGTTTGGTTTTTTTATTCAGTCAGTATCTGCATTGGCTTCCCCCAGCGCTTCTCGAAAACCCGGCGTCGTGGATTCTCCCAGTTTTTTGCCTCGCTCTAAAACCTACATGCCAAATCGCTCGCATGCTTAGAAATGAAGTCATTGAAAACGCAAAACTTGAGTTCATCAAAGCGGCCAGAGCCAAGGGCCTGTCTTTTGCTCGTGTGGTTTTCTCTCATCTTTTTACTCTTTCTGTGCTTCCACTTTTAGGATTTTTGGGACCGCTGATGGCGCATCTTCTCTCGGGATCTGTCGTAACCGAGCTCCTATTTGCAATTCCTGGAGTCGGTTCTCTGCTCGTGCAGTCCATTTTGCAAAGGGACTACCCGTTAATTATCGGGTCCGTTCTTGTCTATGTAGCATGGCTCTTGCCCCTTCAGCTTCTCAGCGATCTTCTGCTACGTTACTTTGATCCCAGAGTGCAAGACTCATGAAAAACCTAGGCATCGTCACCGCATTTTTTCTGCTGGCCCTCTGGATTGCCCCGGAATTTTCGACAGTCCCATATGACCAGCAAGACGCCCAGAACATTCTGAGTCTTCCAAGCTCGGCGCACTGGTTAGGTACAGATGCACTAGGAAGAGATCTACTCTCTCGATGTCTTTTTGGGACTCGCGTTTCGGTCTTCCTAGGTCTTCTTGCAACCCTCATTTCATTTGCTATTGGCATTTTTTTGGGAGTTTTAAGTGTTTGGCTCGGTGGGATTCAAGAGCGAATTCTTCAGCGGTCCTGGGATTTATTTTCAGCAATCCCGCAGCTTATTTTAGTTATCCTTGTTAAATTTTTCATCGACCCGTTCTTCACAAACACGGCCTTGCCATCTCTATGGACTTTGCTTTTAGTCCTTGGAGGACTTCAGTGGATGAGCGTTGCTCGCTTGATGCGAATCCTCGTTCATCGCTGGCGTGTGCAGCCATTCATCGAGGCGAGCCAAGCGATCGGTGCAAGCCGCTTTGAAATTTTACGAAGTCACATATTGCCAAATTCAATTCCAAGTCTTATTTCCTTCGCCCTCATCCAAATCCCACATCTCATGCTCCTAGAGAGCTTTTTAAGCTTTATTGGCTTTGGATTGCAGCCACCGTTGGCAAGTTGGGGAGTTCTCATTCAAGAGGCATGGAGAAGTTTTTCCAGTTACCCTCACCTGATCTTAGGCCCGAGTTTATTTTTGTTTTTAACACTGCTTGTGTTTAACTATCTCGCTGATAGCTTTCGGAAGAAGTATTCGCTTTTTGAGGATCAGAGGGGGTTTTAGGAAATGCACCGGTAACAGCCTCAGCATCAGCCCCAGTGTTAGTTTCAGTCACAGTTTTTGTTTGAGGTGAATTCCCTTGCCTGAGAATTGGATGTGTTCGGATTCTTCGTCGGAGAGCGGGCTTTTAAATTTGAGGTCTAGTTTGGCCTCTGGGATTAACAAAACATCTTTTGCTGGGTCGTATTTTAGCGACACTTTTCCGTTTGTTGTTGTTGAGAACATTGCCAGGTCTTCTTCTCTTGGAGCTGGTTTGACCTCGATCAACTGACCTTTGAGTAGAGCTGATTTTGAGAGGGTGGTGTCTATCTCAAAATCGCGACCTGAAACTCGCATCACCATTCCTATTTTTTCAGGTGAGGATTTCTCGGGAGTCAGTGTGAGTTTTTCTAGGAGTAGGTCGACGTAAGGCTGTGTTTCAGATTTTGCATTTGGGAACTTGACGATGGAATTGATGGCCATGGCGAGTGCTTCCTTGGTCACAGAACCACTAAGAATACGAAAGTGCGGAGTTTGGCCTTTATTGTCTTTGAGTTCAAATTGCTCAGGGCCTTTTTCAAAAAGGGGGGCGGCGAATGCAAAGACTGGAAAAAGAAGAATTAACTTAAACATTGAACCTAAAAAACAAAATGTCCCCATCCTGAACGACATAATCTTTTCCTTCGAGGCGGTACTTGCCAGCCTCTTTCACTGCCTGTTCGGTCTTTAAGCGAAAGAGCTCCTCACAGTGATAGGTTTCAGCGCGAATAAATCCTTTTTCAAAATCGGTATGGATGACGCCGGCGGCTTGTGGAGCTTTCGTCCCTTTACGAATCGTCCAAGCGCGAACTTCTTTTTCGCCAGCCGTAAAATACGTCTGAAGTCCTAAAAGTTTGTAGGCCTCAAGAATCAACCGATTCAATCCGGGCTCTGTAGCTCCGATGGAAGATAAAAACTCTTTCTGCTCTTCTTTAGGAAGTTGAGAAATCTCAGCCTCCATAGAGCTGCAGATAAGAATTGAAACGTTCCCTTCAGAAGTCGCTCGCGCTTTGACCTGTTCGACCCAAGCATTTCCACCTTTAGAAAAATCCTCTTCCGACACGTTACAAACATAGAGCACTGGTTTGAGAGTCAAAAGATGAAGATCCTTTGCAAAAGGGGCTTCCATGTCATCAAGCTTTACGGCTCGAGCGGGTGTTCCTTTTTCGACGGCATCGTAGAGTTTTTTTGTGACCTCATAGTCCATCTTCACTTTTTTGTCGGTGCTCGTCTTGGCCATTTTTTCTGTGCGCTTAACCCTTTTGTCCAAAGAGTCCAAATCCGCAAGAAGAAGTTCCGTGTTGATCACGTCAATATCACGTAGCGGATCCACACTGCCAGAGACGTGGATAATATTAGAATCGTCAAAGCACCTTACGACATGCACAATAGCGTCGGTCTGACGGATGTGGCTGAGAAACTGATTTCCCAGGCCCTCACCTTGGCTTGCGCCTGCGACCAGACCTGCAATATCAACAAACTCGATGGTTGTTGGAATCACGCTTTGGGGTTTGATAAATTGGGTGATCAACTCTTGCCGTGGATCGGGAACCGTAACAACGCCCACATTTGGATCAATCGTGCAAAAAGGGTAGTTGGCGGCCTCTGCTTTTGCACTCGTGAGTGCATTAAACAAAGTGCTTTTACCTACGTTCGGAAGACCAACAATTCCACACTGCAAACCCATTATTAAACTCCTCGTTCAGCTGCAAAGATTTTATCACTCATTTATTGAATAGGGTAGACGCCTTCGATAGGCCTTCAAAAATAAAACACTCCATAGCATCGCAAGCTCCATTCAAAAGCGCCGGAATTTCAGCTTGTTCACTGTCACTAAAGTTCTGAAGGACGTAATCTGCAACTTGGATATTAGAGTTTTCAGGGCGTCCGACGCCGAGCTTTAAACGAGCATAGTTGTCATGGCCTAATGCTTCGGTGATGTTGCGAATTCCGTTATGGCCTCCGTGGCCACGGCTTTTGTGAAAGCGCATTTTTCCGAAACTTTGATCGATGTCGTCCTGAACGACCAAAAGACGATCGGCATCTATTTTAAAATAGTCCATGACCGATCTCACCGATTCGCCAGATTTATTCATGTAAGTCTGTGGTTTGAGAAAAAAAACCTTCTCGTCATCGATACTTAATCGGGCCAGTAGCCCGCGATGATCTTGATCCACCGACCAAGACGGGCCCTGCAGCCCTTGAAGCCAAGCATCTAAAGTCATGAATCCAATGTTATGCCGATTTAAAGCGTACTTAACTCCGGGATTTCCAAGTCCAACAATCAGCCACATGGTTTGTTCTCCCTCTCAAAATAAAAAAAGCGGTTAGAGTCCAACCGCTTTTTTAAGGAAACAAAAAATACCTTCAAAATTATTTTTTGTCTTTGGCCGGAGCTGCTGCTTTCGCATCTGCAGCTGGTGCTGCTGCTGCTCCAGCTGCAGGTGTTGCGCCAGCGGCAGCAGCATCTGGAGTTGCTGCTGTTGCTGCAGGAACTGCTGCAAGCTCTTCTTCAGCTTGGTTGACAACCGCGATTGTCAATTCGCCACCAGAAATAGCTTTTACACCTTCAGGCATTTTCAAATCTGAAACGTGGATCGCATCGCCAACACCTAACTGACTGACATCAACAAGAATGAATTCAGGAATCGCCGTCGGTAAACATTCGATTTCGATCTTATGGTTGACGTGATTGAGAAGTCCGCCCTCAGCCAAACCAACAGGTTTCCCTTCAAGACGAGTCTCAACAGAGAGACGAATGGCTTTCGTTAAATCCACCGCAAAGAAATCCACATGTAGGGGTCTGCGATTCAAAGGATGAACGTTAACTTCTTTCATAAGGACAACCGTGTCTGCAATTTTGCTGTCTTTAGCTTTGATTTTAAAGAGAGCATTTTCGAAAGCGCGTGTGTGATATTTAACAACAACATTTTCTTCAACAATTTACGAGAGACACCCTTTCCAGGCGTGCGAGGCTCAACTGTGATTTCGATACGTTCATTTCTCATTTTAAAATTCCTTTCTTACAACCTAATCAAATAACGAGCTGACAGAGTCATTGCCAAAAATTCTCTTAATCGCTTCTGCAATCAAGGGAGCCACTGAGATCACCTCAATTTTTCCGCTGGCCCGAGCTGCCTCATTCAAAGGAATGGAGTCAGTCACCCAGAGGCGTTCGATGGGGCTTTCCCGGAGACGCGCTACTGCAGGACCAGAAAGTACGGGATGGGTGCCCACGGCGAACACCTTTTTTGCACCATTTTTTAGTAGACTGTCAACAGCTTGAGTCAATGTTCCTGCGGTATCTACCATGTCATCCACGATAATGGCGATTTTATCTTTGACATCCCCAATCAAATGCAGAGCCTTGGCCTCGTTCGGTCCAGAGCGGCGTTTGTCGATGATGGCAATAGTGCTTTCAATACGCTTTGCAAAAGCTCGAGTGCGTTCAACACCGCCGGCATCGGGACTGACGGCGACAAATTGAGACCCAAAACCATAATTCTCCCGCCAAGCACGGGCTAAGGTCGGAATCGCAAAGAGATGATCCACGGGAACATTGAAAAAACCCTGAATCTGAGCCGCGTGTAAATCCACAGCCACAACCCGGTTGGCCCCCGCCGTCGTCAGTAAATCGGCAATGCACTTTGCAGAAATAGGGGCACGGGGAGCGACTTTGCGGTCCTGCCTTGCATAACCATAGTAAGGAATAACGGCAGTGATGTGGGAGGCGGAGGCCCTGCGAAGAGCATCGAGCACCAAAAACAATTCCATGTAATTTTGATTGACTGGGGGGCAAGTGCTCTGAATCACGAACACGTGCTGTCCGCGCACGCTCTCATGAATCTCAACTTGGACCTCACCGTCGGCAAAGTTACTAATCTCGCAGTAACCCAGCTCAACTCCAGCAGCTTCGGCGACCTTGCGGGCGAGCTCAGGATTGGAATTTCCAGAAAAAATCTTCAGATTGTGCATAATCAAAGACTCATAGCTTAGGCCGTGTTTGTTGTCTACAAAACTATATAAAAATCGTGGAGTTATGAAATGGCCCCGTGGATTGCAGATGCTGAGGAAATTCGCAAATGGTTTTGGGAATTTACAAAGCCACAAGGCCGATTTTGAGGTGTTGAAGCCAGCCCCGAGCGATCTTTATAAGATATGAACACAATTCATGAATTTTCAAATTCAAGGTCGAGAAGAAGTCGAGACCCATAAGAGAATTTTGACTTAAAACTGCGGCCTCTGCCATCCTAGAGAGATGCATATTGAAGTCGTCGAAGCCGAAAACTGGTGTGCCGTGGTCGTAAGAGGAGCGAGGAGCTCCGAGTCTTTTAAAAAGGTTCAGCGGAAAATTTATGAAATTGTAAGTGCTGGTTACTCGAGCATTGTCATTCGGTTTGATGGCACTGAAAATCTGGACATGCAGTCCGTGAAGTTTTTATCTAGCACCGCAGACCTTTTAGCCCTAAAAGAGGGCTGCCTCTATCTTGTGCGTCCCAGCCGGCATATCCAAAAGCAACTCCTGTCCAATCGAAAAATCAGGATGATGCAAAATGATCTCAATCAGAAGCTCCCCTTGAATTTCAATTTTCTGTTCATAGAAGACGAGTGGTCAGATCTAGAAACGCTCTAACACAGCACTTCTTAACCACGCTCTGAGAGCTTTTTAACAAATTGACCGATGGCTTGAGCTCTGTGGGAGACCCGATTTTTAAAAGCCATGCCTAATTCTGCAAGCGTTTGCGTTTGGCCATCAGGTATAAAAACGGAGTCATAGCCAAAGCCAAACTTTCCTTTTTCCGAGAGACCAATGGCCCCTTTCAGGACGCCTTCAAAAGTCCACTCTTGGCCTTCAGGAGTGTAAATAGAGAGCGCACATTTGAACTGGGCGCTTCGATTTTGTGCGGATCGAAGCTGAATCATCTTAAGAAGTTTTGCATTGTTTTCGCTGTCGGAGGCTTTGTCCCCAGCGTATCTGGCCGAGTGAACTCCCGGAAAGCCGCCAAGGCCTTCGGCCTCTAAGCCCGAATCATCAGCAAGAATCCATGCGCCTGGTTTGACGGCGCGAAGAGCTCGAGATTTGATCTGAGCATTTTCAAGAAAGGTTTTGCCAGTTTCTTTTGGGGGCGTGTAGTAAGACATGTCACTAAGGCTTTTGACTTTGATGAAAGGTATGGCCTCAAAGAGAGTTTTCACCTCTTTAACTTTACCTTGATTGGTTGTAGCCACCCAAAGTTCAGCATCTTGCATGGCAGTCCTCACATTTTAGGAATTGGGAAAAAGCGCCCGACGATCTCTTCTTGTCTCGCAAAAAGTTCAGAGCAGCCCTTTTGAGCAAGCTCCAACATGTGAGCCAGATTTTGACTCGAAAATGGTTGGGCTTCGGCTGTGCCTTGAACTTCGACGAAAAGCTTCTCAGAGGTCATCACAAAATTCATATCCGTTTCGATGCGCGAGTCTTCCTCGTAATTTAAATCCAAAAGAAGGTGAGACTCATGCATTCCAACACTGATTGCCGAGACATAAGTTTTAAGGGGATTTGTCGATAGCTCACCAAACTCAGTGAGTTTTTTGAGCGCCAGAGCAAGGGCTACAAAACCACCTGTAACTGCGGCAGTTCTTGTGCCGCCATCTGCGTGAAGCACATCGCAATCAATCATAATTTGTTTATCGGGCATCTTAGAAAGATCAACAGCCGCTCGTAAACTGCGGCCAATCAATCGAGAAATTTCCTGTGTTCGCCCGCCATTGAGAGCTTTATCACGACGAATGCGTGTCAGCGTTGAGCGGGGAAGCATTCCGTATTCGGCTGTGACCCAACCTTTGCCAGTGCCACTGAGCCATTTAGGAGCTTGATCATCTAGGGTCGCCGCGCAGAGAACTTTAGTTTTGCCAAACTCGACCATGCAGCTACCTTCAGCGTGTTCGGCCACGTGGGGGGTTAGACGAACAGGCCTCAACTCATCTTTTTTTCTTCCGTCATTTCGCATTTCTTATGTTTAAGGTGCGGTGTGAGTCTTGTCACTATCTTTCTGAGAGGCTGTTTGAAAAGGGGCTCACTTTTCGGTGGCATTTGCTGAAAGCGAAGATTTGTATTTTCGAATAGCGGCAACGATTTGGCCGGCCATCTTTTTTTGATAAGACGGTGATGCTAAGAGTGATGCCTCTTTAGGATTTGAGATGTATCCAAGTTCGACTAAGGCCGAGGGCATTTTGACTTTTGAAATCACGTAAAAAGGAGCCTGGCGAATCGCTTTGTGTTTTCGTGGACTTCCCCAGCCCCAGTGTAAATCTTTTGTAAAGGTTTGGCTTTTTACAAGTCTTTGAAAACGGCCGAGGTCTTCGAGAATCCTTTTAATATCATTTTTTTTGGTCAGTGGATCATCAGCATCTGGTTTAACCTCAAAGGTTTGATCCGCCCCGTTTTCGAAATTAGCCAGATAGAAAACGTCTTCGCTGGGTGCAATTTGATTTTGAAAATAAAATTCCGGACCTTGGGCCTTGCCTTCAGGAGAGGAGTTTGCGTGAATGCTCAGAAATAAATCACCTCCCACCGTCTCAGCGAGCTGAGTTCGTTCTGAGAGTGTTTTAAACATGTCAGTGGTGCGTGTGAGAGTGACGGTGTCATGAGTTTGAGACTCCAACTGAGATTTAATTTCTAATGCCATTGTTAGCGACAAGTCAGCTTCTCGGAAGCTCCCTCGTGTCGCCCCGTGGTCTTTGCCACCATGACCAGGGTCAAGAATGATATGTAGAGCGTGGCAGGGAGCGCCAAGAAAAAGGAGAGCAATAGAAATAACGAGATTCATGGGTTCATCTTAGCAGCAACGGGCGCCAAGAAAGATCTGGACTGGGCTCAGAATAGACATTCATCGAGTCGGGAATTTTATTTTCAAAAAGGTGTGTTACACTTTGAATTGTTAGGAGATGAATTATGCCAAAACTTATACGACACCTTTCTTTGTTAATTCTTTGTGCGCCGATATTTTTAGGGGGGGTGCCGCGAGCATTTGCGCAAGTCGATCCTGAAATTGAGGCTGAAGAAGCAACTGCCGATGCCGATGCCGTGAAAGTTGAAGCTAAAGAAACTCGCAAGCGAGTCGAAGATGAAAGAAAAAAACGAGATAAGGCCGTTTCTAAAGCTCAGGCTGCCGTGAACTCAGCTCGCGCCTCAGAAGAAGAAGCCAAAAGAGAGATCACTCGCCTCGAAGCCGAAGAACGCAAATTAAAAACTGAATCTGATGATGCCGAAAAGCAAATGCGAACAGCCGAAGAACGTGAAGCTCAATTCAAGGCCAGCATAAAAGTCGCCAAAGAAAAAACTGAAAAGTCAAAAGCCCAAAGAGATGATGCCATAACTCGAAAGAAAACAGCTGAGAAAGCAACTCAAGAAGCGTCTCAAGCAGCCAAGGAAAACGAAAAGACTTCCGAACTTGCACAAATCGAATCGACCAAGGCTGTGCAACAAGCCAACGAGGCAAAAGCTAAAGAAAAAGAAGCCACAACAAATTTAGAAAAAACCAAGCTTCTTACTCAAAAAAACCAAGCTATGGCTCAGGCGACTCAAGCCCGAAGCAAACTTGAAATCCAAAAAGCAGAAGCCGGAAAAGCTCGAGCTGTCGCTGAGGCTGAAAAGTTGCAGAAAAATCAAGAAAAGCTAGACGCTGAAGTCGCAGCTCTCCAAGAGCAAGTCAAAAAAACTCAAGCTGCACAAAAAGAAAGCGATGCCGAGTTAGAAACAGCTAAAAAGAGCAATCAAGAGATGCAAAAAAAGGTTGCAGACGCACGAACACAAAGCATGCAACAAAAAAAGGCCTTCGAGGATCAGAAGACAGCTCATCTGCGTGAGCGAAAACAAATTGAGGCGGATCTCGCAAAAAGTAAAAAAGATGTCGCTGCTTTAGAGGCAGAAAACGCACGTATGGAGCAAGATCTCAAGAAAATGTCTACTGAGCTAGAGCATCTCAAAGGCGAGAAGGCGAGCACTGACGAAAAACAAAAAGACCTACATACCCGATTAGAAAATCAAAAAATTAAAGTGGATACAAAAAATGCGGAAATTGAAGCCGCCAAACTCAATCGTGAAGCAGCAACTGCGGACACGAGCGAAAGTGGGGACGCAAAGCCTGCTTTGAAATTGGGAAAAATTTTGAATGCTCGATTTACCAAGGACTGTGTTTTTCAAGCTCAGCCTGAAGAAGGAGCCAATTCCCTTGGACCCGCCAAAAAAGGGACTAAGATTTCAGTACAAGCTTTAAGCGACAAAGCCTGGTACAAAGTTCATGGCAAAGAAGCCTACGTGATGAAAAGCTGTTTGCAATAAGGGTGGCCTCGAGTGGATTTATTTAAAGAAAAATGCTGGAGCTTAATAAGTCCCGACAAGAGTTGGCGTTTGGATCGCCTTTCTCACGGCGAAATCGAACTGATTTTAGCTACGATGACCCCTGAAGAAGCCAAGCGCCTTTGGATTTGGAAAAAAGGTTGGACCGAGTGGAAGCGCTTTGAGCTTGAGAAAAATAATTTTAGAGTCGAATCCAGAGTTCCTTTTTTCGTTTGCCCAGAAGTGCCTGAAGATGCGATCGGTGGCGGGAGTAAAAAAGGCGCCGAAAAAGTGGTCAAGAAAAAAGACATCGCTGATAAGCCTGTGCAAATTCTGCGTAAGTTTCCTCGTTTTGATATTGTTTTGCCAGTTAAAATTGTGTTGGGTACGCAGAACTTTTCTACCAAGACAAAAAACATCTCTCTTGGTGGGATCTGTCTCCAGGACAGCCTTCCTGGCTGGGTTGCAGGGTATTGCACGGTTTTGATTCACACGCCAGAGGGTGAGCAGCTCGAGCTTCTTTGTACAGTGGTTGAGGATCAAAGTATCACTGAAAAATTCAGGATGGAAATAGTGCCGTCTACAAAGTTTGAACACCTTAAAAAGTGGATGGAAGACTGGGTTGAGAAAAACCTCAAAGTATCAGCGTAAAAAGCAAAAAACAAGCACGATAATACCAACAACAATTCGGTAATAAGCAAACGGACGAAATCCCATTCGCGTGACAAGGGCAATAAACAGGCGAATGGCGGCGATAGCTACAACAAACGCGATAAGACTTCCCACTAAAAGATAAATCACCTGATCTTGTGTAACAGTTTTCGCTGCCGAATAACCTTTGTAGAGACCAGCAGCCATAAGAGTTGGGACGGCTAAAAAAAATGAAAATTCAGCGGCCTCTTTACGGCTCAGGCCTTGAAATAGACCGCCCACAATCGTAGCTGCTGACCGAGAAACACCGGGAATAAACGCTAGACACTGCCAAATCCCTATCTTTACGAAATTTCGATCTTCAAGCTGATCTAAGGTTTTTGACCTCTCAGGATTTGTCGGCTGATGCTTCTCAACCCATAGGAGCATAATGCCTCCCAAGATAAAAGCCACGGCGACGACCTCTGGACTCTCGAGCAAAAGATCGATTTTTTTCTTCACGGCAAAACCGATGATGGCTGCAGGTAAAAACGCAATAAGAAGGTGTTTGTAGGTCTTAAAGTTTGGAAGAAAGCGACGCCAGTAAATCAATAAAACAGCGAGAATGGCTCCGGATTGGATAATGATATTGAAGTTCTTCACAAACTCATTTTTTTCAATTCCAAAAAATGAGGATAGTACAATCAAGTGTCCTGTTGAAGAAACTGGTAAAAATTCGGTGAGTCCTTCAAGAACCGACAAAAAAACAACTTCAAACCAGGTCATCAGAAACGCCCATTCTAGCCTCGACTTTTGATGGAGTCCTAGTGTCTCTTTATTTCCGCAAAAAGTTCAACGAAAGAGTTTGACCACTGGTGACACAACATAGCCTAAGGTTTTAACTTTCGTCTGAAATGCAATAGGATTGGCGATCAGGGGCCTTGTCGAAGTAAAATAGTGGCATGAGTGACCCCGTCGAAGTGACTGATGAGAGAAACGTTCTCTTAATCATTAAATCTAAACCCCAGTCCGTAACGGGGGCTGAAACTTTTCTTCGAAATCGAAAATGGGAAATTTTCACCGCCACCGATTTACGAGATGCCTTGCAAATGATCGTGACGCACCAACCTCGGTACGTGATGGTGAGTGTTGATCATCCAAATAAAAAAGTTCGGCAGTTACCACGCCTTCTCATTCAGGCGTTTCCGGTAATAACAATCGCTTTTGCTGAGACTCAATCCGGTTCAGCAATCACGGCCATTCAAGAGCTAGGTCTGAGATATAGTATTTTTCCACCAATTAGTGGTCCCGCAGTTGAAAGGACCATGAACAAAATCAAACGTGACCTTGCGGCCGAGCAAACCTCTCGAGAGCAAACGGCAAGCGCCATCAAAGACTTGCGTGCCGCAAAATCCGAGGACGTGATTGTTTCTGGATCGGGTTCATCAGGAGCGGCTCGCGATATTCTCATGAGACTCATGAAGTCTGAGGGCGAGGGCCCAGCTCAGGGCAACTTCATTGCTGGAGAGGGGATGTCATCGACAGGACAGATTCAGCAAGACGGAACCATTAAGCCTTCGGGAATCGCTTATCTCCCTGATCATGCTCTTGCGCAAAAGGCCTCTGGGTCTTATGTCGGCGATACCTCGTCGGGCCTTGCGAAGGGTTACAATCCCAGCCATGCCCCGACGGAGGGCACTGGCTCCTACACGCCGGGACAAACTCCGGGCACTAGCTCAGGTGGCTACATGCCAGGCTTGCCCTCGCCCGACAAAAACGGCTTCTACCAGCCGGCGCAAAATTCAGATGATAAAAATGCCACTAAAAGCGCAGTTGACTATTTCTCCCAGCCGGAGCCGGGTCAGCCTTCAAGCAGTGATGACTCTGTAGAAAAAAACTCAAAACCTCTCTCCAGCTACAATCCTCAAGGGGATACACCAAGTCACTCCCACCGACCGGCGGAAGCTCCTGTGCAGTACGGGGGAACGCTCAAGAAAAAAGAGCCACCTAAATTCACAATGGATCAAACTCCCGACGGCAGACTTCGAAAGCCCGAGCCAGAGCATACTAATGAGCTGATGAAAGAAGCAACTCAGCAAGCGCTAGATGCCTCTGCGAAAGCCTCCCCAGCCGTTGTTGACCCTCAAAAAATTGAAGAGACAACAAAAGTAGTTTGCATTGTCGTGGAAAGTCCAAGGTTCACCGGCTACCTTGTTGCAGCCCTTGGAAAGAATCGAACTCTCGATCAGCAGTTTCAAGATAGCGTGCGAGTTCGCCTCATCGATTTTTTAAAAGAAAATGGCGAGGAGTTTAGTATTGACGAAGGAATGCCTCTTGAGATTCTCGAAATTGAGTTCGAAGACTGGGCTCTTGAGTACGCAGAGTTCTTGAGAAAGGCCGTGCACCAAGGAGAGGAGGTCGCTATGGCCTTCTTCCCGGTTCAGCCAAAATCCCCAATGATCGGGGAGTCGAAAGCTGACAACATGGCCAGCGTCGGTATCGATGATCTCTTCGAAGATTCAACGCTGGATTTCGACGTGTACATTTATCTTCCCCACAATGATAAATACATCCTCTACACACCTCAAGGTCGAACCTTCTACGGAAAACAAAAAGAGCGCCTTAAAAACAAAGGCGTGAGCGAACTGCATGTTCGAAAAGAAAACATTTCGGATGTGAAGAAGTATCACTCGCAGAACTTCCTGAATTCTAAAATCGAGGCCTACCGAGATGACAAAGCTAAAGCAAAGGTTCCTAAACCTTCGTAAAGGCAACCTCCGACCTTGGCCCTTGTGTTAATGAGTGTCACTTTGAGTGTCCCGGGTCCCGGGTATGCAGTCCCGTGGCTCGGTTGATTGACCGGCAGGAGTGGTAACACTTCTGCCCGGGAGGATAGGTGGCAGTTTTAGAGGGATTTGATGCTTCTTTCAAGGCAAAAGTGACGTTGATCTAGGTAGCCAATTTTCAATGAACCATAGTGTACTAACCAGAGTCCATCGTCGATGGGCTCTAGACCCACATTTTCATGGGAGAGCGAGCTTGTAATAAAATATCGCTTATCATGGATTTTTATTTTCCCACTGATGTCTACCCTTCTTATTTCATAGTGAAGGGCCTCGGGACCGAATACCCGGGACCCGGGACTTTCACCAGCCTATCATCAACAATCTTTGGACCAGCTCTTAAATGTATAGGAATAAAAGATTTTAAGAGTAAGAATATTTTTCACAGAAGAACCGGCTTGCCCCATAGCTTCAATGTTTTTGAACTCATTCACACGATGAAATCAAGTGTCTAAAATTTACAGTTAAAGGGTCTGCTCTTTCACTTCCTTCGAAAACCCTCTAATAAAGGGAATGCGTCGAGAAAAAGCCTCTCTTCTTATCTTTTTGCTAGCAGTCATCGCCGGTTGCGCTCCCCAAAATTCTGACATTTTGCAATCCACTCATATCTACACCGAAGCTGAGGACGGGCAGATCACTGCGATTAAGGCAACGAAATCTAAATCCAAACGTTTTGATTTTGAGTTCCAAAAAGAAGATGCAGACTTTGATGGCTCGTCGACCAGTTTTGTACCAGCATCTATCAACAAGCTTTTTACCGTGAGCTGGGCTCTGGCAACCTTGAGTCCCCAGTATCAGTACGATATGAAAGTGCGTTTCAACAGATCAATCCAACATCCTGAGGTCATTAGAGAGCTTCGCATTCAAGGCGATGGCGATCCTACGGTTGCTAGTTCCAATTGGGATATGTCTGAGGTCGTTTCTCCTCAATCCCTCGTTGTAGAGTTAAGCCGTCAGGGCGTAAAAACCATAGAAGGACCTCTGACTCTGATCGAGAAAGACATCAGATGGAGACAGCTTAAATATCCTACAGGATTTGACAGACAAGACCTTCCGACTTGCTACGGAGCCTTAGGCCAATCTTTCAATCTTGATTCAAACTGTGCAAGCTTCGTCGTAAAACAAGGAGCAGGTCAGTGGAATTCTCCCAATGTTGTAGATCCCGTGGCCACCCAAATTGATAACAACCTCAAAAACAGTATTTTCTTTGATGTCACGATGTCGGACCCTCCTCAGCTCACGATGACAACGGGATCCATCAAAAACGCAAAAGCGCGTTGGTTTATGCTTCCGGTTTATCATATCCAAGCCTGGTTTAAAAATGCGCTGCTAAATCGGGGAGCCAAACAGGGGATTGTATTTTCAGATGCCACTAATCCCGATGACTCTGTGACTCCCGAGGAGATCAGCTTTCGTTCGCCGAGTCTTGACAAGATCGTCAAGCAGATTGCAAAAAACAGCGATAATTTTGCAGCAGACACTCTTTTTAAAACGGTGTCTTCGCAAACCACATCCGAGAATGCAGATCTTTTAAGCGTCTCGCAAAGAGGAATAAAAGATTTTCTCGCTACAAAATTAGAACCCCTTGACCTCCAAGAAATTAAAATTGTAGATGGTTCCGGTCTCTCTCACGAAAATTCGGTGACCCCACGAGCCTACTTCCATTTTTTAAAAACGATGAAAAGTGAACCTTATTGGAATGTGTTTTTAGAGTCCTTACCGATCGCGGGAGTCGATGGAACCCTTAAAGACAGGTTTAGGAAATGCTCGTGCAAGGGTTGGGTCAAAGCAAAAACGGGAACTCTGGAGGGTTACTTTCAGCTGGCAGGATATGTGGCAAAGCTAGAGAAAAATGGAAAGCAAACATCAGTTAAAGATTGGGTTCCCTTCGTGTTACTCACGCACGGCACTCCCAACCAGAAGTGGGCGATTCTAAAATTGCATGAGCAAATGGTGCAGCAGCTTTTTAAAGAACTAAATCCTTGAAAACCAAGAGGCGTATATGAAAGTGATTTTCCGAATATTTTTATGTTGTCAGTGGCTCCTGTGTAGCAATCTGAGTTTTGCGCAAACGGCTTTAAGCGACATGTACGAAACCAATAAACAAACACAATCCAGCTCAGAGTATGTTTTTAGATCTTCTCTGCGTGACAATCTCATCTCCGTCCAAATTCTTGGCGCCGTCGCTCGTCCAGGCATCTACTACATCCCGCCTCGTACCGATTTAGTGAAGCTGCTCACCCTCGCGGGTGGTCCAACAGTCACGGCTGATCATGACCTCATCGTCAGAAAATCAGAAACATCATGGTCGCAAATGCGTGTGGACGGTGTAGAAAAAGATGGTTTGTCTTATAAAGTTGATGTCGAAAAAATCCTCAAAGAAAGTCAAATTTCAAACCTGACGATGCACCAACAAGATGTGGTTTACGTTCCCCAGAAGCAGGCGTTCATCAGCAACGATGCCTTTCGCACCATTTCCGTCGTATCTCTCCTCGCGTCCATAGTGTTGACGGGAGTTTTGATCGAGCAAAAATCAAAAGAGCGATAAAACATGCTTCAGGGATTTTTTTTACTGAGCTTGGTGATCTGGCCTTTTCTTGCCAAGGTCTCGTTAAAAACCATTCCTGGATTTCCGTCACAAGTTTCATTTTTTATTTTTCAGCATGGCATCCACCCAATTTTTAGTCTTGCGATAACGGGTGTGCTTTTTCTTGGCCTGATTGCTACAAGCAGAGCCCAAGTCATTTCGGTGTGGAGACGTCATCCGTTTTACAGCACTTGGGGAATTCTGTGGACCTGTTTGTTGATTTCTCTCGGTGTCCTCCAGGTGTTTTTTGTTCCTTCGCCCATTTCACCGATCATGCAGCTTGGAGGCTTGGTGCTGACCGTTTGCCTTATCTTTTTCTATGGGTTTTTAATTCCGGGAATGCTCGACTACGACAAGTTCATTAAGGCTCTTGCGTGGATCACAAAAGTTCTTATGATTCTGTCCATTCTCGCACTAGCTGTGAGCCCTGGGGCTGTTTTTAAAGGAACTCGATTTGTAGGTGTCTTTAAGCACATTCCCTACATGGTGTCCTGTGCCCACCTCGCTGTTTTTGCATGCGGTGTGGAATGGATGCAGGGACGAGGTTGGCAGCGAGTTCGAAGTTCGCTATGGATCGCCTTAAGTTTATTCTGTCTTTTTTTAACAGGCACGAGGTCCGCGGTTTTGTCAGCAGGTGTCTTTTTAATTGCGTTATTTTTTTTGCAGCCAGTGACTCACCGAATTCAAGCCTTAACGAAAAACTTATCTTTGTTTTTGGCACTCATTTTTTCGCTCACGCTAGGCCCCATTGCTGCTAATAAGGCTGTTAATGTTTTGACAGGTCAGGAAAGCTTTGGAATGCGTAAAGCCCAAAACGGCCTATCGAGCCGTTGGGACGAAATAGTTAACGGCGTAAATATTTTTAACGAGAGTCCATGGCTCGGTCACGGGCTGCTTTTTCGATTCCACAATGAAGAAGTGGAGTCTGCAGGCCAATACAGTTCATTTAGAGACCCTCATAATCTCTTTATTTCCGCTGGCGTCGTCGGTGGATGGGGTCTGCTGATTGCGACATCTTTGAGTTTTGTCATGTTGTGTTTTTTTTCTGTCAGACGTGCGATGAAGGGCGATCTTGCTGTACAAATGCTAGCGTTGTATGTTCTGTCTCACATACCGATTCTGGCCATTTACCACGTGCATCTTTCACTGGGTGGTCTTGCAGATCGAATTTATTGGTTGGTTTTGGGATTTCTTGTTTTTTTAAACACAAAAAGCAAATCACTTAACCCCCCCAGGAATTAAGGGTATTCCATAGGGTTTTGATAGGAATGTTTTACATGACACAGACCGAAGCTTTGAGTCTAAAATCACAATCGGGCATATAGATCGTATGGCAAACCAAGAAAAAAATTTATTCGAGTCCCCACAAATGTCACTTCGAACTATGGTTTATTTTCTAAAGCGGCAATGGATCTTTTTTGCGAGCTGTGCTTTAGCTTTTGTTGTTGCTGGGATAGCCATTTATCTCGTGTTCAATCAGTATCAGGCAGATGTTGAAGTTTACATCGCCGAAGATCAAACGCGAATTCTCGAAAATCTTTCTGATCCTTTAAATCTTAGCAACTCTTTTAAAACCGAAGAAGGCAAAGACGGTTTAAAAGCTGTCGCCGTTCATCTCAAGAGCTATCAGTTTTTTCAGGATTTTCTCAAGCAAACCTGTGAACCAAAAAATAGTGCTCTCATCTGTTCGCAGCTCAAAGGTGATATTTCTGAGTCAGCTCTCCACATGCTAAAAAAGGTGGACTTTGCCATCGACGATTCTCAGCTTCTTAAAATCAGCTTTAAAGACCGCGACCCTCGAGTGGCTTCTGAAACTTTAAATTTGCTTTTGGATTTTCTTTTCAAGCAAACGGCTGGCCGTCAAATGGATCTTGTGAACAAACTCAGTGATGAGCTTCACTTCAAAAAAATTGAATTAGAAACTCGCCTTAAGTCTCGGGTGCGCGAGTTTAGCCATATGGGCAACTTGTCGTTGTCGTCTGTTAACGCCGAAAAAATGTTTGCGTACCTCGGTGATACCCAAATCAAAGCCACTGAAACAGAGATGAAAATTTCTGAGAATCAAAAAGCGATCCAAATTCTTTCGCGCAAAATGCGTGGGGCTGCGAATGATGATCCTATGTACGGTCCTGCCTCGAAAATCGAGGCGCTCAAAGCAGAAAATGAACTTTTAAAAGAGCGTTATCGCCGCATGCAAGCGCAAGTTAAAACAGGACTCAAAGATCAGTTTTTAACAGGTGGAAAAAGCGAGAGCCTCACAACACTGAGTCAAAAATTTGAAGTTGATAAGACAGCTTACGAGTCCATCTTAAAAGCACTTGCGAGACTTGATCTCCTGGGCGTCACTCAAAACAAACAATTTGAAGTCCTCCAAAAAGCGGAGCCATTTCTTGCGAAATCAACCGTTCCTCTTTTGATTTTGCTCTTGGCCATGATTTTTCTTTCTCAAGTTTTTGCCTGCATGGCCGTTTTAGTCAAAGCGCTGTGGCAAGTTGAAACTGTCAACGCTCCTCCCTACAAACAGCCTTGGATTGTGGACCATCCCGTCACAGGTTTAGGAGCGACGTCGCGCAACGGATTGTCTCCAGATCAACGATTTATCTTGCATCCTCATTTCGGCGAGACTACCAATTCACGTGGTCCTAATGTGACCGGAACTAACACGACGTTTAGTTAAGTCGCTTTAGAGGGGGGACATGCGAATAGCAACACAGCGAAATCGCAAATGGTTTGCGATTTCATTTTTACTTCTCTTTTTTTCTTATCACACGTGCCTTGCAGAATCGTTTTTATTAAAAGCTAAACCTGGTCGTCGTGAAACTCTTCGAAAAGCGTATCAGCGCCAGGGTTTAAAGTGGGTTTCTTCAAACTATTTGGCCGGGTATGACGTCGTTGAAACCTTGCCTGTGCGCAGCCGCTCGCAAATCAGTCGCCTTCTCAAAAATCGAAATATTTTATGGATGGTTCGAAATCGCGAGGTGAGTTTGCCTCAGGAGCAAGAGGTGGTTGCAGCCTCGCTCCACTGGGGACTTGATCAAATCCATGCAGAACAGGCCTGGCGTGTTCTTGGTCATCAAGGCAATAGGAATGTTCGAGTTGCTGTTTTAGATACCGGTGTGGATCTGTCTCATCCCGATCTCGTCAAAAATCTCGCGCAGGGTTTTGATTTTGTGGATAACGATCCAGATCCAAGTGAGGAATTGAGCGCGACAAATCCAGGTCATGGGACTCATGGTGCGAGTGTGGTGGGTGGAACCAAAGCTGGGCCTGACGGCGTTCTTGGAGTGTCGCCCCAGGTGACCTTAATTCCTGTGCGTATGCTTGATTCTGCGGGACGTGCGCGGGTGGATGTGGCCATTCGTGCTCTTGATTTTGCCGTTGAAAAAAAGGCCGATATCATCCTTGCCAGCTGGGGAGCTTATCTCTCGGAGGCCGAGGCGATACCCCTTGTTGAAGCGGTAAAGCGAGCTCGGGACCACGGAGTTTTGGTTGTCACAGCCGCCGCCAACGACGGAAAAAATAATGATATCGAAGGATTTTATCCAGCCAACGCGGGGCTGGACAATGTGTTGGTGGTTACTGCTTCAGACCCCAAAGACCTCAAGCCTTACTGGGCCAACTCGGGTCATGTTCGTGTGCACATCGCCGCACCCGGCGTCGGAATCTATGGCGCCCTTGCCGAAGGCCGTCACGGACACCTCTCCGGGACTTCATCGGCAGCTCCCTTCGGCGCCGGTGTCGCAGCACTTCTTAAAGCCGGAGACGTCAATTTAACTCCTGCACAGATCGTTGCTATTTTACAAACCTCTGGAACGGCCGCTGAAATTGAAGCTGCGTGCCACTGCCGGCTGGATGCCGAGGGGGCTGCCACCATTGTTAAAAATCACTCGCTGTATCCCGTGCCTGCGACGCTGTTTTTGTCAGTCCAGCAGGACGCTCTTCTCCAAATCTTTAACGGTCATCCACCTTATGTCTTTGAATCTAGTGATGAATCCGTCGTCAAGGTAGATGAGTCAGGGCGGCTCGTAGGGCGGGGTAGGGGAGATGCGAAAATTCTCATTCGTGATAGTGCAGGGCAGACGGCATCCGTGCGTCAGGTGAGTGTGGATCCTTTTATTTCCATCCCACCAGATTGCCCGTTAGGTTATCCTTGGATTTGTGACCTTGTTTGCTACATCGTGCCCTATTTCGCATTCTGCCCTGAACGCACTCCCTAACAGGTTCCTGACACAGCTTAAACCTCAACTGTGATAGATTCTCGTAAAAGACAAGGAGTTAAAATGCAGAAGTTTGCGGTTGGTTTTTTGGGGGCACTTTTGGGTTTCATTTCGGTAGCAAAAGCCGATATTCCGACGGTGAAAATCGATGGATCAAGTTCTGTTTATCCGATCACTGAGGCTGTGGCCGAAGAATATCAAAAAGAAAAAGCAGGAAAGGTCCATGTAACCGTTCAAATCTCAGGTACCGGCGGTGGTTTTAAAAAGTTTTGCACTGGTGAAACAGATATCCAAGACGCCTCTCGTCCGATTCAAGCAGCTGAAATGAAAGTTTGCGAAACTAGCAAAGTCAAGTATTACGAGATTCCTGTAGCCTTTGATGCGATGGCCATTGTTGTGAGCCCAGAAAACAACTGGCTGACGTCCATCACTGTGGAAGAGCTAAAAAAAATGTGGCAGCCCGAAGCTCAGGGCAAAATCACGAAATGGAATCAAATCAATCCAAAATGGCCCGACCTTCCCCTCAAACTCTATGGCGCAGGAACAGACTCTGGAACCTTTGATTATTTTACCGAAGCCATCGTTGGCAAAGCAAAGGCCAGCCGGGGCGATTATATGGCTTCTGAGGATGACAACACCATCGTTCAAGGCATCAAAAAAGATAAGGGTGGTCTTGGCTACATTCCGTTTTCTTATTTTAATTCTAAAGACTTAAAGCTTGTAGCTGTCGATGGTGGCACTAAGAGTCCGACTAAAAAACCCGTGCTGCCTTCAGAGAAATCTGTGGTTGACGCTAGTTACTATCCACTCTCTCGGCCGCTTTTTGTTTATGTGAACGAGGCATCTGCAAAAAAACCAGAGGTTAAAGAATTTGTTGAGTTTTATCTAAAAAATGCGGAAAAGCTTACCAAAGAAGCCAAGTACATACCTCTTCCACCCGTTGCCTATAAAACAGGCGGCGAGCATTTTGCCAAAGGCAAAATCGGAACGGTCTTCGGGGGACATACCGAAGTGGGGATGAAAATCGAAGATCTACTCAAGCGCGAGGCTAAAACTAAAGCCATCGAGTAGGTCTTATGGGGAACGAGTTTTTTGGAGGTTTTTGTGAATGGACAAGAAACAGATGCGCTTGAAGCCATCAACCTGAAAGAGGTTATGGAATTCTCATCTGCATCGAGCGCGGTGAGGCGCGCTCGAAAGATCAAAGAGTTTTTCATTGAGTCCCTTCTGTTCTCCGCGGCAGCCTCTTCTGTATTAGTCACGGGTGCGATTCTATGGATGTTGGTTTCTGAGTCGCTCCCCTTTTTCAAAACTGTTGCTGTCAAAGACTTTCTCTTTGATACTGAGTGGACGCCGCTTTTTGCTCAGGCTCATTACGGAATTGCGCCTCTTCTCTGTGGAACTCTGCTTTCAACTTTCATTGCTTTAACTGTTGCAGTTCCGTTGGGCACTGTTGCCGCTGTGTTTTTAAGTGAGTATGCTTCGCCAAGAGCCAAAGAAATTTTAAAACCTATACTAGAGCTGCTCGCAGGTGTTCCTACCGTTGTCTATGGCTACTTTGCTTTACTTTTTGTGACTCCGCTTTTGCAGCGCGTGTTTCCAGATCTTCCCGGTTTTAACATTTTGTCAGCAGGGCTTGTGATCGGAATCATGATTGTTCCTTACGTTAGCAGCTTGAGTGAGGATGCTATGCGTGGAGTGCCCAACGACATTCGCGAAGCTTCATTTGCGACAGGAGCCACAAAATACCAAACCGCTTTTCAGGTTGTGATTCCTGCGGCCTTTTCGGGATTGACTTCGGCCTACATTTTAGCGATCTCCAGAGCACTGGGAGAGACGATGGTCGTAGCTATCGCAGCGGGTTTGCAGCCAAATCTGACCTTAAATCCCATGCAACCTGCCGCTACCATCACAGCGTTTATCGTTCAGGTGAGTTTAGGGGATCTTCCTCATGGAAGTATTGGCTACCAATCCATTTACGTCGCGGGACTTACACTTTTGATTTTGACTTTGTTTTTTAATTTGATCGGTTTTGCCTTGAGAAAGAAATTTCGAGAGGTCTATTAAATGGCGTCATCAAAAATTCAAATTGAAAAAAGAGAGATTAAAATTCGCAAAGCTAAAAACTTTGCGTTCGCATTTTTCGGGTTGTTGTCGTTGTTTTTTGCTCTTGGAACCCTTCTCACTTTGATCGTTGATTTGGGATCGACGGGAGTTCCGAGAATTTCGTATCAATTTCTCAGTGAGTTCCCTTCGCGCTTTCCCGAAAAAGCGGGAATTCTTTCGGCTTGGGTTGGAACGTTTTTTGTCATGATCACAACAGCGTTTGTAGCCGTGCCTTTGGGTATTGCTGCTGGGATTTACCTTGAAGAGTACGCTTCAAAAAATTGGATCACTGGATTTATCGAGCTCAATATCGTAAACCTTGCGGGCATCCCTTCGATCACATTTGGTCTGATGGCCCTCGGACTTTTTGTTTATAAATTTGGGTTTGGCCAAAGCATTCTTACCGCAGGTCTGACGTTGGGACTATTGGTGCTTCCCATTATTATTGTCACCACCCGTGAAGCGATTCGCACCATCCCTAATTCCATCCGCGAAGCTGCCTATGCCTGTGGAGCGTCCAAGTGGCAAATGATTCAGCATCATCTCCTTCCTTACTCTTCGGGTGGAATTTTGACCGGAGTGATCATCTCGTTATCAAGAGCAATTGGTGAGACAGCGCCGATTATCACCATTGGCGCTTTAACCTTCATCGCGTTTCTGCCAACATCTCCGTTGAGCTCAAATCCTCCGTTCATTTCGTTTCAGTGGTTGAAAGATCCGTTTACTGTAATGCCTATTCAAATGTTCAACTGGACATCTCGTCCCCAAGAGGAGTTTCACGTCAATGCCGCAGCTACAGGTGTGATTCTACTTTTAATGACTCTTCTGATGAATGGAGTCGCCATTTACGTGCGATACCATTTTCGAAAAAAAGTAAAATGGTAGGACTATGACTCAACTGACAGATCGTCGTGCTGAAATCAAAAATCTAAGTTTTTATTATGGTGATAAACGCGTTGTTCACAATGTTTCTATGGATATTTTTCGAAACCGAGTCACTGCGCTTATTGGTCCTTCAGGCTGTGGAAAAACCACTCTTCTTCGTTGTTTTAACCGCATGCACGATTTGTACAAAGCCAATCGGTACGAAGGCGAGATCAATCTTCTTCCAGAGGGTAAAAACATTCTAAGCAGCGATGTCGATCCCATCGAAGTGCGAATGCGCATTAGCATGGTCTTTCAGCGTCCAAATCCTTTTCCTAAAACAATTTTTGAAAACGTCTGTTACGGGCTTCGAGTCCGTGGGATCAAGCGCCGAAGCGTTCTTACTGAGCGAGTTGAGCTTGCGCTCAAACAAGCAGGCCTCTGGTCTGAGGTCAAAGATCGTTTGCACACATCGGCCCTTGCGCTCTCAGGCGGTCAGCAGCAGCGTGTTTGCATTGCACGCGCTCTTGCCACTGATCCCGAAATTGTTCTTTTGGATGAGCCGACATCGGCCCTTGATCCAATTTCTACATCGCACGTCGAAGAGCTCGTCACTCAGCTTAAAGATACGGTCAGTATTGTGATTGTGACTCACAACTTGCAGCAGGCGGCGCGAATTTCTGATTACACCGCCTTTATGTATCTTGGGGATTTGGTTGAGTTCAATGCAACTCAGAAAATTTTCACAAACCCCAAAGACAGTCGTACCGAGAGTTATATCACTGGCCGTTTTGGCTGATCATTTCATCAGGGGCATACGGCATATTGGCATATGTTCAAGGCATAAGTTAAAAGTGGAAAGGCGTAGGTTGTGGTCACCTTATCTATTTTGTGACCTACATAAGTTGGTCAGGCCTCCCGAACCTTGGCAAATTCAATGGCGAGATTTTAGTTCGAAATTCAGCCGGCATAAGACTCCAAGCTCCGAATCCTTCATGGAACAATCATATGCCATTTGAACTTCTAACTTTAACTTATGCCGTGAACATATGCCAATATGCCCTATGCCCTTGATGCCTTCACCTGACTATAATCTGTGGAGGCATTTTTAACAAAGTTACATAATTATATAGTTTTAGCCATTTGACGGAAGGTGCCATTACGCCTAGTTTTAAGAAGTGAAGCTGTTGCCCATCCTATTCATTTTCTCTTTTTTTTCGTTTCAGGTTCACGCTGAGGAGAACAAAAACGTCCAACAGGTTGTCGACGCCTGTTCGAGCATGCAGAAAAAAGAAGGAATTTGTAACCTCATCCTCAATGTTAAGCAGCTAGGGGATGACTCCATTGAGACCATCAAAGAGTACATGAATTTAGGACCCTACCAATATGCATTCCTCACGGTGGCCAACATGATTGCCAATCGAAGGCTTCGGGTGAAGTCTGGTGTGCCTTATTTGAAAGGGGTCACGCAGACCATTGATATTCAAAGCGGGGAGTCGTCGATCACTTGGGAGTATCCTTTTTAGAAAACCATCTCCACAGACGCTGGCCCGCGGGCTGCTTTTTTGGAAGTCAGAACCGACTCCACACAAGACACAAAACTTTGGTTAAATGCATTTTGTTCATTCTGTTTTTCAAGACTTACCAAGTCTTGACGTCGGTACTTGGCGCTGACTTTGATTGAACCAATCAAAAGAGGGTCACTTTTTTTGGCCATTTGCTGGCAGATTTCAAGGTCCGAAAGAAGCAGTCTTGAAAATTTAGAGCTTTCTCCTGAGACTTTGAGTTGGATTCCTTCACTTTCACCAGTCAGCATTTCTTTGAGAATAGGTCTATTCGTGTAGGCTGAAACTAGAGAGTCGGCATCATACGGTCCAAGCTGCTTAAATAAAAACCCAAGACTGTTTTTCACCTCTTGTCTTGATGCAAGCTTAACGCTCTTGAGGTCCTGGTCCGTAAACTCAAATACAAAGCGACCGGCAAAATGGAGGCGGTCAGATTCGAGATTGAGTCCTTGAGCAAATAGGTTAGGGAGCTCCCAAGTGTGTAATAAAGTGCAGGTCAATTTAGTGGATTGATAGCGGCCTGGTGGTAACTCGGCTCTCACAAATCCGTTGGTCTTTGGGATGCGGATGGATTGAGCCGTTTTGTCTGCAAGATTTTCAACCCAAAGGACACAACCTTCATCGGGTATGAGCTTATCGCTGCCTCTGATTTCGGACTCGAGCACCAGTTCGGGCTGCTTTCGTTCCTCGGTGACGATGGGAGAATCGAGAGGTGGTGAGGTCTGACATCCTAGAAGCAAAATCCAGAGAGGAAAAGTGGTCAGCAATTGCGAAATTTTGTACATAAGCTTGAGTCCTTTGACGAGAAATCCAAGTGAGTTTGCTTCTAGCTTACTCGTGTTTACACGTCATGACATGTATGAAATCCTTAATTTAATGCGAAAATTATCTCTGGGAATGATGAAACTGGTGGTATAAATAATCAGTGATTTTTGGGTCTAGGTCTCCTAACTAAATGACATATTGTGTTATCGAGATTTCTTTGCTATAAGCAAGTCCCAATCACGACTTACATACAACGCACCCAGAGGAGGAATCGTCCATGTTAAACAACGAACTTAACAAGATGGATCCGAAGTTAGGAGAGGTCCGACTTGATAAGGCTCATTTGATCCATTCAGAAGAGATCGACGACGATTTTGATTTGGATGATATTTCAAATATCCTGGAGCTGGCCGAAGACAAATATCCGCGATTTACCCTCGCAAAAAACAAAGCGCGATTCATGCGCATGGTGAGCTGGTACCGTGGTAAAGAGGAGTGGATCGAAGTGGCTCCCGTCTCTGGCGTGACTAAGCTTTTTAAACAGCAAACTAAAGAGCTCGAAGGCATCCGTTCTTGCAAGCTCGATTACGAAATGGAATTAGAGACAGGGACGTTAACTCCTAGTCAGCGATCCTATCGCCGAGACGAACTTAAGATGTGTCGTGTTCATGAGAAAATGGCCGTCCATCTCATTTCAAAACTCCAAGTCAAAATCAAGTCTGGCCGACGATAAAGTCCAGGTAATGCCCGCCCCTATTGCATCCTAGGCTTTGTCTCAATTTGAGATAAAGCCCGGTAAAAAATATATATTTTCGGATAAATCCAAAGAGATCAGCAGGTTATTCGCTGGTATGAAAAAAATTCGAAAATCCCCCTCAATTCTCACATTGAACCACCGATAAATAAGAAGGCTAGTAACGAGCCATTCAAATTGGAACTTAGAACTAATAATAAGGGGGACTCAAATGTCAAAGACCACACTGTTTATGGTCTCAGATGACGCAAACGCGATCGAAAAAGCGAAAACTTTCTGGGAGACAACAGGTGTTACCGTCCAAGTTTTCTCGCATCAACAATGGAACGGAGGCATTGAATCACCACAGTTTCGACAAACTTTGGGAACTTCGGTTCCGTCGCTCAGCATCGGTCAGCAGCCTACCGGTGATGGTGGTAAGGTTTTACCATTTCCTGCTCCAGGAATGGGTGGACCTCAGACCATTGGTGGTGGCGTTGGACACAGCGCTGGCGGCGGCCGCGTAGCTACGATGAATGAGCTTGAAAGCCAAGCTATTCAAAATGCAATCAGCCAATACCGTGGCAACTTGACTGAAGCTGCAAAAGCTTTGGGCATTGGTCGAGCCACACTTTATCGCAAAGTTAAGCAATACAATATTGATCCTTCGGCAGCTCGTAAACGAAGAGCAGCTTAATGTTTCCAGACTCGGGTTCTCGCGGGCCCGAGTTTTTTTTGACTGTCTCAAATTGATCCCATGACTTTCCACGCCGGCACCGTCCAAAGCCTAGGCGATAAAAACTCCCCGTATGCTGATGAATCTGTTTAGACTAAACTTAAGAGAGGCATGAGTTTCGCATCTTAGAAGTGAAACAGGTGAAGACACCGGACCGTTTCAAAATGAAACAGTCTCAATGCAAGGGGATTACGATGAATCTACAAGCAAAAAAAAATCAGATAGCGATCGCAATTGGCGTTTTAGTTCTATCGCTCGTGAGCATCCTACTGAATCAAACTTTTTTTACAAGTGCTCAGCAAGGTTCTGTCAACGAGTCTTCACTGTCTAACTCTGATCGTCAGATTGCCAGCGTCGGTAACATCCAAGAGCAGGTCGATTTAGCTTGGCAAAAAAACTTAGCGCAAAGACTTTCTAATCCTGTCTTAAAGCAGAAAGCTAATTTTGGACATCGCCCAGACAAATGGGCAGAGTTTGAGTTTGGTGCTTTAAACGGTCACTACCGCCTTTCAAAAAAAGAAGGCTCAGTCACGGCTGTTGAGTTTTTCGAAGAAGTCTCTGAAGACCAGGCTGTGACCGTAGAGCCCGAAGAGTTTCTGACAAAGTATAAAGACTTAATCCACCCTCAAGCAGATCATGTCGGTGTTGTTCAAGGTTCTGGGCAAAACCGGTCTTATGATGTTTATGGGGCCAAAGGTCAGGTCTTGGGTCAAGTTCAAATGAGCTTCAATACTCAAGGCGCGCTCCTCAAAATGGAAGTCAGTAGCAAATAACGTTTTGCTTTAGCCAGAGGCTTCAAAAACCGATGAAGCGTTATGGTGTTTCAAAATCCATTTCTTGCTCGAACTCCAGATTCATCGCCACTTTCATTAGTGGCAGCTTCGCCCAAAGAAAGAATTTTTGCATTTTTTTTAGATTTGGTTCTTCTTGGGCCCATCGTTTTCTTTTTAATTCATCCCACGCTGAGGCAGGGCTATGAGCTTTTACTGTTAGGCCAAGAAAAAAGCAACTTGGCCCTTGCAGTCGTGGTCATTGCATTCTGGGGTTTCATGGTCAGCTATTTGGTTCAACTTCTTTGTCTTCACGTTTGGTGTGGAACTCCAGGCAAACGTATGACAGGGCTCTATGTGCTTGACCAAAATCTGAGGCGCGCGTCTTCAGGACAACTGAGTCTTCGAACTGCTATTTGGTGGGCGCAGGTCTTGTTTTTTGGTGTTCCATTTCTTGAAGTTCTCGTGGATGCCAGCGGTTCGAGCTTTCATGATCGTTTGGCAAAAACAAAAGTCTATTCTGCTAAAGGTCGGTCATGGGTGGTCGCGCCTGTTGAAGTGAGATTTGTCCACATGGTTTATGCTGTTTGTATTTCTATCCTTCTGCTTGTGGGGACAAGTCACTTGATGCAAGTCCAGAGGCACCTTCGTGAAAAAATCAAAGCTGGGTTCGTCGGCACTAACAAGGCAAGTGCGTGTTTGGCTGAAGAAGATACTGGCAACTCCCTTGATGAGTCTCTCTCTGCGTTTTTGACTAATCAAATTTCTCAAGAGTGTCTTCAAGAAAAAGCCAAGGCTTCTCTTTGGAAAGATGCCGGTGATGAGTTTGCAAAACTGACTTTAGGGTATTTGGAGACTGGTAAACAGCGCTCGGCCTATTGGGATGAGTTGTGCCAATCTGACCAAAGCCAGGGCGAGGTTTGCGGGCTTAAGAAAGTTATGGATTCCAGCCATTTTGAAGAAGGAGCCCAGTTAAGTTCGATGACGGCAAAAATTCTCCATTATTTCAGTGAGAAGCAGCAGGGTCATTTCGGTAAGGCTCTTGAGGAGCTCGCTCAATTCGGAGGTCAGTCATTTCTGGGCGACTTTTTGGCAGTTGAGGGCTTAGTCTTGTCGCGCCTCCTTGGACGGGAACAAATTTATCAGGGCCTTTTGATGGCTCTTCCTTTTTCACCTGGTGATGAAAAAAGCGAAAACCTATTTGCTGAGATGTGCTTTCAAGATTTGCATCACTCGTGCGAGGCGCTTTCGTCGAGTGCCTGCCAGAGAGTTAAATCAACTGCAGAAACAGAGCAAGATCATTCCCTCTTACAGGCTCTTGCCGTTTATAAGTCTTCTGAATGTCAAAACCTAACTCAAGAATCACTGATTAACATGAGTCGCTCAGCAAGAGACCCGGATGTGATTAAGTTTCTTGCGGCGGCGTTTGTCTTAAATGAAACTCACGAGTCTGTCAGTGCCGAGCTTAAAGATCGCGCTTACAGCGATCTAGATTTTCTTTCACGTTCACCGCTCACTCATTGGGATTTGCGAAAAGAGGCCGTTTACGTCTTAGCAAAGAAAGATCCGCCAGAAGCCATCGTAAAACGCATGTCAGAAACTTGGATGGCCTTTACTCCCGACCTTGTCTGGTTTTCAACAGCACCGCTCATTTTAGAAAAACTCTCAAAAAATAAAGGGACGGTGTTCTCTCAAAGCCAATCGCTCGTTCAACAGCGCCTTCGCGAGCTTCCAGTAAAAACGGGTAAGGCTCCTCATCTTAGGCAGCCTGCTTCGGAAAGAGCGTTATGATAGTTCCATTTTTTTTGGGGTTTTTGCCGTATCAAAAAATTCCTTTAACATGGTGCTTGGTGGCCATGAACCTTTTTTTCTTTCTAGTCTTTGCTGCAGATAACACGGAGATCGCAGAGCGGTTGGAAAGGATCATCGACGCTCCTGAGATGTCCGACACTCTTGGACGAGTGTATCATCAGTATTTAAAGCATCACGAAAACAATGATCGCTATGCGGCTATTGCTAAGAAGTATGTCCCAGACACCGAGGAACAGCGAAATTTGCTCGCGCAAATCGCGCTTCGAGATTCTGAATTTTTTAAAAGTGGGTGGAATGAGAACTTTGAAGGAGACCAGGTTGAGATCAGTCGTTGGAAGGATATTTTTTCAACTTATTTAGATCTCAATTCTGCAAGACCTCTGGCCCTCTATGGATTGTCCTCTATTCACGAAAATGTTTGGAGCTTGATCACCTATCAGTTTGTGCATGCCGGTTTTATGCACCTTCTTGGTAATAGCCTCTACACTCTCATCTTTGCAGGATTTATTGAGGCAACGGTTGGAAGCGTTTGGCTTTTGATCTTGTATGTTTTTGGTGGGGCTGCAGGAGCAATGGGATATTTTCTTTTGTCTGGACTCACTCCAGTTCCTGTTGTTGGCGCGAGTGGAAGCATCAGCGCGCTCATTGGAGCATCGATTTTTTTATTTGAAAAAAAACGAGCTCGATTTTTCTACTTTTTTGCGCCTTCTCCAGAGTTTTACGGATTTATTTTTCTACCTATTTTTTGGGTTCCAATCGTAAGCCTTGTGCCTGACGTCACTTCTTATCTGATGCAGCCAAAAGAACTTTCTGGGGTTGCTTACGCCGCGCACATCGGAGGCGCAGCGTGGGGAATGTTTTTTGGCGTCTGTTATATTGCCTCACTCGGCTGGCGCAAATCCACGACGTAAGGTGTTTTCAGTAACGACTCTTGGCTCCATGAACTGCCGGAGGTAGTCGGGCCCTCCAGCTTTGCTTCCAACTCCTGACATCTTAAATCCGCCAAAAGGATGACGATCTACAAGGGCTCCTGTGATGCCGCGATTGATGTACAGATTTCCAGCTTCGATGTCTTCTTTGGCTTTGATGATATTTGCAGGACTTCTCGAATAGACACCTCCTGTAAGAGCATACTGCGAGTCGTTTGCAATTTTAATAGCTTCGTCAAAATCTTTCACTTTGATCATCGCAAGAACCGGCCCAAAAATCTCCTCTGGCTAAAGATGATTTTGGATCGACGTTGGTGAATATGGTCGGAGGGACAAAGTAACCCTCGCTTGGAACCTCTCCTTGGTAGAGAAGTTGTGAGGTTTTTTTAGCATCGTTGATAGTTGTGATGATACGTTGATAGGCCTCTTCGTCAACGACAGGTCCCATGTAGGTCGCAGGATCTTCAGATGCCAAGATCTTGATGCTTCGAGTGGCCTCCATCATTCGCTCTTGAAATCTTTCAAAAATTTCCGCGTGCACTAGCACTCGGCTACAGGCGGAGCATTTTTGCCCTGCAAAGCCAAAAGCCGAATAAAGAACGCCATCGATAGCTTCGTCAAGATCAGCATCGCTATCAATAATGACGGCATTTTTTCCGCCAAGTTCTAGAAGCGCTCGTTTGATGTGGTTTTGTCCGGGCTTAACAACGGCCGCCTCTTTAAGAATGTGAAGGCCAACAGCGCGTGATCCAGTAAAAACAACTGTCGCAACTTCGGGATGTTTTACAAGAGCGTCGCCGACAACCTCCCCGAGACCTGGGAGAAAGCTAACGACTCCGGTTGGAAACTTCGCTTCACGCATGAGGTTCATCAGTCCTTGAGCTACTAAAGAGCTTTGTTCCGCGGGTTTCATGATGACTGTGTTGCCAGAGACCAGGGCTGCTGTTGCCATTCCTGTAAGAATGGCGAGTGGAAAATTCCATGGCGCGATCACCACTGTAATGCCTCGAGGTTGGTAAATGTAGTGGCTGGTTTCGCCGGGGACTTGCCCCACTCGGAGAGGCGTCGCTAAATCGCGCATATGGCGCGCATAGTATCTGCAAAAATCGATGGCTTCAGCAACATCGCCATCTGCTTCAGCCCAAGGTTTTCCAACTTCCAGCACCTGTGTGGCCATAAGCTTAAATCGATCTCGAACCATAAGGTCTGCAAGTTTATCAAGGTAACTCGCGCGTGTTTCAGCAGGTGTGCGCTTCCATTGCGGGAGAGCATCGCGCGCAGATTCAATGGCCGTTTGCACGTGCTCAAGATCAGCAAGCCCGATTTCAGCGGCGACTTGCGAAGGGTGAGAGGGGTTGACGCGTTTAAAGATGTTTTTTACCCGCACTTCGCGGTCGGCAATCACGGGCCAAACGGTAACGGCGCCAAGGCGGCGTTGATTTTCAAGAGCATCCAGCATGAGCTTTCGGTTTTGAACAATGGCAAAATCTTTGAGAGGCTCGTTAAAAAATGGACGTTGGAGAGCCTTTGGCTGATCGGAGGTGCGATTGAGATTGTTGTTGGGGTCAGTGAGGAGAGTTTCAGACGATTGTCCTTCTGCAAATTTCGAACGCAAAAAACTTTCGTTAGAGGTGTTTTCTAAAAGTCGGCGCACGAGATACGCCATGCCTGGGAGAAGATCACCAACAGGAGCATACTCGCGCACGCGATATCCCATTTCGACCATGGACTTTTTGATTGGATCCGCCATCCCGTAGAGCATTTGGACTTCAAAGGCTTCTTTCGGAACGCCAAGTTCTTCGGCAGCTACGAGGGCGGCAGAGAGGCTTCGAACGTTGTGAGACCCAAAGGCCGCAAGAATGACTTTGTAATTTTCAAGCAGATACCGAGCGCACGCCTCATAGTTAGCGTCCGACTCCGCTTTGTTAGTATAAACTGGAATAGGCCATCCCTTTTGTTCAGCCTCGACAGTTTCGTAGTCCCAGTATGCGCCCTTAACAAGACGAATGGTGAAGGGAGTTTTTCGGCGCTTTGCAAACTCAGTGAGTTCTTTGACGTCTCCAAGAGAGTCTCGAAGGTAAGCCTGGATCACGCAGCCTAAATGAGGGTAAGAAACAAATTCTGGCTCCATCAAAAGCTCTTTAAAAACTTCAAGCGTGAGATGCTTGACGGAATATTGCTCCATATCCAGATTGACGAAAAGACCTCGGTCTTTGCCAAGTTTAAGAAGAGGACGCAGACGATCTTTTAAAATTGTTTTGGTTTGATCCCAGGCCTGATCATTGATCTGAGAATAGAGGGCCGTGAGTTTTACAGACACATTGACTTTAGGGATCGGGCCCAAGTGATTGCGATCAATTTGCGGGACTTCTTCCCAGCTTTGAGCGTCTTTCGCAAGCCATTCGATGAGTTCAAGGTATTTGGCCTGATACTCTTGCGCTTCTTTTTCACTTAACGTCGCCTCTCCAAGAATATCAACGGTAAAGCAGATTTTGTTTTTTCGAGCTTTCTTGAGAACAGGAAGAGCCTCTTTAGGATTTTCACCAGTGATGAACATCTTGGCCATTTCGGTGACATTCTTTCGAATCACTCCTGCCATCAGACCTGGCGCGAGAGATCCAATGCCCAATCCAAAATTAAAAACAGAAGGGAGTTTTTCGCCGCCTTCTGCGAAATATTCTTTCAGATGCCTTGCCACTTCGCCGCTGGAGGAGATAGTGGGGAGCACATCCACGAAACGAAACATTTGCGTTTTGAAGCCTTCGTTTTTCATGCTCCAATCCATGATCGCGCCATACCAACGATCTTTACTGAACAGTGATGATTTGGATTGGTCTTCCATACGGCGAAAAATCTCTTCGCCCTTGGCTTTCACCCTTGACTGAAGCTCTTGCATTGGCCCTCCGGCAGCTTGGATAGGCTCTCTTTTATAGAGTTATTGCGCTATTGTCCATTGGGCTTTCAAGAGATTTTTGATCTCAGCCTCAAGGACGTCGCCGGGTTTGAGGGCGCCGACCCCTTTAGGCGTGCCCGTAAGAATTAAATCGCCGGGAACGATAGGAAAATTCTCCCGAATGTAGGCGATCAGGCGCGGCAGACCATGAATCATATTTTTGCTGAATCCATGCTGCTTCATTTCACCATTGATCTTAAGAAGAAACTCCAACTCTTCAAACGCTTTGACTTGACTGAACTCGACGAACCGAGAAAGAGGGCAGGCGCCGCGAAAGGACTTGGCCAGGGTCCAAGGGTAGCCTGTTTTTTTGGCTTCCGTCTGCGCTTCGCGGTGGGTAAGATCTAGAGCCAGTGCTAGACTTTTAGGGCTAAGATCATCACCCAGTTGCACGGCGAGTTCGGTTTCGTAATGGATGCAGTCCGCTGTCAGTTTGATGGGCTCAGACTCTGGCGTAATGCAGCTGCCAGCTTTGAGAAAGATCATGGGAGTGGGAGGTGGGGTATTCCCAAGCTCAAGGGCATGGTCAAGATAGTTACGGCCAACGCCCCAGATATTTCTAATTGGTGTCACGGGAGGCTCCTTGCGATCGAAATTGCCAGAGAGAATCTTGATTTTCAAAAACCCAAAACTGTGCGCAGTCCCAGTGCTGAGGCCATTCCGGTGACGTAGGCGTGAGGTCACACTCCAGGGCATACATACATTCTTCGAGCCAATCTAAATGGCTGCAGACCAAAACGAAATCCGTTTTTTGCGCTTTAGACCTAGCGATAATGCGCTCGAGCGTTTCTGAGACTCGTCTTCGAAAGACCTGAACGACTTCATCGCCCTGGCGCTCATCAAGACCTTCTTCGATTCTAAGAGGAACTTTTTGTTTTTCGCAAAGGGGAATGACCGTCAGCTGAGTGCGAATTTTAGGCGAGGCGAGGACGCTCCAGCGGTGGGATGTTTCGCTCAACCGGAGCAATGATTCAACTAGGCTGATTGACTGACGAAGACCCTTCGGGCTCAAGGATGGGTTGGAGGATCCCATAAAGAGCTTTTCCGCGTGTCGAAGTAAAATCAAATGCATAAACACCAAATTGAAGTCCAGCGGGGAAGTCTGTCAATATAAAAGCGCTTCTGGGAGGGCGTTTGACGAGTTTTTTTTTGACTCAATTTTGTTGTCGCCTTAAGCTGCTAGAAGCTGGAATAGGATCGAGGGCTCATTGGAAAGAATTCATCGCTTTGTCACAAAGGACTTGGGCATTCGTGCCTCCGCCGTGAATGCCACAAGCGTGGTCAAAAAAATGCAGGAAATTCAGCAAACCTCCCCACTCCCGACGGTGGCCGTCGGTCGAGCTATGGTTGGATCTTTGCTGCTTGCAAGCCATCTCAAAGAAGGCCAGGCGGTGGGGCTTTTGGTCCGCGGGCAAGGTCCTATGGGAAATATTTATGCTGAGGCGACGGCGATTGGTCAGGTGCGCGGTTACACACCTCACACTCTTTACGCTCCTGCGAAATATGAACCGGGGCTGAGCCTCAAATCTTCTGTCGGCAATGGGCTGTTGACGGTGGTTCGGCATTTGCCTTTTCAGAAGGTGCCTCACCAGGGGACAGTGGAGCTGGTCAGTGGCGAGATTGGCGATGACATTGCCCACTATCTTCATCAGTCCCATCAAATTCGGAGCATTGTTTCGTTAGGAGTTTATTTAGATAAGTTCGGGCGCGTGCAATCGGCCGGCGGTGTTTTGTTGGAGGTTATGCCAGGTGTGCAAGAAGAGGCCATCGCGCGTCTAGAGGCAAACCATAGCAAATCTTCACATTTGGTTTCCAAGCTCATTTTGGAGGGACAGTCCCCAGTTGAGCTGATGAGTCCGCTGCTTGAAGGGTTTGAAAAAATCGAATTGCCTCACCCGCACGCGCTGGCCTACCATTGCCCATGCACGAAAGATCGAGTTTTGGGAGCCATGACGATTTTGGGGCTTGAAGAGTTCGACGACATCATCGAGAAAAAAGAGTCCACCGAAGTCGTTTGTCAGATGTGTGGCCAGAAATATGAAGTCTCTGTAAAGGAGATCCAAGAACTCCGAAATGAGATGCATCGAAAATCTTTGCACTGAGAGTGCTAACCCGCTATTCTTTTTGTGCAAACCCGCGTGGAGGAATGATGAAGATTTTGGTAATTGAAGATGAGGCCGATATCCGCGAAGTGATTCGCGAGGAGCTGAAGCTTCGGCAGTTCGAAGTTGAAGAGCTCGATAGTGGCACTCATCTGTTTGCGACGCTCAAGAGTTTTATGCCTGATGCCATTCTCATGGATCAGATGATGCCGGGGAAGACCGGTCTTGAGCTAACCAAGGAAATTCGCGAGAGCGCCGAATATAAAAATACACCCATCGTATTTTTAACAGCTCTTGATGGTGAGGAAGAAATCGTCAAGGCCCTAGAGAGTGGAGCTGATGATTATATCACTAAGCCTTTTTCCACTCCCGAGCTTGTAGCGCGCATCCAGGCTGTTGTTCGCCGCAGTCATCCTCCCGATGCTCAGCCAGATTTGTTAAATTGGGAAGAGCTCAGTATTGATTTAAATAGTTATCGCGTTTTCTTGCGTGGCAAAGAGATTCCTCTCACGCTCACCGAAT
>JBGATJ010000037.1:0-42039 GCA_044229295.1 Pseudobdellovibrionaceae bacterium
GGTGGCCTGAGGTAATGTCGATAATCCCGAAGGACCTGAGCCACCGCGAAGTGGTGCATTTGTACGAGGATAAAAAGACATTTGATCTTGTAAGCCTAAAACACTGCTATTCACACCATATTGTGAATTGCCAAGTGGAGAGTAAGAAGTTCCGCCACCGCAGCTCGAAGACTGGCTAAAATTAGGTGATTGAATATTTGATAAAATACTACTCACACAAGACTGAAATCCATTTTGGAAGTAGTTCATGCTGTCGAGGGGGTTGAAGCTCAATGGGTTGAATCCACCATCAGATCCAAGGAGTGATGTTGTATCCATGTAGCGGCTGTACAGGCTTTGATTGGCAATTTGATATTGCTGTAAAAGAAGAGCCTTCACTCGAGGATCGATGTTAGGTTCTTGCGAGGCTTGCCAAAGTTGGTTCGCAGGAGCTGCCTCAGCAACGAAGCTTCGATCTAACATGCTAGTCACGCTTGTTTTTACATCTGAACCGCTGTCTCTTTCAAGGCCAGTAATTAGCGTGTTCATAGCACCTATCAGTTCCTCGTAACCTTCACATTGATCACCAAAGGTATCAAAACCTGCAATGCTATTCTGCATTGAGCGGTAGTTGTAACGATTGTAAGCCATTCCAAAGTTACCCATTCCGTTCATCGACATAGCGTTGAGGCTGCTTTGGTTGTTGCGCTTACGCTCCGTTAAGCACTGGCTGAGTTGTTTTGCGAATTCCTTTTTCATGTGAGTGTTGTAAAATGTGGTGACCCAGATTCTAGCATTGTCCGGATTGTAGCGATCGTCATCACAAAGTGCTTGCTCATCTTTAGTGCTAGGACTTGTACAAGACCACGCCAAAGATTTTTCCACCAAATAATCGGCAAGACAGCTGAGTTTGGTAGCTCCAGATTTTCCAGTACACTTTTTGGGGAACGCATTATGATCTTCAACTTTTGCAACTGGCGCTGGAGCTGTAGTTTGAGCCACGGGGGCGTTTCGAGTGTGAAGATAAGCCTCAAGTGGAGCTTTTAGATCTTCGATATTTGAAAGCTTTTTATCTATGACAGTCGCGAATGTACAACCTGTACAAGCGCCGCCTTCAGCAGGAGTTCCATCGACGATGGTTCTATCTTCTGATGACGGATCTGATTTTGCGTTGATCTTGTATTTGACTCCGTTGAGTTCGATGACTTCTTCAGTAACAGCTTGAGAGGCCATTTCGATGGCAGCCATGTGACCTAGAATTCTCCAAGACATGTTCAGTCCCAAAGCGCCCATTAGCACCATGGTCAGTACTCGCTGTCGTGTTAAGTTTGAGAATTTCATAGGTCCTCCTAAAATGTTCTCGTGGCGAACGTGTCGCTACACCCTTTAGGATCCAAGGATTGCGCCAAAAATTTTTAAGATGATATAACCTATTGATATCGAAATGGTTTTTTACGTATATCGGGATGTCCAGGGCGCCCGAGAAATTGTCTAAACTTTAGACGATTGGACTTTGACGAAAATGAAACAGAAGGGGTTTTAGGGGTTTAGTGGGTGTTAAAAAAAAACCGTCTCATTTTGAGAAAAAAGCCCAAGTCAGGCACCTAGCGCCCACCCAAAGTATAAATAAATGGAGAAAATCTTCCGACCTAAGAGATGTGGAGAACTCTCGTTTTGCCAATCGGCTGTTTCAGATTGAGATTTTGTTGTCCCTTGTTGGACTCGTGCTTACTTTTTGCGGCATGTATTTTGAGGCTGTTCTGGTGTTCGCAGTGGCGACCATTGTTCTTATCTTAGGAGCGGTGGCGTATCAACTCAGTAACCTTGTGAAAAAATCAAAGCCGCAAAATACCAACGTCACTGTCCTGGTGGGTAAGGCAGATGCCAATAAAAAATCTGAAGCGATGTAGGGTGTGTTGCAGTCCAGGGATTCACCATTTTAAGTAAATCTCGTTTTTTTCTTCCTTATTTGGATCTCAGATCTCACGATTTCTAAATCAAGGAGGATCTATGAAAAACAAAAATGTCGTGAAAGCTTTTTTTGTCGCAGCTACCCTCGCAACGAGCATCCCAGCCCTTGCCGAATGGCCTTGGCTCGTAACTACCTTCAGCGGGGTGAGTGCAGATGTGCTAACTTTGAAGGGATACTACTTATTCATTACCCCAAAGACGCCAGAGAAAATACGGTCTGAAATCATTGCGCAACAAAAAGACAAATGTAACGAGTATTCAGCAAAATACGGTGTTACATTTACCGGCCAAACCTCGGCTAGCATTCAAAGTCCAGTCATGGTTGGTTCATCTTGGAAGAAGGGATCATTCGCACTGAAATGCGTGGTTCGTTAAAAATAACAAGATCCCTGGGCCAGGGCCAGGGATCTCATTTTTCGTAGTGGGCACTCTCGCCCTAATTGACAACTTTATTTTTCCAAAGAGTTCCACAGCGATTGAGTGGATTTTGATCATCCGCGATCAATTCGAAAAAATGATTCGAAGCTTGTTCTGCAAATTGCGCGATCTTGGATTTCTTGCGGCTGCCCTCGTTGGCTGCAGCTTTCTTTTTTGACTTCATAGTCCCTCCGTGGTGGCTGGATCCGTTATATCAAAAAATTTCTCGTTTTGGCGAAATAGTTCGAGTTTGTTGGGGAATGCTACAGTTATGTGGATTTATATAATTGACATACAGTACCAAACGTCAATAAGGGTAGTCACACTATGAAGTTTCAGTTTTTACCCCACGCGCGCCCCCCACAAGTGGAAGTGGACCACTGGCTGGATTGGAAGTGGCAGCTTCGCAAGAGTCTGCGGACGGTTCATGATTTTGCAGCTTATTTTGATCTTTCGGAAGAGGAGAGAGCTGCGTTCTCCGGTTTGGGCAAGGGGTTTAAAATTCAGACGACCCCCTATTACGCCTCCTTAGCAGCGCGAGCCCCTTCTGACAGCCTTCGCCGAATTCTTATGCCTTCTCTCAAAGAGCTGCAAGCCGGTGCGCAGTCCATGGAAGATCCCTTAGCTGAAAATAAAAATCAAGGATCTCGCCGCCTGATTCACAGATACTCCGATCGCGTGCTTTTTCTTGTGACTGATATTTGCAGTGTGTACTGTCGCTACTGCACTCGGAAACATTTCACTGGTCAAGATCAGGCATTTGTTGGTTTTTCAAGCGACTACGAAAATGCCCTGGAGTACTTGAGGCAAAGACCTGGAATTCGTGAAGTGATTCTTTCAGGAGGAGATCCGCTGACTCTCTCAGATGAGATTCTGAGAAGGGTGCTTTCTGATCTTCGGAGTATTGATCATATCGAAATCATTCGCATCGGAAGCCGCATGCCTGTCGTAAATCCTATGCGAATGACGGACCAGCTCGCAAGTACGCTGAGTGAATTCCACCCCGTATTTTTGATGACCCACTTTAATCACCCAGATGAGATCACAGACTTGGCTGCTGAGTCTCTCCTTCGGTTCGTCAATCGCGGCATTCCCGTCATGAATCAGATGGTGTTACTTAACGGCGTAAATAATCACCCGGCATTGGTGCAGGCCCTTTCCCGCAGGCTTTTGTATCTCAGGGTTAAGCCCTATTACATGTTTCAGTGTGACCCTTCGTTTGGAACGGATCATCTGCGAACTTCGCTTGAAGACTCCCAAAACATTCAGCGAGAGCTTTGGGGGCATTTGTCTGGTCTTGCGATGCCAAGTCTCTCTGTTGATATTCCGGAAGGCGGGGGAAAAGCGAGCCTCGTCCCTGAGTTTCGAACTCATCGAGAGGATCGCACCACTTATTTTACGGGATGGGACGGGGTCCAATCTAGCTATGTGGACCCAGAGGATTTGAAAAAGCCGACTCAGTTAGGTGACTACGAAAAAGAGTGGGAGCTTTTGAAAAATGCAAAAACCGCGATTTTACCAAACAGCCGTGATATTCAGAGGAATAATTTCTATGACGGCATCTCGCGAGCCAATTTTGTAGATCCCGCCCATGGGAGCGTACTCGATGTGGTCCCAGATGGGGAATCTCTTTCCTCCGTAGACCTTAAAGCCGAATTCTGATTTTTTATCGCGAGGAGGGCTATCCAAATCGCTAAAGCCAAAACCGACTTTAGCAAAGGCGGCCTGACGAATGTCTCTCTCCATAGGAAAGTTCACAGTTCCTGTTGCAAAAATCGAAATGTACGTGGTGTCTAGTGAGTTGCTCCCGCTGTAGGACGCAAAGCTGGCATCCACTCCGGCTTGGAGACCTCGGTCCAACATATAAGAGTAGCTTCCTCCGAGTTTTATCGTGGTTGAGCTATTCCCAAAGGAAATTCGTCCCTCAGAAAGACTGATCGACGCTTCATTTACATAAGCTCTTGTAAGGCCATATCCTGATTGCGCGAATGCGTAGGGGAGCGAAAAAGTGAGCAAAATAAAACCAAAAACTGCCTTCAACATAGTTGCCTCCTGAATTGAAACAACACCCTAAGTCTGTCAGGTTTGTCAAACCTCTTTTCAAACAGTCTCTTAGACACGTTCGAGGCGTGCGTATTTCATTACAAATTTCTTTAAAGTGTTGTCAGAAAAAACAACGCTGATTTTTTGATCTTCTCCGTTTCCTTCAACTTGCAAGACGGAGCCCACTCCAAACGTAGGATGACGCACTCGATTTCCAGGTCGCCAAACCACGGCTCCCATTTGCGAGGAATCTCCATCGTAGTCGGGGAACGATTGCTCCTCGTAGGACTCTCGCCAATTTTTTTTCGAGTGGGAGTCCGAAGAAAATTCATTGAATTTTTGCCGCTCGACAAACCGAGGGCGGCTCATCGCGGATTCAAAACTAATAAGATCTTCGGGGATTTCTTTTAAAAACCGACTGGGAGGATTGAACTGCTCTTGTCCCCAAACCCTTCGCTGTCTTGCGTATGTCAAAAACAAGCGCTGTCTGGCGCGAGTCATTCCGACGTAAGCCAATCTGCGCTCTTCTTCGATGGAGCTTTCATCTTGCTGCTCCACGGACCTGTAGCTCGGGAAAAGCCCTTCTTCAAGACCAACCACAAAAACCACCGGAAACTCAAGACCCTTAGAAATATGCAAGGTCATCATGGTCACAGAGAGGGGTTGGTTTTCCATGGTATCAACGTCTGAAACGAGGGCGACCTCTTCTAAGAAGTTTTGGAGCCGTCCCTCTTCACCCCGTTCTTTTGCGAACTGGAGAATGGCGTTGTCGAGCTCCTCTAAGTTTTCGATACGAGATTGAGCTTCAACGGTGTCCTCACGTTTGAGCGCTTGAATATAGTCGGTGGTATCGAGAACACGGTGATAGAGCTCGCTGATCGAGAGATCCCTTGCCGCCTTGATATTGTCCTCGAGCAAATCAGCAAAACGTCGAAGCTTCGCTGTCGTTCCGGAATTGAACTCTCGTGAGTCAATAACCTCTTTGATAACTGCATAAAGACTTTTGCCTTGGGCAATGGAAATCTCTTCGAGTCTTTCGACAGTCGTTTTGCCGATGCCACGGGCAGGGACATTGATGATGCGTTTGAGAGCGACATTGTCCTGAGGGTTGAGGCTGCATCGCAAATACGAGATAATGTCTTTAATCTCTTTGCGTTCGAAGAACTTTACGCCGCCGACAATTTGGTAAGGGATGCCGTGAGTTCGAAGCTGCTCCTCGAGCACGCGAGATTGAGCATTGGTTCGGTAAAAGATGGCGATGTCGCTTGCGGTGAACTCGGTCTCGTTTAAAAACGAGCGAATCGATTTAGCAACAAACCTCGCTTCATCATAATCGGTAGTTTCTTCACGGATGACAATGAGATCGCCATCGCGATTTTCTGTGAAAAGAGTTTTTTCTTTTCTTTCGGTATTGTTGCGAATTAGTCCAGAAGCTGCGCGAACAATGTTATTGGTCGAACGGTAATTTTGTTCGAGCTTGATGATTTTAGCTTCGGGAAAGTCTTTTTCAAAATCTAAAATGTTACTGATGTCAGCGCCACGCCACGAATAAATGGATTGATCCTCATCTCCAACGACACAGAGATTTTTATGTTTGCTCGCGAGTGTTTGCACCAACAGATACTGAATGTGGTTGGTGTCTTGGTACTCATCCACCATGATGTACTTAAAACGCTCCTGGTAGTGAGCAAGAACGTCGGGATACATCTGAAAAAGATCGTAGGTTTTGAGCAATAGGTCATCAAAGTCGAGAGCGCTGGATCTGTGCAGCTCTTCCTCGTATTTTTTGTAAATTTCGGCGCCTTTAGGATCCATCAAATGGGGAGCTTTGGTCCTCACCACCTCAGGTGATAGCGCCAGCATTTTTGCTTGAGAGATCCGCGCGAGCACACTTTTTGGAGGATGGGTTTTATCGCTCAGACCGAGCTCAACTAAAACGCGTTTAATGACGGTGTTTTGGTCGGAGGTATCGTAAATGTTGAAATAAGTTTTGTAATGTAAGAGAGAAATATGGCTTCGCAAAATCGAAGCGCCAAAACTGTGAAAGGTCCCCACGAACATTTGATGGGCCCCAACGATATTAAGCTGGTTCACCAGGTGGGAGGTGCGCTCTTTCATTTCGCGCGCGGCCTTGTTGGTGAAAGTTACAGCCAAAATCTCCCGCGGCTGGGCCCTTCCGGTCGCGATCAAGTAGGCCATTCTGTGGGTCAAAACTCGGGTTTTTCCGGATCCGGCGCCCGCCAGAAGCAATACGGGACCATCCACGCTAGTAACGCCTGAAGACTGTGGTGGGTTTAGGTTTTCTGTAATAAAATCAATATTTTGCATGATTAAAGAAAAAGCACTCTAAGTCCCTCTTGTAAAAATGTCCATTTAAGATTACAACTATAACGCACAGTATCACATGTGCCCTTTTGAGGAGTTCACGTTTGCGGGAATTAACGGGCAAGTTGCTCATACTTCTGCCTTTTTTCTTTATTTTAAGTGCTTGCGAAAAGCTTTTTGAAAAAGCCACGCCTAAGCCTGTTATGGCTCGTCTGCCTTGGCCGACGGCCGATGGTTCTTATCATTTTCAGGACATTGAGCTTAGGCAGCTCAAAGATGTCGCTCATTTGCAGAGCGATCTCGTGAGCATTTACGAATCTCCGGTGCCCTTTCAGGATGGCTTGTCCGGGTCAGGTCCGTACTTGCAATACATCCAGGATGCTGACGGAGTTGTGATTCCAACTGACGCGAAGAGTTTGCAGTTGCTATCGCTCTATGCCCATCTGGAAAAGCTGTACGATCTTGACCTTCAGCTTGGGACCCAAGCTTCGTGGCCTTTAAACGTGGGCTTTGAAGCGAATTTCACGAGAGGCGAAGAAAAGGTAGAGAACAACGCTCTTTACATAGCTTCCAACAATGCTTTGCTCTTTGTCCCATTTCAACAGCCCGACCTCCCCTTGGCCGTCAACGCAGGTGTGATTGGGCATGAGCACTTTCACTCGATTTTTTATAAGAAGGTCCTTGAGGGATCCGTTGAGCAACTCCTTGAGTATCAGTTTTTGGAAGCCCATACGGTTGCGTTTTTTAAGAGGGTTTTTGGAAGTATGAGTGCGGCTCTCGAGCCCATGAGCAAGGAAGAAACCGTGAGCACCGAACCTGGCGCTGAAGAAAAAAAACTCCGACTGGAATATCTTCGCAACATCATTCGTGGATTCAACGAGGGAATGGCGGATTTGTGGGGCTGGATATATACGGACAACGCTGATTTTATTTCGGCATCACTTCCACAGATGAAAACCGCTAGAAAGCTCGATGTATTACCAGTTTTACTTTCCACAACTGATGACAAAATGCTTGAGATTGCGACTAAGCGAGATCCGATTGAGCGCGCGTACAATTTTGGAACTCAATATTCACGGCTCTTCAAAGGATTTTCTGATTTACGGGCTAAGCGCCTGGGCACAGAAAAGCAGGCGACTCGGATGGAACTTGCAAAAACTCTGCTTCAGTCATTAGACGGGGTCAAAGCTGAGATCGTAGCGCTCAAAGCGGATCAAACACTTTCCTCCTATAGTTTGCTAAATCATTTTGTCGAAGCGATTCCTGAGATTTCTCCCGAAGAATGTCGTTACTTTGCAACCTACGCACAGAAAACGGCGGAGTTTAAAAGCCCACAACCTTGCCAGGAGACGCCTCGGTGAAGCTGAAAATTATTTCTCTCGTTTTGTTATCAGCAACGGCTGGGTTTGCAGCCTCCACGAGCGAGATCGTAGCGCCTACGCCTGAAAAGAAGATTTTTTCTGCAGAACTTTTAACGGGCATCACCAATGAGTTCCGGCGGGATGAAACGCAAAATCTAGTTGTGACTTCACCGCAATCTTACTCACTAGGGATCGGTTATGGCTCGTGGATGATCACGGGTGAGAGGTCGTCTCAAGATCGACGATTTTCAGGCAATACGAGTCTGAATGTTACAACCGCCCAAAAAGATGAGAGCGCTTGGGTTTCGTGGGCGCCGACTCCGTCTTCGCAGTGGCGACCGTATTTGTCTTTTGGCGGGGGAACCTTGAAAACCTCTGTTGATTCTCAAATCGATAGCGAGAAAATTTCGGTGGAAGGCAAAGAGCTCCCTTATGTCGGAGTTGGATTTGGTGTGCGCGCGGTTTTCCTTAGATTTTTCGAGATTAAAACAGAGATTCGGATTGTGAACCGTGAGTTCACCGAAGTTGGGCCTGCGGTTCGGCTTCTTGGATCTGTTGGCTTTAGCCTGTGATCAAACAAAAACCGTAAACGGTGAGAACCGAGCCGATTCCCCAGTTCATCCATGGATTTGAGACAAAGAGGGGATAGGCCATGAGGACAATCCCGGTCGTCAGTAATTTAGGGTTTCCATCGCGTCTGCCGTATCTGAAAAAATAGATTCCGAAAACACCAAAAACGAACCCGGCCAAAAGTGAGGAGAGAGAAAGATCTAATCCTCCCATCATTGATTGGGTGAGTTCGAGTTGATCCATTATTTACTGATTTTCTGAATGATCGCTGAGCTTACGCTTGCTTTTGCCAAAAGATCGTTACGATATTTTTGTGCTTCTTCGGCGGTGCTAAAAAGACCAACCACGACTCGGTACCAGTTCTGCCCCTTAGCAAACGCTTGGACATAATTGGCTGCAAACCCACGTTTGCGAAGATCTTCAGCCATTTTCTTGGCGTCTTCTTCTTGTGGGTAGGAAGCAATTTGCACTGTGTATTTTCCGATTGAGGATTGAGAAACGGCCGCGGGAAGACTGTTGGGAATGCGTGAGCCCACAGCTTTTCCATGGTGTTCTTCTGCAGGTGCTTTACCTTCAGCGACGCGTTGGGCGGCTTTTTGCGGCTGCTCGCCATGCTCATTTTCTGCGCCATGACCTTTGCTTGGAGCAGCTGCATGTTCCTCTTCGCCGTGACCAGATTTAGCGACAGCGTGATGCGCGTCTTCTTTTTTACCGTGACTCTCGTCTTTGCCTTCATGTTTCGCTTCGTGCCCGTGCTCGCCTTCAGCTTTTTTTCCTGGCTCTTCTTCATCGTCAGTCACAAATTCTTCAGCTAGCTTTGCGATGTCTTCTTCTTTCAAAGCCGACTCTGGCTTTACGTCAGACGAATGCACCGAAGCAACATCACGAGAGCTTTTTTCACCGGGCTCAAGTTCGGCCAGTTGGTGTTGATTATCGCTAAATTTCTTACCGATGAATGTTCCGATGGAGAACGAAAGGAGAGAAATGAAGAAAACTAAAACTAATTTGACGACCGTGTCGCCTTTAGAACCGTCAGCTTTGCTGTTTGCCATAGGAAACAATCCTTCCTTATGATATTGAATCTCTGTCTTTATATGTTAGCGTTACTCGGCAGTTCAGGTCAATGTGTCAACTTCTTGATAGGGATAAAGGTAATGAAAGATCAAAACGAACTTTGGCAAAGGTCCCTCAAAGCGGCCTTAGAGGCAAGTCAAAAGGCCCGAGAGATTTTGCTTGGCTACATGGGAAAGCTCAAAAATATCGAAGAGAAAGCTCACGCAGGTCTTGTCAGTGAGGCTGATAAAAAATCGGAAGAGTTCATTCAATCTTACCTAAGTCGAGTCTTGCCCGAATTTGGCTTTTTAGGAGAGGAATCGAGTTTTGTAGATGGCCAAACTCAGATTCAAAAACCGACTCAATCAGGTTACTGGATTGTGGATCCCCTTGATGGGACCACAAATTACATCCATCAATATCCTGTTTTTTGCATCAGTATCGGATTGATGTTTGAAAACGATTTAAAGGTTGGAGTCATCGATGTCCCTGTTCTTAACGAGACCTACTGGGCCATTAAAGGTGAGGGTGCGTTTTGCAATGGTCAGAGAATGTCGGTTTCAAAAAAGTCAACTCTGAAGGACTGTCTTACGTCTACAGGTTTTTTCGCTGATCACGAAGAAACTCTGCAAGAACAACTACGGATTTTTTCAGAAGTTGTGAGACGAACTCGCGGTGTGCGGCGACCTGGGGCTGCCGCCTATGACATGTGCCAAGTGGCTCGCGGTGTCTTTGATCTGTTTTGGGAAAGGAATTTAAAACCCTGGGATACGGCGGCTGGAACTTTGCTAGTTCGCGAAGCCGGTGGAATCGTAGAAACCTATCAGGGAAAGCCGTACGATCCTTACAAGAATTCCATGGTGGCTTCGACCGTTCCCATCTTAGAAGAGTTTAAAAAATTGGTGGGACCCCACCTTTTGGCGGGAACGGATTGAAGTCAGAAAATTGACTCTTGACCAAAAGAGAGAGTCAATTTTTGAACTCTGATTGTTTCGCTGTATCTGCCACGGAGTTTTCGGCTCCAATTCCACAATCCTTTTGTCGGTAAAATCCATCTTAAGTCGGGTTGGCATCTGTGTTGCTTCTGTCACAGTCTGAGCAGTCACGTTCATTTCATGGAGGAAATGTGGCAGAAGAAAAGGCAGCGGCCGCAGAATCTGGTTCAGCATCCGCCGAAAGCAAAGGACCCGCCCAACGTCCCACTCTTTGGATCATTCTGTTGATCTTTAATATGGTGTTCGTCGGCGCGGTGGGATTTCTCATTTACCAAGGAAAGAAAAAAGACGCGGCAGAGCCCAAAATCGAAGACGTCATCAAGGGCGAGCACGAAAAGCAAAAGGAAGAGGCTGCTCACGAGGCTGAATTCATCGGTAAAGTCATTCCGCTTGAAACATTTATCGTCAATCTCGCTGGATCTCGAGGACGAAAAATTGCGAAAGTAAATATGGAAATCGAGCTCGAAGGTGAAAAGGTCGCTGAAGAGATCGAAAAACGTAAACCACAAATTCGAGACATCATTATCATTCTCCTTTCTAGCAAGACCTTCGAAGAGGTCTCTACTCGTGAAGGGAAAGATTTCTTAAGAAACGAAATCAGAGACACGGTAAATGCCTTTTTGACAAAGGGAAAAATTAAAAACGTGTTCTTCACGGAATTTATTTACAACTAACTGTCGCTAGGACAAGGGGCCCTATGAATCAGGTTTTATCACAGAACGAAGTTGATGCACTCTTAGCAGCTGTCTCTGACGGTGATGTTGGAAATAGTGGTCAAGAAGCGCCCGCAGCCAAGACAACGACCGTCACCGGCGGCGGCAAAGCCACGAGTGGTCGAGTTTCTGCAAAAGAGTCAGAAAAAGTTGTTACAGTTTATGATTTAACAAGCCAAGACCGAATCATCAGGGGCCGTCTTCCCCAACTGGAAGTCATCTACGAAAAGTTCATGCGGTCATTTCGAGTCTCGTTATCGTCAGCTCTTAGAAAAATCGCGTCTCTCAATTTAGCAAGCACCGACTTTTTGAAATTTGGTGAGTTTGTAAATACACTTCCAATGCCTACTTGCATGAGCGTTCTGCGTTTTAGTGCTCTGAGGGGTTCTGCCCTTTTGGTGATCGAAAGTAAGCTCGCTTACGCCCTAGTCGATAGCTTCTTCGGAGGAGCCGACCGTCCCTATACAAAAATTGAAGGTAAAGATTTTACTCCGATTGAGCTCTCAATTGTAAAACGGGTCGTCGATCTTGCTATCGAAGATCTCGAGGCTGCTTGGGCGTCGGTTGAAAAAATTGGTTGCGGATTTGTGCGAACCGAAGTGAATCCACAGTTTGTGGGGATTGTTCCTCCGACAGATGTCGTGATTGCATCAACTTTTGACGTCGAACTTGAAAATGCGAATGGGACTATCACTTTAGTGATTCCATATTCTACGATCGAGCCCATCAAACAAAAGTTATCTACGGGATTTCAAATTGAATCTGACCAAACCGATAAAAAACTTTGGACATCGATTATCCGTGATCAGTTGCTCGATACCGATCTTGATATCAAAGTTTATCTTGGTGAAACAGAAATCAAACTTAGAGACATGATGCACTTGAAAGTTGGGGACGTCCTTCCTCTAGATCAAGACTCTAATGGGGAATTTGATGTGCAGGTCGAAGGTGTAAAGAAGTTCAAGGGATTTTATGGAGTTCATCACGGAACGGTCGCAGTGCAGGTCACGCGAACGATTGAAAAGTAAACGGGGGTTAGCATGGCAGACGATACACTAGAAAACTTAGCAAAGCAGTTAGCCGAGGATGAGGAGCCAAAGGGTGCCGCCGCTGCAGGTGACGCCCCAGAAGCTAGCGAAGAGGAGTCCGAAGATAAGAAGGATCGAAATTTAGCTTTGATTCTGGATATCCCACTGCGAGTGACCGTGGAGTTGGGCCGTACCAAAATGCCGGTCAGTGAGCTGCTGAATCTTGGTCAAGGTAGCGTCATCGAACTAAGTAAGCTTGCGGGTGAACCTATGGAGGTTCTGGTTAACGACAAGTTGATTGCACGAGGCGAGGCCGTCGTCGTCAACGAAAAATTTGGTGTGCGATTGACTGACATTATCTCGCCAGCTGAACGAGTGGAACAACTTAAGTAAAGGATTGAGGATGAAGCAGAGCTTTGTATTTTCGAAATTAGTTACAGTGACAGCCGCTCTCGTATTTTCTAGCTGCGTAATGGCTGCGGTTGCCGCCAAAAAACCGGCTCCTGCTGCTAAACTCAAAAAGGCGGCTCAGGTCACTGCTCCGTTAAAGGTGTCTGAGCCTATTCACCTAGAAGATGCTGAGGATGTACGTCCTCAGTCACTGAGTTTGGAAGAGGCTTTGCAAAAGAATCAAGCGCAAGGAGCTCCAGCTGTAAGCATTGAAGCAACAGAAGTTCCTGCTCCAGCAGAAGAAGGCGTCAACGAAGCCGGCGTAGCTACAATGAGTTTTGAGGAAATTTCTAAAAAGACCGAAGACCAAATTCCTATCAAGACGGCGAAGGTTAATAAATCCGCGGAGTCTGATCCAATTTTTCTTAAGCTCTTAATGAGTTTTGGAGTTGTCGGTATCCTTTTTATTGGAGGATTTTTCTTCATGAAAAAATACTCTGTAAAAGCCAATAAAAAGGGGAGTGAAAAGCGCATCAAGATCATAACTCAGCACTACCTAGGGCCCAAAAAGAGTTTGGCTATTGTTCGAGTCGCTGGAGAAACCATCCTTATTGGTGTGACAGATCACAATATTTCTATGCTGAAGTCCTTGTCCTTGGTTGGTGAAGATGAGTCTGAGCTCATCGAGTCCAACGAGCAAGCGTCTACCGGTTTTGCAAAAATCTTTTCTAGGTCATTTCATAAAACTAAGACAGTCGCGGCTGTGCCAGAAGATTCTGAAGAGTTTATGATGGGTCAAATCAAAGACACGGTAAAAAGCAAACTTAAAAACCTAAGGTCGTACGAGTGATTAATACTAGATCAGTAAGCCGCATAGCTGCTTTTTTATCTCTTGGGATTGTCGTCCTTCTATCTACCCAGGTTTGGGCGCAGGCTGTGACCTTGCCTTCGGTAAATCTCGGATTTAAATCCACAGACAATCCTGGAGAGATTGTTAACACCCTCAAGATCGTACTTGTGCTTACGATTCTTACACTGGCACCAGCGATATTGATAATGATGACAAGCTTTACTCGTATCATTATCGTGCTTTCGTTTTTGCGCCAAGCCCTTGGAGTTCAGCAGATGCCTCCCAATCAAATTCTGATTGGACTTGGTCTCTTCCTTACATTTTTTATCATGAACCCTGCGTTAACTGAGATCAACGCGAATGCGCTCCAGCCATTTATGGCAGGGCAACTTAATCAGAGTGATGCACTTGAGCGCGGCCTTTTGCCTCTTCGCAGGTTTATGTTCAACCAGACTCGTCCACAGGATTTGGATTTGTTCATTCGGTTGTCGAAATCTCCGGCTCCAAAAACAAGAGCAGATGTTCCAACTCTAGTTCTCATTCCTGCGTTCGTAATCTCTGAGTTAAAAACTGGTTTTATGATCGGGTTTATTATTTTCCTTCCATTTCTAGTCATTGATATGGTGGCTGCGAGTGTTTTGATGGCGATGGGAATGATGATGTTGCCTCCTGTGGTTGTCTCGTTACCTTTAAAAATTATGCTCTTTGTTCTTGTTGATGGTTGGACCTTACTCATTGGTTCTATCATCAAAAGTTTTGGTTGATTTTAATTTCTTGGGGTTTGTTATGAATGAAGATTTAGTGATTCGATTAGGGCAGGACGCGATCAAAGTTACAGCAATGGTTGCAGGCCCGCTTTTAATTACAACCTTGGCGGTCGGTCTCGTCGTGAGTATTTTCCAGGCGCTCACCCAGATCAACGAGGCGACGTTGACGTTCATACCTAAGATGATCGTAGTCGCTCTTGTATTTTTTCTAGCGGGACCTTGGATGCTCGATGTGATGACCCATTACACTATCGAGCTGTTTGAAAACTTAACTACGTTTGTCAGGGAGTAAACGAGAGTCATGGAGAGCTTTTTTAGGCTGGATCAAATTTCGATTCTGACTGCAGCGCTAGTTCTGCTGCGTATGATCGGTTTTGTTTTCACCTGGCCTGTGTTTGGAATCCAAAACGTTCCCATTCACGTGAAGCTTCTTCTTTGCGTTGTTATGACGATGCTGCTCTTTCCGGTAATTCCACGTGATGCCATCAGCCTGCAAGACTTAGACAATCAGCTTTACCTTTTGACTATGAAAGAAGTGTTCCTTGGTCTTGTCCTCGGCTTTTTCTGTCGAATGTATTTTTATGCTGTGAGTGTGACTGGACAAATTATTAGTATTTCAATCGGTTTGTCTTCAGCGCAGGTGTTTAATCCAACGTTGGGAACTCAATCGAACCTTTTAGAGCAGTTTCATTTGACATTGGCATCAGTGCTCTACCTATTTCTACAGGGTCATCACTACTTTCTTTCGGGTTTGGTTCAAAGTTTTACGGTTCTCCCCCTTTATTCGGCCCATCTCAATTTTGCGCCTTTTCGTGATGTTGCGGCCATGGGACAGCAGATTTTGCTGATCGGTATGCAGATCGCCGCGCCAGTCATGATTTCGGTTTTGATCGCGAATTTGGCGATGGGTGTAATTGGTAAGGCAGTTCCTCAAATCAATGTTTTGGTAACGAGCTTTCCAGTGACGATCAGCTTAGGTTTTGGCTGTATGTTTGCAACAATGCCGCTTTTGGTTATGGAACTTACGAATATGCAAGGTGAGCTCGCTGAAAAACTAATGGTTTTAATGAAGGCGCTGTAGAAAATGGCAGATTCAGAGGACAACGAAAAAACCGAAGAAGCAACGCAGTTACGCCGCGAAGAGTTTCGTAAGCGTGGCCAAGTTGCGCACACTAAAGAGCTTTCAGGCGGACTGATGCTATTGGTAGGCGCCATGGGGATATGGGCGGTTTCTAGTTTTTACCTCCGAAACATTCACGATTTGTTTAGCTTTAGTTTTGGACCAGATCTTGTTGAAATGATTCGAACAGGCGAGTTCTCGCAAGCTGGAAACATGTTCTTCCAAAAATCTGTCATACTGATTGGACCAGCCATTCTTGTTTTTGGTTTTATTTCGATCTTTTCAACCGTCGTTCAAGTTGGCTTTTTGAATGTTGAAGATGCTCTCTCTCTTAAGCCTGAGCGCGTGAACCCTTTAGCAGGCTTTCAAAGGATTTTTGCCTTTCGCTCATTAGTGGAAGCTTTCAAGTCTATCATCAAGATTTTTCTCATAACGGGAGTCATTTATTTAGCACTACGATCGCAAATTGCACTTTGGCCAAACCTAATGACCCAAACTGTTGAGCAGATGTTTGGCTTTTTAGGTGTCAGCGCTGCGCGTGTGCTCGCCTCTATTGGGGCCTCTATCGTCGGCATGTCGTTGGTAGATTACTTTTACCAGCGATGGGATCTTGAAAAAAAGATGATGATGACGAAGCAAGAAATTAAGGAAGAAAACAAATCTCGTGAGGGGGATCCATTAATTAAGGCACGGATCCGTCGTGTGCAAAGAGAAATGGCAAATCGTCGTATGATGGATGCTGTTCCTAAAGGTGATGTTGTTATAACAAATCCAACTCATATAGCATGTGTTCTCAAATATGATGCGAATCTTCCAGCGCCGCAATTGATCGCTAAAGGTGGCGATCTGATTGCTGAAAAAATCAAAGCAATAGCCAAAGAGCATAAAATTCCTATTGTAGAAAATAAACCTCTCGCCAGAACGATGTTTAAAACTATGAAAATCGGCCAGGTTATCCCGCGAGAGCTCTTTGTCGCCGTGGCCGAAGTCCTCAGCTACGTTTACCGATTGCGAAAGAAAGTGGTGAGATAGGATGGACGCGTTTTTTCAGTTTATTAAACGCTATGAGAAATACACTCAGAATACGGATCTGCTGATCGCATTCGGTTTGTTACTGATCTTGATGGTCATGCTCATACCCATGCCGCCAATGATTTTGGATCTGACGCTGTCATTTTCACTCGCCGTTAGTCTTTTAATTTTACTCGTTTCAATCTACGTAACTAAAGCTCTCGATTTTAGCGTTTTCCCATCATTGCTTTTGATCACGACGTTGTTTCGCCTGGCTCTCAACGTTGCTACGACTCGCGTGATTTTAACTCACGGGCATCAGGGAACAAAAGCCGCTGGAGATGTTATTGAGGCCTTTGGAAATTTCGTCGTTGGCAATAACTACGTTGTAGGGTTTGTGGTTTTCGTGATCCTTGTCGTGATCAACTTCGTCGTTATCACGAAAGGTTCTGGTAGGGTTGCAGAGGTTGCCGCGCGTTTCACATTAGATGCGATGCCTGGTAAACAGATGTCTATCGACGCTGACTTGAATGCGGGACTCATCAACGAAGAAGAAGCACGTAGGCGCCGAAAAGAGATCGAAGCAGAAGCAGACTTTTACGGAGCTATGGATGGAGCGAGTAAGTTCGTTCGTGGAGATGCCATAGCGGGTATCATGATCACCGTGATCAATATCGCGGGCGGATTTCTTGTTGGTGTGATCCAAAAAGGTCTGGATATGAGCGTCGCTGCGAAATACTACACAATGTTGACCATCGGAGACGGACTTTTGAGTCAAATTCCCGCTCTGATTATTTCTACAGCTGCAGGTATTGTTGTGACTAGAAGTTCGCGCACTGGTCAAAATATGGGTGCGGAGATGTCTAGCCAGTTATTACTTCAACCAAAAGCCGTGGGTGTTGCCGGTGGAGTTATCGGTTTGCTTGCGCTTGTTCCAGGTCTTCCAACCTTACCCTTTTTAATTATGGGAGGTTTTTTGGGAGGATTGTCTTGGGTTCTCGTTCAATACCGAAAAGAACGCGAAGAAAAAAGTAAAAAAGTTCAACAGGAAGAGGCAAGCTCGCAAAAGAAAGAAAAGATTGAGACTCTTTTGCCATTGGATATGGTTGAGCTTGAAGTTGGCTATGGTTTGATCAATATCGTTGAGTCTGAGCAGACGGGCGATCTTCTTGAGCGTATTGTCAGTATTCGTAAACAGTTCGCTATCGACATGGGAATCATCGTACCTAGTATCCATATTCGTGACAATCTTCAGTTAGAACCAGGTGAGTACAGAATTCTCATTAAGGGAAATAAAGTTGGTGGCGGCGTCCTTAGGACAGAGTGCCTTCTCGCGATGGATCCAGGCAGCGTGACTATGGCTGTCGATGGAATTCCAACTCGTGAACCTGCTTTCGGCTTGGATGCATTGTGGGTTCTTCCTTCTCTTAAAGAAGAGGCCGAAATGGCAGGGTATACGGTGGTCGATTTGCCGACCGTGATGGCAACTCATCTGACCGAAGTTGTTCGTACGCATGCGCATGAGCTGTTGGGTCGTCAAGAGGTTGCTGGATTGGTTGAGAACTTTAAAAAGAACCATGCCAAGGTGGTGGAAGAGCTTATTCCTGATCTTCTTCCGTTGGGATCAGTGGTTCGAATTCTACAAAATCTTCTTAAAGAGCAAGTTTCAATTCGTGATCTGTTAACAATTTTTGAAACACTCGCGGACGAAGCGCCAAAAAGTAAAGATATTGAAATGCTAACCGAGTCAGTGAGAAAGGCTTTAGCAAGATCAATTACCGCTAAATATACGACGGATGATGGGTCCGTTCCAGTGTTAACTCTCCATCCTCATGTGGAAGAGCTTGTGTCTAATTCTCTTTTGCAAACCGAGCAAGGAGTTCAGCTGATTATGGACCCGCAGAGCGCGCAGCAACTTATCACAAAAATAGCAAAAATCGTTGAGCGGCATCCAGAGATTGCAAGTCAGCCAATTCTTTTAACTAGTCCTAATTCTCGACGTCATTTGTATAAGCTCACCTCGCGATTTATTCCTCAACTCGCAGTGCTTTCGCATAGTGAACTCACCGGCGATGCTAATGTTAAGTCCGTAGGACTTGTGGAGATGAACCATGCAGGTTAAGAAGTTTGAAGCTCGGTCCATGAAAGAAGCGCTAGAAATGGCCAAGGCCCATCTTGGACCAGATGCGATCATTCTCTCTGCAAGAGAAATTAGTAAAGGGTTTGGCCTCGTGGGTGATAAAAGCTACGAGATTACGGCCGCAATTACCGATGAGACTCTCCGAAAGAAACAATTCGTAGAAAGTAAACTCCGAAGCGAAGATAAAGAACGTTTTATTCGTAGTACGGCTCGAAGCCAGAAACAAGTCATCGACCACGTTGTGAGTCGGCAGCAACAGGCCAAGGAGCCTGAAAAAACAATCACACGAACGCCGTACATCGACATTCGAGACGAATCAGGCCAGTCAGGCCAACCCCATGATGCCGCCTCCGAACGAATCAAGAATGCTGCGAGCCGAGCGTTCAAAGCGATGAAAGAGACTGAGGCCCTTCAATTCCTAGAGACAAAAAAAACGGCAGAGCTCCATAGCTCTAAAGAGATCACAGCTCTTAAGGACGAAATCAAAAGTCTAAAACAGGCCATAGAATCTTTTAAGCAGACACCGTCACAATCAGTTATCAATCATCCGGGCGCTCAGTATGGATTGAACTACGAACTCAGTTCCATGTTTCAAAAGCTCAATCAAGTTGGAGTTTACGAAGATGTCTCGGCGGAAATTCTGTTGCAGCTTCAAAGCCAAGTGTCTATCTCAGATTTGAAAAAGCCTGCAACCGCGAGCTCTTGGATAGCAAAATTCATTCTAGGTCAAACGCAGGTCAATGGTGATCAGAACCTCGCAAAAGTTCATTGCTTTATGGGCCCCGCAGGTCAAGGAAAAACCTCGGCGCTCGTCAAGCTTGCAAGTCATCTCGTCGTTAGCCACAAAAAGAAAGTTCTGCTTTTAACCACCGACACGTTCAAGGTAGGATCTGTTGATCAACTTCGTATTTACTCTCAGATCTTAAATGTCCCTTTCAATGTGATTCGAAGCCAAATGGATTGGGAGAGATTTGCTCCTCATTTTGGACAGTTCGATGCGGTTTTGGTTGATTTCCCAGGTTTAGGACTTACGAGTATGGACGAGCTTAAGTTGGTGAAAAACCTCCTGCCTCCGGCGAGCGTAGGGGCACAAAATCATCTCGTTCTTTCAGCGCTCAATAAATATTCAGACTTACTCGAAATGGCACGAAGATATCGTCTCACCGAATTCAAGGACGTTGCTTTTTCAAATCTCGATGAGAGCATGCAAAATGGAGTTATTTTTAGTTTTCACTTTAAAACTAAAATTCCTCTATTTTGCTTTGGTACAGGTCCTAAAATTCCAGAGGACTTCGAGTTTGCAACTAAAGAACGGGTTTTAGATCTCGTATTTCGATTGACCAGTTGGAAAAATAAAAGAGAGGACCTTCATGGCACTGTATAGTTCTGCAACAAATTCTCCCACAAAAACAATCAGTATCACCTCGGGTAAGGGTGGAGTGGGAAAAACAACCCTAATTGCGAATCTCGCTATCGAACTTAAAAAACGCGGGCAGCGGGTTTTGATTTTTGATGGTGATCTCGGGATGGCCAACGTAGACATCATGTTCGGAGTTAGATCTAATGGTCACATTCTTGATGTTGTAAATGGTAAAAAGTCGATCACAGACATTCTTACCGAGATTGAACCTCAAGTTCATTTGATCCCCGGGGGAAGCGGAGTCGCTGATTACAATACCCTGTCAGCCTTTCAGAGAAGAGCTCTTTTAGACAGTCTTTCATCTCTTGAAATGCACTATGATTATTTACTCATTGATACAGCACCAGGTATTGCCGACAATGTTTTGTATCTCAATAATTCTGCTCAGGCAGCCGCAGTTATTATTACTCCAGAGCCGGCTAGCTTTGCGGACTCATACGCCCTGATAAAAGTCCTAAATCAGAGATTTCGCGATGATCGTTTTGCGATTATCTGCAATCAGGTCCGGGACGAAAGAGAAGGTCACCATCTGTTTCAAAAATTTCACGAAGTCGTCAGTCGATTTTTATACGTTAGTCTGGAGTACTGGGGTTCAGTCCAGTCGGATGACAAATTAAGGGCAGCAACTCACCAACAACGTCTCATTTTGAAACATGATCCCCAAGCAATTTCTTCTGTTGGGATTGCAGGGTTATGCGACCAAATGATGGCAACCCCCTCCTTTGATCGAACTAAAGGTGGTCTACAGGTCTTTTGGGAAAGCCTCGTTGGAGTGGCATGAAATGAATTGGACGTTTGAGACCTAGGAAGGTTTGCTAAGCTATTTCTACACGGCTTTGTAGTGAAAGGGTGAAAAAAAGATGAGCAATAATACGGCGCTATTGCGCAAATACAAAGAAGAGCCCAATAAACTTACGGCTCAGCAAAAAGATAAGCTCATCATGGAGTATGCACCCCTCATTAAATTTATCGCCCAAAAAATTGCCGTTCGTTTGCCCTCAAATATTGAGCTTGATGATTTGATCTCAAGTGGTGTTATCGGTCTTATGGATGCTATCGAAAAATACGACCCCACTCGCGACAACAAATTTAAAACCTATGCAGAATTTCGAATTCGAGGCGCGATTCTCGACGAACTCAGAGCTCAAGACTGGGTCCCACGATCGGTTCGCGACAAAGCCAAGCTTTTGGATCGAGCTAACATGCAGCTTGAGACTCGGCTCGGCCGATTGCCAAATGACGAGGAAGTGGCCCAACACCTATCGATGAATATGGATGAGTATCATGACCTCATCAATCAGGTGAGACCGGTGTCTCTTCTATCTATCGATGAGGCTCAAACTTTTAGCAACGTTGATAAGAAATCCATTTTAAATATTCTTGAGGGATGCAAACTCAATAATCCGTTTAACCAGCTGAATATCAAAACTGTTAAAGAAGTTGTGACCAAAGCCATCGAGGAACTTCCGGAAAGGCAGCGCCTTGTGCTCTCGTTGTACTACTACGAGGATCTCAATCTTAAGGAGATCGGCAAAGTTTTGCGAGTCACGGAAAGTCGGGTTTCTCAGCTGCATGCACAGGCCGTTCAAAGACTCCGCAATAAACTTCAAACCGTCCTTAGTGGCGGCGAAATGGATATGGGCTGAGCATCAGCGTCAGCACCAGCACCAGCATTAGTTTCAGCCTCAGCCTCAGCATTAGTTTCAGCCTCACACCACAGCATCAGTTGTCTCAGTTTAGGTAAAACTAAAACTGACACCACTGATACTGATGCTGATGCTGATGCTGATGCTGGTGCTGATGCTGGTGCCGATGCTGATGCTGGTGCCGATGCCGATGCGAGTTTTGACGCAAAATTTTTCGATTGAGTTTCCAATTGGATTTAGGGAAAATTTTTCCGAAGAGGTGCTTTTATGGCAAAAATTCTTTTCTTGAGTTTGTTTTTCCTAGCGGGATGTTCCTCCAACCCACTTTCTGGCCGAGAGCCCGCTAATCAGCGAGGCCAAACTCAAAAATCTAACATCTTATCGGCAGCCCTAGAATTTGATGTTCAAAATCCTCTATGCACCACAGAAGAGTTTGCTCGTCGCATAGATGGGAAAACAAACTACAGTTTTTCAGGACGTGATGCAAAAGGGAAGACCCGTCCACGCGTTGTTAAGGATGATTTCTTGTGTTTGATGGAGACTGATGTCTACGAGAATGGCAATGATATGTGGGAAAAAGACTACGGAGCCTTCACAGGCCCTTGTCTTTCGCATAAAAATCGAGAGGCAGAGCGTGCCGCAATCAAGGCCGACTTAGTTCATTTTTTTAGTGTGGCCGAGCCTTACATGAAAAATTTCTTGTGCTCTGAGCAACTCAAGCGGATTTGGATTGGTGGGGAAGGATCGAGCAGTTATTCGAATTTCACAGTAGAAGATGGAAAGCCTGTTTTTGCCCTTGGCATGAAGCGTGGTGTGATCAATCTCGCCGCTGATCCAAGGGTAGGAATGAACGGGCTACTCACTTGGTATGAACAAAAAAAGACCCGAGATGGGAAAGAAAATCCTTCGGAACACTATGAGAATGGAACTCAATCAGAAGCTTCGGTTAAAGACGAGTTTGCGGGGCGCATTTCTGATGTCGATGGAATTTTGATGAACTATCTTTATCATGAATACGCTCACTTTGCTCTTAGTGGACCTCTGAATCCACCTGCTCCAGAAAACTACAAAACGGAGGAGTTAATATGGAAAGCAGGCAATTGGCCGCGTCTTTCCTATGATTGGGATGCGGGCAGGAAGTTTCCGATTGAAGATGCAGAGTTTAAAACTAAAGATCCAAGTTTACAGCGGGCTCGCGAGATCGTCTGCTTTTTCAAAAAATTGGATGGCCAAGATTGCACGAATCACAAAATTGTTCATGATGATCCCAACTACGGGGAATTGCTCCTGCCTCTTTACACCGCGTACACGCCTAGAGGTGCGAGACCTAGAACCCCAACGGGCTTTATCTCCAATCTGAGTGGTGCGAATCCAACGGAACAGTTTTGTGAGTGGGTGTCATTTCTTTCACTTTCTAGATATTACAAGTCCATCCAAGTGAATTTGGCTCCGAGCTACGGTGATAAGTACAAGTTTGAAATTTTTGATGAAATGCTAAAGTTTGATCGTGGGGACGATAAAAACTTTTCGATGGCGGTAGCTTATATCAAAAAAACGATAGAGCACTTAGATCACCAGTTGACGCGGGCTCAAGGTCTTTAAAGTTAGAAAGCCTATTAACATCATCCACAAAAGAATCAGAAGGCGAGCGCCTTTAAGGCCCGCTCGCCAAATTTGAGATTCTGTAAATTTTAACTCTAAAACACCTTTTGTGGGCTGTAAGCGAATGATTAAGTTTTGATCGGGGCCGATGAAAATTTCAGATGCAAGAAGTTTTCCATCTAGGAAAATTTCATTATTCGGAAACGCTTGAATATTCGTAACCAAATCTGTGGGCTGCGAAATGTCGATGGGAAGAGTTTCGACGGTCATCTCAGATGTCGAAAAGGGCCAAGGTGTCGACTTTTGTTGATAGTCCGGAGAAGCATCCCATTTTCTGTAGAGGCGCGGTGTGGTGTAGTCGTTCGGGGAATACAAGTCGGGAGACAGCGTGAGAACTTTAATTTTAGAGCTTTGATCCTGAAACAAAGAGCGATCGTGCCGAAATACGAGTTGAGAGTGGGCGTGAGATATTTTAAAGCTAAGAGCTAAAAAAGAAATCGTCATCAGAGTGCGATAGACCCCAGTTTGGAGTGTAAGTTTTGCAGCTCCTCCCAGCGAAAATAAAATGAGGGCAATGAGCCAGCAGGCGTTGACATAGGTGACTAGGCGATATGGAAACTGCATCGGGCCGAGAAATGAAGCGAGGACCTGTCCCATGCCTTCGCTGATAGAAATGATGAGTAAAATGGCGCCGGCGCAAAAGAAAAAGGCGCCAGCCGTAAGAGCTTTATTGAATTTCGAGCGTCGTCTTAACCAAAGTAAAAAAACCAAACCGAAAACAAGACTGACTTGTGGATCTAAGTGAGGCGTTGAATCTGCTCCATCCAACACCAAACGTTCCTCGTAAGCGTGGAGATTTGGAATGAATGGAGTCAGGCGTGCAAACCAAGTGTCCAGACTATGAGAATAGTAGTGAAGAGACATGGTTTGAGAAATTTGAAATTGGGAACTATAAGTTTTGACCCCATAAACCCACGGTAGGCAGCAGATTGACGTCATTCCCACTCCGACGGCAGTAGTGAGCCATTCGCCTTTGCTGAGCTTCAAGCGTTGTAGACTAAACAGAGTCAGAGTAAGAGCAAAAATTTGGACTGTTCCATAGACTGCTGAAATGGGGTGCGTGCCAATAAGCAAAGTTAACAAAAGTGGGAGTACGCAGAGAATAAGCCTCCGAGTCGATTTTGAGATGCTTGTTGTCAGTATAAAAATGAGCAGAATCATCAAGAGAAGAAACTGCTGCGCAAGATATTCTGTAAAGGCCCCTCGGTTGTAGAGGTTGGTGAGAGGATAAATCGCCCACAGAATGCCGATCGCCAAAATTTGTTTGAGCCTTTGATCTATAGAAAGAGCTTGCAAGAATCGGCGAAGGATTAAGATAACGGCCCCTTGAGTGAACAAGACAACGAGGATCCACGTTACGCCTGCCATGACAAATGCTGAAAGTGTCCCCATGATTGGATAAAATAAGAAACCGTAGAAGAGGGGCAGAGGCATGCCGACCTTTTCAAAGGTGTTAATTCTTTGAGGCCAATCCGCGTGAGTCTGAAAATAGTGTCCGAAATAATTAGAAAGCCAGATATGGTTTTTCCAGTCGCTGTAAAAAACACCATAGGGATCCATCAGCAACACGAGAGGAATAAATCCTACGACGATCCAAAATAAGATGTCTGTCGTTCGCTTTTTCGAAAAGACATTTTCCATGAAAAAGTTCTTTCGTCTAAGGACTGGTTTGTCTTTCGATCCTCATAAATCTAAGCTTTAAGATTGTAATTGCATAGCTTAAAATAAACCATAAAAGGTGACGTTTCGTCTCGCCAAACATACGTTTTTTGAACGAAAACGGAACTTCCTTAATTTTTAAATCTGGAAATAGCCGAATCAACTTGTAAAGAATCTCTTCGACGATGTCAAAATTCTCACATTTAAGGACAAGGCACTGCAGCTGAGCACGTCGGTAAAGCTTAAAACTATTTGAAACATCTTTGCATGGAAGTCCAAGAATCAGCGAATAGCTCCAGTTGAGAACACGGCTCATGCCCACGAGCATTTTTGAATTCTCTGTATAACCACCTTCAACGTATCGAGAGGCAATCACAACGTCAGCATGCTCACGCTCTCTCCAAAGTTGGGGCAGAAACTCTGGCGTGTGCGATCCATCAGAATCCATAAAAATCACCGAAGTTCCGCGGGCCTTCTTGATCCCAGTGCGAACGGCACTTCCAAAGGAGTTTCCTCCTTGTCGACGAATGTACACGACATCTGGAAGCTGACAAGCATCGGAGGTGTTGTCGAGTGGGACTTCAGTGTCAACAACGAGACTTCAGTGTCAACAACGATGACTTCAAACGATGAGGTCATCTCTCTAAGGGTTTTAAGAAGGCGGGGCAGTAGCAGCCTTAAGTTCTCCTCTTCCATGTAGGCGGGGAGAATCACGGATAGTTCTAACATGCGTCGGTCACCCACTGAATCATGCGCCCCACCCCCTCGCGACAAGAAATTTCTGGAGTCCAACCAAAAAGTGATTGAGCCTTCGAAATATCGGCAACAAAAATCTTCTGGTCGCTTAAGCGCCAAGGAAGCCTCTCAAATTTCATTTCAACCCCTAGGGCCTCTTCAAGAACAGAAAATAATTCGAGAAGAGAAAGGCTGTTAGCGATACCGCCACCGATGTTGAAGGCCTGACCACAAATTTTTTCGATCGCTTCACTAGCCTTGATGTAACAGGAGATAAGGTCTTCAGAAAACAAAACGTCGCGGACTTGCTTGCCAGTTCCGGAAATTTGGAAAGGTCGCACTGAAGTTTTAGCTTCAAGAGCTTTCTTTACAAACCATCCCACCCATCCTTGATCAGCAGTGCTGAACTGACGTTGGCCAAAGATCGAAGAATGTCGAAACACAACAGTTTTTAAGCCAAAGATCCGAGCGTAGTCCAACATGTACTGATCTGCGCTCCCTTTGGAGGTTCCGTATGGGGAATGAAAATCAAGTGGAGTCTTTTCGTCAAAACCTTTTGGAAACTCCTTACAAACATATCTTGTCGCAGTTTCGTCGTAGTGAAACTGATTGAGATCGCCGTAGACTTTGTTTGTGGATGAGTAGATAACCCCTGTCTTAGGACTCAATTTTCTTACAGCCTCAAGAACGTTGAACGTTCCAAGGACGTTTGTTTCAAAATCAAGACGGGGGTTTTCAATGGAGGTCGTCATCGCCACTTGTCCTGCAAGATGAAAAATAAATTCAGGTTGAAAGGTGCGCATTACATTTTCAATGTCATTTTGGTTTCTAACATCACCCGGGGTCCATAGAAATGAACCTTTTGACTTGAGCCACTCAAGGTTGAGCTCTGATCCATGCCGTTTGAGATTGTCGAAAACCGCGACCTCATCTCCGCGAGAAATTAAATACTCAGCAAGGTTAGAACCTAAAAAACCGCAACCACCAGTAATTAAATATTTCATGGTGCTCCCTGTTTCTCCAGATCGATCATTTCAGCTAACCCCTCTTCAAGCGAGATCTGTGGACTCCATCCTAAAGAGCGCAGTCGAGAGGTATCGGCATTTGACTGCATCATCTCTTGGTCTCGAAGTGGAGTCGCTCCAAAATCCAATCGAGTTGAGTGTGGTCCAAATAGATCAGAAATCAAAGTCACGACATCTTTGATCGGAAAGCTCTGACCACTCCCAACATCAAATGAAGAAAATCCACAAGGCAGATCGTCCAAGATAGAAATGACGGCAGCGAAAGCAGCCACGACATCTCTCACATGAATAAAGTCTCGTTTCTGTTGGCCGGCGGTGAGTGGCAGGCGCTCCGTATGTTGCGATAAACCCTCCACAACCCAAGTCAAAAATTTATCGTGATCATCGCCCGGTCCGTAAAAATGTTCTAAACACATATTGATTCGTCGGAATGGGGCTTGAAAGTTTTCTAAGAAATTTCGAAACTCTGTCTTTGTCTGAGCGTAGTCGTTGAGGTGAGAAGAAAGTGCAGTATCCGTATTGATAAAAGCTTCAATGCCGTAGGTCTCACCTAATTTCAAAAGGTACTGCGGAAGTAGCAAGTTGGTCGCAGAAATCAGCGCGGCACTTTGCGATTTACGTCCATACTCAGTCGCACAATGAACGACGATTTTAATGCCTGAGTTTTGAAAAAGCTGTTCCAGCTGGTCTTCAAAAACAACCGAGGCGCACTTTTCTAAAACCCCATCAATGCGTTTGAGACGCGATTGTGGTCTTGCAAGAATATGGACGGGATGCCCTAACTCAAGAAATTTGAGGAGCAAATGACTGCCCAAAAAACCAGTGGCACCGGTCAAAAGCACGCACGATCGAGAATGAGTTTTCGCTAGATTCTCTGAGTTCATGGAGAGGTCCAATTTGTCAGCAACTGGACTTTGGGTCAAGTAAAGTTAGTCTAGAGTTGAGACACAAAGCCTGCATTTTATTGAGAAATGCCCGTAGAATCAATACAATTGGGAGAGAGAGAGAGTTGATGGTTTCAATCAAGAAAAAGAACCTGATTTTTATTCTATTGCTAATTCATGCAGGCGTGTTGTTCATGGCTCTCCCGGTGCTAGCTGAGGATGACCCCGTGGACCCCGAAGTGATCAGGGCGGCAGCAACTTGTCAGTCTCGCAATGATTTCGTAAAGTCCAGACGCGCCTTCCAGCTGACAACTCCCTTACGTGTCAAGCTTCGTCAATTGAGAGAAGCTCGTCGAAGTCCGACAGGACTTACTCGAGATGAGTATAACAAGCGCTTCAATGCTGCCATTTTAGAAAATCGAAATTTATTTCAGAATCCTGCAACTGAAGATGCTGTACAAGACCTTCTTCAGCAAGAAGAGCTTGAGACTCTTCTTGAATACTCAGATAAAAGTATTTCGTACTCTGGCGCTAGGGAAAAGTTTCGGTTCGCTATGGAAGATCCTAAACCCGAGACCTTAGGTCCAGCTTTGAAAGAGCTCAGCGATCAAATCAATAAAACCTATGATGAGAAAAAAGCTCTGGTGAAAGGCACCACTGCGCAAGTAGCGGCTCAACTTGCACAGATCGAAGATCTGAGAGGTCGAACTCTTCTCAATCTCGCATTTGTTGGACGTAGTACTCTGAACAAAACAGCACAAGGCCCTGCAGACCGGGCCAACGCAAAGGTCGAAGCCAACGCCATCCTCGAAACTATGTTTAATACCGCAGTGGGATCGACAGCTTTCGCTCTAGCCCTTATCTACGCCGGAACTGGTATTGCCGCGAGCGTAACAGCTGGAGGCGTAGCTGGAGCGGCAACTACCTTAGTCGCAGGCCCTGTGGCCGGAGGGGCCGTGACTACAGTCGTTACGGGAGCTGGGTTTGCTGCCACCGGTTGTGTCATTGGTGGATTGGGTGCGGCGGGGACGAATATTGTTCAGACCAGTTTTGATAATCTTCTAGAGGCTTGGTCACGGTCCGGCCGAAATAAGACGACAATGACTTGCGAGTTAGAGCAAATCATAAGAAGGCAAGCTCTCGCGCCTTGTAGCCCACGAAGTAGCTCAACTTATGGTGAAAGGGCAATGTCTGAGGTTCAAGATGCTGCAACAATAGGTGCCTTGTCGGGATGTATTCTTGGGCCAGGAACGATGATCTCAGAAAAATTGCTTCCTAAACTGACTTTAGCGGCCATGTCGGTTTTTGCGTTCTTCGAGGCACCTCGAATCATGTGGAACATACGCACCGCAAAAGGTCACCTCGTACTTGCTCAAAAGGCTGAAGAGCAGGGAAATATCCCAGAAATGCGCAGGCAAATTTTCCTTGCCCGCAAAGATTTTAAAGAGGCGAATTTGGCAGGATTTGACGCTGCCATTACCGCTTTTATGGCTGTAAACATGCATGTTGGTTTGAAGGAAGCAGTGACAGCCGCTGAAAAACTAAGCTTAATGGTGAACTCTTCAGACGACATCGGCGCCGTCGTAAAACTAACTGTTGATACTGTGAAGGACAAGATGAAGCAGTTTCTCGCAAAACCCTCGCCTTAAGACGTCTGATCTTCGTTTAAAAATACTTTCTTTATCTTATTCAAAAGCCGAGCTTCCATCTGTCTTACGGCCTCGCGAGTGATCCCGTGTTTTTCCCCAATTTCTTGCAGAGTCAATGGCTGATCATTCAAAAGGCGCTCTTCGAGAATGATTTTCTCACGCTCACTCAAAAGCGGCCGAATCTCATCAATTTTTTCTCTCAATAAACTGACGAGCTCTTCAAGTGCCAAGCGATCATCCATCGCGATTTGATCGCTATTGGTTTGGAGATCCAGCAAACTCGTTTTTGAATTTTCATCAACGTTCATATTCAAACTCACATCTCGGCCAGACATCCTCTGTGCCATAACTTCAACTTCGTCTTCTGGAATTCCTAGGCGTGTGCTGAGCAGTTTGATGTTTGGTTCAGAACCCATCGCATCGAGCGCATCTTTTTGTTTTTGAAGCTGGTAAAACAATTTTCTTTGATTGTGGGTCGTTCCAATGCGCACAACACTGTATTGCTTCATGAGGTACTCTTGAATATATCCACGAATCCACCAAACAGCGTACGTAATGAGACGCACGCCCTTATAAGGATTGAATTCGCGGACGGCATGCATGAGGCCGACATTTCCTTCTTGAATCAAGTCAATCAAACGAGCTCCGAATTTGGAGTACTCAACGGCAATTTTAACAACAAAGCGAAGGTTCGCTTGAACAAGAGCCTGAGCTGCCGCGGGATCTTTGGTCTCAAAATACTGTGTTGCAAGTTTTGATTCTTCTTCGCGCGTGAGAAGCGGATACTTACGAACTTCCGCAAGGTACATGGCGATCGGATCCGTTGACGCTAGCTCTTTGGTGGCCGCCGTCTTTTTTTTCTTTGCCGTCTTCTTGGGGACCTCTAAGATTTCGTCACTATCGGCATCAATGGGCTCGGCTTCGAGCCAATCCTCATTTTCGACAACTTCAGGTCGAAGGGGAGCGTCGCTGTCGGCCTCGTCAGGTTCAACGATTTCAGGAATCAGAGTTTTAACAGCGACAGGTTTTTGAGGCACCGACTTTTTGGTGGCACGAGAGGTCGCCGTCTTTTTTTTTGTTTTTGCCATTGCTTAAGCGAGAACTTTCCCCAGCTTTTTTTGCAACATCTCTTGAATTTTCCCTTTAAAAGGCATGAGCAAAAAAGGGAGATCCACGGTGACTTCTACTTGGGCAGTTTCGCCCTGGGGCTTCACCTGCATTTGGGCTTTGAACTGGCTTCCATTCGCATTGGCGATCAAACTCTTGTCATCAAAAGTGCAGACAATTTTAGCGTCAATTTTTTTCAACTCGTCTTCCGAATTCAAAAACGACTTGATGCGGCTGAAAGTCTCTTGGCTCGTTTGGTTGGAATTTGTGGTTACCGTAAATTTAGCCATGGGGACACAATATGCGACATTGGGTTTTTCTGTCCATAAAAAGAAGTTTTTTGACCCCCTCGATATGTTGTGTCAACATCACTTCAAGTTGGATTTCCTAAAGTCTTTTCTTTAAAACGTGTCAACACTTCAAGGGAGCATATGGCCGTGAAATTCGTTAAAAACTTAAAAAGAACACACTATTGCGGGCACTTAGAAAAGTCTCATGCGGGACAAGAAGTTGTTCTTATGGGTTGGGTTGACACGCGCAGAGATCATGGCGGACTGGTTTTTGTGGATTTGCGGGACAGAGAGGGTCTCGTTCAAGTGGTTCTCGATCCGACAAAAGCCGAATGCGCCAGCATCAAAGACGTGCGTAATGAATATGTCCTAGCGATTCAGGGCAAGGTGCGTCCCAGACCCGATGGCATGGTCAATCAGAAAATCAAAACCGGCGCCGTTGAAGTCGAAGCTCACCGCTGCGAGATTCTTAATGTTGCACAGACACCACCATTTCAAATTTCTGATAAAAACGTCAGTGAACTGACGCGGTTGAAATATCGGTATCTGGATTTACGCACGCCAAGGCTTCAACACCATTTGATGGTTCGCCATCGAGTGGCTCAACTAGCTCGGCAGTTTTTGTCGGACCAATCTTTCATCGAAGTGGAAACTCCGATTCTCTACAAAAGCACGCCAGAAGGCGCTCGCGATTACTTGGTGCCATCGAGGGTGAATTTAGGTCACTTCTATGCGCTTCCACAAAGCCCTCAAACTCTCAAGCAGCTTTTGATGATTGCTGGCTACGATCGCTATTTCCAAATCGCGCGCTGTTTTCGTGATGAAGACCTCAGAGCCGATCGCCAACCCGAGTTTAGCCAAATCGATATAGAAATGTCTTTTATCGATCAGGACGACATCATGGCAGTTAACGAAAAGATGCTACGGCTTTTTTGGAAAGAGATCAAAGGTGTTGAGGTCGGAGAAATTCCGCGAATGACTTTTAAAGAAGCTATGGACCGCTACGGAAGCGATAAGCCTGACACTCGCTTTGGGGTTGAGATTAAAGACCTCGCTTCACTTGTGAAAAATTCAGGGTTCAAAGTTTTTGACGACACGATCGCCCGAGGCGGCATTGTTCGCGGTATTGGAGTTCCTGGCGCCGGAGATTTTTCTCGTGGACAATTTGATAAGCTCACAGATCTTGTGAAAAAAGCTGGAGCGAAGGGCTTAGTTTGGATCAAGCAAGAAAAGGGTGGTGAAATCACATCGGTGGCGTCCAAATTTTTCTCTCCAGAAAAACTCAAAGAGATTTTCACTGCCACTGGCTGTGGACCAGGTGATTGTGCCATGATTGTCGCCGATGATTACGACATCTGCTGCTCGGCTTTAAATCAGTTGCGACTTCGTATGGCTGAGGAGCTCAATCTCATCAAAACCGACAAGGATCACTTCTTGTGGGTGGTGGACTTCCCTCTGTTAGAGTATTCGCCGGATCAAAAGCGTTGGGTGGCTCGGCATCACCCGTTCACTTCCCCAGCTGACGAAAATGCGGCGGACCTCATTGGACAAAACGAAAAGAATTTTGGTTCGATGCTCGCAAAGGCCTACGATTTGGTTTGCAACGGAAACGAGCTTGCCGGTGGGAGTATTCGAATTTACAACAATGATGTTCAGCAGGCGATGTTCAAAGTCCTTGGCATGAGTCCCGAAGAAACTCAGGCGCAGTTCGGATTTTTCCTTGAAGCCCTTAAGTTTGGAACACCTCCGCATGGAGGTATCGCTTGGGGAATGGATCGACTCGTGATGATCTTGTGCGGGACTGATGCTATTCGCGAAGTTATTGCGTTTCCAAAAACGGCAAAAGCCGCATGTCTTATGTCTGAAGCGCCGAGCGTAGTTTCAAGAGATCAGTTGGCTGAGATTGGGATACGACTAAGTCACCTAGCAGAAAAAGCCTTAGAAGGCGATAAGGGCAAAGAATGAAGTCATGGAATTTGGAACTGTCGATGATCTAAGTCAGATTCAGTTTCAACTTCCCTCCATCGAGGCAAGATCTTTTGAGTGGCTAGCTCATCGCCAGCCGCCAGAGAATTGCGAGCTCCATATTGGGGCTCCTATCTGGGGCGCCAAAGAGTGGGTTGGAAAAGTTTATCCTGAAAACACGAAGCCAGCTGAGTTTTTGAAAGCCTATTCGCGCGTCACTTCCAGTGTCGAACTTAACACCACATTTTATGCTATTCCCGCCGTCGATAAAGTGCAGAAGTGGGTGCAAGAGACGCCAGCTGGTTTTCTGTTTTGCCCTAAGCTTACGAAGACTCTATCGCACGAAAAAAATCTTCAACATGTCGAGCAGGAGTTAACGCTGTGGTTTGCTGCTCTCGAGGCCTTTGGGGATCGCCTTGGTCCTTGTTTTTTGCAGCTACCGCCGTCATTCACGGCGGAAATGGCTCCGATCTTAGAAAATTTTTTTAAACTGTGGCCGCGCCGTTTTCCACTCACGGTAGAGTTTCGGCATCCCTCATGTTTTTTAAACCAAAAACTTGTGAGTCGATTCTTTGATCTTCTGTGCAAGTATGACAAGGGAACTGTCATTACTGACGTAGCTGGCCGACGTGATGTCTGTCACATGAGTGTGACAGGTACCGATGTTATCATTCGCTTTATCGCAAACTCACTGCATCCAAGTGACAACCTACGGATGCAGCAGTGGCGTGAGCGATTTTTTGAGCTGAGAGAGTTGGGCGTTAAGAGAATTTTCTTTTTTCTCCATCAGCCGGAAAATCTCACATGGCCCGAGTCTTTTTTACAACTCAAAGAAATTTTAAAAGAAGACTTGTGGACCTTTGCAGAGCTGCCGCAACAGGGGCAGCTCTCTCTTATTTAAGGGGCTGTGGCGTATGGTCCAACGAGACTAGGATCTAAACGAACAGCTTCTGGAACGGCCATTGATGGAGACTTGTTCCACTCGTTGTCTGTAAGTTTTTGATCAGTTCCGTACTCGGGTGCCACAGACGTACTCTGGATGAGCGTGTTCAGCGCGGGCATCGTCCATCGCGACGAGCTGTCAACTCCGACTTCGATCTTTCTTACGCGAGCTCCAATAACTTTAGTGCCATCAGATTGCAGAAAGCTTCCCACTTGTTGATCGAGCCACGAGTGAGTGCCACCAAAAACATCGAGCGTTCCATCCATGACCTCTCCGAGAGACAAATTTTTGTAACCACCTCGATTGCCGCCTGGTCTCGGAAAGCTGGGAGTTCCCTCCACGCGATTTCCTACAAATTCATTGAAGCCGCCGATTCGCAAATTAAAACCTCTTGCGCCTTTAAGATGATTGAATTCAATACGATTGTAACTTGATTTAATTCCAAACCCTTCATTGTCACCAGCTGTGTTTACAAAGTAATTGTGCCGGAATAACCCCTCCATACGACCTGCGTACCTCCCATTGACATGGGTTTGTCCGGCAGCGATCACTTCGGCATCGTTGTCGCAGCTCTCACTATTGTAACCAATCTGATCGTGAAAATAATTTCTGTAGACTTGAATGTGGGTTGCACCATCTCTGCCAGTTGGTAGAGGAGAGCGGATACTCAGACCTCGTGCTGATCCGCAAGCCGCTGTTGTTCCCCAGTTATAGATTTCGTTGTGTGCGATCTCAATACCGTCGCCATCACCTACACCGATGGGAGTTGCCTTTCCAATGTCATGAATCTTGGATCGACTGAAGTGAATGCGATCGCCATTGATATCAACCCCTGCCTCCTTTCCAGAAAAATCCAAGCCTTCGATATAAATATCGTTCCCACTCAGATTATAGTGGGCTTGGACAACAGGCATATGTCTGATGTCAGCTGCCCTAATGATGGTGCCAGTGTCAATGGTCCGATCTTGAGTGTAGAGTTTTCCTGTTAGCAAAATATGTTGTCCATACTTTGCAGCTGAGATTCTTGACGACAGCTCTTTGTCATCTTTAGCTGTGAGTGCCGTGCCGATGCTTTTTGGTACCGTTACTGAAAGTGCATCCTTGGAATCTAGTAAGATCGCAAGGCCTAAGACGAATATGATTTTAGATTGAGTTCGAAACATTTGTCCCCCTTGTATACATCATAGATTTTAGAGGTTTGGAAGTGTGAGGTAGAAAAAACGAATTTGCTCCAAAGAGGAACAGCTGTTTACAAGGAGTACAAATTCTTGCAAGAACCCGCACTGAAAGTGGGACTTACATGAGGAGGACCGCTCGACAAATCAAGTTTAAAAACTTGTGCAATTGAGCGGGTGAGGGTCGGGATTGGTTTCTTAAAGTCGAGGAGTTGATCGAAAATTTGCCGGAGCTTTTCTGGATCAAGCTTGGCGACAGCTTCGGGGTTCACATGATTTTGAGTCTGAACGCTCTTTTGAAACTCCCACAGCCAGGACCGATAAGAATTTTGATCCCACCGCACGTTTTCGCTTTTAGAATGTTCAATAGCATCTATGGCAAGCCGGCCCCCAAAAAGCTCTAACACTTCAATGGGTGTGGGGGAGCGAACAGGGGATTTCGCATAAGTATCTTGAAGAAATGTTTTGAACTCTTCCACACGAAAATTTTTAATATTTTTTTGAAGCGATGTAAAATCAGAGGCCCCTTTTCCTAAAAACTCTAAAGGAATGACCGAAGCTCCTTTTTCTAAATACCGTTCTATCCGGTATATGGGGTAGTTCCTCTCGGAAGTCCCAGCTTCAAAAGGACCTTTATCGGGACTCCATGGTGTGTAAAGAGGATCGAAGTGGTAATCTTTAAACTGGTAATTCGGATCCTTTAGATTTTTGAGGGCGCTTTCAAGCGTTGGTCTTAGAACCTCAGGGTCCGCGGTGAAACTGTCGACAACTTTAGGGTTCATGATGACCCATTCAAGCATGGTTGAAGCATGAAAGATTAAGTCGTAGTTTGACGCCGGGATTTCACCTTTAAACCCAGGGCCTTGATAGCGCTCGTTCATTTTTTTTGCTTGAACAAACAGAGTTCTCGCGGCGCTCTGATTGATTTTGAACCTCACCAAAACCTCGCCGTACAGCTCATCGGTTCCTCCCCGAGTCGCTGTCTCAGGATTCGTCCATCCAAAAAGTCCGGACGAGTTTTTAAGCTGAGGAAAATATTGTCCAAGCTTTCCACCGATTTTTTTAAACCCTGGCCAAGGGCCGCCTTTATATCCGCTTTTGACGATTTGAAGCAGAGTTTCTGGACTGGTCCAGTGGTAAATGTAAATGGGAGGCTGCCCGTCGAAGGTTTTGACAGTGGCGCCAATGGCCGGATCGGTAGCAATAAAATCAGTTGGTGAAGCCCACACCAGACTCGACCCTAGAGCTAAAATCAGCAAACACATTGGCTTTAAAGACATCCTTTTTGAGTTTGCAACGGGTAGGCCAAAGATCTAGATCCTTCAATCTCGACTCTTGAACACTCAGCTCTTTCCGATCAGTCGATTGTACCGAAACAAGACACAGGAGGTGTCCATGGACAAAATAAGTCGGATCTTACCGGGTAATGCGCGCGTGAATAGCGTGGATATGACAGGCTCTCAGCCCGTACGTCCTGGAGTTCCAGAGTTTGGACGCAACGTCGGCATCTCGGATGTCAAAGATCGAGTGACAATCACGGCAGCCAACGACGGACCTGTGAACTCAGTTTATAAAAATCCCAAAGAAATGATCAAAGCTCAAATCGCGGAAGATGTTTCAAGACGTTTTTTTGCAAAGCCTGAACGCGTTCAAGAGGTCAATGAGCCAATTGATTTTTCAGTGCGAAATGCGAGCGACGATGACTTCGACTCTGAAGACATTCCGCCCACTCCGGTGCCTACGATGACATCAATGGCCCCACCGCCGTCGGTTGTATCAGTCAAGAACTCAGAAGAGGCGTTCAATTAAAAATCCAGTGTCTTCAAGGGAGCTAATTTCATAGATCCCTTGCAAGACTCGCTTTTTTTCCTTATCTCTCCCTGTGATGATGATGTGTTTGAGGCTCAGAAAAATGAGCTGTCTGATCGCACTTAACGCCCAATGAGGCGCCCCCATTTGAATCAACATTTCTAGACGAATGAGCGCTTGCCGAGGATGCGAAGCATGAAGAGTTCCCATGCTCCCTTGATGTCCCGTCGAAAGAGCCATTAAGAAGTCTTTCGCTTCAACTCCCCTTACCTCACCCATCACGATCCGATCCGGCCGCATTCGAAGAGCTTGTTTTACCAAAAAACTTTGATCAATAGTTCTTAGGACACCAAATGGATCTTCTCTCGTCAGAAGTTTAGTGCTTACTTGGTTCGGTAGGATGAGCTCATCGCTATCTTCAATAGCTACGACACGTTGGTTAGGCTCAAGCAGTTGAAGGCATGCATTCAGAACCGAGGTTTTACCGCTGCCTGTAGATCCAACAATTAAGAAGTTTTCCCGTCGAGCTACAATTTCTTCAAAGAGCCGGCGCCCCTCGTCGGAACACCATCCTTGCGCTTCTAGTTTCTCAAAGTTCCACGGGATTTTCGGGTGCCGTCGTAGACATAAAACGGTGTGCTCCTTAGTCAGATAAGATCCAGAGATATGGAGCCTGAAGTTGAGCCACTTGCCGTCGGCAGTTGGTTGATCTAGAGTCACCTGAATCTGCGCTTCAAGGCAGACTCGCTCCAGAAAGTTGGTGTATGTGAGAAGAGATGTAAAGCGGTCGTCGTGGGCTAGCAGTGTGCCTGACTTTTCATACCAGATTTGAAAGGGACCATTAACTATGATTTCGGTGAGAGTCTCATCTTCAAGTAAAGGTTTGAGAGGACCACATCCCATAAACTCTTCAAGCATTCTGGATTGAAGGCAAATGGGAGTTTCCCGCACTATGAGATCGCGAATTTTTTGCTCTTGTTCGGTGGCAGTCGCTCGGCCAGAGCCGACAACGCCGAACTCTCCCATGATGAGTCCGTCAATCTCGAGTTGAATTTTTTGTGCGGCATTTTCGAAGTTATTCATACGTCTTGAAATTCATCCATTTGAGCTTTTGCATCTTCTTTTTTTTCATCGACAATCGACGGGGTTACGAACATCATCAGTTCTGTTTTGTCCTCCCTGAACTCTTGACTTGAAAACAAGAGACCAAGAACTGGAATGCGAGAAAGCCACGGAAGCCCATCGCGGCTTTCTGATTGGTCGTTGCGGATGAGTCCGGAGAGGGCGATGGTGCGAGTTTGGCTTAAATCAAAATGGCTCTGGATACGGTTGGTAAGAAAGCTCGGCGTCCCTTCAACGACAGTAGAATGATCAATCGTCGAAACCTCAGTTTCCAGCTCCACACGCATTTTTCCCTTGTCATCGGCAAGAGGTTTTATTCGCAGTAAGACTCCATATTTTTTCCAGATGACACCAAACTTTCGATCATTTGAAATCTTGATCGGGACTTCACCGCCAGCCAGAAACTCAGCTTCTTTGCCACTTCGACAGAGCAGAGTGGGGTTCGCGAGAATTTTTCCGGAGCCAGCTTGTTCTAAGGTTTGGATTTTGAGATTGAGTTGATCTCGAGAAATTCCGATGTGTCCGGAGTCTAGGAGTTGTCCGGAGAGGCCATCTGGCCATTTAATTCCTAGTGTTTGAGCGAATCTTTTTTTCACTTCAGCTACGAGAATTTGCACCCTGATCATCGGTGTATCTTCAATGAGATCAGAAGTTGCCTGAATTGCGATTCCGAAGGGCCTCATTGCTTCCCTGTAGCGGCTGAGAGTCGTGTCTTTGGGATTTGCCAGAAGCAGGTGAGGCCAAGCCTCAAAATCTACGGATGTCACAAAGAGCTTTTCGCGGGTCATGATTTCTGAGAAATAACTTTGCGCTTTTTTTTGAAGCTCTCCTTTGACTTTTGCGCGCATACGATAGGTTTCTGAATTTTGAAAGATCCTAGAAACAGAAACCCAATCTTCAAACTTTTCCAACTCACCGGTGACTTCAATTTGTTGATCACGGATACCTAAAGACAGTCCCTGGGTTTTTTTTAAAAGCTCTCTGAGTTCCGAGAACCTCTCTCGGAGAGGACGCGGAACCACCAGGACCTCAACCGTCGATTTTCCTGCTCTTATAAGCGCTGTGCCGAGCTTTTTTCCTGAAACTAGCAGGCGATTCCCGAGGTCTTGAACATTAAGGACCGTTCCATTTTGCAGACGGACGGAACCACTTTTTGAAATAGGTATCGTGGCGCTGTCTCCTAATCCAAGGACTATCGGATCTTGAGCGTAGAGTTTCGGCGCCAAAAAAAGCGTTAGAAGTGAGAAGAGTAAGTTCATTCTGCTGGAAGCAGAGCAATGATAAGGCCGGCCGCAGCTCCCCTAAAATGATGAGGGACGTCCGGCGGAGCGGTGTTGGAAAGAGGTCGGACCGACTAAGCCGTACTTTCAAAGATGAAGCGCAAACCAGACTCCCGCACCTCTTCGCGAGCCTCGTAACCAAACTTCCTCTCCACCTCATTAGCATGCAGATAATTCTGCAAAATCCAATTCTCAAACGATGTTTTAAGAACGCGGGTGAATAGAGTTTCGGTCCAAAAATGGCTCGTGCATTTTACTGTTTTGATCATGTAAGAGGCGATCTGCCCTGTCGCAGATCTAATGAAGTTCTTGTACAGGTCTTTTCGCTTGAATCTAAATCTAAAATGGATGTGGTTTCCCATCACTTGGAGGCCTGAGATTTCTACGAAGTTCTTTTTCGCGTATTTTTGGAGATAAAAACTTATCACTGCTTGGTAGCGAGTCAGTTGGGCTTTGTCGGACTTCAGAACAGCATGATGGAATTTGTTAGGCGCAAGAGGTCTTGCTGTCTTTCTTTTACCTTTAGAAAGAGTGCCTCCGTGGGAGGTGCGATTAAAGTTTTTTTGCTGTTCTTTGGAGAAGAGATTTTCGTTTTTCACGTTGCTTGTTTTATAGTTTTCTCCTCTGAAAAAGTCAATTTTTGGATTTGGTTTTTCGAGTTATTTTAGATCGGAAATACTCTGGGGCGATGGTGTTTTGTGAAGTTTCGGAGGCGCGTGGAAGAGTGATGGAAAATGGGGACAACAAGTTGCCCCCGATTTTCCACGACTCTCCCACAGCGGACGGAGGCTACGGCTATTTTTATATATTTTTTAGGAGGGCTTATGGCTGGGTCTTCTTCTACTGCGCATGTCTCAGCGCTTGCTCCGCCCCGGCCTACGAACGGGGAACGGTAAACGAAACTCGCAACCCTTTGGACATCGATGCTAGAGAAAGCCTCCGCCAAGGAATTTTAGAATCGGAGGCGCGTGGAAGAGTGATGGAAAATGGGGACAACAAGTTGCCCCCAATTTTCCACAACTCTCCCACAGCGGACGGAGGCTGCGACTATTTTTATATTTTTTTTAGGAGGGCTTATGGCTGGATCCTCTTCTACTGAGTATGTCTCAGCGCTTGCTCTGCCCCAGCCTACGAACGGGGAACTGTAAACGAAACTCGCAACCCTTTGGACATCGGTGCTAGAGAAAGCCCTCCGCCAAGGGATTTTAGAATTGCTTGGCAAACGGTCAGTCCAAGCCCCGTTCCCGCTGTGTGATTGAGACTGTTTTCATTCAGCGCAAATGGTTTTAGCAGGCTTTCGATTTTGGCTTTGGCGATCACAGGGCCTTCGTTTTCAATGGTTGTGACTAGATCGTTTCCAGTCTCAGCGACAGTGACAGAGATGGCTCCCTTTTCAGATCCGAATTTCGAAGCATTTTCAAGAAGGCGACGGAACACTTCTTTAAAAAGTTCCTTATCTGTTTGGATGTTGCCTGATTTTGTATCCACCTCGAGAGACTGCTTTTTTTTATCAATATTCGCCTGTATTTCGCTGGGGATTGCAAGGAGCGTTTCTATCGAGTTTTTCGACTTTTTAACTTTGTGCTGACCGGTCTCCGCCGAAACGATAAAAAGCGTGTCGTTGACCAATCGCTGTAACCGACTGACGTTTTTTTCGATGCGATCCGTGTAAAGACTTTGCTCTTCGCTGAGCTTGGTTTCGTTGAGGATTTGCAGAAAGCTGGTGATCCCGGTGAGCGGTGTTTTGAGCTCGTGATTGATAAGGAGCATGAAATCGGTTTTGCTTTTATCCAAAGTTTGAAGTTCGGCCAGAGCCTTTTCTAGCTCCTGATTTTTTTGCTTAAGCTCCAGCTTGAGTTCCAGTTTTTCTAGAGCCTTGGCGACGGTGTTGACGAGGTCAACAGGATCCCAGGGCTTGGTGAGGTAGCGATAGATCTCGCCTGAATTGACCGCTCCAATGACCGATTCGATATCGGTGTAGCCAGTGAGCAAAATCCGGATGGCCTCGGGTTGAATTTTGATGGCTCGACTTAAAAACTCAACGCCATTCATTTCGGGCATTCGTTGATCGGTTACGATGAGCGAAATATCCGGGTGGGCTTTGAGGATCTCAAGAGCCTTCTTTCCCGAAGTTGCTTTGTGAACTTCGTATTTTTTACGAAAAAGGCGTTCGAGTGCATCTACGTTATCGACTTCGTCATCCACAAGGAGAAGAGAGTGCATCATGAAACTCAGTTTATACTTAATCTACGGCGAACCCCACAGGTGTGCTTGAGAGCTAGTCCTCAGTCCGGTTTGGGCATTTCTTAAGTCCAGGTTTTAAGGGAATCATCAAGTCTGGGCGATTTCATGTCGATGTCACAGAGGTAGACATGTAGGTTTACACATCGAGGAGATGCTTATGAAATTTCAATTGCTGTTTGCCTTTATAGCGGCGATTTTTACAGTCGAAAACAGCCACGCCCAATACGGATATGGTTACGGATTGCAACCGGGAATGCAGGCTTGTCCGTATCGTTATCAGGCGGCATCTGGTGCGACCAGCGATTTAGACAGCGATCAAGACAATTTGACCGAATTAAAAGATATGCTCACTGAATACAAAGAGGAGTTAAAAGACCTTGAAGCTGATATCGAAGATGCCATGGCTGACCTTGGTGACTCACTTAATGAAAAATATCTAACTGCAGTTGTTGATCACATTCGAAGTGGACGCTCTTGTGGAGATTATACGGCTTTTATTACCAAAGATGGAGAGGGTGTACGACCCTATAAAGGCGTCGAGGATGTTGAGGGCGACGGTGGAACCGGTGGTTGGGTCCGTGGTGAAGCTCAGAGCGGCGTGAGCGATGGCGAGTGGGCGAAGATCTGTGATATGCAGGCTGATGGCCACGTGAATGTCGCCGTTTGTTTTGCACCGTTTAGCAAAAGCAAA
>JBGATJ010000038.1:0-41907 GCA_044229295.1 Pseudobdellovibrionaceae bacterium
CACCAACTGCGGCTCAACTCATGCATTGGAAGTGGATCATCGAATTCCAAAATCTGCTGGCGGCGCTGACACGCCAGAGAACCTACGGCTTCTGTGCCGGAATTGCAATCAGCGCTCAGCCATTCGCTTTTTTGGCGCCGAAAAAATGGAGACCTACTCACGACTCAGTCCCCAATAAATCCAATCAGCTGGTTTTTTTCTGCTCTTTCAACGAACCTCGTTACTTCACTAATCTTGTCAGCCAAAAGCGGGAGCAAGTCCTTGAGGGAAACCAGCTCTTGGATTAGAGATTTTCGGGTCACCTCAGAAAAATACGAGTCTATGTATTCGTCAATGCTGGCGAGGAGAGGGAATTTGGTTTTAGACTGCGGTTGTTGGATCAAGGTGTAAAAAATTTTGATAAAATTGATATTGCAATATTCAATGAACTCTTTTTTTTCTACTGAAAAAATGCCGACACTCAGGTTCTGAGCCATTCACTAAGTCACCTCTGAGCTCGAGGGATGACTGTTCCCAAGATTTTTCTTTTCCCGCATCATCAAGAAGATAAGAACAGCAACGCCACAGACGATTGCACTATCGGCGACGTTGAACGACGGCCAAGAATAGTAGTTCTTGTAATGAAAATCCAAAAAGTCCACGACGAACCTAAATCGCAGTCGATCCACGTAGTTTCCGACAGCGCCGCCGAAAACCAAAGACAGGGCTGAGATCTGGAACATGTCACGATCTTCTACTCCACGCAAAATCAATAGGATGATAAAAAGCGCTAGCGGCGGCATAGATAAAAAGAAAATCTCTCTAAATCCAGGGTGACTTTCCGCCAGAAACCCAAAAGCCGCGCCGTAATTACGAACGTACGTAATATTGAAAAAATCTTTAATGACGACGACGTAGTCTCCCACTTGAAACTGGGAGTGAATGTACATCTTTATCAGCTGGTCAACAGCAACGATGAGGCCTGCGACCGCCATCAAGATGAGATATTTTTTTTTCATGACAAAGCCTCAACACATTTTGGACACACTCCTGGAAACCGAGGAGATGCCCCTGTTTTCAAATCATAGTGCCAGCAGCGAACGCACTTTTCACCCTGGGCCCGCTGCGCATTCACCTTAGATTCACCTTCGTTCAATTTTAAGCTCGACACAATAAAAAACTCGCGCAAGTTTGGTTCGTATTTCTTTAAGATCTTAAAAGTTTCACCGCTTTCTGAAAGCTCTACCTGCGCATCTAAACTAGATCCAATCGTCTTTTGCGTTCGCAATCCTTCTAGATCTTTCGCAAGGGTGGTTCTTACTTCTAGAAGTTTTGCAAAATCCCCTTCAAGATCAGGGCGCGCCCAAACTTTGGGAGCCTCTGGGAATTCACATAAGAACACACTCTCCTTTTTCTCACCAGGAAGAAATCCATAAGCCTCCTCGGCAAGAAAAGATAGGACAGGAGCTAGCATACGAAGAAGGTGCTCAGTAATGATATACAAACCAGTTTGGGAAGATCTACGCGCAAGGCCGTCGGTTTTCCAAGTGTAGAGACGATCCTTCAAAACATCGAGATAAACGGCAGAAAGCTCAACCGTGAAAAACTGGTTGAACAGGTGATACACTTTATAAAACTCAAACTCGTTGTAAGCCTCGGTGACTTTTTGGATCAAAATAGACAACCGATGCAAGGCCCACTGATCTAAAACCGTCATTTTTTCATAAGGCACCTGTTGCGTACGAGGATCAAAATCACCGATGGAACCCAACAAGAAACGAACTGTATTTCGAATGCGCCGATAAGTCTCAGTGACGCGAGTGAGCTCATCTTTACCGCAGGTCAAATCTTGACCGTAATCTTCGTAGACTGACCAAAGCCGCAAAATTTCAGCGCCGCTTTTAGAGGAGACCTCCTGAGGATCGACGGAATTGCCTTTACTCTTGCTCATTTTTTTTCCGTCAGAATCATTCACAAAGCCGTGGGTGATCAGAGCCTTATAAGGAGATTCGCCCGTTGTTGCGAGCGCTGAAAGAAGACTGGTATTAAACCAACCACGATGCTGATCACTTCCTTCAAGATAAATATCAGCAGGAACAGCCATATCGCCCCGACGTCTCTGCACAGCCGCATGACAAACTCCGCTGTCGAACCACACATCGAGAATGTCACGACCGTGACGAAATCCCTGAGATCCAAACTCACCTTTGGCGGTGAACGGACCAATAAAAAATTCTGGATCGTGTCTGTAGAAAGCGTCGATACCGTCTTCTTTTTCAAGCACATCAGCAACTTTGAGCATGATTTTAGAGTCGAGGAGCGGCTCACCTGTAGCTTTGCAATAAAAAATAGGAATTGGAACACCCCAGATGCGCTGACGACTCAAACACCAGTCTGGACGGTTTTCCATCATCGCCTTAAACCGCGCCTCTCCCCATGCCGGATAAAAATCAATTGCTGCCACTGTTTTGAGAGCGAGTTCGCGAAGTTTTGTTTTAGGATTATCAAGACCGATAAACCACTGAGGGGTCGAGCGGTAAATCAGCGGCACCTTTGATCGCCAGCAGTGAGGGTAACTATGCTCAATTTCGCGATGACCAAGAAGCATATCAAGGGATTTAAGCTTTTCAACCACGAGTGGATTGGCTTTAAAAATGTGAAGCCCTTTAAAATCGGCAACGTCATCGGTAAAAAGTCCACTCTCATTCACGGGGCTTAGAATCTCAAGCCCATATTGCAGTCCCACACGATAGTCATCCAGACCATGCCCAGGCGCTGTATGGACAGCTCCCGTTCCTGCGTCGGCGGTGACGTGTTGACCGAGCATAATCAAAGAATCACGCTCTATAAACGGATGTCTCGCTAACCCTCGATCTAGCTCTCGACCTTTAAAGGTTCTTTCGAGAGTCAAAGCGATCTGCGTGTCTTTTTCAAAACTTTCTTTAAGCCCTGTTGCGATGATCAGTCGACCTTTTTCACTGCCGTAGATTCCATAATCAAAATCGGGGTGAAGTGAAATTCCAAGATTTGCAGGAAGGGTCCAAGGCGTGGTCGTCCAAATTACAAAACTCACATCCCCCGTGACTTGAAGACGTTTGAGCGTCGCTGGATCTTTCACAGGAAATTTCACATAGACCGCGGGGCTCTTGTGCATGTGATATTCGACTTCGGCATCCGCAAGAGCTGTTTTCAGATACCAGTTCCAGTACACGGGTTTTTCACCACGATAAATCGTCCCACGCTCATACGCCCGTGCGAACTCTCTCACCTCTTCGGCCTCATACTCTTTGTCCATGGTGAGATACGGCTTTTGCCACTCTGCTAAAATTCCCAATCGACGAAACTGATCGCGCTGGATGTCTACCCATTTCTGCGCCTCGGCTCGACAGAGCTTTCGAATCTCGTTATCAGTGGCAGTCGTTTTTTTTGCTTCAAGGTCCTTCATAACCTTGTGTTCAATAGGAAGGCCATGGCAATCCCAACCTGGAATAAAAGCCGCACAGGCTCCTGCCATATTTTGATATTTGATAACGATATCTTTGAGAGTTTTGTTCAGCGAATGCCCGATATGGATAGGACCGTTCGCATAGGGAGGTCCATCAGGCATCACAAAGGATTTTCGTCCCCGATTTTTGGAGATCATTTTTTCGTAGATCTTTTTTTCTTCCCAAAACTTAATAATCTCAGGTTCTTTTGTGGGTAGATTTCCCTTCATCGGAAAATCGGTTTGGGGAAGGTGAAGTGTGGATTTATAGTCGGGTACTGAATCTCCAGGAGCAGACACGAAATTCTCCCTCTTAGGAACGCGTAAATGTTTAGATTAGTTGGCTCCATAGCTCTGTGTCAAGAGTTGCTGCCCGGGCCCTTATTTATGAAACAAGCCTCGAACCTTTTCAAATCCCAAAGAGACAAGAAGGCGTAAAGCCTCATTTTCGTTGCTGAGATTTAGATGGGAGCGCACCTCTTGCAACATTGCAAAACTGCGTGGGTCTAAAAGCATTTTTAAATCTGAGCCCGCAGGTTGGGGAGGTGGAGCTGTGTATGATGTCTGTGCCTGCTGCTGTTGCGGTGGCGGCGGCTGCGCCTGAGCCTTGGCACCCAGGATTTGCTGAGATGAGACCCGAAAAGGAACGTTGTCATGGTCCTCAAATTCCCCCATCATTCCAGCCAAGTTTTTAAGCTCTGATTTGAAAGATTGAAGGCTAGGTCGCTCGAGACTGTCCTCCCCAGTTCGCTGCGCCTTCAGATAGAGACTCACGAGCATATCAGCACTCTGAGCCATATCCTTGACGGATTCGCTTTGACTTCTAAGCCAAGTGTAGGCTTTCGCCAAAGTGTCGCGAGTGTAGGCCTGAGGCGGTATTTGGGACATTGACATAGGCGTTAAAGGCTACAGAAAACCGGTGACTCCGGCAATCATAAAACAGCGTGTTATATCAACCTGGCGTCTTTGCTTCGTTGAATTCGCGGGCGTTAATCCCATACTTTTCAATTTTTCGAAGCAATGTCTTTTTAGGGATATTTGCATGCAGGGCTGTTTGATTGATTCGACCCTTGAACGTCTTGAGGGCCTTTATGATAAATTCCTTTTCAAAAGCCTCTTTTTGAGCATTGAAATCAAGGGGCCCACCAACATCAGAGCTTGGCGCACCATCAATATCAATGGAAAGACCCTCTTCGCTCTCCAGATCATCACCCTCTAATGACAGCTCCTCATCCTCTTCCACAGCTGGAGAGAATTCAGGAGTTTGCGACAGGGCTCGCTCCGGATCCAGTAAACTACAACCCGTCGCCTCAAGCAAAGACTCAGGCAGTGATGCAAGCGTGATCTGATGAGAAGACTCAAGAATAAAGGCATGCTCAATAACATTTTCAAGTTCGCGAATATTTCCAGGCCATTCATATTTTTTGAGAGCCTGGAGGGCATCAGCAGCAACACCGCTCACACGTTTGTTCTGCGCCAAATTGAACTTTTTAATGAAGATGCTAATGAGGCTGTCCAAGTCGTCGCGACGTTCAGAAAGCGGTGGCAAAAATATGGGGATGACGTTGAGTCGGTAAAATAAATCTTCGCGAAATGTTCCAAGCTTAATCATCTCTTCAAGAGGGCGATTGGTCGCCGCAATGATTCGAACATTGGTTGAAATCTCGCGATTAGAACCGACAGGAGTGAATAGTTTTTCTTGAAGAACGCGTAACAATTTAACTTGCATCAGAACCGGGAGATCTCCCACTTCGTCCAAAAACAAAGTTCCGCCCTCAGCAAATTGAAACTTCCCAATCTTGCGTTGATCAGCACCTGTGAAGGCGCCTTTTTCGTGACCAAAAAGTTCTGACTCAAACAAATTGTCAGGAATCGCTGAACAGTTAATGGCGACAAACTTTTCGTCTTTGCGAACGGAGTTAAAATGAATAGCGCGCGCAACAAGTTCTTTACCAGTTCCCGAAGCTCCACGTACCAACACCGGAGTGTCAACTTTAGAGAGCCGACTGATGATATTAAAAACTTTTTGCATTTGAGCTGTGTTGCCGATGATTTTTCGGCCAGCTTCAGTCATGACAGGAGCAGAGGCTGCCAATTGGTAAATCATCGTATGCGCTGCAACCGCTTTATCAACGAGCGCAATGACATCCTGACCAACGACGGGCTTGGAAAGAAAATTATAAGCGCCTTCTTTGACTGCTTTCACCGCGATATCGATACTTGCGTATGCCGTAAGGACGATAACGATAATTCCAGAATCATGCTCCTTGATGGCTTTGAGGGCATCAAGTCCGTTGAGCCTCGGCATATCTACGTCAAGGATGACGACATCAAATCTCTGGTTTTTAACTTTCTCGACTGCATCAAGACCATCGAAAGCTTCGACGACGGAAAATCTTTGAGTGCTAGAAAGTGCAGCTGCGACTGAGAGCCTGAGCCCTTGATCGTCATCTACAACCAGGACATTGAGCATGAAGTCCTCCTTACGTTACGGCTGTTTTACAGCATGTGCCATGAAATATCCATCTCTTTTATCTACGGATTGGCAGCTCAACTGTAAATGTCGACCCCTGTCCCTCCGCGCTTTCGACACTGATGCGACCGCGATGGAGTTCAACGAAATATTTAGCCAGGTACAAACCAAGCCCGGAGCCCTTTACAGTCGAACTCTTCGCTTCCCGACTGCGAAAGAATTTCATGAAAACATTGGGAATTTCGTCAGCTGGAATACCACGTCCCTGATCAGCAATTTGCACTACGACCATGTCGGTATTTTCCTCGGTGGATAACAAAACCTTAGAGCCTTCATGACTGTATTTAATGGCATTTTCTACCAAATTCGCAAACACCTGGCGAATGAGGTCGACATCTATAGAAATGCTGAAGAGGGGCTCAAACTCAGTGATGATGCTGATATTTTTTTCGCGCGCGAGGTCCTCAAATTTCTCAATCACTTCTGTCAGTATCAGATTCACGTCCTTGCTCTGTAAATGAAGCTTCACTGCCTGGCTCTCGATACGACCAAAACTTAAAATGGAACTTATAAAACTCAACAAATCCTCGCTGGATTTGTGAACGCTCATCAGAGCCTGTTTCTGCGGTTGGCTCAGTGGATTTGCGTCACGTAGAATAACGTCGATCATGCCCTGAATTCGAGCCAGAGGGGTTTTCAAGTCATGGGACATAAGACTGATAAAGTTGTTTTTAAGCTCCTCGACCTGAGTGAGCAGTTGATTTTTTTGATAGTACTCCCAACTTCGCCTATTTTCTAAAATCAAACGGTACGGGATTAAAAAGTAATAGCAAAGAAAGATGGCCAGGAACGGCTGTGCCATATCAATCCAAATTCCCAAAGGCCAAAATGCAAAAAAGGCGACAAGAGTAAAAAGTGCGAGTGTGCCACCAATGACGAGCAAGCCACGTGCAGGTCGCACCTGGAGAACCACGTAAACCGTGAGAAGACAAATCCCGACGATCACCCCTAGGTTAAACCACCTCGGCGCTCGAATGGGAGCAGAGTTTCGAATGAGCGTGTCCACCATGTTCGCGTGCATCTCGGGGACCGTCATAGCCACAACGTTACGGGAGTAGGGGGTTGTAAGGTAATCTTTGGAGGAGGTTCCCAGATCCTCGCCCACAAACACGATTTTGTCTTTGAATGTGCCGGGGACAAAGCTTCCATTTTCGACGTCTATAAACGAATGCCGTGGATAGGTTCCACCTGGCGCAAAATCCACGTAAACTTGCTGTGAATCTAAAAATTCAAAGAGACCGCGCACACGGGTCAGGTCCTCTATTTCAGGGTTGAAGTGTCGAGCCAAAAAGGGATCTAGCAGCGTCTGATCTTGGTAAGTGAGCATCATTCGACGAGTGACACCATCTTTGGCAAATAGGATCGTATCGGTATTCTTAGGCCCCGGAAACATATCTATTTTTTCGAAAGGATACTCGTGGCGGAGAGTGCCTTCTTGGCCTCGCATTTCCAGTTTTTCCACAACATGATACACATTGGTCTTATCCTGAAGAAAATCTGCGAGACGTTTTTTCTCAGCGTCAGTTCCTGAAAGTTCTGACGGATCCGAGGCAAAAACAAGGGCCAGAGGACGGTCGGCTAAAATGTGATATAGGAATTCGTAAAGGGCCGCCAGGCCTGGCACTCCGCGCTTTCCATCGACGGTACGGGAGTCCATAAAAACGAGCTCAATATGATCAGTAGGGTGAGGAGCGGGCCGGCTCCAGACGCGAGCATCGTAAAGAAGGCCCTCAAAATAATCGAGATTCACTTGGCTGATGAGGCCGGCAATGGCAAAGGCCAATAGAAAACGCAGTCCCGTTAACCAACGGCCTCGCCATGATGAACTCATCTAGTCACGATCAGGGGCATTTCCTGTAGGAACACAGCTAAGACCTACAGGCTGATTGTTTTTCGGAGGTGAGTTTTTGACGCCTTTTTTGATCAGTAAAGTAACGTGCCTTTTCATATTAATCCTCGGCTTTCAAAAGGGTCGAATCCGATTCGGCCCTAAGTTTAAAGTAATACATAAGCGACAGTGCAATCAAGTTTCTCGTACGCGAACAAAACACTTCTGATTTCTGATGTTTGCTTCCCGTCGCCTCGTTGTGGATGAACATGCACCCTCCACCACACAGGTAACGCGCCCAGCAACTTCCACACCCATTCTGTTCGATCGTCTGGGTTGCAGAAGACTCAAGGAGCTGCTTTTCATCGAGCTCAGTCCCACGCCCTAGAAAATCTTTTCGATCTCCTACAAGCCATGGGCAAGAGTAGGCGTTGTTTCGAGCATCAATCATTAAAAACGAGCGGCCTGATCCGCAAAAGTTTTCGACTCTCTGCTGGTCATCCAAACGTCGAAAGTAGTTGTCAAAAAGCTTGATTCTTCGAAGCTCTTCTTCGCCACCACGATCATACGCTAGACGGGCCACCTCTTGCATCTGACTCACGAACAATTCACTCAATTCTGAACTTTTTTCAGTGTGTGAAAAATTGAACTCAAAGTAGTCAACCGCAAGAGGCGAAAAAAACTCGTATGCCTTTACGACCTCCATATTGTTTTGATCGAACACCGCCGACAGGCCAAGCGCTGCGAGTTTGCTACGAACTTCGACCAAAGCATTAAGATTCTCAACAATTTTGGCCGTCGCGCCTCTGCCTGTTTTATCTGGCCTGGTCCGATCATTAATTTCTGGGGGACCATCAAGGCTCACAACTACCGAAAATTTGAAATCAGTCAGCATCTGAAGGATGGTTCGGTTAATAAGAGTTCCATTTGTTACGACAGCAAACCGAACCGAGATTTCATGTTGCTCGGCAAACTCGGTCGCAAATTCGCAAAGAGCCTGGATCACTTTAGGATACAATAGCGGCTCGCCCCCAAGGAATGTCACAGTAAACACCTCGCCTGCAGGAACTTTTGCAAGGAGCCACTGCAGCTGCGGAATCGTTTTTTCAATGGCAAGACTCCGTACGGGGTCGCCATAGGTGCCGTCGCCGCCGGCCGCGCAGTAGGTGCAGTGCAAATTGCAAATTTGCGAAACATTCAAAGTCAGACTCCGAATGCCAAAACCAATTTTGCCGGAATGGACAGAAGGGCTTTCACTGGCCTGCCAATTTTCAAGTTCGCTCCACACCTCAGGATCACGAGGAATTGCGGGCTGTGACATTTGGTCCCAAGTTTCATGGGTTAGGCTTGCCAGTTCCAGATTTCGGGCGTGAAATCCCAGCACCCTGTTTTGGTCCACAGGGATTGCAACGACATCTTTGTATTCACGCCAAGTGGTCATTTTGACTCCATCCGATGAAGGATGTTGCAAGTTTTACGCCATTAAAGCCAAGCATAACTGTTCGTTATGCATGACCAAAAGCGAATTTAGAGCATATTTAATTGCACGAACCTCAAAATCACCCTATAAATTTTTCCTACACCTCGGTATGGAAAAAATAATTATGTTTCTTTTCAACTCCGAGGTGGGGTCCTGGTGCCACTTGCGACCTAGACCCTTTTAAAATGCACATCGACGGCTCGCATGCCGATGTCCCTCCCAACGGGTTGAACGAAACTGTAGTGGATGAAGAGGGGGTCTCATCCACTCAGTTTCGTTTCGTACTCACCCGCGATTGCCATGGTCATTAAATCACGGTAGCGTCTTGCCTACATGGATAACCCGCTGAGAAAAACCGAAGATCTTTTCCCTTACCTGGAACTCATTTGGGGGTTGATCTGTGAAAGCTCTGAGTTTGAGAGTGATCCATCTCTCGAAGAAATTTTTAAAAAACACCGCAAGCTCATTATTGTTTTCAATCATGCGACCCCTTTGAGTTGGGTGCCCGCCATGTGTGCCATGAATCACTACGCCTACTATCACGGGGGAGCTGAGCGGCGCCCGTTTGGGGTCATGGATCGCGCTCTTTTTCAATTTCCGCTGGTTCGTAAGATCGCCGAGTTTATCACCCAATCCGATCACCCCATGAATTTTGCTGAGCTTCTGAATCGATTTGAAAGTCTCGATGCTGCAGACCTCGTTATTCTCCCCGAAGGATCAAACTGTTTTTTCGATCGGCCGACAACGATTCAGGATTTTCGTTCGTCACGATTTCTTGAGCTTGCTGTATTGACACAAACACCTATTCTTCTCGGCATTCACTCAGGCTCAGAACATTGGGCGGCAACGTTTGAAGTGCCTTCACGTCTTCAATCAAGCCTTCCGGTGATTATGTCAGTGTTGAGCCCTCTCTTTGGACCAAAAATTTTAGAGACCCAGCGGCTCACAATCCCAAAGTGGCCCTCGAGAATTAAAAGTTTCAAGTTGCGTTGTCGCTTGTATCACCCGACACTTAAATCGGCAGACCTTGAAGTCTCGCCACCAGAGCGACAGACACGACTTCAAGAAGAAGCCGACCGCTTCAAACAAAAGATGCAGAGCGAACTGGACGCTCTTTACGAGGAGAGCCACCTGTGATTCCGACAGACCTTCAAAGCATCGATTTTCGAAGCACATTTCTTCCCGAGCCTGTTTGTATTGTGGGTCTGGGAATTAGTGGTAAATCAGTACTGCGGCTACTTCAGGCAGCAAAGCAGCCTCAAGTTTTTACTTTTGACCAAAAGGACTCCTCAGCCCAAATCAAGTCTGCCGCGGAAGTCATTCACCTGAATCCCAAGACTTTGGTGGTTTCACCAGGAGTGCCTTTATCGAGTCCTTGGATTCAGGATCTTAAAAAATCTGGCGTATTTATTACTAGCGAACTTTCCGTAGCTGGCCGATTTTTAACTGTTGAAAAACTTGTCGGAATCACCGGCTCCATCGGAAAAAGCACGGTCGTCTCTATTTTAGATGCTGGTTTACAGAGTTTTTCTCCACAGAGTTTCGTTGGTGGAAACTTAGGTCGACCTCTCGCAGACTATGTTTTTGACGCCTATTTTTCTCAACGTCCAAAAGCTCCTTGGGTTGTTCTTGAGCTTTCTTCTTATCAGCTTGAAAATCTTGAGGGGTTTCTGTTTTGTGGTGGAGGAATTACCTACTTCACCCCTAATCATCTCGAACGCTATTCTTCGGTGAAAGAATATTATGACCAAAAATGGGTTTTGGTGGAACGAACACAGGGCCCATTTGTGATCAATGATACGAGTTTAGAGTTGATGAATTTTGTGCAGTCAAAAAAACAAATGACCTCGGCACAAATCTTGACTTCGAGCTCTCACTCCCCTCGTTTAGAACAGTTTCGCCTTGAACAAACGCGTATGCTCGGTCAGCACAACCTCGAGAATCTTGTATTTGCATGTGTCCTAGCTCTGAATCTAGGATGGCCGGAATCTTCTTTTACTGCGATGAAAAACTTTTCTGGCCTTCCTCACCGTCTTGAGAATGTGGGAACTTTTGCTGGAGTGACTTTTGTGAATGACAGCAAATCCACGACGATAGCAAGCGTGAGAACGGCCGTCGATAGCCTCCAAGCGGCGGTAAAAAGAAGGATGTTATTGCTCTTAGGAGGTAAAGATAAAAATCTTCCGTGGCAAGACTTGTCCTCCTTGTCGGAACTTAAAAACTTAGATTGCTTTTTTTTTGGAGACTGCGGCGAGCTTGCTCAAAAAAAATCTGGGCTTTCGGGACCCGTGTTTGCAACTTTACAGATAGGGGTTGAGCATACACTCAAGCACGCTCAACACGGCGATTTGGTTCTGCTTAGCCCCGGAGGAACGAGCCAAGACCAGTTTAAAAACTTCGAAGAGCGGGGAGACTTTTTCAAGTCCCTTGTCCGCTCCTACTTTTCTACTCAACATTCACCTTAAGCGAACCAACAACTGAGAACGAGGGCGAGCCAGGAGGCTGTTTGAAATCCAAGTGAGGATCGAAGAGTCGGGCTCTCTCATCAAACGTGTAGATGCGAGGCTTATGGGCATTAATTCTAGGAGCATCAGTGCCGGCATAAACCGACCGAAATCCTTCAACATGCGAGCCGATTCTCAAATAGCTTGAATTTTTTCCTGACTCCATCGACTGTGACCCACGGCTCGTCAAGATACTCGTAATCTGTGTGCTGTAAGCAGCTTCACGAACGGCATCTCCAACGTAGAGTGGGTTTGGTACTGCATCTTCAGCATCGCAATAACGAACTGCTATCTCGTTGCGATAAGACCAGCGCACCGCCTCGTCTGACCAGTTTGAAGACATGTTTTCTACAATATCTCCTGCTACGAGAGCGGCGACCCAACTGTCTTTCATGTTCATGAAAGCCTTTGGATCTTTTTCATACTCCGCCGTATTGTAGTCACCCATAATACTCGTTGGCATGTTGCTCGCGATAGTAAGTCCTGTCGTGAGAATCTGAGCGTTTAAGCTTCTTCCGTTGAAAATTCGGACTGCATTCGGGTACGCAAGGATCGGCGCAGGATCGGCAGGGTCGTACTTAGCGCAGCTTGGGATTTTAAAAATTTGCGATGAGTCGAAACTCTGACCCGCAAGATCTGTCGAACAGAGTGGAAATGGCAATGCTTGTTGGGAATTGACAGAGGTTCTTGCGATCTGAGCACCGTCTGCAACATCACCCTGTGTGGGCGGAACGGCAGGTAGTTCTGTCCCGTTATAGTTGTCGTCAGATTTTGGCCATGTGACTGTGATAAACACAATTCCATTGAAGTGCCGGCCGTTGATAAAAAACGACCCCAGTTCTCCGGGGGCAGCATCAACCAAAGCTTGTTGAAATTGTCCAACGTTAAAGTTGGTCGGCAAAATTTTGGATCGATTGTACCTGATGTCGTCATTTTTTGGTTGAGAACAGCTAGTATCTTCGGCCATCGGATCTTTGCTGTAGTAGCGTAAAATAGGATCGATCACTCCGCTTCTGGATGCATTCAAGTATGCAGAACCAAGACTTGGATCTTTTGCAGGTGCGACTGCATTACACCTCATCTTTTTTAAAGCGTCGGATTGGTTGAAAACGCTCATGAAACCACAACCCCCAGCACCACAAGTGAGCATTCCTCCAGCTGCATTACAGAGAGCGCCACCTGTAGCTGTACTATCCACCCACTGCGCGGGTTCCCACGGCTCGGGATCTGTATAAGGACGAGATTGCACACGAGTCAAACTGCCGTAGGATAAAATTCCTTGTTTGTCAGTATCAGAGAGGCCGACTCCATTTTTGTATTCATAGTAGGAGAATCTTTTGGGAGTTTCACCAGCAGGCCACTGTTGATCAGTTCCTTGGAGGCGAGCTCGAATGTCTTCTTGGCCTACAGGAACTCCATTTTCACTAAAGTGGCCAGGATGATCTGACCAAATAGGAAGACCCGGCCAGTTATCTGGGTTGGCCTCATCTCTGATATACCAAACTCCGTTAACAATGCGCAAATCGGCTTTATAGGAGATTTTTGACTTCATGATGACTTTGTCATCACCTTGCCGAACAGGGTCTACGAGCATTCTCAAAAATCCTTGGTTTGAAATAGCTGGATCATTAACATCGTCTGCAGCTCCTGGCTGAACTGCGGTGACCTTTGTGCCTGGTAGTAAAAGTGGCTCGACTCCCAAGAGTGAATCTTGCACGTGACCTTTAAAAAACTTGCGCGCGAATTCTGGCCAGTTGAGTCCAGTACCATCGCAGTTCTCACATCCCGAAACTCCAGTTTTAGTGACTAACCGCCACTCTGTAGACTTGATCATGGCAACAGGTGTATCATCCACAGGCGGATCAAATGAATCCGTGATGCTGATATAAGCCCTATCGTAGCGTTCCGCACCGAACCCACAAACGCTGTCAGAAGCAGAACGAAACTTTCCAGCTGCAGTGACGTTTTGATAAAAATGCAGTCCCCAGTTGGGTCTTGAACCCATACAGACATCACCATTAGAATGAACTCGCCCTTGCATGGTGAGGTAAGCGGCACCAGAAAAAGACTCCGATTCGGTAGTGAAAAGCGTAAACTTGAACAGGTGAATGGAAGCAATCGCGAGAGTGAGTTTCAACTCCGAAACCACATCTTCCCCATTGAGAACGCCAGAAGATTTTGCCACTTTAAGACTGAGGTCGATGATTTTTTGCGGACCAATCATCCCTCGGAATGCAGAAAATCCCACGACTGAGGGACTTCGATCTTCAACGGATGTCAATTTAACATCGAGCATGCGGTATTTATTGTTGCTTGCTGCAACCAAAACTGCAGGCAACTGAACTTTCAAGATATCCTCAATTTGAGTCGGATCTGGCTCCAGGGTATTTCTGTAATACTCGTTGATCACCTTTTCAGCGAAGTCACCAATTCCCTTTGCCATCTCTGAGGCCTTGTCATAGTCGCCTTTACCCGTCGTCTGATCACCAAGTCCAGACATGAGGCCGTAACCTGCCAAGGTAAACGTCAATGAAACGGCGAGCATCAACATCACCATCACGATGACCGAAGCACCACGTTCACCACTTTTCAGCACACAAGATCGGAGTTTACGTCCCATAATCACCTCGCGTAAATCTGTTACATTCTATCTATAATCGGCAAATACATCGTCTGCTGTTTGTATGCCATCTCAGGATCATCCCAAGTAGGCCCGTTGAACAATTTAACAGCATCACTTTTGTCAGTCTTACGTTTCATCCTGCCAAAGACTAAGCCAAACCCAACCGCCTTTAAAGAATCCCAAGAGGCTTTGTCAAATGGAGCTAAATTCGGTTTGTCATCGACATGGTTGTAGAGCCATTCGTCTTTAGAACTTCTCTGATCTGTAGCTCGACCATCGAGGTTTCCCGTACCATCAGGAATCACATCATAGCCAAGTGCTGCTTGGAGATCATAAACGTGATCAGAAACAATCGTGATTTCGTTAGCGTCAATAGTGGAGTCGTTATTTTTATCATTGAACCTTTGAAGCTCATGAGTCGCCTCTTTGACAAAATACTCATACGGAATCAAAAAAGAGACATACGCCTTTTTCCAGTCTTTACCTCGAACCCTCGCTCCTGGACTGTCAAACCGAGAAAATCGGTTGCCCACGGTAGTTATCGTGCACAGATCGGTGTTCACGTTGTTTGCATAAGCATAGAAGAAATCAGGTTTAATAGAAGCCATAAAGAAGTGCCCTTCAGCTTCTTTTTTCAAACAACACTCTCCTCCGTAAGCGAAACTGAGTGTGTTAGGGCTGATCTCTTCAGTAACTTGGCACTCTGGTAATGAAGCATCAAAACCCATTACAGTCACTCGGTCAGCCTTAATACCGGCGTGACTTGGGCATTCTGGTAACGGGCCGCTCGCGTCACACTCATTTTCAACTTTAATAAGATAACTCAGTGGCTGAACTCCTCCGCTCACAGAAGTAATTTCTTTGGCAAAGACATCGCCAATCAAAATTCCTTCTTGGATAAGTTCAGACTTTGCTTGAATTCCAAAGAATCGATTCACCAAGTCTACATAAGATGACGCGAGAACAAGTGTAAGTATGGAAGCGATGCCAATCGCAACCATGAATTCAGCGAGGGACATTCCCTGCTCAGACTTCAAAATTTGACGTTCTACAATCATATTTTGCCTCATAGCTATTGGCCCGGAATAACACTGGTTAAACTTACCGTCTTCTTTTCATCATCAGCTTCAGTTGCTGGGTCATGTCCATTGATGACCCAAGTGACTTTGATATCGAGTTGCTTCAGCAGAATTTTCACGCTTCCGCTAGTACCCATATTCACAAGTTGTTCGTTATCGACGACGTTTGTTTGGGTTTCGTAAAATACCCGGCTCTGTTGATCCGTTGGCAAATCGACCTTCTTACCGCCTAGTAACATCCCATCGCTATCATAGGTACGATAGTGATCACCCGCCACTAGCTCAGGATCAGATGGCAAGAAACCTCTAAACTCATTGAGCATGAGCCGCGACAGCTGCATCCCGTTTTCTATTTGGTTGTAGGACTTCACGTTCTTATAGGAGTTGAAATACATTTGAAGCGGAGCCAATATCACGAGTGTTGCAATGGCTGCTCCCATAAGTGCTTCTAACAATAAACTTCCGGATTCGTTCTTAATACTCATTGGATGCTCACTTTTCCGGTTAGACCTAGAATCTTGACAGTTTTTGTTTGGCTTGCTGAGGAGAGAGTAATGCTTCGATCTGTCGTAGCCATTAAGGACCCATTTCGGAGAATCACAATCGGGTTATTCGGCGGAACACCGGCGACTGAAATCTCACTATTCAGGAGAAGCTCATCCGATTTATTAGCAATCGGCCCCACAAGCACACCACAGTCTAGTGAATTATCAAAGTAAGACGTTAAAAATTTACTTTGGGTCGATGAATACTCCAACTTCACGCAGTTTTTTTGATATTTGGCCTTCATCTGTGCATTTTTTAAGAACGTATTGAGCCGACTTGATGACTCCGACAAATGAGTTGACGACATCATGGTTTCGCCAAAATAAACCATCCCAGAGCCCATGAGACTGACAAGGGCTAAAACCACCATAAGTTCAATTAATGAGAAGCCTGAATTATTTGAGGTACAGACCAGCAAGGGTCTATAGACTTCGATCTGACGTACCAAGAGTGAAGTTCGGTTCCATTTGCTCATATTTATTAACTCTTAATTTATTTCGGTATAATTACACCTAGACTTAAGGTGAAAGGCCTCTAAAAATAAATAGTTAACAAACTGAGACAGTTTTCGATTTGGATTGGGACATCAGGAGTGTTTGGCTCAAAGTAAGGCAGGCAGTCGCAAGAAACCCTACGGCTGCCTTAAAAATCTATCGCTTTAATTGAATAACTTCATTAAGTAGTTCATCGGTCGTAGTGATGGTTTTCGCATTCGCTTGAAAACCTCTTTGGTTCTGGATAAGGTTCACGAACTCCATTGCAAGATCGACGGTTGATCTCTCGAGAGACTTCGCAAAAAGCTTTCCACGTCCTGCTTTACCACACATTCCAACAGCAGGTGTTCCAGAATCTCTGGATTCTTTGAAGCGGTTATTTCCAACTTTGAAGAGAGCTTCAGGATTTTCAAATTTAGAAATTCCAACTTGGGCTAAGTCTTTAGCTTCACCATTACTATAAAGAGCTGTTAAAACCCCTTCATCGTTGAACGACAAGCCTGTGATAGTTCCAGCTGAAGACCCGTCTTGATGCCAAGTGATCAAGTCTGAATCTTTACCGTACTGCTTAGTACCATCAATGCCTTTGCCTCCGGATTTGATATCGTCTCCGAAATTCAACTTAATCTTCTGGTCTTGGAAAGCGCCACCAGCAAAGTTGAACGCTGAATTTGTCATCTCTTGCTCTTCAAGTTTTCCATCAACATTAAAGTTCACTTTACCAGAGCAAACCTCAGAAAGCTGACCAGCTTCGCCGCCACCTTGGACTTCTTTGCCATCAACCATTCCTTTGTATTCCCATTGACGATCTTTGACCTTGTTAAAGAACATCGTCATGAGATGCTTGTTACCTTGAGAATCGAAGATCTCAACACCGGTTGAATAGTGGCTAGTCGCGTATGGATCTTTAGGGTTGAACTTTTTGCTGGTTTCAACACGAGAGTCCAAATTCAAATCCATGCGCACTTCTTTGGTCGCCTTTGCTGGTACAAGGGCGCGCGGGAATTTAATATCAGTTGTCTTATTAATGATTCTTCCTGATTCGTCGACCGAGAAACCCTGCACTTTTTGGTTGTCATTAGTAACTAGGTAGCCGTCGCGATCAAAGTGAAACGATCCGTCCCGTGTGAAAGAATCTCCATCCGAGCCCTTAAGACAGAAATATCCGTCTCCAGAAATCGCCAAGTCTGTCGCCTTTTCTGTCGAATCCACGTTACCTTGAGAGAGAATAGGATTGACCGCTCCAATTTTTACCCCACGACCAATTTGATTTCCACCAAGGATACCTTTGAGATTTTTTGAAATAATATCCTGAAACTCGGCTCGGCTTGCTTTAAATCCGGTTGTATTGGCATTTGCGATGTTATCGCCGATAACGCCCAAAGCCTCGCCCTGAGCCGAAAGACCACTGACACCCGTGTAGAGTGACGAAAGAATACCCATATGACCTCCATGTCATTTTTTGGAGGGCCCCCTCAAAGAGGACCAGCCCTTTATTTGTTACTCATTTACTTACATTACAATCGTGCTGTCGATGTTGGTAAAGACGTTCTCTTTGAGAGCGGCTTTATCCATTACGGTCACCACGGTGTTATTTTTAACACTCACTATGAGTGCAGAATCGTTGAACAACACCAACGAATCTTTTGAACCTTTAGCGGCGGCTTTGCTAACAGCCTCATTGAGCCGACCTATATCATCTTGCGAAAATGAAATACCTCGAGTGCGCATTCGATCAATCGCATGATTAGAAAACTTCAACCCGTCCATTGCGGCGGGACCTACGGCAGGAGCTTTTTGAGCCTTGGATTTATCCAGGTCCTGAATTTGCTTCAGGGTTTGCTCAAAGCCAGGCCCCTTGCCCGGAGTCACTCCCTTGGTTTGCGGAGTGACGTTTAAGTCTGAGGTTTGTATTTTTCTAATATCCATTATTATTTTTCAATCTCAGTTTCTTTACCTAACTTATTCATCATACCCTGAGACATAGCCACCGTCTTATTCAAATTGCCTTTGGGTGGTTGTGCCTCAGTCTTTTTATTGTCTGGCAAAATCTGTGGTCCTCTCAAGTCCTGGGGGGAGACCTCAGACTTTTTCTGGTCGTTGATCGCTCCAGAGGCACGCTCAACGGCTGGATCAATAATTTTCTTCACATCAGACATTTTGATAGTTTGTGTGCCTACTAGGAGCACTGGACCACCCGAGGTGTAATTAACCCCAGTAACCGTTCCCGCAAAACCAGTCTGCAACGCAAGCTTTTTGCCGCCAGCCTTAGCTTCAGGGATAAACTCATAGTCTCCTGGAGCAACGTTAGATCCTTTTTCATCCTGCCCGTTCCAGGTGATCTTATTCTCACCTTTTTTAAGCTCTTTAACTGTGAGAGTTTTGACAATGTCTCCGTTAGCATCCCTGACTTTGACGGTGACCTCTTGAGCGTCGGCCGGTAAATTAAATTTAAAATCATGTTCTTTATCGCCAGCCTCACGATGAAGCTTAGCTGCATCGCCACTCACTGTTTTTCCGATAAATGAAAGCGCCTGGTAGTTGAATGTTGGCTCTTGAGCACCTTTCATCTGGGTGAGTGTCGTATTCATGTTTTGCAATTGCTCGAGTGAAGTGAACTGCGCCAATTGAGCTGCCATCTCATGACTCTTTAGTGGATTTGTAGGATCTTGCTGCTTCATTTGAGCTAGCATCAGGCGCATGAATGCGTCTTTGTCGAGCTGTGCGTTCCCCACAGCTCGTGTTTTTTTCTGAGGATCTACATAATTTGGATCGACAAGTTTATTGAGTGTCGTACCGACATCTTCATTTCCAATTTTTTCTTGATCCTGCACGCTGAGGTTTTTAATTCCGTCATCTTTGACGATCTGATTATTTGTTTTTGGCTCCGACCAAGTTTTTGTCGAAGACTTTACGTTCATAACAGCCATTTACCTATTCCTTTCTGACCAGAGAGGACCACAAGGGCCCTCTCTTCTAAAAAACTATGCGACCAGATCGAGCCTGCTATTGGCCCTCTCCGCTTTCGCGGGAGCGATCGGCTGCAAAACTTCTTTCTTGCGAGGCGTGTAGGCTTTAAAGCCGGGCGCCTCAAAGATTCCCTGCTTTTGCGCCAGGTTCTCTTCTCTAAATTGGTTAAAAAACTGTCGTGCTTGCTCCCGTGCAAAATCCTGATGACCGCTCATTTGACTTTGACCTGCATCTGATGAAAATGAGTTTGAAACATCAACTTTCACCTGATCCATGGTCAACTTGTGATTTGACAAATGATTTCGCAAATCACCCAAATTGTTTTCAATCATCTTTTTTGCCTCTGGGGTATCAGCCACCATCTCAAGATTTACTTTGCCGTCAGACAAATGAACTTTAAGATCGAGTTGCCCCATACCCTCAGGATAGAGACGCAATTTCATCTCTCCACCGCCATGCTTGGCAATCATCTGAGCACGATTCGCAATCAATTGTAAATTGACGTCGTCTTGGCCCTTCGTTGCCACCGCTGCACCTGCCGTACCCGCGACAAACGCCTTATTCAGCGCCGTTGGATCTGCAGGTTTTAACGAACCTAGGTTTTCACCTTTAGGAGAAAAGAAATCAGGCTTCAGCTCCGATTTGACCTCAGGAGTGTCACTCTCTTCGCTCGCGCCATCGCCTGCTGAGTCTCCAGCTGAGTGACCCGCCGTCTGAAAAGACGGGGCGCTCGGTATAGACGGAGTTTTCACTCCCGAAAAAAGATTCGAAAACTGAGATTCCTCGGTTGCGGGTGCACTCAAAGATTCTGCCTTGGGCTTAAGATTCCCATAGGTGCTCTTAGGTGCGCTCCCCTGATCTATGGCTGCCATCGAAGTCAAACCAGCAGCGCCGGCCACGATCATAGCATCGTTATTCTGTGGTTGTGCTTGACCTTGTGGTAACTCACCCACCTTCGATGGTTTGGCAGAGATATTCAACGGCTGGTCCGTTGGCATATCAAAAGCCTCGGTGTCAACGGGCTCAAAACTGGGCACAGGCTCCATGGCCAGCGTCGGTCCCGCTTTTGCCGTTGCAACGGTTCCCTCAAGATCAGCAGCAGCTTCGTTCATTTTATCAATGAGCGGTCCAATATCGTCGGGAGTTGCCTTTGGTGCAAACGACCGCGGCGTGTCCTTCATCCAAAATTTGTCGTTCATCGAATCAATGCTTTTATTCAAAGCCATCCTCGGAGTCATTCGCTCCGCAGGAATTGCCTTTTGCAAGGGCTCGAAATTTTGAACTTTTTGGCTTTGTGTTGCCACCATGCCCGCGCCCGTTCCTGCTGCTACAGCTGCAGTCAAAGCCGCATTTGCCTGGGGCTCCACCACTGGCTTTTGCGACCAGTCTTGCACCATTTGCAAATACATAGCTTCGGCTCTTGCCGCTTGCTGAGGATCTAGATCGAGCTTCCCGATCACTTCGTGCGCAGTTTCTTCAGGAGGACTCGCAAGTTCACTACCACTGAGATCGGTCATAGCCTCTGCGATTTCTTCGCGAGGGACGCTAAACTCACTCTCCATCGAGTCCATGAATTTTAGCATTGCTTCCTGACCTTGGTTCTTCTCAGTTTTAGGTTGCAAGCTCTTCTGCAAGCCTTGTGCTTTCGTCAGTCCTAAGTTTTTTACTTCAGGCTCTGCCGCTCGCGCTTTAACCTTAGGTTGCTGAAAGTCACTTTTTGCGACTTCTGGCTCCCCTTTTTCCTGATCTTTTTGGGCTCGATCCAAGGATTTTTTAAATCCGACAGGATCATCAGGTTTATCTCGTGACGTTCGCGCCAAACCTTTTGGGCTTGGAGGACCTGCCACGAGAGGCCCCAGTTGTGTGGAGTTAACCACAACGACCTCCTTCCTAGAGTTTCAAACCATCCTTCCATGGATGATTATTTTCGTTTATAACCTGCATATTTTTCCGAAATCATTTGAGCTTTTTCGGGTTTTAGCAAATTCATTATATCAGCTGCGCTCTTCTTTTTCATACGGCCAATAACCTCTACCGCCAAATCCTCATCCAAAGTCTCTATAATTTTAGCAGCCGTGTTGGGCCTCATGTTGGAATACATCTGAACTAAAGTCTCAATTTTCTTGTCGTCAGCCTTAACTCGGTCATCTAAGACTTTGGCTATATCTGAGCGAACATTGTTTAAATCCTTCAACCGTTTTTCAAGCTCCGCCTTCTGACTCTGGAGTTCAGCATCCATCTTCGTAAGCTCTTCCTCCCTCTGATCTAGTTCTCTTTTTCGTTCGTTGAGCTTTTTTAGATGATTGATTTCCTCATCAGTAAAAACCTTTGGCTTTGATTCGGAAGCTGTCTCCTTTTCGGTTTCGCCTTCTTCTGATTCTTCTGATTCTTCTTTTTCTTCCTTCACATTTTTGCCAGGACTTTTTTTGTCTTTGTCCGCAGAATCCGCGACCTCAGGTTTTTTGGCTTCAGCTTTTTTTTCGCTCTTAGCGGCCTCAGCCCCTTCCGACGCCGTAGCAGACCCAAATGCACTGACTTCTATTTTGCTAACGAAGGATTCGATGTCTTCAGAAAAAAATAAGGCAGCGACTGTGCCCGTCAAACCGAGCACAGAAATAACGAGCCCGCGAAGGGACGTTTTTTTCTTTTTCTTTTTTGGTGGCATACGTAGTCGTAATTGAGTTTCAAGATCAACGCCAGAGCGTGATTTTGGCTTCGCAAGTGATGGAACTTCTCCACCACTATTTGCTACCTTCTGCGCCTTTTTAAAGAACTGCTCATACCCTGTTTTCATAAGACAGACTTTCTTTTGAATCGCATCGTTGCGATGTCATCCTGAGTTTTCATTTCTCGCCGTAACATTTCTTTCCTGTATGCTTCCTGGTGATTTTGCTTGAGTTTATCTATTATTTTATACTCTCTTGCAGCGCCTTGCAAAATTTCTCTCTTTTGCTCGACCAGACGTTTCTGCTCCTCAATCTTTCTTCTCTGGAGGTGTATTCGAATTTTTTGTCCTTCGATAAATCCATCAGCCTGACTGATCATCTCTATTGATGAGCCCCCTTGTGCTTCTCGCACGGCGATGGCATCTCGCGCTTTGGCTAGTTTTGCAACGAGGTCTAGGAGGATTTTTTCCTCTTTCATCAAATTTGAAATTTCAATTTGAAAATCTCTATGAGCTTCGTCCTCTTGACGCTTTCTCTGCTCAAGGAGCTTTTGATAGGTAAATACAAATGCCACTTAGTCTCCTAACTATTTACGAGGAGGCCCTGCATTTGCCGAAGACTCTGGATAAAATTCGAAGGTTCTTCCACTCTCTGGCGAAGATACTCAGTAACGCCATCATTGAGCTTAATAGCTCGGTCAATCTTAGGATTGGTTCCAGGCTTATAGGCTCCAATGTTGATAAGGTCTTCAGCCTCTCGATAAATCGCGATTTGTTCACGCATTTTAAGAGCAAGTTTTTCTTGTTCAGGCGTAATAACATTTTTCATAACCCGACTTGCACTCTGAAGGACATCAATCGCTGGATAGTGACCTCTTTGCGCGAGTTTTCGAGCAAGCACAATGTGACCATCAACAACGGACCTTACTGCGTCTCCAATGGGATCATCCATATCATCGCCTTCAACAAGCACTGTATAAAGACCAGTGACAGTGCCGCCAGAAGCAAAAGTTCCAGCTCGCTCTAACAGTTTTAGCGTTGAACACACTTGGAGTATAGCCCTTCGAAGCGCTGGAGGCTCACCAACGCTCAGTCCAATTTCTCGTTGAGCCATCGCGAATCGCGTGATTGAATCCATCATCAAAAGAACATGTTTGCCTTGGTTTGCGAAATACTCTGAGACAGCCATGGCAACGTAAGCACCTCTCATACGGAGGAGCGCACTTTGATCTCCAGTTACAACAATGACAATAGACTTTTTCAAACCCTCGGGACCGAGATCATGCTCGATGAACTCGCGTACCTCACGACCACGCTCACCGATCAGCGCGATGACGTTGACATCAGAGTTAGTATATCTCGCCATCATACCCATCAGAACGGATTTTCCGACTCCAGAACCAGCCATAATTCCAACACGCTGTCCACGCCCCACAGTCAAAAGACCGTTGATAGCACGAATTCCAAGATCCAACGGCTCTCGAATAGGTTCTCTCGAAAGTGGGTTCCTCACTTCGCTGTAAAGAGGAACTTCTCTGAGAGACTCGACAGCCCCCTTTTCGTCAATGGTATTTCCAAGACCGTCGATCACTCGCCCCAATAGATCTTCTCCCAAGCGTACAGAAGCCATCTGTTTGATCAACACAATTTTAGCACCGTAAGAAACTCCTCGAATCTCTCCCAGCGCCATCAATAAAACTGTCTTATCTTTAAAGCCAACGACTTCCGCATGATAAGTTTGAGTCGAATTCACGGGGTGAATTTCACATACGCTTCCAACGGAGGCGCCAGGCAAGAACCCCTTGATCAGTAGACCGTTAACCTCAATCACTTTACCACTGTCTTTTGTAAGCTGAACTCCACCAAGGGCTTCGTGGTACTTCGCAAGGTCTAATCGAATGATGTCACTCACGCGACACTCACTCGTGTTTTCGATTTCGGAAGAGCTTCAGAAATGGTTGACCATAGTTTATTTACACGTTCTTCGATTTGAGCATCCACAACGCCGTAGTTAGTTTCAATCACGCAGCCTCCCGCAGAAATATTAGGGGATGCTTCAAGCTGAACCTGTTTTAAAAATTCAAATTCCTTTTTTGATTCCTTCTTTAACTGCTCGATGAACTCAATTTCTTTTTCCGATACAGAAACTACAACACGTTCTTCGTCCTGAGACATTTCAGTCGCCTGGCGAATCACTTTCAAAATAACATCCGGATTGATTTCAACTTCATGAAAGGCGATACGGCTTGCCATGTACACAAGTAGCTTCATCAACGAACTTTCATTGCTTGAGACAAGTTCCATTTTTAGTTTTCCCAAACTTGAGATCAAACTGCCAAATACTTCAAGCTGTTCCGAAATTTGCTTTGAGAAACTCTGAAATGCCTCGTGCTTTCCTTCATCTAACCCCAGCTGGTACGCCTCTTTGTACGCGCTTTCCTGAACTTCTTTTAGTTTTGCGAGGACCTCATTTGAGATCCGCAATGCGATGTTTTCTTCCTCATGACCTGCAACTCCGGTCTGCAAGCGAATGCTATCCGCCATCTTGAAATCAAAACCGGGTTGGTTCTTTTTACGATTTAAATATTCCAGAGCTTCAGCACTGGAACCGATTTGGAACGAGGGAGGCTCAAAATTGAGAACCCCCTGATGAGAAACTTCCTTACGGATAACCGATCTAGACAAGCGCGTCCTCCGAACCACCACGAGCAATCAGGATCTTACCTTCAGCCTCTAATCGACGAGCCACATTCACGATCTCTTGTTGAGCTCCCTCAACGTCAGAGAGCCGTGATGGCCCCATATTATTAAGGTCTTCGCGCAACATCTCAGCCGCACGACCGGAGATGTTTTTGAAAATCTTGTTCTTAATCTCCTCCCCCGCTGTTTTAAGAGCAAGAATGAGTTTATCATTCGGAACTTCTTTAAGAAGACTTTGGATACCACGATCGTCAATTTTAACGATGTCATCAAATACGAACATGAGTTTTCTGATCTCTTCGGCGAGGATAGGATCCTTCTCTTCGAGCCGAGACATGATCGAAGTTTCCGTATTTTTATCCATAACGTTGAGCATCTCTGCCACTGGCTGTACTCCCCCAAGAGCCGCCTGCTCAACAGTGCTAAGAGAAGCAAGCTCCTGCTTCAACACCCGATCGACTTCAGCTATCAACTCTGGAGCTACGTGATCGAGATTCGCCATCCTCAAAACCACCTCTGCTTGAAGGGCGTCGGGGAGTCGTTTTAAGACCTCTCCCTTTTTTTCTGGCTCAAGGTGAGAAAGGATAACTGCAACAGTTTGAGGATGTTCGTTAATCAGAAAGTTCGCGAGCGATTTAGAATCCACCATTTCCAAGCTCTCAAGCGTGCGTGATCCCGCATTACCAACATTCAATCCACCCAATATACCACGAGCGCGCTCCTCGCCTATGGCGTCAACAATGGTGTCTTTGTTAGTTGCCTCTTCAGAAAAAATATAGTCTTCATTTTCACTGACCATTTCATAAAACTCTTCAAGAACTTTTTTTGTAACATGGACTGGAATAACACGAAGTTTTGCCATGACGTTGATAAGTTTTCGAATATCTCCATCATCAAGCCTTTTCATAAAAACCTTGACCGCATCTTTTCCCAAATAGTTCACCAAAATAGCGGCCTTTTCAAAACCCTTTAAGTCTTCAAACTGGAGATTGTCGGATTTATAGAGACGACTCATGGTCCATCCTTTCGCACGAGCCACATTCCAAATGCATTCGAGGCTTTCTCTTCATCTCGTTGCATGAGGCTCATGATACGCTCTTTAAGAAGTTCACTCTCAGCTTTATCTGGATCGATTGATTCTTCGAGTGCCGGCATCGCCGAGCTCATTCCAGGAAGCGAGTTATCTACAGTTTGAAGTTCTTCGAGCTCTTCAATAGTCCTCGGCAACATATCATCCACGGAATCTTGAAAGCTGTCTGTAACCCACTGCATGAATGGTCGAATCACGATGACAAAGAACAACACGACGCTAAATAAAAGAAGAGCCCACTTGAAAATGGCGTGAAGGAGCTTTTTCCTTTCAAGAGTCGTGAGAATCTTGTCAGACTCGGAGAAGTCCTCTTGGGTAAACTGGATATTCTCGATCTTAACCAGATCACCACGAGCTTGATTAAAACCTATCGCATTTTTAACCAGAGTTTCGTATTTTTGAAGCTCCTCAGCGGTTCGAGGAGTCCACTTTGACTCCATAGTTCCATCATCTTTTTTTGTCTGTGTTAGGACGCCATCTACAAGGACTGCCACGCTGATCCGCTCTAAATTTCCAGCATTTTCTCTTACATTACGAACAACCTTGGGGACTTCATAATTGGTAGTCTTAATTTCCTTTTTGACATTCTGATTAAAACCCGTCTGACCAGCATCTTCAGCACCGGGGAGATTAGATCTTGAGCCCGGAACTCCCGCTGGGTTCATTCTCTTTCCATCTAAAGACTCTTCCTCACTTGTCTGACTTTTCATCGCCGTCTTTTCAGGATCCACAGATTCTTCAACTGAGGTTGTAACACGATGATTGAGAGTTGCATCGACTTTTGCGATAATTTTTGACTGACCAACAACCTTGCCAAGGATAGATTCAATCCTAGTCTCCAGGTCCCCTTCGACTTTCTGCTTAAGTTCCATCATATCACCTGATGCGGAGGTCGCAGACTCTCCGCTCCGAGACATGACTTTTCCCCTATCATCAAGAACAGTGACCCGATCTGCGTCTAAACCTTCAACGGCACTTGCCACTAAAAATCGAATTCCTCGAATCTGCTCCGGAGAAAGAGTTTTACCAGGATTAAGCTCAACAACGATGGACGCTGAGGGCTGCGCACCCTCTTCTAAAAATGTCTTCTTAGCAGGAAGCGCCAAAATCACTTTTGATTGTTTCACCGCGCTGAGAGTATTGATCGCACGCATGAGCTCGCCTTGCAGCGCTCGCTGGAAATTGATTTTTTGAGCGTAAGAGTTAACTCCAAAATCCTGCTTTTCAAAAAGCTCAAGGCCAATCGTCCCGACTTTGTTTGAACCCAGCTCCGCCATTAAATCCATTTGCGTTGAGTGCAAAAGATCTCGCGGAATCGCAATTGTTTTTCCGTCATCTCTTACCTGAAATGGAATATTTCTTGATTGCAATTTTGTGATGATCGTAGAAATTTGATCATTTGGGATGTTCATAAATAGCGGGACAAAATCACGCCCTGAAAGCATAACAGTCACAATAATCAGCGCTAAAGCGCCAATAATCGTAACCGCTATCATCGAGGTACGCTTAGTCGGGCTTAGGTTCTTATAGAACTCCCGGAACTGAATGACCAAATTTCCGAACATCTTATTCAAAAATCACCTCTTAAAAAAATTAAACCTGCATTTTCATGACGTCTTGGTAAGCATCAATAATTTTATTTCTCATCTGCATCATCAATCGCAAGGCGATGTCTGCTTTTTCGGCCGCGATCATAACTTCGGGAATGTTATCCGTTTGGCCTGTCGCTAATTTCTGCATTTCTTTGTCTGCGGTTTTTTGTAGCTCGTTGACCTTGCCAACGGCATCGTTGAGAGTGTCTGCAAATGATTTTCCGGCTACGTCTGTTCCTTGAACCCCATTGGCACGCGCTTCTTGCGCGACTGATGTTTTAAGATCGCTCACTCCGCCAGCGCTATTGAGGAATTGATTTGCTTTTCCGACCGTGAAGCCTTCCATGGCTCCTCCTTAGTTAATTGTACCAAACTCTTTGGGATTTTGAATCCCCTATCGACCTATTTCCAGTGCTCCAATCGCCATGTCTTTTGTTGCGTTCACCGCTGAGACGTTCGCTTCATAGGACCGTGTGGCCTGGATCATATTGGTCATCTCTTCCATTAAGTTGATGTTAGGATAAGCCACATAGCCCTCGGGGTTTGCATCAGGATGATCCGGCTCGTATTTCATAATGGGAGCCTTACGGTCAGATAGAACATCTGAAACTTGGACCCGCTGAATGTCTCTATCAGGAATCGTCGACACCATTTCCCCAAAGTTTTTGGCGTCTGGCATCGCTTCAAAAACCACGTCTTTACGTCGGTAAGGACCACCTTCAGGAGTTTTTGTAGTATTGATGTTTGCAATGTTACTAGAAATAGTGTTCATACGCATTCTTTGCGCAGCCATACCACTGCTACTAACTCGCATCCCCGTTAAAAAATCAGACATCTAGACCTCCGATCATCGTCCACCTTCGCTTGCGGCGTATTTGAGAGCGGCCATCTTTTTGTTGATCAATTGTAGAGCTGCTTTGTACATGATGGTGTTTTCTGCCAATGTCGACATCTCTTTTTCCAGATCTACGGTGTTGCCGTCGTTATTCACGGCGCCTTCTGGATTTTCATAAATGTCTGGAGCTACCTTACCTGCCAAATGCCCCCCGCCAGTGAAATGTTCAGGGTCACTTGTGTCCATCTTTCTCATACCATCGAGATCAACAGCCCTTGCTAAGGCCTCTTCAAAATCCATTTTCTTTGCATGAAAGCCAGGAGTTTCGGCATTGGCAATATTTCCCGCCGTGATGTTGTGCTTTAGAAGACGCATGTTGAGCGTCGTACCTAAAGCTTGGGTGGTTTTGTCAAACAATCCACTCATTTTTTAACCTCCTGTACAGGCTTGTCTTTGTTGGCCATGGCAGGAATCCGCTGAATGTATTTTCGAAAATCTCCCTGCCACTGCGAATTAGCGAGCTTTTCTTGAGCTAATTTGTACCAAAAGTCGTTTTTAGCTTCTTTAAGTGAATCCCAAATCTCAGACGCCTTTTGCAGATCGCCTTTTTCAAAATAAAGGTCTCCGAGCTTGAAGCGAACCGAACTTAAATTTTGTTTAGACTCAAAGTCTGCTAAAAGCTTTTTATAAAGATCAATGACCTGGTCTTTTTCACCTTTTTGCAGTTGAATTTGCGCGACCATTTGTAGGGCATCGGAATAATTGTCATCGCTCACTTCACCGGAGTTTTCTCTGGTCTCAATAATTTTAAAAAGGCTTTTCATAGCTTTATCGTTGTCTTTTGATTTCATTTCCAGTTTTGCAAGGTAAAGCAAGGGATCAACCATCAACTTCGAATCCCCTTTGAAATTCTCAACCATCGAAGTGACGTACCGTTTTGCAGAATCAAGATCACCGCGCTGTTCCTGGACCTGAGCCAGAATATTGACTCTCTCAACCTGATGCTCTGGAGAAAGATGTTCAATTGTTTTAATTCGGTTTCCATACTCAAATGCTTGCGTGTACCTTTTTTGCATAAGAGCCATTTTTGCTAGGCGAACATTGACTTCGTTTTCTGAGGGTAGCTTTTCAAAAATACTTCTTTCTTTCTCAGACTTAGTGCCACGCATGTTGACGAGTCTAGAGTACACATCTTTGTAAGTGTTTTCTGCCTCTGAAAATGCGCCTGCCTGCTCAAAAGCTCGTCCTACAAAATAGTTAGTATCGATGCGCTGAGAGTTTTTAAGCCAGCTTCCGATGTAACGATTGTGAATTTTAAGCGCTGAGATAAAGTCACCTTTATCAACCTCATCTTTAATCCACTGATTTATATTCTTAACGATCCTTGAAACGAGGACTTCGTTGTCAGAAGTGGTCGGATTGTTTTGGTAGTACTGAGCAAGCGGCTGAATCGCTTTTTCATATTCTGCTCGTCGAGTGTATCCCTCAGAAATCATGATTGCCGCAAACTCATCCATTTTAACGAGCTCAGACTTTTTAACAATTTCATTAATTTCTTTAATGGACTGCTCGACTTCTTTGACCTTCATGTTCTGCATTTTTTGACTTAAGAGGCGGATGCGGGCCACGCTGGCGCCGGAGGTTTCTCCGTATCTGAAATAAGTTTCAACATAAGAGCCAATGACTCGACTGCGGTCAGCCCCCAAAATTTCTAAAAGCTCCCCAATTCTTGTCATCGCATATCCTGCATGGGGATGAGAGGGAAAACGTCGCACAAAGTCTCTGTATTTATCCAAACTTAGTTTGAACTTTCCTAACCAGAAAAGAGCTTCAGCAGCATTATAGAAAGCATTCGGAAATTTTTCCCATTTATGAGGAGCTTTTTTCAATCCCTTTTCGTACTCTCTAAATGCAGCCTGATAATCTTTTTGTTTAAAGTAAACGTCTCCCCGCTGATAACCTGCTTCTACGCGAACATCGTCCGTAGATCCCGTTGATTCGATTTGATCAAAAACTTCAGCAGCATCTTCATAACGATTGAGTTTCAGAAAACCTTCTGCAAGTGCTAACTGAGCAACATCCTTATTTTCAGAGGCTGGTCGGTCGCGGAGATGTTTTTTAAAAATCTGCAAAGTCGAAAGTACGTCACCGCGGTCAAGAGCAGCAAATCCCATTAACATGACGGTTCGCTCAAGGAGAGGAGACTTTGGATATTTTTCGATAGCGGCTCGATACTTTCCGATGGCTTGTGCGTAGGTTTCGGGATGTTTTGTTTTTTTCCAGATATCATAGTAAGTGTCCGCGATCATGAACCTCAGCATTTCATCATACTTCGACTCTGGGTAAGCGGTAAAAAACCACTCTACCGTTTTCAAAAACACCCCGTTACGGTGGTTTGAAAAAAGAGTTTGTAGAAGACGCATTTGCTTATTCTCTTCAGTGTCTTGAGGAATCACCTCATAAGTAGGCGGTAATGCTTCAAGATCTTTCAAATGAGTTAGTTCATTTTTCAAAGGAGGAAACGGGAGGTAGATATTCTCTCGACTTCGAATTATGGCATCAGGATTCACTTCAAAGTCGTGCATCGAGAATCTGTCGAAGGCGGGGTCCGCACCATCAAAGATGCCGCTTTTTCGGTCTTCTTGACCTTTCGCTTCAGTGGATTTTCCATCGACCTCTGTCCCCTGTTTTGATATTTCAATGATGTCACTTGCAATTTTTCTAGCCTGAGGAGTGATTCCGTTTTCGCTCTTCTCTTGCGAGTCTTCAAAAAACTCATCGATCCCTTCGACGTTCCCCGAAGAAACTTTTGTTTTAGAAGGGGATGGAAGTTTTTCAACTACCGCTTTCGTTGATTTCGCAGGCCCCTTGGAGGCCTTTTCGTTAGAGTTTTTTTTGTTAGCCATTGGATAGACGTCAATGATCAATCGCGAAGGCTGGTCCGTAAGATAATCAAAAGACTCAACCGCCGCTGTTTTAAGCGTAATTACCATTTTATCTTTTTCATCTATGGCTTTGGGCTGGATTTTGACAGATTTTACGAGTGGATTTGTAAACTGGGCCAACGAAGCACGACTTTGAGAGTCTAGCTCTGGGATCGTGACTTCAAAGGCCGTATCCTTACCCAAAGTCACTCTCTTTAACTCGTAGTCCCAGTCCTCTCGTCCAGAAAATTCAAGATGAAGAGCTTCACCTTGGATGGCAAATTGCCCTTTTACCTTGGCCTCAGTCCCGTTACCTTGAGCAACAATTGCTGACAGAAAACAAAAACTGGTCACCAAGACGTTTTTCCAACATCTCGACCCTAAGTGCATCTGCCTAAAAACGAAAGCCCATTTGCTCATTCAAACAGATGTAAAGCACAATCAATGCCAGTGACCGAAACGAGGAAAACGACCTTGTACAAGGCAGTTTTCAAACCCAAAGTCTTGATACCAGCCCCTAAAAATTGTCGCTCCCGCCAAGTGGCTGACAGGACAAAGGCCCCATGGAGCAATCTCGACAACAAAAAACTTTGGCGATTTAAGTAAAAAGCTTTGTGGAGTCCTTCAAGGAAAGGTATATAGAAACATAGCAACTATGATGTTACAGTGGTGGACCTTGAAATTTAAAAATTATTTTTTAATCGTACCTTTGGTGTTGTCAGGTTGTGTTTCAGTTAACTTAGGACCTGGTAAAGCCAAAAAATCAGACGGTGTACAGGTCACTGCTCCACCTAGCCAATTCAAATCCGTAGATCCTTTGCATGCCGATGAGGCCTGGCAAAGCCGCGAAACAGGAAATACAATTTCCTATTTCTCTGAGTGCCAAAGTCAAAATGAGTCTACGATCGAGGCAATGGCGGCCGATTCTTTGGCAGCTCTTTCAGATCCTGTTGTTCTGAAAGAACAAAAACTCACTTACAATCAACGAGAGGCTCAACGATCCTCCGCCAAAGGAACCGTCGATGGAGTCCAGGTTTTACTGGACGTTTTGGTTTTCAAAAAAAATGGATGTAACTACACTATCACTTATAGCGGCATAGCCGCGAAGTTCCCGCGAGAGACAAAGGACTTCGAAGATTTTCTACAACGCTTCAAGGCCCCCTGATGAGACACCTTTTCTCTTCGTTTAAGAGATTTGTGGCAGAGATTTTAGAGTTTTTGGGAGGGGTTGGAATTCTCTCCTACGAAGTTTTCCAGCAAATTTTTACTCGGCCCTTTTACCCTGCACTTCTCATTGATCAAATTTATCAACTGGGACTGCGATCGACGTTACTGGTTTTATTAACAGCTCTGAGTACGGGAATGGTTATGGCCCTCCAATTTGGTCTTGGCCTGGAAAAGTTCGGGGGTAAACTTTACGTTCCTAAGTTAGTTTCAGTTTCTATAGTCAGGGAGATGGGCCCTGTTTTCACAAGCCTGATGTTAGCCGCCCGAATTGGCGCGGGAATCGCCTCAGAAATCGGTTCAATGGTCGTCACCCAACAAGTCGATGCCATCCGTGCCCTTGGAACGTCACCCATTAAAAAAATTGTCATCCCAAGAGTTCTTGCAAGTCTTCTTTGTGTTCCCTTACTCGCGACATTTGCAATTTTGACTGGAATTTTTGGAGGTCTTATCGTGGGAGTTTCCGAACTTCGCCTAGATCCCTTCTACTATTTCCTTAAGGTCATCAACACACTCACCCTGACGGATTATCTATCTGGTTTTTGCAAAACATTTTTCTTTTCTTTTTTCATTTCAATTCCATCTTGTTATTTCGGCTTATCCGTCAAGGATGGGACTCGCGGCGTCGGTACCGCGACGACAAAAGCGGTTGTCGTCGCTTCCAACTTGATCCTTTTAGGTGACTTTGTTTTAACCAAACTTTTTTGGATTATCGAAAAATGGCATTAACGATTCAAGTTGAAAACTTCAAAAAATCTTTTGGCAAAAAAGTCGTGCATCAAGACGTGTCTTTCAATGTCCAGGAGCGGGAATGTGTTGGCCTCCTCGCTGGATCTGGCGCGGGTAAAAGCGTCATACTCCGAAGTCTCATCGGTCTTGAAAAACCTGATAGCGGCAAAATCCTGATCGACGGCACCGATATTACAAAATATAAAGAACGCGAGCTATTAGAAATTAGAAAAAAGGTCGCCTACGTTTTTCAAGGTGGAGCTCTTTTTGACTCTATGTCTGTTTACCAAAATCTTGCCTATCCTCTAAAAGAACATACGAAGTTAAAAAAGCGCGAAATTCAAAAGAAAATCTATGACCTTCTCGAAGATTTTGGCCTTGCCGAAAATGATAAACTCTATCCAGCAAGCCTCTCAGGAGGAATGCAAAAACGGGTGGGTCTCGCGCGAGCTATTATCTTAAACCCTAAGATCATTCTTTACGACGAACCAACAGCAGGTCTTGACCCTTATAACACTCGGATTATTCAAGATTTAATTCTTCGACTTAAAACTCGTGGAGTGACCTCGATTCTCGTCACCCACGACATGCCGACGGCAATGGCTGTGTGTGATCGAATTCTAATGATGGTCGGAGGACGAATCGTTGAAAACAAAACGATCCAAGAAATAAAAAATGACGACAAATCGCTTATAGCACAGTTTATGAGTGGAAGAACAGATTAGTACACTGTACTAGGGAGACGAAAATGGACGTGACCTATAAAACACAAATTAAGGTTGGAGTCTTCGTTGGACTTGGACTCATTGCCATTGTGGTATGCATTTATTTTCTCGGTGGTAGTAAGATCTTTCTTAAAAAGTACTACCCCTTACACGCGCAGTTTGATCAAGTTCAGGGATTAGCAGAAGGCAGTATCGTAAGTCTCTCAGGAGTTGTCGTTGGCAATATCGAAGCCATCAATTTCGTGGACAATACAACTTTGGATGTGGTGCTTTCGGTCGACGAACATTTTAAGCCTCGAATCACTGAAGGCTCACGCGTCGAAATTCGCACTCAAGGTGCTCTCGGTGATAAATACATCTACATCATTCCAGGACCACGTGATGGAACACCCGTGCCCCCAGAAGGAACACTCAAAAAAGCCGATCCCACGGATTTTCTTGGAGTCCTTACAGAAAAAGGAGACCAGGCCACAAAGATTTTTGGGATAATTGAGGAAACACACAAGTTACTTGCAACCCTCAATGAAAATAACAAAGTAGGTCGTCTCTCTACTCACCTTGTCGCCGCTAGCGAAAACCTCATGAAGACTCTGGAGATGACACAAAACATGCTGCGGGAAATTCGAGGCAATCCCAACGAACAAAACAAGATTAAATCCTCCTTGGATAAACTAGATAGAATTCTCACAAAAATTGATAAAGGTGAAGGCACTCTCGGTGCACTCATCAATGACTCTAGCCTTCACGAACAAATCAAGGCTATGCTGGGCGGCTCTCAGAGATCAAAAAATATCAAGTCTCTTATCAGAACATCCATAGAGAAAAGCGAGCAATAGCATATGAAAGCGTTTCTTATTCTCTTAGTGCTAGCTCTAACCACGACCAACGTTCACGCTGGATGGTTTTTCTCGTCGCCGCAAATACCTCAACCGGCTCCGTCAACCTGTCTTTCTGCTCGCGAATTCACAACTGCTTTTGAGTATCTAAAAGATCAGTCGGCGCTCGCCGGAAATGACCTGCAAGCCAAGCAAATTGCCCTCAAAGTTGCTGATGGTTGTACAGGAAGCGCACTTCGGTTCATCAATACGGTGAGGCTTCTCGAAAAATCGGACCTTCCCAACCAGACTATTATAGAAACTGCTGTTACCGCCGCGCAAAGCACCGACTCAAAGGCGGATGCCTTTTTCACACTTTTTCAGCTCACCTATTTACCCAAATACCTAGACCTGGATTTGCATCGCTCGCTAAAGCTCAGTCGTGATCTCAGCCTCCAATATCAAGGCACCTCTCAGACCATTGAAAGCGATTTTCGCCAGCTTGTAGAGTTTTGCCTGTCGCAAGATGGCCTTGGTCTTGCCAAACCTCAGTGCGCCGAATGGACGTTAAAGCTCATGAACGCTGGGCAGAGCAATCCCGACCCACTTTACCCTCAATTTAAAACACTCTTTGATTTTTTTGAAACTCAGAAAGATCTCAAACTAGATATTAAAGGGGAACTTACTTGGATTGAAAAGATCTTGTCCATTAACGAAAAAGCCACGGAGAACTTCATACAGGGCTATCGCTTAGCGGTTGACGAAAAAGGATTGAGGCTCCCTGTTGCTGGTGCTTTAAATTTTGGATGGACCCTCGCCCAAAAATCGAAACCATCAAACTAGAACTGCCAACTCAAATTAAGCTCGGGCATCATCTCCCGGCCAACTCTCCCTAAACCCAGCTGAGTTAGCGGGCCATAGATTTTTTTCTTATAGTCTCTATGAATATCAGCCGTCGTTTCCCATGAATATGGAAAAATCAGAGGTGAAAGCGCAGCAAGGCCTGCAAGTCCGCCGGCCAACGCAGCATTCTTATTACCTAGTGAGGCTATGTAGCCCGCTGCTACCAAGTTGGTCGATACAGATAGCCATTTCAACTTTCTGGCCAAATCTCCTGGACGGTAAAGAGCTTCCTCCGCCAGACGCTCACGAGTTAGATTTTCACTTTGAGTTTTATTTGGAAGACCAGCAACCGCCCTTACTCCCTCGTCGTAGGGGCGGTAACTAAATTGCAAATAGAGGCTCGTTGCAAGCCATCCTCCACCGACGATGAGGCCGGTGAGCGAAGCGTATTTGACATTGTCCTTCTCTTCTTTGCTCTGTTCCCCATAGTCAATAGTGCTCGCATACCATCCTGCTGCCAAAGTGGAAATCGCAGAAATTTCCATAGGTAAATGAGACACGGATTCTCGTTTACGTTCTTTTTTACTTTCCATATCTAAACGCTGAGTGGCGAGTGGTGAAACGGTTAATTCTGGGTACATCAAATTTAAAGCCGGTTCTTTGGTCGCTTCTTTCATTCCCTGAGCAAAAACGGGAGCGGATACAAAAATCCCCAATAAAAGAGTTAACCTCGCCACGACAACCTCCATTTGACTCTTATCAAACACCAACAAACAATAATGTGATGGAGAAAAAATATGCTGTCTACTACTAAATTCCTACTTTTACTCACGATCTCCTTACGAGGCATCTCGGCGAACGCTGACGCCTACGGGGTCATCACTTATGTTCAGGGCGAAGCGAGCGTTTTTTTCGACGGATCTCCAAAGTCCGACACGAAAAAGACAGATCAGGTTCTTTACGAAGGGGTTTACTACTCCTCTAAAAAAGCAAAACTAGGTCTTAAGGTCTTTTCAGAAAATGTTCTGCACACCGGAGCTAACGGTAAAATTCGTGTGGTGTATCCGAACTCAGATCAGATCAATATTGGCCCCGGCTCCTCCCTTCTTATTCATCGAGATGAAAATGGCACGAAAGGAAAACTCTACTATGGAAACCTCAGATCCACCGTCGCCCGGCCTGGACCAGGAAAAACAGTCGACTATCGCGTCGTCACTCCATCAGCAACTGCGGGTGTTCGAGGTACCGACTTCGTAGTTGAATACAATCCTAGTTTAGTTACGAGCGAAATCTCTGTTCTTCGGGGTAAAGTTGAAGTAGCCAAGGCGGCACCCTCGACAAAGGGCTCCACCGCGCCTCAAAAAATGGAGCCTGTTCGTGAAGTTGTCCCAGGCCAAACTTTAGAAATTGCCAAAGAGGCCGACGCCGTTGTCAAGCCCACAGAACAGGAACATCTCGTAAGAATCAACGAATTCTCCCAAGCCAAACTCGCCCCCGAAGATCTCAAAACCCTCGACCCTAGCGTTGCTCAAGAAATTAAAAAAACTGAAGCGCAAGCCCTCGCAAAAACCATTCAAGATATCAAAGTTGAAGATCCAAAACTCTACGAATCTCTCCTCAAACAAGATGTCAAATCCGTCAACGAAATCAATGCCGGCACCGTAGTCAAAAGGATGGAAACCGCACCGCGAATAAAACCGGAAGAGAAAAAGAAGCTACAAGATGAGTTAAAGAAACTCGATGAAGGGGTCTACGACAAATTCAAAAATAACTAGTCTATGGCAAAAGCTTGTCGAGAGTCAGTTTCAAATCAGTAGCGTCTGTGCTGCCGATGACCTCTCTTCGATCCAAGGTAAAACGTATAAAATGAACAAATTGCCGATTCAATTTACTATTGATAGTTCGGATCATCGGTTCACGCATGAAAACCATTTGCTGCATCCATGTGGAATTTTTTACCCACACCAACAAACTGCCTCTCTGGTACCCTACAGGTAAAGTCTGTTCTGCAATGGTTTTACCGACAATTTCTTCCCAACGCGCCCAGAGTTTCCAACGAATGAACTGATCCGAAAGCGGCGACTTGCTATTCTCTAAAAGAGTCTGTAGGACTTCGGATGCGGGCTGGGGTCGACCCTCGCGTTTTTCTTTAGACATGGAGAATAACTTATCATGGATTCATCCAAACACAAAGTGACCGTTGTCGGCGCAGGGCTTGCGGGCAGCGAATGCGCACTGCAGTTAGCTGAAATGGGTATTGACGTTACGCTTTATGAAATGCGCGGAGTCCAGATGAGTGAGGCCCACCGTACAGACCACTGCGCCGAACTCGTTTGTTCCAACTCTTTTGGAAGCCTCGCCGAAGTCTCAGCTCCAGGACAGCTCAAGCGCGAAGCCCAAGGGCTCAATTCCCATATCTTAAAAGCGGCATTTCTGGCACAAGTTCCTGCGGGACAAGCCCTTGGCATGGATCGAGACATCTTTGCACAAACTGTCACTCAGTGGATCGAAGCTCATCCACGCATCGAACTTAAACGAACTCCCATTGCTTCTCTGGATGAAATTCCAAGACCTGCAGTGATTGCGACGGGCCCGTTGACATCACCTCAACTTTCAGAAAGTTTAAAGTCTCACTTTGGAAATGACTTTCTCTATTTCTTTGACGCTATCGCCCCGATCATCGATGCGGATTCTATAAACACTGACATTGTATGGAAAGCCGACCGATACGACAAGGGAACTAAAGACTACTACAACTGCCCTCTCGACAAAGATCAATATCTTCACCTCATCGATGAAATCTCAAAGGCCGGAAAAGTTGAACCCAAGGAGTTTGAGAAAACTCCGTTTTTCGAAGGGTGTATGCCTATTGAAACGATGGTTGCAAGAGGCCCGCAGACCCCACGATTTGGACCCATGAAGCCCGTGGGTCTCATTAATCCACGCACTCAAAAAGAAGCCTATGCCGTCGTCCAGCTCCGCCAGGACAATCGCGAAGGTACAGCATTTAACATGGTCGGTTTTCAGACCAGAATGACCTACTCTGAACAAAAGCGTGTTTTCCGTCTCATTCCAGGTCTTGAGCAGGCCGAGTTTTTAAAACTCGGTAGCATTCACCGAAATCTCTTTATCAACACCCCCCGCTGCCTAAATAAAAATCTCTCCAGTCAAAAAGATCCCGAGCTTTTTTTTGCAGGTCAAATCACGGGTGTTGAAGGTTACTTTGAGTCTACTTGTATTGGCATAGCTGTAGCTCACTTCGTAAAAGCTCGTCTTGAAGAGACAACTTGGGCGATCCCCCGAGAAACCGCATTTGGTTCTCTCCTTGAAAGCATCACCGACAGTACACGAGCTGAACATTTTCAGCCCACAAATATCAATTTTTCTTTGTTTCCAAAATTAACGCAGAAAATTCGTGATAAGCAGGAGAAAAAACGTCAGCAAATCCAATCTGCGGATTTAGCTTTTAAGAGCTGGAGGACGAAAGCTCCTCCTCCAGAAATGAATTTCGAAGCTTCGCAAGTTTATTGATTGTCGCAGTAATAGTCAGGAACTGGCTCACGTCCCGGAAGAATCTTCCAGTTGTTATCGGTACGATAGCAGTATCCTACCCCGTACACAGATTTGCCCCATTTGAAATGGTATTCACAATGGTTGTCTGAAACCGGCTCGCGTCCAGGCAAAACAACATTGTATTCATCGGCCCGATAACAATACCCAACTCCGTATACCGATATTCCCCACGCAAAGCGCGTAACGCAGTAGTAATCACTCACTGGTTCACGGCCAGGTAAGATCACACCATTTCCGTCGGTCTTGTAACAGTAACCTACTCCGTAAATGGATTTACCCCATCTGTAGCCATAGGCTAAGTCAGTTTCCGCAGAAGCAATTCCCGATAAGAACAAAACCCCGAACACAACACTTAGTAAAACCTTTTTCATTATTCCTCCCTTAAACCAAAGCTACAGAGGTCTGAGAAAAAATGTCAATGGCTTCAGTTATGCGCGTTAGGCACGACGAGACGATGCGCCAACAAGGTTTTTGACCCAGTTCACAAAATGCTGAAAACGAGATTCATGGATGGGATTTTGACTAGCCATTATGACTCCTTCAGAGCTTAACGAAACACCATCAATATCGTAATGGCCATGGCGGTCGGCAACTGACCCCTTCTTAATGTTTTGATTTTCTTTAATGTTTTTCATAGGAACCTCCGCTTCTAAGCCGTAGCATACTGGAAAATCCCTAAAAATAATTTGTTGAATTATAAAGATCCTGTGTCAGCAAAGACACAATCATTCTGGAGGCATTTGCGCATCGTTCTTTTTTAACTCGTCTTCGTGCATTTTTTTCTTCATCTTGTCGACCTTGAGTTTTTCTTCCCAAGCCTTGTAATAAGCCCGATGCTGCTCGTTGAAATCCTGATTTCGCTCTCGCATGTAGTCGTCAAAATTCTTTCTTTTATCTCGAAAATCTGACTCAAATTCACCGCGATTTTCTCGTTCAGCTGCAAAAAACTCTTGCCTTCGTTGATTGATATTATCGTAAAACTCCTTTTGTTCTTCACGAGGATGCTTGGATTTTGAAAACGCATCTCGCTCTTTCTGAAGGCCATTTAAAAATTCTTCACGTTTTTTCCGTTCGTTTTTTACATACTCCTCTCGAGATTTTGTCATCTCTTTATCGAAGGCATCACGTTTTTTGCGGGTCATTTGGTTGTACTTATCACGAATATCCGAGGGATGCTTCTCTACCTTTCCCATCAGCTCAGCAAGTAAGGCGGCCTCATCATTGGATCTCTGTTTCTCCTCTGGGATTCCCTTGCGCAATTCTTTGATCGCTTCACGATCAGACTCAAGTCTATATTCGGGATCGACTAAAGGTTGTGTCTTTGTCGAATTCGCATCGGACATCTCGGGCCTCTTTGACGAGACAGTGCATCCAACCAAAAACACAACACTGGCGAAAACTAGAACCTTCATTTTAGGACCTCCATCTAGCGACCAAGTACCTGTCTGTAGATGCTCGGCTTTTCTAATCTATAAATCCAAATTACAATTAACTATGGCCAATCCAAACCGATTTTACGATTCACCGAAAAAATTCGCGCGCCGTCGCCTGCGCTTTCTCAACAAATCTTTTCAATACCGTTATACATTTTATCTCATGGGTTTGGTGACATTCTTTATTTTGACTTTAGCACTACCTCTCGGCTTTTTCCTCAACCAAAATTATCAAATTTTTCTCAAACTTGCTTTTGATACAGCCCCTAAACTCGTTGAGCATCTCAATCGCGAACTCGCGTGGTTGAATAGCTTTTTCTTTATTATTTGTGCAACGTCTCTCATTACAAGTTTTTATGTGGGTATCAAGGTCACCGCAAAACTTATAAGCCCCCTCATTTTACTAGAACGACACTTACGCCAAGTTTCTAAGGGCAGCTGGCATATCCCTGAGTTAAACTCCAGACGAGATGATGAATTCAAAGAACTTATCAACACTTACAACTATTTCTACAAATCACTCATAGCGCACAATCAAAACGAATTTCGCCTCCTCCAAAAAATTTCGATTGATCCTCAGAATCGAGAAGCCACACAAGCACACCAAGAGTTAATGAAGATCAAGCTTCAACAGCTCGGAAAAGATCTCAGCGCCGCGACTTTCGGAGAGACTGTTGCAGCTGAGCTTTCGCGTCGCGTGTCTTAAGGTCTTGCCGCTTATCATGGTTCTTTTTTGGTTTTACCAAAGCGATTTCAAGCTTTGCGCGACCGCCCTTAAGATACATTTTAAGTGGAATACAAGTCAGACCTTTTTCGCGTAAAGCCCCATAGAGTTTGTCGAGCTCACTTCGATGCATGAGTAACTTTCTCAGGCGCTCGGGGCGGTGATTATTATAACTACTATTTTTGTATTCACTAATATGGGCATTTTGCAGAAATGCCTCATTTCTCTGAAAACTGACGTAAGAGTCTTTTAACTGGACAGCTCGATCTCGGACCGCCTTAATTTCACTCCCAGTCAAAACAAGCCCTGCTTCGTAGGTCTCAACGATGGCATAATCAAAGCGGGCTTTACGATTTTCGGCAATTACCAAAATACTCATCAAGTAAACAATGGCCGTTGCCGGCCATTGCTCCTTACAGAACCGTGCATGCGGATTTCCCGCACACGGCTCTTCGGTTTATGTTTCAACTTAGTACCAAGACCATTAGTAATGTCAATCAGACCCTTGCCTTTTG
>JBGATJ010000039.1:0-41048 GCA_044229295.1 Pseudobdellovibrionaceae bacterium
TTCATCAAATAAACTTTTCCACCGACAGGAAGACAAGCGATGACATTCCCAAGAGTGTTTCTTGCATCTTCAACGGCTCGTGTGATTACGGCGCCCACTGGGTACTCGAACTCTGAGTTCACAAATCTTCCAAAAATGTCCAGGTTTTTTAACTGCATTTCTTCACGAACTTTCTTGAGAAAGTCCACGCGTTTTTGGACACCTTCAGCGAGTAAAATTCGCTCATCAGGATACAGAATTTTAAGTGGAATCCCAGGAAAGCCAGGACCTGTGCCAACATCCAGAAGGGGGAAGGTGAGTTCTGTTTGCTGAGCCACGATCAGAGAATCGATAAAATGCTTGATGGCAATGTCGCGAAACTTAAGAAGCCGAGTGAAATTTTCTTTCTCCTGGTTTTCTAAAAGCAGAACATAAAAATGTGCGAGTTGGCGGCGCTGAGCGTGAGTGATGTGCGAAAATCCATGATTTCGGAAAATATCGAGGAGGCGATCGTTCGCTTCTTCGAGGGTAAAGATAGTTTCTGGTTTTTTGTGGCGTCCCAGGAGGGCCTTTTGGGGAGAGGCTTTGCCGGCTGCTCCCAAATTTTTCGCATCCGATTTGCCTTCGTTCCTAGCTTTGTAAGGACTCCAGTTTTGTCGGTTTTTGTGCGCCATATTAATGTTTCAATAAGATTGATAAATGGGTGTCTTCATTCAATAATCACACCATGTCAATATCTAAGTTAGAATCCATAAAAAAAGAGGCTTTGGAAACATTCTCCGGCGCCTCTGACTCGGCCCAATTGTATGATTTGAAAGTTAAGTTTTTAGGGAAGTCAGGGCTCCTTACCGATGTGATGAAACTCATGGGTTCGCTTCCGAAAGAAGAAAAGCCTGCGTTTGGCAAACGCGCCAACGAAGTCAAACAGGAACTTGAGCGTGCTCTCGAGCAAAAAGAGCGCGAGTTAAAATCTCACGAGCTCGAAGCAAAATTGCAGAGTGAGCATTTGGATCTTTCGTTACCTACAGTCAAAGCTCCGTTGGGAGGCGTTCACCCTATCACGCGAGTCACCGATGAAATCGTTGGAATCTTATCTCGACTTGGATACTCACTGCGCTTGGGACCGCTGATTGAGCGCGATCACTATAATTTCGAGGCCCTGAACATTCCTGCAGATCATCCCGCTCGTGACATGCAAGACACATTTTTTATCAACTCTAGCCATGTGCTTCGAACGCACACAAGTCCCATCCAAATTCACAGTCTTGAGAGCGAAAAACCGCCGCTGCGAATTTTGGGAACGGGCGCTGTCTTTCGGTGTGATAGCGATATATCTCATCTTCCGCATTTTCATCAGATTGAGGGCATGTGTGTGGATCGGCATGTGTCTATGGCGGACCTCAAAGGAACCATTTCGTTTTTTGTGCGCGATTATTTTGGGATGGGTTTGAAAACTCGATTTCGACCGAGCTTTTTTCCTTTTACGGAGCCTTCGGCAGAAGTGGATTGCTCTTGCCCAATTTGTAAGGGTGATGGCTGTAGCATGTGTAAGAATTCTGGCTGGATTGAGATTGGTGGTTGTGGGCTCATCAATCCTAAAGTTTTTGATCACTGTAAGTTAAAATATCCTGAGTGGCAGGGTTTTGCGTTTGGTTTCGGAATTGAGCGCATGGGCGTGATCAAATATGGCGTTGAAGATTTGCGACTTTTTCCAGAGAACGATTTTCGTTTCTTAAGGCAGTTTACAAAATGAAAATTTCATTGAATTGGTTACAAGATTTTGTGGATGTGAGTGCCTTTAAGTCAAAGCCTGAATTACTGGCGGCGAAGCTGACAGCAGCAGGCCTTGAGGTTGAAGAAATTGAAAACAAGTCAGCGCAGTTTGACAACGTTGTTGTTGGCTTGATTTTAAAAAAAGACAAACACCCCAATGCCGAAAAACTCACTTTATGTGAGGTAACGACGGGCGAGGGTGTTATTCATCAAATCGTTTGCGGAGCCAAGAATCACAATGTGGATGACAAAGTTGTGGTGGCTCTTCCTGGTGCCATACTCCCTGGAAATTTTGCCATTCAGCTCTCGTCGATTCGAGGTATTGAAAGCAGCGGCATGCTCTGCTCGCAAAAAGAGCTTGGACTTGAGACGACCCATGAGGGGCTTTTGATTTTACCTCAGGATGCTAAAGTTGGTCAGCGCTTTAGCGAGTACATGGGCTTTGACGACGTTGTTTTTGAATTGAAAGTCACTCCTAATCGCGCCGATTGCCTCAGTCACTTTGGTCTCGCTCGTGAGATTGCGTGTTTATTGGGGATCTCGGTTCAAGCTCCGCAAGCGCAGGTCAAAACAAGCTCGTCGTCAACGCGAGCCCAGATTGCTCTTGAGGTGCTCGCCGAAGATGGTTGCCCTAGGTATACGGGCCGAGTGATCACTGGTGTGCGCGTGGGACCTTCTCCACTGTGGATAAAGAAACGGCTAGAGAGTGTCGGCCTTTCTTCGATCAACAATGTCGTGGATGTGACTAACTATGTGATGTTGGAGCTCGGGCAGCCTCTTCACGCGTTTGATTTGCGATCGCTAGAGGGACGTAAAATTGTTGTTGGACCAGCTGTAGCTGGCGAAACATTTCAAACTTTTGACGGCACTAAACTTGAATTTAAGGGCGATGAGCTTGTGATCCGTGATGGCGTTAAGCCCGTAGCTCTTGCGGGAGTTGTGGGTGGTCTCAACTCAGGAATTAAAGATGACACCACCGATGTGTTTTTGGAGTGCGCTTACTTTTCTCCGATGGCGGTGAGGCGAAGTGCGCGGCGTTTTGGCATTCAGACGGATTCGGCGTACCGGTTTTCTCGGGGGGTTGATCCTAGTCACACCCTTTACAATTTGGATCGGGCGACCCATTTGCTTTTGGAGGTTGCTGGTGGCGAAGCTCTTAGTGAGTCCTATGACACTCATCCAGAACCCGTTGTAAAACCTGCGATTGCTCTTACGGCGCAGACTGTTGTCCAGCGTTTAGGGTATGATATTGAGGCTTCCAAAATTAAATTTTATCTTGAGTCCATTGGATGTCAGTTAGAGTCTAAGGATGCAAAAGCCTGGCAAGTGCGGCCACCCGCTTTTCGATTTGATCTAGACCATGAGATGGATTTGGTCGAAGAAGTCGCACGTCTTCACGGTTATGAACATATTCCTGAGCGGATTTCTCCCATGATGGAGTTACCCTCGCACCATCATCCGCTTTACCTGCAGAAAAAACTGGCGGTTGAGAGCCTAGTGGGTCAGGGGTATTTCGAGGCTGTCAATTTCGCGTTTGTGAGCGAGTCCGAACAGCTGGGATTTTTGGGCCGCCTTGACTTATTTTTAAATTTTGGTTTGAAAGTGGCTTTGCAGCCGGTTCGTCCCATGAACCCTTTGAATGAATCAGTGAATTCCATGCGGGTTTCTTTGCTCCCTTCGCTGATGGCGAATATGCGACATAATTTTCATCATGGCACTCATGAGGGTCGATTTTTTGAAATTGCACCGACCTTTTCTTCTAAAGGGGATGAGTTTGAGGAGCTTTGGAGGTTAGGTCTTGCTGCTTGGGGAAAATCTCATTCCATGTGGGTGAAAGATCGTTCGGCTCTGGTTTTTGAAGTCATGGGGGCACTTGAGGGCCTGTTTTTACGCCTTGGAGTTTCTGATTTTCAATTCGAAAACATCAAAGACAAAGGCCAAGTTCCACTCTTCCTCCATCCTGGACAGGCGGCGCAAGTTCTTGTCGGCGGAGAACCGCTAGGATTTGTCGGAACCCTTCATCCCAAGTGGCAAGAAGAATGGAAAGTGCGCTCTGAGGTGGCAATTGCGGAGCTCGACTTTGAAAAGGTTTTTGAAAAGCGAACGGCTCTACGTGGAATTCAAACTCCTTCGGCGCTACAACAGGTCGAAAGAGATCTCGCGTTTCTTATGCCAATTCCACTTTCAGTAGGGACGGTTTTGCGAAAGATCAAAGAAGTAGCAGGTGCCAACTTAGCATCCGTGACTGTCTTTGATTTATTCGTCGGAGGAAATCTGGAAAAAGGTCAAAAGTCGGTGGCATTTCGGCTCATTTACCAGCCAAAAACCCAAACTCTTACAGAAACTGAAATTAATGACATGCAAAATAGCGTCATTGAGGAACTAAAACGGCAATTTTCGATCTCTATGAGATAAAAATCTTGATTGTTCTTTATTGCTTGTTAGCCTATTGAGGAGCCCACAATAGTTTCAAAGGGGAATAGTGAATGAGCAGCCAAAATCTGGGAAAATCCACTGTTACCAAAGCCGACATCGTCGAGAAGGTGTACGAGAAAATTGGCTTTTCAAAAAAAGAGGCCGCCGAGTTGGTTGAGCTTGTCTTTGACACGCTCAAAGAAGTTCTCGTTGATGGCGAGAAAGTCAAAATCTCAGGCTACGGAAACTTTGTGGTCAGAGGAAAAAAAGAGCGTATCGGTCGGAATCCACAGACCGGCGATCAAATCACCATTAGCGCAAGACGTGTTCTTACGTTTCGCCCAAGCCAAGTGCTCAAGGCCATGCTCAACGGCGAAGATGTCACAGGTCTCAGCGACGATGGAGATGATGAAGAATAATAATAGGAGAAGCGATCATGGATGAAATCACCCTTAACGACGCCCAAGTTTCCTCCCAGATCGACGTGCAAAACTTGTCCTTGCCTGCGGCCCTTTGCGACGACACCCTTTTGCAAGAGATCAACTCCATTCCTGATAAATTTGGTTTTAAGATTGGTGAAGTTGCGGACATGCTTGCGATTAAGCAATACGTTCTTCGTTATTGGGAGAGCGAGTTTGAAATTTTGCGGCCCAAAAAAGCCAGAAACAATCAAAGACTTTATACCAAGCGCGATGTTGAAAATGCTTTTTTGATCCGTAAGCTTCTTCACCGAGACCGATTTTCTATCGAAGGGGCAAGACAGGCGCTCAAAGAGTTAAAAGGACAGGTCAAAAAAGAAAAAAATTGGCAGCATGTCTTGAGCCGATTTGACGATCTTCATGAGCAGGTCGATGACCTTCTCATGGACATTCAGCGCCTGCGCACCATTCTGACTTAAGCTGCGGACTTGTATCCGCTCGGAAGCTTCATGAATTGATCTAGGGGAATGGCCTTAGAGAATAAAAACCCTTGGCCCATTTGCACTCCCAGACTTTGCAAGAACTGCATCTCTTTTGGAGTTTCAATTCCTTCAGCGATAAGATTAAGACGAAAGTGTGTTGCCAGGAAAATGAGAGATTTAACAATCGTCAGACTCTTATCATCTTTAAAAATTTTAGAGACAAAGCTTCGATCAATTTTAAGATCGTGAAGAGGCATTGTCGCTAAGTATTGAAGGCTCGAAAATCCAGTTCCAAAATCATCAATCGCAAGTTTGTAGCCATGACGAAAGCACTGTTCCATCATCTGCAGGGGAGCTGCTCCTTCCATCATCACTCGCTCTGTGACTTCCAACTTAATGTGCTGGGCAGGAACGCCAATGCGAGTTCGTTCGCGCTCTAAATGCAGGAGAAAGTCAGGGTCATAGAACTGGCGACCAGAGACATTGATACTTACAAAAAAATCATCTTTTAGAGAATTTTGAGCTAGCATGAATTTCAAATCCGAAAGAGCACGCTCAATCACCCATCTTCCAAAAGGGATCACCATGGAAGAGTTTTCTATGATGTCCATAAAAACATTGGGACCAACTTGAACTTGGCCGGGAACGATCCACCTCATCAGACTTTCGCATCCTACCAGTTCGCTATTGCCTAAGTTGTAGATGGGCTGATAGTAAGGAACAAACTCGCCGGCATCAAAGGCATCGCGAATTTTGTTTTCGAGCATGATGCGCTCTAAAACATCTTTACCTTCGCGCTCCTGAGAAGCCTCTCCCGCGGTTGTCGAGAGATCTTTTCCAAGAATATATTCGGTTTGTTTTCGAAGTCTTTTCAAAAGCACTCGCATAAGCAGGCGAACAACAGTGTCGGCGGCTTGAATACGATCTAGGAGTTGCTGCTTATTAACGACGACAAGAGTGCACGCATCAAGGGCGCGAGCAGAAGCCGAGCGTTGTTCGTTGTCGATCAACGCCATCTCACCAAAAACTTCGCCCTCGCCAAGGATGGAAAGTGGAAACTCGTCCCCATCTCTCACAGCATAAATGAGGATCCGACCGGTTTCTACAAGGTAGGCACAGTCGCCGACATCGCCTTGTTTAAATAACACTTCGTTTTTCTTCAATTGTCGTCTTTGGTGAGTCATACTTTTTTATCGGCTTATTTGCCTGGGGCTATCCACCAGGGATTGCAAATCCGTCTGTTGGTCGAGTCGAATTTTTCGGGTTCATATCGATCTGGGATGTCGTTCGGTGCCAGTCTTCGTCGAGCTGTCTAAGTTTTAGTCGGTTGTCGTGCCTTGAAGTCCCCTGTATTGCGACCACCCTTGGTCTCGTTTTTGTAAGGTAAAGCCCCAGGAGACCCTATGTCTTTGACGTCATTATTTACTCGAAGTTTGGGAATTGTGGTTTTAGTGCCAGCTGTTTCGCTGGCTCAAAGCCAAAACCAGGATGCCAATTTGAATAAGCCCCCCGGAGCTCAGGTTCAAGGCAATTACCAGAATTTAAATCAGCTGCCGGTTCAAGCAGCCCCGCAATCAAAGCCGCAGGTCCAGACTCGCTCTGTTCAGCCTCAGCAGAAACAGCCTTCAGAGGCGCGTGGTGAAATTAAGGTCTATCATACGAAAGCTGAGATCGATGCCGCAAGACGCGTGTCCCATTTTAAAATCACCCCCCAAGTAGGAGCTGTGAATAATCTTATCAGTGGTTCAGACATTGGGAACTTATTGATGGACCACTCGGCTTCGCAAAATGCTCCTAACTACAATGTTAGCTCGGTGACCTCATATGCCGCTGGGATTGACGTGGAATACGTTAAGCAGCGCTGGGCTTTTGAAACTGGGCTTCTGTATCGCAGAATTGGTTATAAAGTTTCTAGTCAAACGACGGTAGGCAGTCGCACCACGGTTTACAAAGATGAAACGTATTTGAACTACGTATCCGTGCCCTTGCTTGCTAAGTTGTATTTTGGGAATCCTTTAGGATCTGCTGTTTTCCTTAAGGCTGGAGCATTGGCTTCTGGTCTTGCGAAGACAGAAAGAAACGTAGACCCTTCAACTGGATCTCGCGATTTTTCGACCAACTCAGCGTCGACTCCAGGAGATTTGAAGTATCAAAATTTTCTGATTGAGGCCGTTGGCGGAGCTGGCGGACAATTTTCTTTAAGTCCTGGAATTGTTTTCACCGCCGAAGCCCTCTTTGGGCGCAGCCTGACAAGTCCTGTAGATCGCTACAACTCTTTGGTTTCCACGACTGTCATGGGTCTTGCCGGCTTAAGATTTGATTTGTAGACATAACCTCATTTGCCATTTGAAATAATAGCGAATAAGCTTTCTCGCATGAAAGCTCTATATATATTATTTGTTTTTTCCACACTTCCACACATCTTCGCGTTTGCAGAAGCGCCTAAGCCCATGACGTTATTGATTTTAGGTGACTCCCTCACCGAAGGTTATGGGGTCAGTCAAGAAATGGCATTTCCGGTTCTGTTAGAAAAAAAACTCAAAGAGCGCCATCCGCAAAAACAGATCAAGGTTGTAAATTCAGGAATTTCAGGATCGACCTCGGCAAGTGCTGTGGGCCGCCTCAAATGGGTTATGAAATCAAAACCTGATATGGTGCTAGTGGCTTTAGGATCTAATGATGGCCTTAGGGGAGTCAAAGTTGATGAGATCAAAAAAAACTTAACTCAAGCCATCGATGCTTTAAAGAAAGAAAAAGTTGAGGTTGTCTTGGCTGGCCTTAAAATTCCTCCCAATTATGGCAAGACCTATACCCAAGAATTTGAAGCCATCTTCCCAGCGATAGCCAAAGAAGAGAAGTTAAAATTCATCCCATTTTTACTTGAAGGGGTCGCTGGAAATCCGAGCCTTAACCAAACAGATATGATTCATCCCAATGAAAAAGGCCATGCTGTTATGGCTGAACACCTCGCAAAGTCCCTGGATCCTTGGCTATGATTCTTGAGTTAAAAAGTGTGATTAAAAATTATGAGCAATCGCACCAGTCCCTTGAAATTCTTAAGGGCGTTAATCTCGCCATCGAACGTGGAGAAACCGTTGCTATAGTCGGCGAATCAGGAAGTGGAAAGTCGACTCTTCTTCACTTGATTGCCGGTCTTGATGAGCCAGATTCAGGGGCCGTTAATTTTGTGGGCCAGACACTGAGTTCTCTTTCAGAAACCGAGCGAGCTCGACTTCGCGGTGAACGCATGGGAATTGTCTATCAGCAGTTTCACCTCTTGGGACATTTGACGGCACTTGAAAATGTGAGACTGCCACTACAGATGTTTGGGCGTGAAAACGACCTTGTAAAAGCCATTGAGTTATTAGATTTAGTTGGGCTTTCTCATCGTCTGACACATTTTCCACATCAGCTCAGTGGGGGGGAGTGCCAACGTGTGGCACTGGCTCGCGCGATTTGTCTTTCGCCGGAGCTGATTCTTGCTGACGAGCCCAGTGGGAATTTAGACTCTCGTACAGGGGCCGTCGTGATGGACTCCCTTTTTAGCTTAGTTAAAGAAAAGAATCTTTCTTTAGTTCTGGTAACTCATAGCCAGGAGTTAGCAAAAAAGTGCAAGCGGGTCCTTCGACTGACAGGTGGCATCCTGGTGGCTCATGATACTTAAGTCTTTGAGACTTGTTGTGCGTGAGCTTGTATTTTTTAAGCGAGTCACGCTTTTGGTTCTCCTTAATTTATTTTTTGGGATGACCGCTCTTTTGATCGTTCAAGGTTTTAAAGACAGTCTCGGTCAAGAGTTACAAGCAAAGTCTAAAGAAATTCTCACAGCCGATTTGGCAGTAAGTAGCCGCCGAGCATTTACCGAAGAAGAAAAGACGATCATTCGCAAAATCTTATCGCCATTTGCAGTTTCTGAGGGACTTGAGTTTTTATCAATGATCTCAGTCGGAGATCGCGCTCAGCTCGGTGAGATTAAGGGAGTGGATGATTTATTCCCGCTGATCGGAGGGGTCGAGCTTACCCAGAATCAATTTGTGAAATCTCCCGAGTTTTATAAAGTGCTCCAGCCCGGAACGGTCATTGTTTATCCAGAGTTAGCGCATCAGTTTCACCTCAACGTCGGCGATTCTCTTCGGCTTGGTGAGAAAACTTTTCGTATTGCCGATACGGTGAAAAAAGATTCTTCATTTTCTTTTCGGACCAGCTCCATTGCAGGGCGAGTTTTTGTGAGGTTTGATGAAATTCCTCTCATGAAGCTAACGGGTCGTGGAGCAACATCAAACCATTTATTTTTTGCTCGGCTTAAGGATGACTCGCAACTTCAAGGTGTTATTGATGAGCTCAACGAGAAGCTCCATGACCCGGCTGTTCAAGTCAGTTCTCACAAGATGGCAGCTGAAGATACAGGGCGCATGCTCGCGTATTTAAGTGACTATCTTGGGCTAGTAGCTCTCGTTGGTTTTTTACTTGCAAATCTAGGGGCTACTTTTCTGCTAAGGAAACTGCTTGTTATGAGGCTCTCGATCATAGGTATCTATCGGGCCCTTGGCTTTTCATCACGTGACGTGCTGGCTCTATTTTTCTTTGAGGTTCTCGTACTAGTTGGGATCTCTTTTGGTCTTGCTCTTGTTGCTAGCGAAGGGTCGTTACGTATATTAAGCGTGTACAGTCCGCAGTGGATGGGACAAGAGATTTCTCTTCACTTACCGCTTGCAACATCAAGTTTTATTTTGGCCCTCAGTTTTGTTTTCACCGCTTTATCGATTTTTCCGTTTGCGTATGAGTCTCATTTTCAAAAGATACCCCTTTTGTTCTCTCAACAATTTGTATCAGCATCTCAAAAAATTTTTTGGGTGGTGGCTGCATTAAATATTGCCCTTTTGTTTGGCCTGTCTGTGTATCTCTCCCATTCATTTAATGTTGGCGGCTTATTCGTTGCGAGTTTTTTGGCATTATGTGGAGTTTTTTTTGGTTTGGTATTAGCCGTTTTTAAGTGGCTGCCTTACGAAAATATACGCAATGTCCATTGGAGGCTGGTGTTTTTATCCCTTGCTAGAAAAAAAAGGACGGGGAGTGTTTCGACGGTAGCGTTAGCTTTAGGGACTTTGCTTTTGATTTTTGTTCCGCAAATTCAGCGGGGGTTGTTAGCAGAAGTTTCGTCTCCTGAAGGGGTAAAGGTTCCCGATTTTTTTCTTTTTGATATCCAGCCAGATCAATTGCCTTCACTTCAAAGCTTTCTTAAAGAGCGGGAACTTGAACTAAAAAATGTTTCCCCGATGGTTCGCTCTCGGCTTTTACAAGTCAATGGAGAATCGTTTGAGAAAAAGTCGCTAGGATCTTTGGCTACGAGGGAAGAAGAAAGAGAAAGCCGCTTTCGAAACCGTGGATTTAACCTCACATACAGAACTGAGCTGAGCGATAGTGAAACTCTTGTTGAAGGACGTCCGTTCTCAGGACGTTTTGACGGTGCTTCAGGGCGACCAGCCGAGGTGTCTGTCGAACAAAATTTTGCTGACCGTTTTCATTGGAAGTTGGGAGATCGTCTGATCTTCGATGTTCAAGGCGTTGAAGTTTCAGCTGAGATCGTGAATCTTAGAAAGGTAAAATGGACAAGTTTTCAGCCTAACTTTTTTGTACAATTTCAATCCGGAGTTTTGGAGGATGCGCCGCAAATATACCTTGGCGCTCTGCACGCGGTTCCTGCCGAGGCCAAAGATCAGCTCCAGTCTGATCTTGTGAAGAGTTTCTCAAATGTCTCGCTTCTTGATGTGTCTAGAGTGATTGAGAATCTGCTTGAGGTTGCTGGCCAGATGGCACTGGCACTTAAGGTGATGGCTCTCCTTTCTGTGCTTGTGGGATTTATTGTTCTATTTGCTATTTTAAGTACCGAGGTTGGGTCTCGGATGCGAGACATCAATTTGTTACGACTTATTGGTTTTTCTCTCTCCGAAACGATCTATCAAATTCGAGTTGAGTGTGGTCTTATTGCATCTTTCGGGGCTGTTTTAGGGCTGCTTGGCTCTTATGTTTTGAGCTGGCTTGTTGCTTATTTCGTGTTTGACCGTATCTGGAGTTTTTCATGGGACTGGGCTTTAGGCCTTAGTGTTGTTCTTATAGTGGTCTCGTGGGTTGGGTCTGGGCTTTTGGTAAGATCCCTAGTCAAACAAGAGGTCACGTTGCAAGTCTGATATTTATTGCTGGACCAGACCTCATGCTGAGGTCCGCTTGCGCCGATAACTCTATTTGATGGCAAACCCTAAAGTTCTCATTCTTGAAGACGATGCAAACTTGGGCCAGGTTCTTTCTGATGCTCTCCAGAAAGACGGCTTCGAGGTTGTGCTTGCCGTTAAGCCCGACGCTGCGTTTGAGATGCTCAGAAATCAGAGTTTTAATTTCTTGGTCGTCGATTGCCTTTTGCCACAAATGACTGGGATTGATTTCCTAAGCAAGTTAAAGTCGGAACAGCCTAATTCACCCACTCAATTTATCATCATGAGCGGTGTCTTTACCGATAAAAGTTTTGTCAAGGATGCCATTCAAAAAACAGGAGCTATTGCCTTTCTTAAAAAGCCCTTTGAAATTCCCGAGCTGATAACTGCCCTTGGTAAACGCTCCGATGAAGGAGTTCAGACCGCATCTTCACCGCGCCTTGCGCTTTATCAACTTTTTAACCGGCCCAAAGCCACCAATCGAGAAAAACGTAAAGCTATAGAACAGCTTGATGAGGTTGACGGATTTGATCTTCCTTTTATTTTTAGTCTTTTAGTCGAAACGCACACAACTGGGCACTTGAACGTTGTTAGAGAAGACAAAGAAATTTTTGGAGTCTCTTTTGCTGATGGCAAGATTGTGAATGTAGATGTTAACGACAAAGAAAGTTATGTCGGTAAACTCCTAGTAGAGAAGGGCCTCCTTTCTGTTCAGGAGTTAGACTCAGTATTGAAAGATAACTCTCAAAGAAAGATCGGGCAAAAACTCATTGAGGATAATCTGTTAAGTCCACATGCTTTTGATTTGGTCCTCGCTGAGCAGATGAACATCCGCCTTTCGCGAACAATTCAAAAAGGCGGTATTAAAACCAACTTTGTTGCAAGTGATGTAGAGCACAGAGGGCCTGAGATTGACTCCGAAGCCCTCCTCACATTTTTGCATGATTGGATCGTCTCTAAAATTCCTCTAGACTGGTTGAAATCGCAATACCGTCCTTGGGGCGATCACCTTGTTAAAATTGGTGCGACCTTTGGGATGACTCATCCAGCTCTCAAAACGCCGCTTCTTTCAGGCATGCCTCAACTTGTTCATATGATCACTGCTGGAAAGTCTCTCAACCAGGTTTTTGATCAAGCAGAATATTCTGAAGAGCAAATTTACAAAGCCCTTCATTTCTTGTTCACAACAGGACTTCTTATTTTTGATGAGAAAGTGTCTGCTGAAAACGATGAGCAGAGGGCGTCTCGACTTAAAAAGATTAGCAATCAGTTTCGAGGGAAGAACCAATTTGATATTTTTGAAGCGATGGGTGGAAGAAAAAACTCTAAAGACACTGAGATCACGTGGGTTTTGGAACAGTTTCTCCAATCTTTAGGGGCAGAACCTCCGGCTACAAATAAGACATTGAGTTTGGTGTATAAAGAAGTCTCTGAAAGAGCCAAAGAAGTTTGTAGGCTGCTGCTTGATAAAGACAAGCGTGGTGAATATGAAAAGGAACTTAACCAGGCAGAGGCGCAAAAACGCATCAAAATTCAAAGCTCATTTGAAGAAGCCAAGAACTGTCTGCTTAAAGGACAGATGTCACGAGCCCTTGACCTCCTATTGTCTTTAGGAAAATCCGTACAGTTAGACAACTATCGTCTTTATCTTGTTTGGGCCAAGCTTGGAACTTTAGATCAAAAGCCAGACAAAATAAAAATTCTCAAAGAAATTGATTTTGAACTTTTACAAGTCCCACCAGAAGAACGTTACGGCGCTTTATTTTCTTTTGTGCAAGGACTCTTTTACAAGACACGAGGAAAATATCCTCAAGCGCGCAAGTGCTTTCAGAAAGCCCTTCAAGCAGATCCTCAGTTTTTAGTGGCTAAACGAGAATTAAATGCCGTCAATCAGGCAGAGAAAAAGAAAAACGAAACAATTCTAAATCTTGATATTGGCGCTGCCATTGGATCATTCTTCAAAAGAAAATAAAAAACCTGGAGACCTTGGCTGACTTTGGCCAAGATCTCCAAGAGATGGCTAGTGGTTGAAATCGGCGTCGTCCATGTCTTCGTCGAGATCGTTGCTAGCGCGTGAGCTTCTGTCTTTAGGCATTTGATCACCTTGAGAAGCCCGTCTAGTTCCTTCTTTTTCATCCTGGTTTCTCATAGGACTCCCAGGTTTTGAATTCTTTGTTGATTCATTGGGATTTGGTTTTTGTGGCATTGTAAACTCCTAGTTGTAATTTGGTTTATGAGTTTTTTCGAGTTGTTGGATCAGTTTTAGAAATTCTCTCGTCACTTCCTTTAGTTGGAGAGCCTTTTTGGGGGTTAGCAGTGTTTTGGTTTACATTTGTGGTCTGAGTTCTTTCTTTTGACATGAGATCCTCCCTTGGGGATTGGGTTGTTCGTTCTGATTCTATTCGTACCAAAAAAATCCGGTGAGTATGTGAAGGCATCATGGAGGTTGTGTGAACACTTTGGCACACCAAAAATTCGCAGTCTTAAATTGAGAATGACTTAATCGAGCAGTACCAAAGTCCGATAGGAATACTACACTAAATTTAGGTGGTGTTAAATCCACGTTAGGTTTAAGTTAATACAGAGAGGGGATCGAATGAAGGTCATTCAAAAAAAGTTAGATGCTCATGCGATCGTCTACAAAGATGGTGACGTTGCAAATTCTCTTTTCATTGTTAAATCTGGCCAGGTACTCATCTATAAAAAAAAGGGTGATGCTGTTCAGGAATTAGTTCGAATTCAACCGGGACAAATTTTTGGTGAACTTGCTTTCTTTGCACCAAGACCGAGAAGTTCTCATGCCCAAGCAACCAAAGAAACCGAACTTGTCGAAATTCCGTTTTCAGAAATTAAAGAAGATTTCAATCAGCTCGCTCCGTGGGTAAAGCTCATGTTGGTTTCTATGAGTCAGCAGGTGATTCGTCTTTCGCAAGATCTGCAAGAGTTTAAGGTTTTTGAAGGGGATCCACGTGAGGGACTTGTGAGAGAGTTCTTGCAGTCATTAGGACATCTCCTTTTTCTCACACAACTTGAAAGTGAGGGAGATAGCGAGAGCAAAGAACTTTCGCTGGACTCTATAAGACGAATTTTAAACCCGGTGTTTAAAGGAAATTTTCCGAGGTTTCAAAAGTTTTTAGATGTTCTTGATCAAGAAAAGTTTCTTCATGTAAGTGCTGAATTCATTACGTTTACTTTCGCGCAGATTCAAACTCTTCGCGAAATTTTCCGATTTCTTTCTTCGCAATTTGAAAAAAAGAACTGGGGTCTTGTATGGCCTGAACCTAAACCTCACGCTCTTGTTCGCAGTATCGTCTCTTTGACGGATAAGTATCCTGCTGGATCTCGCGGAGACTCTAAGATGCCAGTGGATGAACTTCTGGTGGAGGTCCAGAAAACCGAGCCGAAAGTTGCGGTAGGTGATGTTGAAGGCCTCTTAGCTCGAGGCCTATCGTTATCAAAAGAAAGTACTGATAAGGGTTTGATGCTCAGTTTGAATAAGCCCGACATGGTTTTAGTTCTTCAGGTCTGGAACCTCATTGTTACAGCCGAGCAGAAAATGGCCATCAGCGACGAGTCTTAGCGACCCTCCCAGATGTCTTCTATCACTTTAGCCCGCTCGTCCTCGCGTCCAAGCGTCCCTAATCCCCACAGCTCTTCAAGAGTTCTGAGAAGATCAAAGTGAGAGTAACTCTCTTGGGAAACATATTTTTCTTTAATCCCATGACCTAGTAGAGTGGTGTAAATAATATTGGGGCTTAAGATCGTCCCTTCATCAAACGTAATGACAATGATAAGATCCTTCATGACTTCTTCATTTTCTAAAATGGGCTTAAAAAATTGAGAGGCCCATCGGTTAGAAAACTTGAGGTTTGTGTCGTGGCCATCATTTCGAAGATCGGGAACGTAGAACGAAAAATCGGGGAGTTGGGCTGAGGCCAAATCTTCCGAAAAGGCATCCGCGTTAACAAGATGAAGATTGCAGCGCTCTGGATCTCGCTGAATGTTCAAATAACTAATGAACGGATTGTGTTTTCGAACATAATTACGAGTGCGAGCTCCATTGTAACAGTCCCCTGGATAGTCTTCCAGATATGCTTTCCAAGTTTTCCCTTTTTCTTCTAAAAGGTCGCCGATGTGCCTGACTCTTAGATTGACGTTGGAGTCGCCGTGCACTCCATAGAGGTCGCCCGAGGTCAAAGCAATGTAGTTCCCTTGAGAAGGATGGGTGATGGCTTTGTATTGGGCGAGCAGACTCCCTTTGTCGGCAAGCATCTTGAAGTAAGGTTGTTGAAGAACATCTCCAAGGTTTTCATTTTCGAAAATCACAAGGAGAACTTTTGAATTCGCCTTCTCCGTAGGATCTGGCAAAGATCTCGCAAAGGCGCTGGTAGTAAAAATCAAAGATAAGATAAATAAAGTGAACTTCAAGGACCCCTCCTCTAAAAATTGTTGCGTGGCGGGAAATTAATGGTGTTTTTGAGGAGATTCAACACAATTTTTTTAACTTTGCGAAGAAAATGACAAGCTCCTGCTTGAAAGCTTCACGGTTGCTCCACATCTCTAAAATCATTTTTTGCAAACCGTATGATAGGTTTTAGAGAATAAGGAGGCCTCATGGCAATCCGACTTCCAGAATCAACTCGGCCTCTGTGGATGGACCACGTGGCCATGCCTTCGTTCCCGCCCCAAACGTCTGACGTCGAAGTTGACGTCGCAATTATTGGAGGCGGCATCACTGGGCTGACGGCTGCGCATCTGCTCACCTCGCAGGGGACGACAGTGGCTCTTGTTGAGCTCCACCAGATTGGCGGAGGGGAGACAGGGCATTCCACCGGTCATTTAACCGAGGTTTTAGACACCCGTTTTCAGAACCTTATCAGCCGTTTCGGCGAAGAAAGCGCTAGCCTTGCTGTCCAGGCAAACCGGCAAGCCATTGATTTTGTCGAAAAGTTGTCCTCGCGATTAAATATTGATTGTGACTTTAAACGCGTGCCTGGGTTTCTTTTCACAGAAACGGCCAAGGACGTTGAGTTTTTAGAAAACGAAAGCGTCGCGGCAAAACGGCTTGGTATCATTCATCAATTGGGGGCAGAGCGCCACCTTCCTCTCGCGGCCGTCAAGGCCATCCGTTTTGATCACCAGGCGCAGTTTCATCCGTCCAAATACTTAAATGGACTTGCCCGCGAATTGCAAGCCCACTGCAAAGATCACGGCAGTTACGTGTTTGAAAATACGCGTATGCTTGAAATCCATGATGGCAAACCCTGTTCGGTGACAACCGATCGCGGCCAAATTCTTGCGGAGAAAATTATCGTTGCGGCTCATGTTCCAAGTCTGAACCGTTTTTTTCTGCATACGAAACTTGCGGCGTATCGCACTTACGCGCTAGCTTTGACTCTAAGAGAAGGTGTGCTTCCAGAAGGCATTTTCTGGGACACCGAAGAGCCATATCATTACCTGCGCAGTGAAAAAGCCCATGGCCATGAGTACCTCATCGTAGGAGGAGAGGATCATAAAACAGGGCGAGACGACCACAGCGAATTGCATTTTAAAAAACTCGAGGACTACGCCCGGGCAAGGTTTGATGTTGAGGAAATTGCGTATCGATGGTCGGGTCAAATCATGGAGCCCGTCGATGGTTTGCCCTTTATAGGAGCGAATTCTCTTTCGAAAAATGTTTTTGTGGCAACTGGATATTCTGGAAATGGCCTCACTCTCGGAACAGCCGCTGGAATTCTTCTTGTGGATCTCATCTCAGAGAGAGCCAATCCTTGGGCCAATCTATTTTCTGCAACAAGAGTTAAGCCCCTTGCCGGACTTAGAACCTTCATTTCGGAGAACGTCGATTATCCAGTTTGTATGGTCGAAGATCGCTTGACCTTGACCAAAGAGAACGACGTCCAAAATATCTCGGAAAACGAAGGGCAGATTATTACTATGGGAGGCGAGAAGGTCGCTGCCTACAGAGATGAACATGGGCTTTTGCATCTGAATTCACCGGTGTGCCCGCACTTGGGTTGTCATGTGCATTGGAACGGAGCTGAGAAGAGCTGGGATTGCCCTTGTCACGGATCTCGATTTAGTCCGCAAGGAGAGCTGATCAACGGGCCTGCCGTCGAAGATCTTAAAAAGTTCAACCCTGATCCAGTCCCTCGTCAGAGAGAAGTGGAATCATTTTCGGATTATTTTTTTGGTCCTGAAGGTCGGCTCACGTGAGCAATCAAGGAGATTTTATGGAATCACAAACGGAAGAGCAGCGCGCCCAGAGTAAAGTGGCTAAAGATCTTCATGAAGGGCACAAAATTCAAAAGGCTGTTACTATTCGAGCAAAGCCAGAAGGTCTCTATCAATTTTGGAGAAACCTTTCTCAGTTAAAATCCATTCTCTCAAACGTCAATGACATAGTGCTGATCAACGGAAAACGTTCCAGATGGGAGGTCCAAGGTCCCTTCGGAACACCTGTAACTTGGACGGCAGAGATCATTGAAGACAAACCTGGGCACATGATCAGTTGGAAGACTCTCCCAGGATCTGACGTCAATCATTCAGGTTCAATTTGGTTTTTACCAAGAGGCGAGCAGACAGAAATCAAGCTTCAACTTTTGTACAATCCGCCCGGTGGTAAGCTTGGCGATTGGGTGGCGACCTTAAGACAAAGAGACCCAGGGACTTTGATCCTAGAGAATCTCAGGCGCTTCAAAGCTCTTATCGAAACGGGAGAGGTTCCGACGGTTGAAAATCAGCCGCATGGTGAGAAAAAACTAAAGTATGACATCTTATCAGTATGGCAACATGAGATTCATCACTAGGAGAAGTTATGAAAGCGCTGTGTTGGTACGGAAAAACCGATGTTAGATACCAAGATGTTCCTGACCCCCAAATTTTAAATCCCCACGATGCTATCATTCGAGTGACCCTCACGGCTATTTGTGGGTCTGATCTTCATTTGTATGACGGCGCCATTCCAACGATGGAAAAAGGGGACATCCTCGGGCATGAATTTATGGGAGAGATTGTTGAGATTGGAACGGCGGTGACACAGCTCAAAGTGGGTGACAAGGTGGTTGTTCCTTTTCACATTTCGTGCAATCACTGCCAGCACTGCGTGGATAAAAACTTCGCAGCCTGTGACAACACAAATCCCAATGCCGTGATGGCAGACAAGCTCTACGGAAGTTCGGGAGCTGCGATGTTTGGATACTCCCATCTTTTTGGAGGGTACGCTGGCGGTCAGGCTCAGTACGTCAGGGTTCCGTTTGCAGATGGGGGGGCACTCCGAATTCCTGCTCACATTCCGGATGAGAAAGTTTTATTCTTGAGCGATATTTTTCCAACCGGCTACATGGCTGTAGAAAATTGCGGGCTTAAACCCGGAGATCAGATTGCAATTTGGGGAGCAGGGCCTGTTGGCCAGTTTGCGATTCGCTCGGCATTTCTTCTTGGTGCTTCAAAAGTCTATTCCATCGATGATGTCCCAGAGCGCCTCAAGTTGGCCGAGCTTGGCGGTGCCGAAGCTATTGATTTTTCGAAATGCGATCTTCTTGATGAGCTAGCTTATCGAACGGGAGGAAGAGGGCCTGACGCCTGCATTGATTGCGTGGGGATGGAAGCTCATGGCTACGGCATGCAAGGACTTTACGACCGCTTGAAAACGGCCACGTTTTTGGAAACCGATCGCCCCATCGCTTTGCGAGAAGCGATCCTATCTTGCCGTAAGGGAGGAACGGTTTCCATTCCTGGAGTTTATGGAGGAATTCTTGATAAAATTCCTTGGGGCTCCGCCTTTAGCAAGGGACTCACGTTTAAAATGGGTCAAACTCATGTGCATCGCTACCTCAAACCGCTGCTGGATAGAATTATTGATAACCAGATCGATCCAAGTGTGATCATTAGTCATCGGCTCAAACTCAGCGAGGCGCCGATGGCCTATGATCTTTTTAAAAAACACCAGCAAGAATGTACAAAGGTCGTCTTGGATCCTCTTCACTAGCGTTATTATTTGTGTGCATATCCGCTTTTTTTTAGTATACCCCTCTTGAGAAAGCGTGGAGGGCCTATGAGAGTTTTTCTTTCTTTAGGAATTCTAATACTAAGCATAACTGCCAAGGCTGTCTGTCCTCAAAAAAGCCGAGAGAATTTTTTCCCTAGTTTTGCGGACCAATCCACCGAAGTGCTTTGGCTCTTTGATGACAGTCAATACCCTGGCGTTACTCTCACAGACGCGAGTGAAAATGAGTATGACCTAAGACTGATGGCCGGAGGATCTTTAGAGCCTGGAGTTTTTGGACAGGGCCTTCGCACGAAGCCTGGGAAAGACTATAAAGTCAGCTTTGCTGGATTTCAGGGCTCGATTAGCAATCAAGCCATGCGCGAAAAAGATGGAGTTCAAAGTGGGCTCTGGGATCCCACAGCCGATCCCCGAAATCTGCTTGATGGTTTGACGTGCGGGAATTTTACAATTGAGATGAGAGTGAATCTAAAGTCGGCAGGCAGAGGTAACATCACTTTGATGGATCTCGGTGATGCGCGCCTCCCAGGCGTTGAGCTTTCTATCGAAAACCAAACTTTGATTTTGACCCATGCTTACCTCGGCGTTCAAGCCGCGTTCAAGATGCCTAGATGGGATCAGAGATCATGGCATCATCTTGCTGTGGTCAAGAAGGGATCGCAGTGGGATTTTTACTGGGATGGAAAGCGGCAGTCTCTCGTTGATGTCTCAAAAATTTCAAAACAAGATCTGCCACCGTCGTCACAGCCCAAAGACCTCCAGCATGAAAATCGTGGGTTTACCAAAGACTCGCCACTTGAGTGGCGGCGGGATCATCGATTTAACATCAGTCTGGGAGAGGATAGAAGAAAAGAAAATGAAGTAGATGTGGTGTTTGATGAGGTGCGAATTTCAAGTGTCGCTCGTTACACCGGAGAGTTTGCAGATCCGGGAAGTTTCTCAAGAAAAAAATCAAGAGCGAAGATCTCACCTCGCTTTCCGATTTTGTTTACCAAAAACAGAGGCCCTATTGACCTAGGTGGTCGCAAGCATCTTTTCATTGATATGGCTTTCATCGAGCAGTCTCAAGGTGTTGGGATTAAGTTGAACGATCTTAAAAACCCAGAGCCCCTCCAGGTTGTTACAGATAACGGAGTTGTGCCTTTCACATCTGACCAAGGCAGCTGGCGCGAGTCTATTTTTGACAACGAAGGGAAGGTGAATCTTTTCATTGCCGACGGATACTCGTCCTCTGCAGGAATCAGTAGGTTGTTTCAGTCGCAAGATGGAATTCGTTTTGAAAGTCCAAAAACTGTCATGAAAGCAAAACCTCAGGGAGCTGTCGTATTCAGAGACACCCATCCCGATTTGCCGCCGGAAGAAACTTTTAAAATGACCTCCTGGTCTTCCAATCGCGGAATTTATTTATTCATGTCTCCTGACGGTATTCACTGGCGTCGCAACGAAGTGTCGATGTTACCGATGGCGATTGGAAGTGATCCCGAAACATTTTGGGATGATCAGAGGTCTGTTTACTTCACGCACATGAAAAGGGACAGTTCAGTTCCGAGCTCCCAAACGACGGTGTCTGGTCGATCCGACGTGTTTTTTAAATCCCCATCAATCCTCAAGCCGTGGCCATTTAAAAAATTATCCAAACCTTATTTTGAAAGTTGGTCAGTGCCAACCGTTTCTGATGAAGGCGTAACGGCGCTGCAGGCACGGCTCGCGAATTTGGCGCCTCACGAAGAGGTTTACCGATCCAGAGCCATGAAGTATCCATGGGCACCAGACACCTACATTGCACTCCCATGGAGATCAGTGCGGTACGGTTTGACGAGTCAGGTTCTAGCGACGGAACTTGCGGTCAGTCGCGATGGCGAGAACTGGACAGATTATCCCCATACTGACTATGGTTTTATGATACCCCCTATCGGTCAAATTGACGGCGTGGCGGTAACAAGTTCGCTGTCATTTTATGGAATGATTCGTCGGGATGACGAGATCTGGCTTTATGTTGAATACAATACCGATCAAGCGGTCAATGGTAAGGATGGGAAAAAATTCTATGCGAGAGTCCGACTTGATCTTGATCGTTTTGCAGATTTGAACGCTGGGCGAAGCAAGGGTTGGGCAACCACAAAGCCGTTTAAGTTTTCAGGATCAAAACTTGAACTCAACCTCATGACCACCGAGGGTGACTTGAAAGTGGCCTTGCTCGATGAGAAAGGTGTGGAGATCCCGGGGTTTTCCTCAAAAGACTGTGATTCTCTTACGAATCTTGATACCATTCGTAAGACTGTGAGCTGGAAGGGCAACACAAACGTGAAGGCACTTCAAGGAAAAGTAGTTCGCCTTCGGTTTGAAATGGACAACGCGAAGATTTTTGCTCTTCGCTTTTTCTAACCCGTATTCCTCATACCGGCTGCGATTCCGTTAATAGTGATCAGAAGTGCTGCCTGCAAAACTGCTGACTCCGGTTGGCTTCGAATCTGTCTAAGCAGCTCGACCTGCATGTAATTGAGAGGATCCACATAAGGGTTTCGTACCTCGATGGATCTTTTCAGAACGGGATTGTTCTCCAGCAGGACGTTATGACCTGTGATTTTTAGGACCTGGGCCATGACTTGATCTAGCCGCTGGCGGAGATCTTCTCCCAACGCCAGTAATTCCTTGGGAACGAGAATCTCATCGTAATGTTCAGCAACGGTGCGATCTGATTTGGCGAGCACCATTTCAAAGAGTCCTACGGTGGAGCGAAAAAAAGGCCATTTTTGGTACATGTCTCTAAGCTCACTCAGAAGCGGAGCATTCTTGATGACATCAAATCCCGTCTCAACGCCAAGCCACGCAGGAAGGTGCAATCGGGTCTGTGTCCACGCAAAACTCCACGGAATTGCACGCAGCGAGCTTAAGCCTTGAGCGGATTTACGGTGAGCAGGACGGCTACCAATATTGAGTAGGGAAAGCTCGTGCTCTGGCGTTGCTGAATGAAAATAACTGATGAAATCTGGCTTTTCGATCAGTGCTCGAAACGATTTCTCAGCAAGCGTAGACATCTCATCCATTCGCTCCCGCCATGACTTCTGTGGTATGGGAGGTGGTCGCAAAACAGCCTCAAGAAATCCAGAGACGTAGAGTTCAAGGTTGCGGATCGCAAGCCCTGGAATGCCGAATTTGGCTTGGATCATTTCTCCTTGCTCTGTGACTCTCATGGAGTTTTGAATGGACCCAGGAGGTTGCGAAGTGATTGCTTCAAAGGTGGGTCCTCCACCTCGGCTGACGGTTCCTCCACGCCCATGGAAAAGGCAAAATTCAATGTTAAACTTCCGGCACACTTCGGTGATCTCTTCTTGAGCACGGTAAAGGTCCCACGAGGCGGTTAGTCGTCCAGCCGTCTTTGCCGAGTCAGAGTAGCCGATCATGATTTCTTGTCGACCCTGGATATGATTGTGATACCAGGGCAATGAGAATAGCCGCTCGAGTGTGTCTTTAGCCCGACGTAAATCTTCAACTTGTTCAAAGAGGGGAACCACACGCAGCGGTGATCTCACTCCACATTCCCGCTGTAAAAGCTCAACAGCTAAAATGTCAGAGGGTTGCCTTGCCATCGAAATCACGTAGGCACCAAGAGAGTCAGACGGCAGCTCCGCTAGCACGCGGAACGTTCCAAGAGTGTCGGCGTCTTTTTCTTCAAGCGACAGATCTCTTGGGATCAATGGTCTTGGAGAGCTGAGTTCCTTGACCAAGAATTCCTGTTTTTGTTCTTCTGTCCAATTTTGATAATCTCCTAGGCTGAGAGCGCGTGTGATTTGCGAGAGCAAGGCGGAGTGTCTCGTAGATTCTTGGCGAACATCAAGTTTGACAAGACTGAGATGAAAAACGTGCACTCGCCGGATCAAATCTGTCAAAGCCCCGTCGGCAACATTTGCAGCTCCGGTTTCGACAAGAGACCTATGGCAAAGCTTCAAGGGGTTGAGGATTTCCTCAGTGTTAACAAACGGAGTTTGTGTCTCCTCGGTCCAAGACTCTCCACGCGGATGGGGTTCGTTGCGATAGGCGCGAAAATGATATTGAGCTGTGAATCTCATCTTTTCGCGAAAGGGGCGCAGAAAAGTTCGGTAGGGCTCGCTGACATGACCTACGATTTTGGTCAGCTCGTCACTGCAAGGTCCCATCGACAGTTGCTGAACCATTTTACTCAGCTCCGCATAGTACAGTTCTGCGGCCATCCACCTTGCGAGATGAACAGCTTTGCGCGTGATCTCTGGTGTGACAGAAGGATTGCCATCGCGATCCCCTCCCATCCACGAGTCAAAATGCAAAGGTGTTACATCAAGAGCTAAAGGAGACCCGCCGTTTTTCTTAAGGGCTTGGTCGAGTTTACGAAAAAACTGAGGGATCGCATCCCATAAGACCTGTTCAATAATCGCAAGACCACCTTGAGCTTCATCTAAAGGAGTTGGGCGGTGATCCCGGAGTTCACTTGTCATCCACAGCGAGGTGATCTCTTCTTCGATGGCACCGAGAATGTCCGCATGCTCTTGGCGAGTCAGATCCGGGCGATCTTTCTGATGAAGCCAATCGGCGATGCGATGATACTTATGTTGAAGCGTTCGACGAGTGACCTCCGTCGGGTGTGCGGTCAACGTCAAACCAATAGACATCTTTTTTAACGTGGTAGCGATTTGATCCATGGAGGTTCCGCTTTTAGAAAGGCTGCTGATAACAGCTTCAACGGATCCAGGCTGAGAAGGTTTTTCGGGATCAAGATCATAGGCTCTTCGCCTTCGCACCCGATGCTGACTCTCTGCGGAGTTTGACAAATTTAAAAATAGGGAAAAGGCCCTAGCAAGATCTGTCATCTCCTGGGGCTTGAGGTCCTTAAGAAGATTTCGAAAGGCTTCTAGATCTTCTTTTTTATGGTTGCGCGCTTTTTTTGAAACCTGACGAACATTTTCTACAAGGTCAAAAAAGCTCTCCCCACACTGCTTTTTGAGGACGGACCCTAGGAGTTGGCCTAGCAAACGCACATCATCCCGAAGAGGTTGGTGGGGATCGAGTTCCTTCATGAATTCAAAGTTAAGGGCATGTGAGGCGACGGGCAAGATATTTGTTGAAAATTAAAATACCTTACCTCGCTAATCTTCTCGAATGCGTGGTCCCCATGCCCGATAAGTCTCGTTTTGGGGAGCAAACCAGCAGCGAGGTCGAAGGCCAATTTTAAATCCTGATTTGACAAAACAGCTGTATTTTGCAGCTTCAGTCTCGGCTTCGGCACTGTTGAAGCCTTCAGAAACTTCTTTTCCAGCGATGACATCCAGCGGGTTTGTAGCGGTGCAAATGCTTGCACTCACGAAAGTGTCCAGGCGACATTGCCCCGCAGGGTGTGAATCAGAAGTGTGAGAAACTCGCTTTTTATCAGGAGTGTTGAACTGAGGATCGGGGTCACGGCCGGTTTTGTTAAGCAAAATGGCAAGCTCCATAGAAGCTTTGGTAATGCGATAGCAAAGATCTTGGTCAGCATCAGACTTCCATGCCTTATCACAAAAAGCTTTTGCGGCTGGCTCCACATTGTCCCTGAATGTACGATTGGTTTTTGTATCGTCTTTCCAGAGTTGTCTTGCACAAACTTGAGCTGCAAAGTAGTCAGACTCTCCTTCGTTAGAGTTCCAGCCGGGACCACCTTCGTAGAAAGGGTATCCACCAAAATGGTGTCCCAACTCGTGACATATAGAAAGCTGGAATGAGTCTTTGGAAATTTCAGGGCGACGGGCAAGACCGCCGAAAAATCTAACGATCCATTTTTTCCCATCTTGCTTGGCGCCGGCATTGACTGTGGGGTCTTCCCAGCGCTTTTCGGCAGACAGGCGGCCTCCGAATTTCTCGGCAAGGGGTTTGTACTGATCAACAGTTTGATCGATGAGAGCGTTAAACGCGTCTTCATCCATAGACGAGAGCGATAGAAGACTGTCCTCGCGCTGTAAATGATTTGGCGGTAAAATCGAGGCGTGTGCCAGGACACCCGCTCCCAGTAGGCAAAGCAATAGAACTGAACTTTTCATAACCCCTCCTTTAAAGGGGCCGACACTAGTCTTGAAAGCCTTTCTGAGACAAACACTTTTTGAGTTCTTTACTCTGCGTTAATTGTCATGGGGAATTTTGTTATGGCATCCATTAGCCAATCTTTAAGATGGCTTTCTTGAATTGCACGAGTTTCTATGTTCTAATACGCCACCAAAGTGAGGATCCCCATGCTTAAATTTTTATTCGGTATCTTTTCGATTTTTCTTTGCCTGGAGCCAGTGGCTTTCGGACTGGGAGATGAGCCTGTCATGAATCCCGCCCTGATCGACTCCACAGCCAATCCCTGTGAGGATTTTTTCCAGTACGCTTGTGGCAAGTGGTTAGAAAAAACTCCAATTCCAGCTGACAAATCGAACTACTACCGGTTTTCTCAAATCGATGATCGTACGGAGCTCATTTTAAAAGGAATTCTCGAAAATTATCAGAAGGGTCAGTTTTCTCCTGCCCAAGCCTTCGCCGGACCGATGGGGGATTTTTATGGCTCGTGCATGGATGTGGCAAAAAACGACGCCGCTGCGCTTGAAGGACTCAAAGCTCTTTTAGATCGAGTTTCCGGCATTCAAAACCAAGATGATTTGGCTCGTGTCCTCGCCCAACTTCATCTTGCTGGAGTGGATGCCTTTTTTAGTTTTTATGCTGGCCAAGACGCTAAGAATGCAACCACGGTCATCGCGCAAATCGATCGCGGTGGATTGGGCCTTCCAGAGAGAGCCTACTACTTTGATCCATCTAAAAAAGTCATCCGAGCGCACTATCAAGTTCACTTGCAGAAAATGTTAGCTCTCGGAGGAGTTGCGAGCTCTGACATCAATGCTGTCGGCCGAGTGGCTTACCAAACTGAGCTTTCTCTGGCGCGCTCAGCTTTGACTGAAATTCAAAGGCGCGATCCGAATCGAGTCTATAATCTTAAAACGCTGGCTGAGCTGCGTGCCCTTGCCCCAGCTTTTGCTTGGGATGTGTACTTTCAAGAGTTGCAGATTGCAGCTCCATCTCAAATCAATGTTTGGGAAACCAAATTTTTAGAAGGCATTCAGGTTTATCTCGCTAGTCATTCCTTGCAAGCTACAAAAAACTATCTCACTTGGAGAGTTTTGACGTCGACATCGTCTCACGCCACAAAGGCTCTTGCCCAAGAAACGTTTTTGTTTTTTGGCAAAGAGCTTCGTGGTCAACCAGAGCCTCTTCCTCAATGGAAAAAATGTGTAGCGACAGTAGATCGTAATTTCCCTGAAGCCCTCGGAGAGTCATTCGTTAAAGTCGCCTTTGGTGAGGATGCCAAGAATTTGGCAAAAGCTCTTGTTGATGATCTCTCAGTGGAACTTCAAACTTTGATTGAGACATCCCAGTGGATGGATCCGGTGACTCAACAAGGGGCTCTTCGCAAGAAAAACACCCTTGTCAAAAAAATTGGGTACCCTGACAAATTTAAAACTTACGAAGATCTTAAGGTCACCAAAGACTCTTGGTTTCAAAACGAAATTGCAGGGGCTCAAGTCGCTGCCCGCAAAAACTTTGCAAAAATTGGCAAGCCTGTCGATCGCAGCGAATGGGGAATGAGTCCTCCCACCAACAATGCATATTATGATCCCACTCTTAACGAAATTGTTTTCCCTGCAGGGATTTTGCAGGTTCCTCTTTTTAGCGTGAAAGCCTCACTTGCCGAAAACTACGGAGCTACCGGTGCGACCATTGGGCACGAAATGACTCATGGCTTTGATGATGAAGGCCGCCAGTTTGACGAAAACGGAAACTTAAAGAACTGGTGGAGTGACGCCACTTTAAAAATTTTCTCTCAGAAAGCTCAGTGCCTGATCAACCAGTACAATGGTTACACCGTTGCCGACAATGTGCACGTTCAGGGAGAACTAACACTTGGTGAAAATATCGCCGACCTTGGCGGTTTAAAAATTGCGCTTCGTGCTTATGAGCGTGCTGCAAAAAAAGAAAATGTGGCTCTAGATATGAAAACATTCTTTCTTTCCTACGCTCAATCTTGGTGCGGTAAGGGTCGTCCTGAGTATGAAAAGCTCCTTGTATCGACAAACCCTCACTCGCCTCCAAAATTTAGAGTTAATGGAATTGTGACTGACCTTCCTGAGTTTGCTGAGGCATTCCAGTGTGCGGCTGGGACGACTCACAATCCTGCGAATCGCTGCGAGATTTGGTAAAACGAATGGGTTTTGAAAGGCCAGTGTCAACGGCCCAGTCAAAACCCTGTCCTTCTGGCAAAAATGTGACGTACTTTAGGGGCTGAAAAACCCCGTTGGCTACAAACTTCAAAGGCCCGTAGGCTGCGACATTGAGAGTGATGGCATTCATAACAATATGAAGTCCGCTTGAGGTTGCTTCAACATCGGCAGCTCCATAGGCATCATTACAGTATCGTCCCCCTAAGATATTCAAAGGTTGCGGATCGCTTATAAGTGTGGCGTCCGGAAAATAAAGTTTGGCCTTCGCCTGTGCCTCGCTCATTTTTTTCACACTTTCTCTGGTCCAGTCTTTGAGAGGCTGGCCCAAAAGATGCTGCCAAAGACGAAAGGCAACGGTCTGTGGAACGACTTCTGAGCTTGTAGTGAGGACGACAAGCCCTAAATTTTTATCTGGCATCAGAGAGACATTGGAAGTGAATCCGTCTATACCACCGTCGTGAGTGTACAAAGTTGCATCCCCAAACGGAAGCAGGGCCCAGCCCATGGCATATTTAAATGATCCGCCGTCCATGATTGAATAGGGTTTGAAATTTTCAGCAAGAGAAGCTTCGGAGACGACGATTTTATTTTGATAGATTCCGTGGCCAAGGAGCATATTTAACCAGTGGCCCATATCCTCAACGTTGGAGTAGATACCACCTGCCGGGTTTGCGGCCTGAATGTCGTTGAATGGCAATGCAATGCTTTGACTCTCATCTGAGGCATAGGGGAGGGAATGGTCGCCATCCACAAGGACTTCGGCAAGCGACGTGCTTGAATGTTGCATCTCCAAAGGGTCGAAAATATTTTTCTGAATTAAAGTTTCCCACGATTGTCCCGACTGAGTCTCAGCGATCACGCCTGCGGCAACCCACATATAATTATTGTAGATAAACTTAGTGCGTGGGGGCGCCTCCATATCAAGTTTAGGAATCAAGTGGTACATCTTATCTCGTGTCAGGCCTGGGCGATGAACCCAGGCAAGGTCGCTTCTTGCAACTCCAGTCCAGTGGCCCATGAGGTCCCGAAGTGTCAGGGAGTGTGATGCGATTTTATCTTTAATGGAGAAGTCAGCTCGGTATTTTTCAACTGGGATATCAAAGTCGATTTTTCCCTGATCTTTAAGCTGAGCAAGAACTGCAGCGGTAAATGCCTTAGTTGTAGAGCCGATCGCAAAAACGGTTTGCGGCGTTACGGGGAGTTTCTCTTGAACGTTTCGGTAACCTCTTGTGAGCGTGTAAACCACTCCTTTGTCGTTGACGACTTGAATTGCAATCCCCGGGACGTGGTACTGGGCTATCAGTTCGTCGATGTACTTTTCAAACTCCGGACTCCATTTTGGGGGAGTCTGTGCGCTGGAGATAGTGAAGGACAAAAATATCAGAACTGCAGAACATAGGGATTTCATAGTTGTTGTCTCCTTGATTGGGACGAGTCTTAACTCGTAGACATTTTGACCTCAATAGGGTACCTCAATCAGATATTGATTTTCTTACGAAAGGACCCGATTTGGATACGTTTTGGAAACAAGCCTTCCGCGAAGCTATGAAAAAAGAGGGTCACAATCTTTCTTGGCTTGCTAAGAAATTAAAAATGTCTTTGCCGGGACTCAAAAAGGTCTTCCAGCGTGACGACATCCCTCTGGGGCGGTTTACCCAAATCTGCCACTTGCTCAAACTCGATCCCACGGATCTCATAAAAGAGAACGAGAGTCGGGGGTTTAAACTGCAAAAGCTCACACCCGAAATTGATAGCTATTTTATGCGTGAGCCGCAGGCTTTTGTCCTTTACTGGAATCTCACTGTCGAAAAATGGGATCTCAAAACCTGCCTTGATGAAATGAAAATCTCAAGGAGCTCGGCCCTTAAGATTTTACGAAAGTTAGATCAGTTCGGATTGGTGCGATGGCTCGAAAGTGACTCTGTTGAAATCCCGCGCCAGCCGCCGTATTTATTTGATAAGTCCCTTCACTGCATCCGGAGGTTTATGGATGTGCACGCGAGGCACGTTCTTGATGATGCTGTTAAAGGCAATGTGGTGACCATGAGATATTTGAGTTTGCCTAAGGACAAGTACGCCCTTGCCAGAGAGCAAGTTTTAGAGGTGATTGACCGAATGTCTTTTGAAAGCTCTTACAAGGGCGAAGCAGAAGCAAATGCGGCGGGAGAGGATCCGTTTCGTTTGGTTTTTTGTTTCTTACCGGGACGAGTCCGATTTTAAGAGCTTGCAAGTGATGGAATGAACGGGTTGACCTTCCAGATTTCTCTGGCAGACCTGCTCTTTAAGTTCAGGGCCGAGCTCTCTTTTTAATTCGAGGGACCCGTCTGCAAGGCGTGTGAAGCTCATGCTAACAACTCTGCCCGCTTGATAGTCTGAGAGATGAGTGCTCACAATCGAAAAGCTATCTTCAGAAACCGATTTTGCGATATCACAGGTAGTGTCTTTTTCTCCATTTTCGCCAACGCTTGTGATTCTGAAGGTCTCACTATCTAAAACGAGACTTGTTTTTTTGGTACTGAGAATTTGGCCCCAGTGGGTGCTTGCAAAGTGAACGTCGCAGGAGCGAATCACAGCTTTTTCCCCGCCTAAAAGACTCTGGCAGTTTTCATGCTGTTGCACCTCATATTTTCCCTCAAAAACACCGCAGTCTAGGACCTGGGCTTCACCTAAAAGCGGGACAAGAATTGTCATTAAAATGAATAGAGCTTTCATTACAGGCTCTCCTACGAGGGTTTAGCTTGTAGGAAGCAAATTCTGATCCAAAAGACCTGAGATCTTAGCAAAGTCCTTCTCTAATAAGATGTTCCCTAAATCGTCGCTGATGACGAGTTGATACTTCAGTCCCTTATTCCCTTCCGAGAAGTGCACCTCATCCATGACCATTTCCTGCTGCGACGTCGAGGTACTGATGATTCTTGTGGGCAATTCAATTTTTCCTGCTAGAACATTGTGCTTTTCGTAGACGAGCTTTCGGCTTGAGGTTCGTAGCATGCGCACGCAGTGAGGCGCAGAAATTTCCAATCCCGCGATCATGGGTGTTAAATAAAGCGAGCCTCCAACAAGTTGACGTCGTGTGAGCATTTGGCCTCCGATGGTGTTTGCTCATTGTACATGGATCTTATCGACTCCAGCAACCCTAGACCATAGGCGAGAACCATCCGCTTTTCGTAGCGCCTCAGGGCCTTATAACAACCCGTTGGCTCCTAGGCTGACCTTGCCTTTGCAAAAGGCAAAGAGACAAAGGAGGTTTTCAGTGTTTCTTAAATTCGTTGTTGCCGTTGTCGTTTCATCTTTAATTGCGTGTGCTCCCTCGGAGAGTCCACCGCCGAGGGTAGAAAAAACGGTGGGGATTGTTCACGGTCAAAAAGTTTCTCCAAAAGATGAGCTTGGCAAATCAGTTGTGGCGCTTGTCATCCAAGGTGCCCAAGGAGAAGCCCTATGCACAGGCTCTATTTTAAGTGAGGATACTGTGCTGACGGCCGCTCATTGTGTTGATGATCACCCTAAAAAAATAACGATAGTCTTTGGACCTGTCATTCGGAGTTCCAAAAATTTTCGCTCGGGGGTGAGCTATGTTCAGCATCCCCGGTGGAAAAAACAAACGGCTTCTGGCCGAGGGGACTTAGCATTGATTTTATTTTCCGGGGGATTGCCTTCGGGGTACACGCCAGTCCATTTGCTCGAAAAGTCTACCAAAATTTCAAAGGGGCTAGAGGTGTGGATGATGGGATATGGAGTTGCTAGTGGAGTGAAGCACTCAGGAGATGGAGTCCTAAGATTTATGGGAACTCAGGTGGAGGGGTGGGAATCATCAACTGAAGTTATCACCGACGGGCAAAAAAGCAGCGTCTGTTTTGGGGACTCTGGAGGGCCATCATTTTTAGTTGAAGGTGGGGCTACGGTTCAATGGGGGGTTGCAAGTTCGGTCCTAAACTCCACGTGTAATGAGGCCTCTATCCACACGAGCCTTCAGACCTACCTGAGGTGGCTAGGGAGTGCCGCTGCCCATTTACGGCAAAGGCAGGCCAAATAATGTCGATATTTTGGACACCTGTTGACGGCCCTTGGGCAGATCGCTTGAGTGTCGCAAAGGTGGACGTTTTATGCAAAATTTGGAGGGGTTAAGGGCAGAGGGGTTGGTATAAACTGTGCAAACACCTAATATTAGATTCAATTACAAAGCCTTTAAAGGAGGACTCAAATGAATTTAATGAAAGCTTTCTCATTTTTAGCCGTGACTTCAATGTTGGTTTTAGGCGTTGCTTGCAGCAGCACTAAGAAACAAGAAGATGCTCCTGTAGCAGCTGTTGAAGCTCCAGCTCCAGTTCCTGAGGCTCCAGCTCCAGTAACTACTGAGAAAACAAACTCAAACTTGAACCTTGGAACAAGTTCAAGTGGTCAAGGCCACTAAGCCTTACTTATCTCAAGGCTAAGATCATTTGAAGAATCCGAAAACTTGGGAACCGGTCTGCGGAGATGAACTCCGCAGTGCCGTCTTAAAATCTTTTTCGCACATCTGCGAAAGAACCGCATCTAAAGCCCCCATAGAATTTTTAAGGGCATCCACATAATAAAGCAATTGTCGACTCGCTACTAAACCTACATCAGGTCTCACTTTAAATATTCGCTCGCTAAAATGTCCGCTTGAAGCGCATGAAAAAAGCCCAAGCAGCTTAAGGCTTTTCTCTTTATCGATCTCTAGGGATTTTGTAATGAGGTTGAGCCCTGGCGTATTTGCCGTGTAGTATGAAAAATCCACGTTAGCTCCGTCTAAAGTCAAACGCGGGGGGCGAAAATCAGGTCCGCCTCCTGTGCGCGAATGTCCATTGTAGAATACAATGTCAGCGGACTTGAGACCTTCAGTAAATTTGGTTTCGGCGTGATCCGATTGCCACTTTTGCATGGGATCGTCGCGATTGATTTCGTCGTCGGCTGAGGTTGAGCTGTTGATGACTCTTAAGTTGACTTCAATTTTTTGCCCTTTCGGCCCCTGCAAGTCCCTCGTAAAAAGCTCAAAATCATTGAAGGCTCTCGAAAATCCACAGGCTTTGTGCTCTCCTGTACATGGTTGTAAAATATCCTGAACAAATGCAAGACGATCGTAGCGATCGCCCACAAACCTTGCGGGACGAGAGTCCTTATATCCAAAGATCATTAGAATATCGATGTAGGGTTTAGAATAAAGTGCTTCGTAGGCGGCGTTGCACTTGGTGGGTATCGTTTCTCCTTTAGCAACTCCTAGAAAAAATAAAGCCAAAACGAGTTTTATCATTTTTTGCTCTCAGTGCTTTCTTTGCAAAGCTTTTGGATTTCGAGATCCTGATCGTGTTTGCAGATTTCAAAAAGAGGTTTGTATTCGGGAAACGCCTTGAGCTCACTTAAGAAAAACGCAGCCTGACGACGCAACTGAAGAGATTTTTGATTGATGGCAACTCGTAGTTCTTTTACGGAAGGTTTTCTTTGATTTCTAAAAAATTGAAGCCTGAGAAATCCCAGCATCGCAGATCTTATCTCCAAAAAGGGATGAGCAAAGAGATCTCGTCTCACACTGTCGGAAAGAGTGGTTCCAGCGCGGGCTAGGGCATCGATAATCGCCATCAGAACGGTAGGTTTGAGCTGTGAGCTTTGTGTTTCTAGAAGTTTTACATAGTGACTTGTGATTTGATCTTTGGTGGCGACGCTCAGAAGACCGTTCGTTGCCAATGTCAAAATGCCATCAACGTCGGATTCAACCCCTTTAAGAAGCTGAGGTAAGAACTCCATTTTTTGTAAGACCACGATAACATCAAGGGCAAAAGCTTTGTTCGGACCTGACAGCTCTTTTTCTAAAATTTGGTTGAGATCTGGAATTTTTTTAAGCTCTACGATACTTCGATCTCTCACGAGGTCCGTCTCGCCAATCAAGTGTTTGGCCGCTACAATCCATCGGGGTTGAGCTGCAGATGCCAATGTAAAAAGTGCCAATATGAGAGAAGAAATATGAAACATTCTAGACATTCTACGCAAATGTCCTGGTAAAAGTGAAGTGTTTGTTTGCGCGCTTGCCAGGAGGCCATGCTGTCGTTAGGTTGGCCCAATGATAAAGCAAATATTTTTATTATTTATGACCTTAAGTTTAATGGCGTGTCAGTCCTTAGTCAAAGATCCAAAAGTTGAAGTGACCGATGTTAAAGTAGAAAAAATGACGGCTGGGGGAGCAACCCTCGTTTTTCTATGTGATGTGGTTAATCCTAATTCCTTTGCCGTGAAGGTTGACGAACTCAAGTACCACGTTATCGTCAATAAAAATCCTGTAGGAAAAAGCTTGGCAACTCCACCCCTTGAGGTGAAAGCAAATAGCAAGCGGCAGATCTCGCTGCCGGTTGATTTTCGTTTTGCTGATGTTTTAAGCTCAGTTTGGGACGCTTTGAAAAAGCAGCGAATTGACTATACGATCACGGGGGATGCTAGGGTTGGGTCGTTAAAAATACCATTTACAAAATCGGGGTCCCACGATCTTTGACAGAATCACTATTTAGCACGTAACATGTTTGCAATGGGGGACATGTTTTTTGAAACGGATTTCTGGGCTTCTTTTTTTAGTTTGCGTTCTCACATATTCGTATTTCTATCAGGGTGGGGGACATAACGAGGCGGCTCGATTCGATACCGTTCGCGCGGTTTTGCAAGAGCATCGCTTTATTGTTGATACGTTCGCTTACAATTCTGCAGATCTCATCTCTTATGAAGGTCACTACTACTCAAGCAAGGCGCCTGGCACTTTTCTTTTGGCGCTTCCTTTCTATGGGCTGTTTCATTTTATTTTAAGTTTTTTTATTTCGAGCCCTGAATATCTAGATCACTGGACTTGCTATTGGACTACTGTATGGAGTGTTTCGATTCTTTGCGCGTTGGCCGCGGTTTTGCTTTTTCGGTTGGGCCAGCGTTTAGGAGCGACGACAGCGCAGAGTTGTGGGTTGGTTTTGACGCTCACATTAGGGACCCTTTATTTTCCATTTGCAACTGTGTTTTTCAGCCATTCACCCACAGCATTTTTTATTCTACTGGGCTTTTATCAAATTTTTAAGGAGGCCCCAGCTAAAAGATCTCAAGTGTGGGTTGCAGGCTTATCGTTAGGTTTTGCAATTTTACTGGAGTATCCTGCAGCCATCGCGACCGTACTTGTTGCTTTGTATGCATTTAGAAAATGGTGGCGACAGCCGCACTTTTGGAGCTCCTCAAGACATCTAGTTATGGCGATGTTTGCGGGAGTTTTTCCCCTATTTATCTGTAACTATCTTGCCTTTGGTCAGCTTTTTTATGTTCCTTACCAAGCCTACGCGACGGATCCCAACGCGAGCTTTGCCGCCCACAAAAGCGGTTTGCTTGGAATTCACTTGGCTTTTTTGGAGCCAGCTTTTTGGCCACAATTTTTTTCTAATCTTGCGGAAATTACCTATCGACCGCTGAGAGGCATTTTTGTGGCTAATCCTATCTTGATTTTAATTTTTCCGGGTTATTGGCTTTGGTACCAAGGCCGGGAGTTCAGGCAGGAGTGGCTTTTTTCTGTTTTGCTGACCGCTGGATACTTTGCATTTAATGCGAGCTACGGTGACTCACTCGTTTATTGGGGGGGTGGGGCTTCTTTTGGCCCTCGTCACCTCACGGTAATGCTTCCGCTGTTGATTTTTCCGTTGTGGTTTGTCCTTAAAAACTCTTGGGGGCGATATGTTTTTACGGCCCTCGCTTTGTTTTCAATTTGTTACTGTCTTATTGCAACTGCAGTTGAGCCTCGTACCCCGTATGAGCCTGCAAATCCGCTCACTGGTTACTACCTGCCCCTGTATCTCCAATCGCATCTGAGCCTAAACACCAACGGCATTTTCTCCAACGCTTTTTTAACTCAGAATTCCGTCGCTTTTAATTGGGGAAAGTTGTGGGGCTTTGCAGGTCCGTTTCAATTGTGGCCGCTTTTTCTGACATGGATTTTGGTGGGCGCTTTGTTAGATAAAGTTTTAGGACGAGGGCGTATCTATCTCGGGCTTTCCCTAATCCTAGGGGCTTTTCTCGGTATAATCCCTCTTTGTAAATTCTTGATTTAGTCATTCCATTATGAGCCATCCTTTTTGAGATTAGGATTTAACTGAGAATGTTTATTTTTTATAACCCCTTTAACCGCAGGTCTGCGGTTTATGTCGAAATCGTTTTCTCCGATAGATTAATTAGACAGTTTCAACACATTTAGGGGATCAATATGAGAAATTTTAGGCACCGGCCTCTCGCAGGATTCTGTGGCTTCTTTTTTCTAAGTTCACTCGCACTTGCAACCTTAAGCAGTTCAACAAAAGAGCAAGAGATTCCAGTGACCGCACGTGGAGCAAATCTTGTCGTTTACGGGCACATCAAAAAAATTACCACTCGAAAACATCGTAACCGCTACGGAGATCAGTTGATCGTCTCCGAAACCAGATTTGTCATTGAAGAAACTCTCAAGGGAGATGCTTCTCCAGAGATAGATGCTGTTATCGAAGGCGGTAAATTTGAGGGGATCGAAATGCGGGTGTCAGATATCGATCCCGTGGCAGAAGGCGACAAAATGGTCGTTTTTTTAGATCCTGTTGACGGAACTTATGAACCTCATCGAAGAGGTCTTGGCCTTTTGAAAATGGTCAATAAAAAAGTTGTGGGTGGGCAACTGACGCTCACTCAAATTCGAAACCTCGTTCAGCGTCGACAGTAAATCCCTAGTTTTTAAATTCAAGGAGTTATTTCATGAAAAAGTTGTTCTTCAATTTAAAGTTAGTCTTGGGCGTTACAGTGGCGCTAGGGCTTTCGGTGGCGCTTGCGTACACATTTGGAGATGCAAAATGGACAACCTCTGATGTCACCTTTCGAGTTAATCCCACGAATCAAGACGTGAGCGACACGGCGGCCATCAATGCCATTAAAGCTGGTGCTGCCATTTGGTCGACACAGTCTAATGCTCACATTCACCTAACTTATGGTGGAACGACCTCGGTGAGCAGCGTGGATGTTGACGGAACAAATGCCATTTTCTTTCGAAACGCAACGTCGCCAGAGGGTTCTGGTGTGATTGCTTCTACCTACACATTTTGGCTCGGAGATGGTGAGCTTTTTGATGTGGACATGGTTTTCTGGGATGGACCTCATCGCTTCTACACGGGAACTTCGGGATGTTCTAGTGGATACTATATCGAGGACGTGGCGGCCCATGAGTTTGGTCACTTTCTTGGTTTAGGGCACAGTTCAGTTTCATCCGCAACGATGTCTCCATTTACAACCTTTTGCTCTCAGACGAGAAGAACTCTCGCGTCTGATGACATCAGTGGGATTCAAGCGCTCTATCCTCCAGTTGCAACACCGACTCCAACTCCTACTCCAACGGTTAAAGCGCCCTCGAATCTCACCGCTACAAAAGGGACTAACACAGGAACGATCAAGCTTGCGTGGGCCGACAATTCGTCCAACGAAACGGGATTTAAGATCGAGCGCAGTGTAAAATCAGGAAGTGGTTTTAGCCAAGTTGCGACCGTTGGAGCTAATGTAAAAACTTACGTTAGCAAAGGTATGACAAGTGGTAAAACATACTATTTCAGAGTGCGTGCTTATAAATCAACCACTAATTCAAGTTACTCCAACACGGCACACGCCGTTGCTAAGTAATATCACAAAATCAACGCGTCTTTCTTTGGCGCGTTGATTTGCCCCTCTGCCTCGGGGAGAATTTCCCCTTTTCACTCCTAAGAAAGCTCCGTAACCGTTTTAATGCGTCTGTATTGCGGTCTTGAAATTGCTTTATTTAATTCCAAATGAACGTGGCCACTGGCCGAAATTTCAAACAGGAGATTCTTATGGGTATTCTAAAAAGCACGATTGCATTTGTTGTCCTTGCCGGCTCGGTATCGGCCTTTGCGCAAAAAGCCGATCGATCTATCAACACTCAATACAGTACGACTCGTCGTACTCAAGGTTGGTTGCCTTCTGTTGGGCTAGGAGTTGGTCATCTTGATCAAAGTGGAAACTCAGCTGCCGACGGCGAGGGCTATGATGTGAAAGCCGTAGGTACCTTTTATCCAGTGAATTCCCCATGGATTTTTGACGGAGGCTTAGGCGTTCATAAACAGTCGTTTAACAACGACCAAGGCTCTCCTACTGTAGGCTTGTTTACTGTTTCTGGACGCTATGAAGTTGCACCCAGGTGGTCTGTTGGTCCAGTTCTCGATACTTATGTTGGAAGCGGAAACTTTTTTGGTCACGGTGGAAACATAACTCCCATGTTAGGTGTTGTGGGAGCCAAAGAGTTCTTGTTAGAAAACGACCAGATGATCCGCGTAGGTTTGAAGTATTCCTCGGTTTGAATTTGGAATGGGCCATCGGAGCTAGAAACTCGGCTGTTAACACAGCTGCTAGATAAGTCTTATCGATGAACGTCGGGGGCGAGATCTAGACCCGTCCAAGGATCAGCCTTTCGTTTTTACATAGAGTGCTTCAGCTTCAGTTCGGTAGAATGTACGAATGAACTGGAGCATTTTATTTTTTTCTCTCTTAGGCTGCACAGCCTTTGGCGCGGATATTATTAAAACGCGCAACGACCTTGTTATTTTCCAGTTTGATATAGCTCTAGAAAATTTTGTCGTTGGACAAACCTATCCTGTATTTCGTGGGGACAAAAAAGTAGGACAAGTCGCCGTTCTTAAAATAAAAAGTTCCTCGGTAAGAGCGCAGATTGTCGAAGGTGAAGCCCTTGTCAAAGACGTGGTTAAGCCCAAAGATCCTATATCTGAAATTCCAACGACAACGGATGATGACCATGATCCCCTTGCCGTGAGTTTTACCATTCTCTCCAACAGTGTTTGGCGAGGAGTGACTTCTTCGGCAAATGGCCCCGTCGTGCAAGGAGAGTTCGACTATGCTCCCCCTTACGGGCTTGGTGCTGGGGTTTTTATTACAACACTTGGAACACAAACAGCTCCCGGGCAAGCCACATCAGAAACAGACCTCAACATTAATTTGCTAGCGCCATTTTGGGGGAATTGCAGCTTAACACTTGCTGTGTATAGGTACATATTTACTAGGCAGTCAGAAATCAACTCGTGGGACTATACCTCTACACTGATTATCGGAAATTTCAAATTGGAGCTCTCGTACATACCCGATTTTTTCGGTGCTAAGACCAGTGCCACCTACGAAAAAATCAGTCAGGCCTTTGTCCTTCATAAGCGCTTTAAGCTGACCTTTTCAGTAGGCAATAACCGCTTTGCAGTTCAGGAAAATCTGTCCTACAAAAACTACCTCGATTATAAAATCAAGCTTGGCTACACAGCTCGCGACGGCTTCGGTGTGGATTTGGCTTGGACCACCACCAATCGCAAAAACGCCGACAATCTCCAATATCCTGATGAGACGACAGCCGTTATCATCTCAAAGTCATTCTAGACGCCTCTATATCGATTTATTTAGGGCTAAGGGGTATGGTTCTTGCTCAGTGTCTCATTATGGAGAATTTCATGAGACTATTACTGAGACGATCAATTTTGCTGTCTATGCTTTTGACAACTGTCAGCGTTTTGGCAGACGACAAGAGCCCTTATTCGTTTTCGGGACCTTGCCAATCGCAAGGAGAGTGGACTCAACAAGTTCTCACGCAAACTCAAGGGCTTATCACAGTAGCTCAGAACCTCGCTCAGGATCCTAACTGTAAGTCATTGGCAACGGCCCTTCAGACGCATTTAGCAGCGGTTTCAGAAAAAATGTCGCAGATGAATCAAACCGACAGAGATGAAGTGAATAACCTCTCTAAAATTCGCCATAACATTACAGGTCTCAGATCTTTTATCGATGGTGGCGGCCCTTTTAGAACTGACGTCATGCGATTGATGCTCACGAACTCAATCAATGAGGCCAGTGAAGGAAATAAAATCAGTCAGCTCCGTAGTTACGCAAATTCCATGAATGGCCTTGTAGATGTAGCTTCGCGACTAGGTTCATCGATGAAGGTCGGAGTTTCAACGATGAATGCTTTGATTGATGCTGTCGGCGACGATACACAGTGCCAGATGAGTTCTGCAAATGCGGGGCAACTCTTGCCAATTCTCACGAATATGGTCTCTGCTTTTGCAGCCAACGAGTCTACAGGAATTGGTGCTGACGTCAGTTTGATGATCTCCAAATTTGCTAACATGGCTCGGAAAAAAACCTTTTCAGATGTTTTAGGTCACCTCGAACAACAGCAGTTTCTTGCTTCTGTGTCTTGTTTGATTGAGCTTACCTCAGACTCTTACTGTGGAGTTCGTGATGGCTATAAGCTTTTTAAAAATATGACCGAAAGTGCTGAGTTTGATGAAACCCGAAAAGCTCAAGGCGAAGCCAAACTTATTGATAGCGTTGCCGGCGGCTATTTTGTCCTTACACACAATCTTCCTGTAATTTCTGAATGGGTTCAAAACGTACAAATCGGCGTTCCTCCGAATATTCCAACCGATGCGACTTTTAAAAACACCACGTCTCGTAACGTTCAAGATTATAATGAGCAAGAACAAAACATCATTGCGAAATTCAACTTCATGCAAAACTCAATTGCAGTCCAAGCTGATCTTGAGGCTCAGCAAAATTTTGTGATTCAGCTTATTAAAAGCGTTTCGAAGTTAATCCTAGGAGATGGTTTTCCAACGTCACCCGATAGCATCAACTTCTTCCTTCAAGCGGCGGTTTCCATGGAGATTCCGTTTAAGATCATTGGTATCCCAGTTCCTGCTCAAGTGGCTGGTAAAGAGGGTTATAAAATGGATTTTGGAGATTGGACTGATGCGAACTATAAATCGCTTCCGGGGATTGAAGATCCTGTCGCTATGGCAGCACGTATGCGCACGAATATGGAAGAATTGATTAGAAAAGCGAGAACGGCCTCTATCGTTTATTATAACAAGTGGTATATCGTGGATCAAACGGGTTTGGTGAACCAATCTTATATGAATATCAGTTATGATGTTCGTGGAAGCTTGAAGGTTGTTGATCGGTATTTACAGGGCGTCTCTAAAAGAATTGCTGAATCTGGTGGAGATCAGTCCCCTCAGGCGATGATTTTGGACACACGATCGCGAATCGGATATGTTCTTGATAATTTCACTCGTGTTGAGACTCTAGCAAAAAATCTCTATAGTAAAGGTCAGACTCGCCTTACAGATCAGCAAATTTTTGATCTTACCGCGGATCACAAAGAACTGATCAGAAACGTCTATGAACGTTTTGAAACCATGCTTGCAAAAACAGGCTGGCTTGGTAACCGCTTGAACACGTTAGTTCAGATCGACCTAAATACCTCTCTCCGGTCACCTAAGGCCAACGTAGAAACCTATTTTGATGAGCTTTATCGGGCCACCGGTCGCTGGGCCGTGGACCGTCAAATCTCTCTCATGGGTGGGAACCCTGCTAACGTTGATAACGATCTGAGCCTTGCTATGAGTATTGCAAATCAAAATATTTTGGCCCTTGAAGAACTTATTCGTGATCCA
>JBGATJ010000113.1:0-5701 GCA_044229295.1 Pseudobdellovibrionaceae bacterium
ATCGGGAATATATCTAAATCAATTCGAATCGCAACCTCATCGTCGCAGCGTCACCCAACGGGTGAGAAAGCCTTTGTTTATTTGCTAACCCAACTCAAGCACTTACGCGATTTCACACAAGGCAATCCGCTGATCTGGGAATAAAGTTTCTGAGCGGCAGAATTTCTAGTCTCAAAAGCGACCTTAATTGTTTTTGCCCCCCGATTTCGTAATTTTGAAATTGAATAGGTAAGAAGAGCCTTTCCAACGCCCTTCTTCTGGAAAAGGTTTTCAGTCCGGAATGGCTCAATAACACCAATCGCAGTTTTTGGTTCAAACCATGTCACGCAATACGCTGCAGTCTGATTTGAATAGTCAGTGGCGAAATTATCGAAATTTGAATTGTAAAGGCTGCATCTATTCAATTTTTCTTCAATATCCTTACCATTTCTGGTCGATAATGGGTGAGGAATCTCACTTTTCTCAAGGCGTGACTGAAATTTAAGATTGTCAAAATAAGTGCAGGTAGGCTTCAGTTCAGAAGCCAAAACCATTTGCATTTGTCGGGAGTCTTCGATGAAATTAAGAGATTTTTAGTAAGTCCTCAGTAAACGTGGCACACGAAAACTGTAAAACTTCTGGAACAGATTCCGGTTCACCTGTGACAACGGTGATCGCTAGAATTTCCTTGTGAATATCAACTCCGGCAACGCGTGTTTTGAATACTTCCATGTATTCCCTCCCAACAATAGTGTTGCGAGAAACGGAGATAGGCGGCATTTTCAAACCTTGCCCTGCGAAGACGAGAAATTCCCGACTTCATACGACGACCCTTTAAGCACCTACCCAGCCAACTTTTTACACGAACTTGACTCCTCACCAGATGCACTGGCTACAAAGGCAGTCCACATGTAATTCGACCTTTTTGTTCTAGCAACAATTGTATTTTCCGAAATAACAGAGTCGCAATCGAGACCTGATTTCGCAATTTCAGACTAGACTTAGGTTAGAAACGGCCCACGCTACGCGCGGGTGGAATTTTATTGCGAGAACGATTTTGTAAAGTTAACGAAGGTGGGAGTGTCATGGTTAGTGGACCTGTTTCGCTGATTCTGCTTCTCCTGATTTGACCATCGTGTTGAATTTTGGCTGTTAACTGTTCGCTCTTTATTAGTTTCCTGCTGCTCATATTCAGCATCCATGTGATAGTGATCGTCCTCACCCCATTTGAAGACCTTCGGCAGCGAATAGTACATCAAGGCATGATACACAGTTCGAGGTAAAAGCTTTCGGATTAATCCAAAGAAATATGCGTCTGGAGTCGCGGGGATTCTTAAAGGTGGATTTTCCGAGTCGATGACCTTGTGAATTTTCTTGGCGATCTTTTCGGGAGTAGAGGGTGACAGCCTCATCATTTTTGCAATGAACGGTGCCATCGAGGTGTAGTGGTAATAATATGGATTATTCTTATCCCGTATAGACTTTTGGCTTTCTCGCGTTAGCTTTACGTTCTTGAAAGAATCCGAATTGATAAACCCTGGCTGAATCAAACAAACCTTGATCTTCCACGGACGGACTTCATACCAAAGAGCCTCTGTCGCTCCTTCAAGCGCGAACTTAGAGGCACTGTAAATCGACATTGTAGGCATTGCCATCATGCCGCCAACTGAAGACAGGTTAATGATATGTCCTGATCGCTGCTTTCTCATGTGCGGAAGAACTCCTCGGATCAAGGCCATCGGCGCTCGAAAGTTCGTGTCAATTTGGCGAAGCCTTTCGGTTTCATTGACTTGTTCAACGACGCTTCTCAAGCAGTAACCAGCGTTGTTCACTAGAACATCAACGCCGCCAAACTTATCAACTGCTTCTTTGATGACGGCATCTCGTTCGGCTTTCACCAAAACGTCAAGTGGCCGAAGCCAAATGTTTTCAGATTCAAACACTCCAGCATCTTTGAACCTTTGAAGAGAAGACCGCCGCGCTGTCGCTATCAAATGAAAGTTGCCAGTCTGACTCAGTTCCTTAACTAGGGCTAGGCCCAAACCAGTGCTTGCGCCTGTGATGAGGACAACGCGCTTGCGGCCTTCGGTTTTTTTAAAGACTCTCGATAGCCAATTGAACACCAACCCTCCTTACGATGCCAGGTACTCAGGAGCAAGATCCAGCTTCCCTCGCTGTGCAATAGTCCGTTTAAATTGATCGAGTTCAAAGTATGAGTCCATCGAACCCATCGTCAGTCGAAACGGCTCGCTCCTCTGTGCCAAGCTGATTTTTTCAACTTCAAATAAACCATGATTGGGATCTAGGAATCCCTTCACAGTCACCTCTTCCCATTCGATCTTTTTCGCAACTTGGGTGATAGCGTCGCTCATGCTGAGAAAGTATTCGTTGGAATCCGTCTCAAGTTTGAATTTGCATTGATAGCCTTGAACGATCTTGCTGCAAGGAACAAGAATCCCAGTTAGTTCAATTTTGGGAGGACGTGAGCCTGACTTATTATTCAGCGTGCGCTGAAAAATATCATGAAACGCCTCTCTGTGTTGACAGAACTGAGTTGCGTCACTTCGCAAAAAAGCGGGTGACACAGGGCTGATAGAATTTTGTATCTGCATATAGTCCTCCTCTCTATTTTAAAATAGTTATGCGGCCATCACTGCCCACACAGCAGCGGGAATGACCACTAAATCATTTACGTTTTTAACTATCTTTTTAACTAGCTCTTTGCTCTTCCAAGATGCTAGGTTGATCACATTTTCACCAGTAGGTCCTTTGGGATAAACCTTCTGAGGGATCAACGTCATATTGGATGTATTGAGCAGTCCAATGACTTTGACATCTTCCCAGCAGTACTTCGATAAAATCTCGCGCCACTCATTGTCCGCGACAATGAAGTACTCAAGGCCACTATAGCTGATAAGTTTATAGTCTGATGTTCGACCGCCGTTTAGGCTCTTGGTCCAAGGAGCAATAACACCCGACAATGTCACGGGCGTTAAAATGTTCTCCGCGTAGCCTTTTGAAGGCTCAGAGACTGGATGCGATTGACTTGATCCTTTCATTTTTTTGATTGTTGTTAGTTGTTTCATTGTATCCTCCAAAAATCCTTTAACCTGCCAGTGCCATAGGTTCATGACTTTGGAACTGGTTTTTTTCTTTCGATCTCGCGATGCCCTTCATTTTCAAAACTTTAAGGGACTGCTTTTTTACTTTTTTGTAGAGCATATCCAAAACATGGGCCATCGACAGACCACGATTATATACCCCAATTGGGACATCACTAGCTTTACCCCAAAGAAGTCCCTCATAGAGACTTCCATTCTTCAAAAATCTCATGCTGACCTCCGAAGAAGGCGACAGCGATTTAATGGTACTCACGATCTGGCGAATTTTTTCATCATACTCGTGATCCATATCCACGCCTTCAAAGTAAACTCTTGCACCATCTAATGTCATATCGTCCTCCTCTCTGTTAAGAAGCCCATTGCTCTTTTAAAAACTGTTTTCTTCGATAACTGACCTTTTTTTCGTTCAATCTATGTATTTGCCTCATGACTGCCTTTCGCACTTTCCTAAGCACAGACATGACTTGCTTTCCGTCCTTCTTAACAACGACGGGTTCACTTAGTCCAAACACACTCATGGAAACGGAAAACAGATGTTTATCTTTTGCCTCTGGCTCGATATTGATTTGCACATCTGTATCCCAGCCGTAGGTTGATTTAATTTCTTTCACAGCATGATCGGCATACTGCTTTAGAGTCTCGGTTTGTGTGAGGTCCCTTGCGTGAAACTCGTACATTAGATCTTGGCTAAATAAATCCATATCCATCCTCCTAAATGGCATCTCGAATTATTTTGGTTTCAGACTTGTTTCTTTCAAACCGCCGTACTTTCCAAATATCCAGTTGCTTCCGAATTTTATTTTCTATCTTTTGGACTGCCCGAACTGGATTGTCACCGATTGAATCAGCTGCGAAAGTTCCAACTTGAGAGGCAATTCGGCATGAGGCGCGAATGGCTCCCTTGCTCTTTTCAACCACCAACTTCATTGTGGAGTCGCTAGGTGCACTGTAATGAAGTGTCTCTGCGACCCTTGATACAAGGTTCTTTATTTTTTCATCTGGGTCGAAGCCCATAAATTCAAATTGAAGATCATTTGTCATAACCCCCTCCTGAAAATTACGCCTAAAAGCTGAAACCATTATAAATGGCCACGAGCTTTCAGCTAGATTGTTAAATTAAAAGTGATTGATTTATTTTACCGTAATCACGGCAGAGGATTTGGCGGGATTCCTGACGATCTCATTTTTGCACCTCCTTCTATAACGTCCAGGGCACGCATTTGGATAAAAGAAGTTACATTTTTTTGCAAAAACCCTGTTGTATCTAATTTTATTTTGTTGCCGGCGTAAAAAATGTCAAGTATCTACGGTGCCAAAACTGGACCACGAAAATTTCTATCAGAAATTTCAAAAACTTAATGGGTTTTTCAAAACAAAAGGCGGTGTCTCATTATAAGACATCCGCCTTCTTCACTCATGGTGAGTGAATCATTTTGGGAAAGCAGGGGTTAGGATACTTTTACATCCTTCAATTCTTTAGTTCCTTCTTTATTAGAGCCTAAGAGTTTGCTGAAAAAGCTGTTCTGCCCAGTTTGAATTTGAACTGTTCGACCTTTTGCAGTTTCAGCTTTGGGAAGGGCGACGTTCAAGACACCATTTTCATAGTGAGCTTCGATTTTATCAGCGTTAATTGAAGTTGGCAGAACAAAAGTGCGCTCAAATTTTCCGTAAACCCTCTCGTGACGAAGAGTAGCCTCGCCAGCTTCTTCTTTCATTTCGCGCTGGCGCTCGCCAGATATTACTAATTGATTACCTTGCACTTCGATTTTGATGTCTTCTTTTTTTACGCCTGGCATATCGAAACTGACCAAGTAGTGATCCTTAGTTTCATTGATGTCACAGCTTGGTTGAAAGTTAACTGTATTTGCATACGTCGGTCTTACAAAGGCGTTCACGATACGGTCAAAGTCATCGAAGACATCTCCCATAAGATCAGAAGATAAACTGCGACGTGGCCATGACCAGTCTGTTGATAGTGGGCTTAACATTCTCATTGTGTACCTCCTTGTGGTTAAATGGTTTGTGTGTGCCAAACTTTTCAATCCAAAATTGTGATCGCATCCAAATTCGTCAAGCATCTCAATAAAAAAGTTTTCTGTCCTGTATGGGTAAGGCTTATGGAGCGCCTGGTATTTATGGAAGTTGCGTTGAGGTCATCGACTTGAATGTCGTAATAGACATAATCGCTATCCTCTCTCTTTGAAATGTCGTTGATCGTTCCTCCGCCAAATTTATTGGAGAACCAAGAGTCAAAAGGATTGCTCATGGAATGACGGCCAGACCCAAACTCCTCCATGCGTCTTTCCATTTGCTTGCGCATCTTTTTTTCTGCTTCAGCCTTGGTTCGCAATGAGGGCCTATATTTTATTGCTCCGAATACGATAGCTCCACCCACAACGGCACTCACCACAGAGATCAATGAGGTCTTTAGAACTGGTTTCATACAAACCTCCTTAGAAAATAAATTTCCCCCCTTTTTTAGAAAAACTGTGATCCGTTTTTTTGTTGTCAAATCAGACTAAACTGCCATCCATAAAAAGCACCGTAATTTCATATATTTATAAATCGACTTGACAAATTTTATTACGAAAACATTTTCT
>JBGATJ010000040.1:0-40177 GCA_044229295.1 Pseudobdellovibrionaceae bacterium
TGGGCGCAAAGAGGAGGGCTAGTGCGATAGCAGTCACACTCCAAAGAACAATTTTGTTAATTTGGTCCGCCCGAGGGCTGGCGCATGCGGCCTCCGAGTCACAGTCGGATTTTTTTCTGTAAGTGAAAAAAAAGCCGACGCCTAAAAGAAAAACCGTCACGGCAATCAGATATGGTCGATAGGCTTCAAACTTCGCGATGAATCCCACACCAGTTAGCCCGAGCAAACCGAAAACAACAGGGCCAATGCAGCATGCAGAGGCTAAGAGCGCCGCGATCACGCTCCCGGCAAGGGAAGTTTTGTGCAGCTTAGGATTCATGAGTTTTGTCTCCTGCTACTTGGAACTGTTCGTTGTCTAGGCAATCGAGAAGAGGGCATTCAGAATCAGTCTTGCTCCTTTTGCAGTCAGCAATCAGCGATTGAAGTGTTGCCTTCATTGCTTCGAGTTTTGCGATTTTTTGTTCAATGTCCTTGAGATGTACAGTCGCGCTAGCTCGAACACGCGCGCATTTTGATTTTTTGTCGGCTCGCAGACTGAGAAGCTCTTGAACTTCCTCCAGAGAGAATCCTAGCTCCTGGGCGTGCTTGATGAAACGTATAATCCGAATAGCCGTTTCATCGTAATCTCGATACCCGGATTCAAGCCTCGTCTTGGGCTTAAGCACTCCAACTCGCTCGTAGTAGTGAAGTGTCTGAACGTTCACTCCGGCTTTTTTGGCAACTTCTCCAACTTTCATAAGACCCTCTCTTACGCTTTTTTATAGCCTACACCCTATACCTAACTATAGGGTCAAGACTAAAATCTAATGGGCGCTTCCGGTGCGTCAAATTGGCTAGGTGGAGGATGATCTCAATTCGATACAGGTCTTTCATATGGAGACCGCTAACCAATGGAGATGAGATGAAGTAGAGGAATGAGAAGGCGGACCCTCATGGTCCGCCATTGCACTCAAAGGTGATGCCCTTTGAGTGCCCAAACGACGAGCTGAATGACTCCAACAACAATCGCAACTATCCAAGTCCGTTTCATCCCAAGGACTAATCTGTAGTCCCTCATCTGTATGGTAAGCGCTGGATTAAGTGGAGCGTGCTAAACCTCAGGCTGATTCCAGCTCTTTGGCACGCGATCGCTCCACATAATAAAGCTCTAGATGCTGTCCAGCCACGCGAGCAAAGCGTCGTCCATGCTAAGGCGCCGGCTTTGTCCGCTGGGGGCCGTAACTGAACTCAGCGCTTTGCGCTTCATTTCTAAGTCGAGTTCCACATACCGATTCGTTGTTGAAATGTCGGCATGGCCGAGCCAGCAGCGAATCGTGTTTAGATCAACGCCCGCCTGGAGAAGATGCAACGCTGTCGTGTGGCGGAAGGTGTGCGGATGAACATTCTTGCGCCCCAATGTCGGACAGGTTTTTCCTGCAAGCTGGACGTACTTCTCGATTACATAAGTGACGCCAAATCTCGTGAGCTTTTGTCCTCGGTTATTGGTGAACACGTGTTCCTCGGAATCGGGCTGCACTCCGCGCGCTCGTAGGTAATCCCTAAACCGCTTTGCTGTCTCTCGCCAAAGTGGGCAAAAACGCTCCTTTCGGCCCTTTCCAAAAATCCGCACCGATGGCGAAGGATCGAGCCGCAAGTCGCACGCTTTAAGATCCACAACTTCTTGGACCCGAGCGCCGGTGTTATGCAGGAAACGAAGAAGCAAGTCATCGCGCCTTCCCGCATCGGTATCAAAGGGCACCTCGCGTAAGATCGCAGCGAGTTCTTCTTTGGTGAGATAATCGACGGATTTCGTAATTGCACGCTTCACTGGGATCGTAAGTATCTGCGCGGCCTGGCCTAGTGCCTCGGGAGAGGTTTGTGCCACGTATCGAAAGAATGATCGAATCGCAGCCAGCCGGTGGTTGCGCGTGGAAACACTATTCCCTCGGCTGGCTTCCACCGATTCGAGGAATGTAAGGACTACCTTGTGTTCAAGATCGCCTAGTTCGAGCTCGGCGACCGAACATTTTTTCGACTTAGCGGCGTGACAGAGAAGCTGCTTTAAGCTGTCGCGGTAGGCCCAAATTGTGTTCGGACTCGCGTTGCACTGTCTGGGCTGATAGTCGGAAAAAAACAGTCGAAGCGAGGCTCCGAGATTATTTGATGGCTTCATTTGAGAACCTCCATCGCGAAAGCCTCTTCAAAACGGTGGCTCGCCTCTGTGAGAACTTCCGGCATGTATTTTAGATAGTGCTGGGTCGATTGAATGTTGACGTGTCCAAGATAGGTGGAGAGTCGTGGTAGAAGTAGCTGAACGTCGGCGCCTTCTTTATACCAAGCCAGAAGGCGATGGACCGCAAAGGTGTGTCGGAGATCATGGACTCGCGGGCCACAGCGTCCGTGCATCGCCTTGACTCCGACTTTTCTCATAAGGCGCATCAACGCAATTTTCATGAACTCACGGCTTGGGCGTCCGTGGTAAGGGGACCAAATCAGCGCGTCGCTTGCACCTGTCGGCACGCCGAGACGGCGGCGGTGATTGAGGTACGTCTCGATCTTGATACGCATGGACTTTGATGCCGGAACCAAACGACTCTTTCCGAACTTGGTCTTCCGAATCTTGAGAATGCCCTCAGATTCGTCAAAATCTCCGACATCAAACGCTATTACCTCCGAAATCCGTAAGCCGCAGGCATAGAGAAGAGAAACCACAAGCTCGAAGGTCTTTGGCCGAAGCGGGTCTTTTGGCATCGTTCGCATGGCGCGGGCCGCCGCCAGTAACTTTGAAAGTTCAATCGGCGAAAACACATGGGGCCTAAAGGCCGGTGGCCGTATGATTGGGAATTGCGCTCGAGCCGCAGAAAGCTCATTGCGGGACCGTAAGAACCTACATAGCAGAAAAATATCGGAACGGTATTTTCTCTGCGTGATGAGATTAAGGTGCGAAAATGTCGAAAACCAATCGGCGAGAATTTCCTTGGACAGAGTTCGGGTGTGCGGATGCTTGGCGCATAGAAAGGCATCCAGTCTTCGCATAAGCCAGAAGTGGTTCCCGTAATCACCTAATCCCTCCATAACTTCAACAAACCGATTGAACTCGGGCGCGAGTGCGCTCTCGAAACGGTGCTTTTTCATTGCGCACCTCCAGGAAGTTCGAGCGCGACTCCGCGGAGATCATTGATGGCGAGCTTGCAGTACCGAAATGACGAATTCGGGTTCTTGTGACCGAGTATATCGCTGATTGATTTTAGCGATTGTCCTTTGCTCAAAAGCTCGGTCGCTCTGGTATGTCGGAAAAGGTGTGATCCGCGTCTACGGCTTTTGATATTCGCTTTGCCGAGGGTGTTCGCAACCACGCGCCAAATTGCTGCTGTAGTTATTCCCCGGTACGGAGCTAAGACGGATAGAAAGAGGGTGCGTGTCTTCACGTGCTTCGGGCGGGCTTGTCTTAAATAAGACAAGATCGCGCGGGCGGCGGCGGGAAGAAGTGGTAGTTCCAGAGGGTGTCGGTTCTTCCTCCTTCGCACGTAGATCACTTCGGTTCTCCAGTTAATGTCGTCCAAGGAGAGCTGCACGACCTCGCCTCCGCGAAGACCGTAAGTTCTTAGTAATTGCAAGATCGCGTAGTCGCGCTTTCCACTCGCCGTTGATCGGTCGACCGTCTTTAGTGCCTTCAGCGCATCCTGTGGCCGAAGGAAGGTCGGCAGAGATGCGTTCGCGTAGCGTCTCCGATTCGGTAAAAATGGTTCGCAGCCCTCCGGCACAAGTCGATGGGACTCTAGGTAACGAAAAAATGTCCTCATGAATGTTACCTGCGCTGGTCGTGCCGTGGGCGCCTTGGGATTGGCGGTGGCCAAAACAAAGTCTTCGATTGCGGTTGCCGTCAGCGAATGAAAATCCAATGAACGCTTCATCAAATATTCATGAAATTTGATCGCTCGCCGCCGATAGCTGGCAATGGTCGTCTCGGCGATTCCTCTGTGAACTCGAAGAAATTCGACAAATCCCAGGATGACGGGCGAAACGTCCGCATCGGGATCAGGTTTGTCCACAACGCCTTCGCGCTGAAGGTAGCCAATGAGACTTCTTACTGCTGCGGCCTGTCTCTGCCCCATATGCCTAGAAATTTTCACTCTTCGAGGAAACGGGCCTTTGTATGCCTTCTGGTACCAGCAGACGAATTTCGGAATGTGATTTTCATCGAGCTGCGCAAGGCTGATCCGCTTAGCTTTCTGAAACGCCGCGAACGCCCTTAGGTGTCCAAGGTATCCATGTAGTGTCGCCCGCGAGTAGCCCTGGTCGACCATCCACGCGAGGTATCCATCAACATGCTTACTAAAAAAGACGGATCGGTATCCGTCGATACCGATCCGTCTGGATCTAAATTTGTTTAACATTATTTGCTCCTATTCACGCCGAGGATTCGGCGTGACAGGGCTATAGCTCGCGGGCGGCGCAGGCGGAAGTTCTGCCTGCTTCTTATGTGCAGCGATTTCGCTGTAAAGGCTCGTAATCACTTTGATCGCGAGCACAGTCCACATAATCCAGCGCTTTCCATAACAGATGATATGTCGAGCGTCACATACCATTTGAAAGCGAATTGCGACTTCAAAGTTTAAATGGTTTTGATCTTGTTGATTTTGGTTCATTAAGAACCTCCCTTCGCCCCGCGAGCCAAGTGCCTTGAGGGAGGTTTTAAGGGACCGAAATTAGCAAGATGAGACGTTAAGCACGGCGATCAATTCCCATCCATATCCGGGATATTTCAATCCTATTTTTAATTTGAAGCCATTAACTCCAAATTAGTTTTTAGAATCTGAAGATCTCGGAGAATTTCGATTTGTTTTTTCTGGATTTCAAAAAGTCTTTCAGTAGCACTGACTAGGTCCGGAGAATTTTTTATTCCTCTCTTATATTCCGCGATTGTCATCGTGTAATATTGCTTGGCCCTTGCAATGCGCTTCTCATTCATTTCGCTTAGGTCGCGAAGCTCACTATACCTGGAAAAGTTCAAATCAAATTCTTTTTCAAGTGTCTGCTGGACGGAAACTCTTTCCCTTTCCTTTTGCGTCACCTCAAAAGTTGCAGCTCTCATTTTATGAAAGGTATCAAATCCTGAAAACAGCGGAATTGTGACCGACAAAAGGTACTGAGTTTCATTCCATCTACCGATAGAAGTGTCGTCTAAGGTCAAGCGCCCATAGGACGCCGAGAAGTCAACTTCCGGGAAATATTCAGATTTAACTTCTCGTTTACGGGCATCAATGAGACTGATCTCTTCAAGGGATAGTTTATTTAGAGGATGATCTCGAAGGAATGCTTCCTTTTTTTCGAAATTTTGATTGGACAAGGGCAGAGTCCCGATGACCTCGATTTGTGTTTCGATTCCCAAATTTTTCTTCATTTCGGCGAGAATGCGCTCTCGTTCTGCTGATAGAGAACGCATTTGAATCGCAATTTCTCCCTCCCGGAGTTCAAATTCGATGTCATCTACAGATGACGTAAGACCCGCCTTGACCTTTTTCTGAGCCATTCTTCTTTGATCTTCTGACAAACCCTTTTCTTCATTTTCGATTTTGAGAAGATGATCCAATGCGATTAAACTATAATATTGAGAGCGAATACTGAGCAAAAGTTCTCGTCTTTTAATTTCACTTTTTAGTTCAGCGATTCTAGTTTCTGCGTGAGCCTCATCGCGGACGGAGAAATCTCGTCCACCGCGATAAAGATTCCACTTGCCAGTAAGATATCCCACGTATCCTTGTCTTTTTTCTTCCAGGGTCTTAGTTTCACCCAACCCGCCAGTTGCCGATAGCGAGGGGTAATAGCTGGATGCCGCTGCGTCGCTTAAGGACCTTTTGCTTTCTATGGTAGCCTGCATAGACTGAAACTCCGGATTACTTTCAAGAGCTTTTTTTTCCAGATCAGCCAAAGAATAACTAGTTGAGCTCTGACCAAAAGCAATTGGACTCAATAATAGAAAAGCAAGAATGTTGAATAACAGCGGCACGGATCGCATTACTGCTTTTCCACTTGAATGGGTTTATACGAATCTTTTTTACCGTTGTAGTCTGTAGTAAGCTTCACTTCCACACGCGAACCACTTTGAAAATCAACAGGTGCTACAAAGCTACCGTCCTTTGCCTCGAACTTAAGATCGTACGGTTTATTCTTTCCGGGTTTCACTAGGCCCTGTCCTGTGATTTTAAATTTTGAAAGGTCGATAGTCTTTCCCTCTTCGTGTGCGAGCGGAAAAATCTTTACTTCACTACCACTAATGACGTACTCAAGATTAAGTTGCTTCCCACCGAGAGGAAGCCCTCCGTTGTGGGTCTTAATCGCTCCGGGAGCATCATTATGTCCCTCATGAGCAAGTGCCATAGTGGTTAAGAGAACCATTGCGGTTGCCGTTAGCATGCGGATCATATGGTATTTTCTCCTTCGAAAATATTTTGTTGATTGGTTTGTCTAAGACTTTTTTCTGCTGACTTTTTACCAAAGTGAAAAAATACGGTGGGCGTAACAAACACATCTAAAAGTGTTGAGCTAATGAGACCGCCAACAATAACAACCGCAACGGGGTGGAGAATTTCTTTTCCAGGATCTCCGCCGGCTAGAACTAAAGGCACTAGACCAAGAATTGCGGTCAAAGCCGTCATTAAAACTGGAATTAGACGCTCAAGGGATCCGCGTATGACCATTTCTTCGCTAAACTTCTCGCCCTCGTGTTTCATCAAATGAAGGTAATGAGAAATCATCATAATTCCGTTACGAGAAGAAATTCCGCAAAGTGTGACGAAGGCCACCAGGCTCGCAATTGATATTGTCTTGTTCGTTAAGTAGATGCCAACAATTCCTCCGATGAAAGCCATCGGAATATTCAGCATCACTTGGACCGAAATAAAAACTGATTTAAAGTGCATGTAGAGAATCAGAAAAATACCAAGGATAGATAAAATGCCGAGGAAGAGCATTAGTTGAGAAGCCTTCTGCTCGCTTTCGAACTGTCCGCCGTAAGTAATGAAGTAACCTGCGGGCAAGGATACCTTATCGCCAATCTTAGTTTGAATTTCACGAATCAAGCTTTTGAGATCTCGGCCAGAAGCATTGGCTTGGATTACGATTCGTCGCTGCGAATTTTCGCGATTGATGATGTTAGGACCTGTCGATTCATAGACATCAGCGACCTTTTCGACTGTGATTCTGGTGCCGTCTGGCATAATTTTGATCGGTGTATTTTTAATCAGCTCCAGATCTGATCTCGATTTTTCGTCAAAGCGCATGAAGAGATTGAGCTAGATCACCTAAGACAATTCCGTACTTCGCAGCCTCTGCTCTTAGAAGCTGAACCTTGACTTGCGGGATGAGCACCTGTTGCTCCACTTGCAAATCTACGAGTCCTTGAGTTCCCTCGAGGGCTTTATAAACTTCGGCTCCTTTTGACCTCAGTGTATTTAGATCCCCACCAAAAATTTTAATTGCAATTTGTGCCCGCACTCCCGAGAGCAAGTGATCGAGGCGGTGAGAAATAGGTTGTCCGATATTTACAAAAACTCCTTCGACCTGACTTAGATTTTTTCGTATTTCTTCAAGCACGATGTTTCGTGCACGTCCGCCTTCCTTAAAGTCTACGTCAATCTCAGACGAGTGAACGCCTTCGGCATGCTCGTCTAGCTCCGCTCGCCCGGTTCTGCGAGACACAGATTTGACTTCTGGAGTAAGAAGGATCTTTTTCTCAGCTTCTTGTCCGACCACGTTGGATTCTTCTAGTGAGATACCGGGCTGTGACAATACTGTAATGGTTGCTGTACCTTCGTTGAACTTCGGCAGAAAGTCCCGCCCCATTTTTGTGCTCAGTGCAAGCGCTGCTAAGAATAAGGTGACAGTCGCTCCGAGAACTAAGGTTTTATTTTTAAATGAGAACCTTAGAAGGTGGATGTCGAGTCTCTTTAGATTTTTAACCAAAAATCCATCTGAGTGCCCAAGTAACTTTCCCTTAGAAAGGAGATAAGAGCAAAGCACTGGGGTCACAGTTAGAGAGACGAGCATGGAGGCCAGAAGCGAAACGATGTAGGAGATACCGAGTGGCGCAAATAGTTTTCCCTCAATTCCGCCTAGACTAAAAAGAGGAATAAAGACTAGGCAAACGATAATGGTTGCAATGACAATTGAGTTTCTAACTTCGCTTGAAGCCTGGTAAATCACCAATAGTGCATTCTTGGGATTGTCACTCGCGCGGTTTTCTTTAAGTCTTCTGAAAACATTTTCTACGTCAACGATGGCGTCATCTACGAGCTCCCCAATCGCAATAGCGAGACCTCCTAGAGTCATCGTGTTTACAGAGAGGCCAAACATTTTAAAAATGATGGCCGTCAGCATAAAAGACAATGGAATTGCGGTCATCGTAATGGCTGTAGTTCGAAAGTTGAGCAGAAACATAAAAAGAACAATCAAAACAAGGATCACCCCATCGCGCAAAGCTTCTTCGACATTTGAAATTGCGCTTTCGATGAAATTGGCTTGTCTAAAAAGCTCACTATCAACATTGATTCCAGAAGGAAGAGACTTTTGTAATTCTTCGATGGCTGAATTAACTTCACGAGTGAGATCGATCGTACTGCCACCGGGCTGCTTTTGAATGCTCAAGATAACAGATGGTTTTGCATTCACGCTCGCATCGCCTCTTTTAGATTGGGGAAGCTCTTGGACTTCTGCGATGTCTTTGACAAGTACGGGACGGCCTAAATGACTACCCACTACGGAAGTGAGAATATCGTCTTTCGTCTTTACCGCTCCAATATTTCGAATGAGGTATTCTTGTTTGTTTAAGTTAATGAAGCCGCCGGTGGTACTTCGACTGATGTCTGAAAGATTGTGTTCTATCTCCTCAATTGAAAGTTGAAGCTTTTGAATTTTCTCAGCGGACAACAAAATTTGGTACTGCCTGACTCCTCCGCCAATGGCGATCACTTGGGCTACGCCTGAAATACTCAGGAGTCTTGGTCTGAGCGTCCAATCGGCAATTGATCTCAGTTCCATTGGTGTAACCTTGCCGTCGGGCGATGATAGGCCAATGAGTTGAATTTCACCCATTATCGATGCGATGGGTCCCATGACAGGAGAAACATTTGCTGGAAGCTTCTCCTTTGCAAGAGAGAGCTTTTCTTGGACAAGTTGGCGGTTTCGATAAATATCGGTTCCCCAACTAAATTCGACGTAAATAACACTCAGTCCAACACCTGAGCTCGACCTGACCCGCTCAACTCCCGGGATTCCGTTGAGACTTGTTTCCAGTGGAAATGTAACGAGTGTTTCTACTTCTTCCGGAGCCATGCCAGAAGCTTCCGTCATAATATTCACGGTTGGTCGATTTAAGTCTGGAAATACGTCAACCGGAAGATGCATCAGCACAAATCCGCCGTAAGCAGTGAGAAGTGCTGCTAGACTGACTACAAGTAAGCGGTGGCTTAGAGAAAATCGAATAATCCGGTCAAGCATAAATCCTCAAATCCTCTTGGTAGTGCTGATTGGCAAGAAAGTCTCCATTCATTCGACTAGGGATTCACATGGACCGATAGAGGAACTGTAATTAAGCGTCCGCCGTCTTTGTATTGAATCCAAAGTCGATAACCGCCAGCTTTTGGAAAAGACGAATGTATCATCCCCTGATCGGGACTCGATCCGGGCATAGGGTGAACATGAATGAGATCATCGCCTGATTCAGGAACGGCAACGATATGGGCAAACGCTCCGAGATAAGGAGCCAGTTGCGTTTTGGTTTTGTCATTTCGACTCAAAGTAATATTAAGCATTACTTCTTTGCCGGCTTCGATTTTCATGGAATCTAGAGTGGCGACTGAAGAGCCATCACTACCATTTCGGAGATCTTCTAACTTAGGTGGGGCGGGCCATGCAGTTTTGCCTTCCTTCACATTCAGTCTCGCTGAGGCATTAAACTCGGTTTTGTCAGTTAAGGTGCCTTGCGCCCAGATCCAATAATTTCCATTGGTTGAGAATTTTAGTTTTGCAGACCACAGTTTGCCGTCAAATTCGGGGTGAACGTGTTGGAATTCTTTTAGAGAAGGGTCATAAACGATCAAATGGAGCTTCTTCTCGTGAGCAATTTTGAGGTTCTTTGGTGAAACACTTGAACCCTTTAAGTCTTGAAGTTGAAACTCGTATTTTAAATCGCCAGCTGAAACCTCGGCGGCGCTTTTGGGTGTCAGTGTCACACGAGTGTTATTCTCCACTGCAAAAACCGTCTGAAATTGAAACACTGAGAATAAACTCAAAACCCAAAATCCTTTAACAAAACTAAAGTCTAGCTTGCCTGACATTTGTCCTCCAGCGAAAGGCGGATGCCGATCCAATGCCTCTAATACGAAAGCGCCGTGCTTTTTGTGACAACTATTTTTCAACGCTTACAGAAAGAGGTACCGTTTTGAGATTCCCGCCGTCCATGAACTGAATCCAGATGCGATAGTTTCCTGGTTCCGAAAAATTGGCATGCAACATACCTTCGTTAGGATTGGCTCCAGACATAGGGTGAACATGAGTGAGCGAATCGCCATCTTCAGGGACTGCTACAACATGAGCGAAAGCCCCCAAATAAGGAGTAATCTGAGGTTCGGTTCCATCGTTTCTGCTGAGTGTGACCATTAACATAGTCATTTGACCCGCCGTAATTTTTTCTCCACTGAGGGTAACAACCGAACTGCCATCCTGCCCTGTGCGTACATCGCCCAAGGTTGGAGGAGTGGACCACGTTGGGCTTCCGCCAATCACAACTAGACGGTTGGACCCAGAGAACTCCTCTCCGTCTGCACTCAACTGGCCCTGTGCCCAAACCCAATACTCACCATTGACTTTAAAATTCAATTTTACAATCCAGACCTTGCCGTTGAATTCCGGGTGGACATGTTGAAATTCCTTGAGTGCTGGATCGTAAGCTAAGAAGTGCAATTTCTTTTCGTGGGTGATTGCAAGATCTGCGTCAGTCAGCACCTTCTTCTTAAGGTTATCGATGAGATCAAACTGGTAGGTGACCTCCCCGGCATTCACGGTCTCGGACGATTCCGACTCAATGCTAACTCGGCCGTCTTCGTCGTGTGCCATTGCCGGCAAGACAGCGACGGCTATGCCAATTACAAGAAATAGTTGCGAAAATTTCATAAGGGGAAAATTTCTGATCATTGCGTCTCCTATAGATTTCTACTTAATCGTCAGTCGATAAATTTATCTTGCAATCTATACTGGAGGTGAGTATACGTCAAACTCGTATTTCATTAAATACAGGAAAAAATCAAGACATGAAAAATAAGACCGCCACTAAAAACATTGAACTTATAGATTCGGAGTCGTCCCATCCGTGTCATTCAAAACAACGGATTCGGCTAAATCGCATTCGCGGCCAGGTTGATGCTATCGATCGGATGATTGAAGAGCGAAGGTATTGCCCTGAAATTATCCAACAAGTTAGGGCCGCTGCAAGCGCATTGAAGGCCGTTGAGCGAGAGGTGTTGCGGACGCATTTAAAGCACTGCGTAAAGCAGGCTATGACCTCTAACGACCCATTTGAAGTTGATACGAAAATTGAAGAGATACTTAAAATGCTAAGTTAGTTTTCTCTTTTGATAAGGCAGGGCTTATTTGAGGCTCGAAGTTGATTGTATTTAATTTTGTAACTTTGATTCGAAAAACAAATTTTTATAGGAGAAGTATATGAAGAGTATTTTAATTATGGCGTTTGCTATTAGTTTTTCATCTGCGGTACAAGCGGCAACAATTCCTAAGAGTAAGGCTGCGGAATTGGCCATACACCGTATCGAGCGTCTCGTAACGCTCAATAAAATTGAGGAAAATTTTGTTCATCACTTTAATGGAATCTCGATAGTGTCGATCGAACATGCTAACCCCGTCGACCCAGCATTTAAGGCAAGTGGCAATCAAGTTCCGGGAGCTGATGGAAAAAGTCACGTAGTGGAAATTTTATTGAATGAAACGGGCAAGGCGTTGAGCCAATCGGTCATTGTCGGCTCAGACTCAGCGAATCCCCCCACATGGCCCAATCTGGATGCTGTGGCGCTAGCGGAAAACTCCATGCACTATTTGCTGGATAACGCTGCAACAAAACCAGAACTTCAACCGTTTTATACGGATTTTGTGAGTCTGATGCTAACCCAAGCAGATTCTTCCAGCGGCAGCAAAATTTCCCGCGCGACAATTCTCTCGTCTGCTACCAACCAGATTCTTGAAATAGAGCTAAATCTTGATGGAAGCTTTGTTTCCGCCAATGTGCGAAATCCGTAAACCAGATTTTCATGGGGAGGCAGAAAATGAACCAAACATCATTGAAGTTCAGGGATTCGCTGAACGTAAAAAATTTATTCTTTGGAAGTTTCGGAACGATTCTAGCCGCCCTGTTGCTTATTTGTACTAACACCGCGGGTGCTGCCCAGCTGAACTACGGAAAGTACTTCGGCACTATCCAAATGGATGGGCAGACAGAATCAATTGCTGTCTCGCTTGACGCAAACGTTGTGCAGTTAAATGATCCAGCGACATACCCCGCCCTGGATGTGATAGTCCGCGCGAATTTGGGCGGTTACTTAAGCCCTGAGTATATCGGATTTCATTATTACGATCCGACTTTCAATTTCGAGAAGGGTATTTTGCAACTCACGAACCCTCAAGAAAATTTGACGGCGACGCTTCAGATAACTAATAACGACAAGGAAACTATTCTGGAAGGTCAAGTTAACGATCGGCTCACGAACGCAAAAGGAAAAATGCGCGTGGTAATGACGCTTTTTGGGGGCAAACCAGAGATGCCTAAAGAGCCACTTGTGCCCCTTTTAGCTGGAGAATATGTAGGCTCTTGCGGACCAGATCTTGCGAGACTTCAGATCGAAACTGGTCGAGGCATAGGTCCAAGTGTCCCAGGAAATGCACTTTCAGAGTATAGCATTACCGGCCGACTTGGTTACAAAAATGGTCCGCTTTGTAATCCCGCAAGAACCGAGGGTTATGAATACTGCTCCCTTTATCCTTACTCGACTGGGGCTTACTCGCCGTTCGCGCAGCGGTTGAAGATGCAGGGTCCCTTAGGAACCATTGACTGCACGAAGAGCAAAGACGAGCTTAAGTGTGAAGTAACGGGCAATTCTAAAAAGGGTTCTTGTGTGTTGAAGAAAAAAAGTACCGCCGCTACGGCGCCGGTTGTGTATCCCGCGACCTTTACGATAGATGTACCTTCAGGTTTGAAAGAGCCTCTTCCGGACCCATTGCCGCCAGGGAACGAAGCCTTATTAAGCTCTCTAAACGGAACTTTTTACGGTTTACTCCACTATGAAAACCGCGATCTTTATCATTGGATGGAGATGGGAATAGTTGCGACGACTTCTACAGAAAATCAGCACAATGAGAATCAAATCGATATCGAGCCGACAATTCTACTCCGGCTTGGAGCTGGTATAGACTCTAGTCCCGCATTAAGCCTCTCATTTTCCCAGAGGGTTTTTTGGCTGAGTCCGGGATTTGCTCTAAAATCTGAAAGCAGTGACTATTCTGCGGTGATCGAAGAATGGAAAATGGGCTATGTCAGCGGCGTCATGTACTCGCGCTCATACGGACGAATTGGAACATTTGAAATGATAAAAGGCTCACGTCCCAAAATCCCCTCAAGTCTGGTTCTTATGCCAGATTTAACTGGTGATTACCAAGGTCCGAAAGACGCACCTCATCCCATGAAAAAAGATGTTTGGTCAATTTCGATTGAAATTCCAAATCAAAATCCAGCTCCTGATCAAACAGGAGTTCCTCTTTTGGGGCATTACGTTGGACCCGGAGTGGTAAGTAATTTCGATGCTTCTTCATTCGACCTCAATACCGGTGCCTTGAGTTTTCTAATTAAAAAGTCTGCTGGTGACCGCATTGTTAGGGGCGAGGTTAACCTGAATAAGAACCTTAAATTGTTCTGGCCGGTGGGACCCACTCTAGGCGCACCAATGTTTCCCTATGGGGCCTACAGTTACGCACCTAAATCTAAAAAGGAGAGGCGATAATGTCACAACTTCCAGGTAGAAGAAACTTTCTATTCACGCTTGGCTCCTCAATTACAGCTTCAACATTACTTTTGAAACAGGCTGCAAAGGCCCAGGTTGCTCATGTGCCAGCAATTCCTAATGCGCCAACTACGATACTCTCAAAGTCGACTACAAATTCAGGACAAAATTTCGTTTCGGTGACGGCGCCAGGTATTCCAACCATGCAGGGAACGCTCAGTGGTAACGTTCGTGAATTTCATCTTTCTGCGGGCCCCGTTACTATTCAACTCCCTGATATGAGCGACGGCATGGGAATGAAGGGGCGTCCAGTGAACGTCTGGGGTTACAACGGCTCAATGATCGGTCCAACGATAGAAGCCATTGAGGGAGAGACAATTCGGGTTATCTTCACCAACAATCTTTCTGAACCCACGACGGTGCACTTTCACGGCATCGAACTGCCAATTGAAATGGACGGTGTTCCTGATTTTTCTCAAGACCCCGTGCTGCCAGGCGAAACTTTTGTTTATGAATTTCCGCTCAATCAATCGGGAACCTATTTTTATCACCCTCATTTTATGACAGCAAAGCAGGTTGGTCTCGGACTGATGGGTTTTTTCATTATTCATCCCAAAAATCCTACGCCCTCACAGATTGTTGATCATGATTACGCCTATTTTCTGCATACCTGGAAAATCAATCCCGGTAGCTCTATTCCAGATACGCTCGAAATGAGCGACTTTAATTACTTTACAATGAATGGCCGCGTTGGAAATGGCGTTGGCAGTTGGAAGCTTCCTCCTATGAAAGCCAAAGTTGGCGAGCGAGTGCGGATACGGGTTGCAAACTTGAGCATGCTCTCGCATCCTGTGCACCTCCATGGCCATACTTACGTTGTGACTGAATATGGAGCTGGCTTTGTCCCCGAACACCAACAAATCAAGGCCAACACTATTAATGTGAGTGCCGCCGAAGTGCGTACGTTAGAATTTACCGCGCGTGCGCCGGGCAACTGGATGTTTCATTGCCACTTCACGCACCATACAATGAATGATATGGATCGTCCGCCACTTCCGGGCACACCGCCAATGGAAGGAATGGCGGATATGGATATGGGAGGAATGTCGACTTGGATTGTTATTAAATCCTGATTGAGATTTTTTTTACTGAAAAAATGAAGTGAAAACTGGATTCCTAAACTAAGATATCGACCATTGTTTATAATTTTTGGTCATTAGAATTTTTGAGGCTGAAGGCAAATGAATTTGATTTGTATTTTGATCATTCTACTTTTTGAAGTCATCGTGGGTTGCGGCGGTCCAGAGCATTCTCAAACGCAGCTCGGACCAAAGGATCCTGGAAATACAGCTCAGAAAATTTCTTTTTTAGATGTGAATCAGAAAATTTTTATTCCTAAGTGCGTGGCCTGTCATGGAAATTCTGGCGGTGTAAATTTGGAAAACTTCCAGGAGGCCAAAAAGCATTTGGATGCTATCAATCAAGCAGCTGTGATTGGGCGTCGTATGCCAAAAGCGCCATATCCCGCCTTGACTGAGGAGGAAGTACAAATTCTTTCGGCCTGGATTCAGGCCGGCGGTCCGGAAACACTTCCCTCACAAAACCCAAACCCGCCGGCGCCGGCACTTGAGCCGAAGTTTGAGTCGATTAAGAAAACGATATTAGAAAATAAGTGTTTGGTTTGTCACAAACCAAACGGTTCTGCTAAAAATGTGGTTTTAGATACTGCTCAGGCAATGATTGACTCGCCTTATGACATTGTCCTCCCAGGAAATCCGGAGGAGAGTGGTTTGGTACTTGTTCTCCAGCCTGATGCCAATAAAAAGATGCCTCCCCCCAGCTCCGGAATTTCTCCAGTTAAGTCAGAAGAAATTCACGTCATTGAAGAGTGGATTCGGAACGGAGCGAAAGACTAAATCTGAATTTCACTGAAATGGGCGTTTGCATCGTCAGCCATTTGTCGAACGCACCATTTCGCATACCTAGACGCTACGGAATTTCCGAACCATTTGCCGATACCAGTTTGTGGGGTGTTGTAGTTGATGAAAACGGTCAGACCCAGCTCATTTTTCTCTTCTGAAATCTCAAAGCCCATTTGGTATTGATCTATGACAATCATCTTCTGCGGCCCTCGTGTCTCCCAGGTCTTCTTTGTTGGAGGAACGCACTCAGTGACGATCTCTCGAACAAAGAGAGGCATGCCCATCATCTTTCCTTCAAGAACTATTTCTGAGCCGAGGGTCTTTCCATTCTTTTCATCTAGTCGAATCGACATTGCTGCACCCCCCATCATCCAGGACGATTTACCCATGTGAGAAGAGAGCTTCTGAGGATCACTTAAATACGCGAACGCTTCCGCGACAGAAGCTTTTAATTTCACCTTGGTGGAATAGTGATGTTGATATTCACTCACAGATTTACCCTCTTTAATCGGAGCGCATTGCCAACAACGGATACAGAACTCAAGCTCATCGCCGCCGCCGCAATTATGGGGCTCAACAAGATGCCAAAATGGGGATAAAGAATACCGGCAGCTACAGGAACGCCTAGGGCATTGTAGATGAATGCAAAAAAGAGGTTCTGCTTAATATTTCTTAGCGTCCCTTCGCTAAGGGCCCGAGCTCGAACGATGCCGATAAGATCCCCTTTGATGAGTGTGATACCAGCACTATTCATTGCAACGTCGGTACCAGTGCCCATTGCAATTCCCACTTGAGCTTGGGCTAGAGCGGGAGCATCGTTAATGCCGTCGCCGGCCATTGCTACGAAACGTCCCTGGCCCTGCATCTCTTTTACAATTTCGGCCTTGCGCTGAGGAAGGACGTCGGCATGAAACTGGTCAACTCCCACTTTTTTTGCAACCGCTTCTGCTGTTTTCTGATTGTCTCCCGTTAGCATCACCACTTGAATACCAAGATTACGTAGGTTTTGTATTGCTGAGACAGTGGTTTCTTTTATTGGATCCATCACTCCCAGTAACCCAGCAAGGTCTTTATCGATTCCGACAAACATGACGGTTTGCCCATCAGCTCTTAAGGCATCTGCTTCAGACTCAGCCTGTCCAAGAGCAATTCCGAGATCGGTCATCAGTGCTTTGTTACCAATCGAGACGTTACGTCCATTAACCAGGGCAAGCGCACCCTTTCCGGTGATTGACTTAAAATTATCAGCTTTTGCAAGGGCCACCCCCCGATCTTTAGCTCCTATTACAATCGCCTGCGCAAGCGGGTGTTCGCTTGCTTGCTCGAGACTAGCTGATAACGAAAGAAACTCATTTTCAGTCCACGAGCTCAATGGTTTTATGGTTGTGAGTTTTGGCTTACCGATCGTTAGGGTGCCAGTCTTATCGATGACAAGTGTATTCACCTTTCGCATGTGCTCGATGGCTTCAGCATTTTTGAATAAAACACCCATGGTGGCGCCACGACCGGTGGCAACCATAATGGACATCGGAGTTGCCAGACCAAGAGCACACGGACATGCAATGATTAGCACGGCAACAGCATTGATTACAGCATGTGCAAGGCGCGGCTCCGGTCCTATCAGAGCCCAGAGAACAGCTGTTACGATCGCCGCCAGAATGACTGCTGGAACAAAGTATGCGGAGACCTGATCAACCAATTTCTGAATGGGAGCGCGCGATCTCTGCGCCTCAGCCACCATTTGAACAATCTGAGAAAGAAGTGTGTCCTTACCGACCCTTTCAGCTCGCATTATAAGAGCACCGGTTCCATTAATCGTGGCTCCGACAACTTTGGATCCTTCCGCTTTTTCAACGGGTATCGGTTCACCTGATACCATCGACTCATCAATCAAGGATTTACCGGATACAACGACGCCATCAACCGGCACTTTCTCTCCAGGACGAACCCGAAGTTGGTCACCGACAACGATTGATTCCAATGCCACGTCTACTTCTTCTCCGTTGGATTGAATTCGCCTTGCCGTTTTAGGAGCTAAGCCTAGCAAAGACTTAATAGCCATACTCGTTTGTCCACGTGCTTTGAGCTCAAGTACCTGTCCCAAGAGAACGAGAGTTACGATGACCGAAGCCGCCTCAAAGTAGAGCCCCACTTCACCGGTCATCGAATCTTTGAAAGACTCAGGAAATAGACTAGGAAAAAGAACAGCAACAAGCGAATAGAAATACGCGACGCCGACGCCGAGGCCGATAAGTGTAAACATGTTCATTGCAAGGATAACCTCCACCCATTTCAACGCCGACATCAGCGACATGTTATGAATGAGGTTTCTTCCTCCCATGGTTATAAACAATAGAGGAATGCTAAATACGACTCCGACCCAGAACCGCTTTGTCATACTGAGATATTCAGAGTTGTCCTCTTGTGCGAGACTAACTGTTACAGGCTCCAAGGCCATGCCACAGATTGGACAGCTTCCCGGTCCCTGTTGCCGGATCTGCGGATGCATAGGACATGTGTATTCATTTAGAGGTTTGCCGCGAACTTCGGCGGGCTTTGAAGCCGTATTTTCCTCTAAATATGCCGACGGATTCAGATCAAATTTCGACTTACACTTTGTGCTGCAAAAGAAAAAGACCTGACTACCAACCGTCGAAGTCCCCCCTTTTGCTGAGCCCGGTAGAACGGTCATGTCACATACAGGATCTTTGACTGAGCCATGGTCAGAGTTGTGGTCTGTATGATGATTGTGATTTTTGTGTGCCTGTTCTTCGCGTGTGGTCATAATCAACTCCGAATTAAGTTAAGTAGTTCTTTTAGCTTTTCGTTAAAGGTTCTTGGCGAAGCCGATCTCGCGGCAGTCTTGATACAGCAATCCAGATGGCGCTTCAAAATTTCAATCTCGAGTGCTTTGCCCGCGGAATTCGCGGCTCGAAGCTGGTGAATAATGTCGGGACAGTATTTTCGATTGTTTATCATTCTTTCGACGGCTTCGTACTGACCGATGATCCGTCTGAGTCGCGGTATTTCCTGGGAGTGATCGGGATGCTGCAATGGATTTACCCCAGGGCCTATTGATTTCGCCATTAAAATACCTCCCTCTCTTTAGTCTCATTGTATACCCCTAGGGGTATAAGGTCGCAACTACGTTTAGACACATGCAATGCCGAGACCATTTTTTGGCATGCCCAATGCAGTATGGGTACAATAGAGGTGAATTTAACGTGAATAAATGAATGTTTGAGACAAAGCGAGTCAGCTGGTCTGACAAAAAGTCCCAAGCAAGACAGAGAGGAGATTTTCCGTGGACAATGATAATTCAGCGCGCCACTCGCCCACGACCTTGTACCAAATTGGGAAATGGGGCGGCATCGCCATTATTGCATACTACTTAATTTCGGAACACCAAGCCCACGTCATTCAGGCACTGCCATTTCTATTTTTATTGGCTTGCCCGCTGATGCATTTTTTCATGCATGGAAAGCATAACCATACTCATCATGACCAAAATAAGGAGAAGCAGCAATGAGCCACGACACTATGCCGGCCTACGGGCTCTGGAGCCTCGTCCTGATCAACTCAATAATTTTTATTTTCTTCGCATTTAGCTTTTTTAAGCCAAGGACAAAAACAGATTGGCGAACCTTTGGAGCTTTCTCGGCATTTATTGTAGCTTTGTTCATCGAGATGTACGGTTTTCCGCTTACAATTTATCTGTTGTCTGGTTGGCTAGCGAAAATTTATCCACAGATCGATTTTCTCTCCCATGACAATGGTCACCTTTTACATACGTTGCTCGGCCTAAAAGGCAATCCTCACTTTGATGTTCTCCACGTCGCGAGTAATATTTTGATTGTGGCTGGATTCATTCTGCTTTCGTCTGCATGGCGCGTTCTCTACAAGGCACAGGTATCTCAGACCTTGGCCATAACAGGACCCTATTCCTATGTGAGGCACCCGCAATACATTGCTTTCACGCTCATCATGTTGGGTTTTCTGCTTCAGTGGCCGACGCTGCCAACGCTCATCATGTTCCCAATCTTAGTCTATACATATTCGCGACTTTCACTAAGAGAAGAGGCTGCAGTAGCGGAGAAGTTTGGCGACCAATGGCGCGTATATGCTGATAGAACGCCACGGTTCTTTCCATACTTGACTGGCTCGGGGAATCGAACGGCGAGGTCAACATGAACGAAGTGAATGTTGGGCGTCTACGTTTTCTAGGTGGGGCACGCACAGTGACTGGCTCGAAGTATCTTTTAACAATCAACTCAAAACACATCCTGGTGGATTGCGGGCTATTTCAAGGACTAAAAGAGCTTCGCCTCAAAAACTGGGATCGGTTTCCGATACAACCCTCTAAAATTGATGCGATTATTCTCACACACGCCCATATTGACCACTCAGGCTATATTCCAAGGCTCGTAAAGGAAGGCTTTCGCGGCAAAGTGTTTTGCACTCACCCGACATTGGCGCTTTGCACGATTCTCCTCCTCGACACTGGCCATCTCCAGGAGGAAGAGGCGGAGTTTCTTTCGCGCAAGAAGACATCCAAGCACTCTCCGCCCTTGCCACTGTTTACTCAGAAAGAAGCCGAAGAATCGCTAAATTATTTCATTCCTCAAGAGTTCAATAAAGAATTCGAAATCTCGTCCGATATCAAAGTATCTTTTCAACACGCGGGGCACATACTTGGGGCCGCGAGCGCCATCATAACTATAGGCTCAGTTAATATTGCTTTCTCGGGAGACGTTGGCCGTTCCAATGATTGGAAAATATCATTGATGAAACTGTGAAGCAAAACGGCGTGATTCTGATTCCCGCGTTTACAGTGGGACGAGCTCAAACGCTGATGTACTACCTGTCGCTGTTAAAGAGACAGAACCGGATCGCTGATATTCCCATTTACCTTAACAGTCCAATGGCAACCAACGTATCGAATCTTTTCCATAAGTACCGTGGTGATCACAAGCTCACGCCAGCGGAATGCGACGACATGTGCGGCGTCGTTGAGTATGTCCGTTCAGTTGAAGAATCAAAGGCACTTAATGAAAAACATGGTCCTATGATTATAATTTCCGCAAGCGGTATGCTAACAGGTGGACGCATTCTCCATCACCTGGATGCCTTCGCACCAGATCCCCGGAACGCCATAATACTCTCGGGATTTCAAGCCGCAGGGACTAGAGGGCGATTGATTCAAGATGGCGCACGGGAAATTAAAATGCACGGCCACCTGGTGCCTATTCGCGCGAAGGTCTACTCGCTAGAGAATTTATCAGCTCATGGTGATTATTCAGAAATTCTATCTTGGCTGAAGTCTTCCAACATTAGGCCTAAGCGAGTTTTTGTAACGCATGGAGAGCCATCCTCTTCAGAATCGCTGAAAAATCAGATTGCGGAATTGTTTTCTTGGCGATGCGAAGTTCCGACCCAAGACCAAGAATTTACGTTGGAGTGAATATTGAGCCACCAACCTTTGATTTGTGAAACAAAGTGCAACTCTAAAATGACTGCGCATGACCCTCGCCTTATCGTTATTACCGGCGGCCCTGGTGCGGGCAAAACCGCCGTCCTCGATATGGCCAAGAAGATACTCTGTAAACATGTTGCAATTCTTCCTGAGGCCGCTTCCGTCGTCTATGGTGGTGGATTTTGGAGATTGCCAAGTGAGTCGTCTCGAATTGCGGCGCAAAAAGCCATTTTTCATGTGCAGCGGGAGATGGAAAACCTAGTTCTATGGGAGAGGCAGTGGGCCACTGGACTCTGCGATCGCGGGACGCTTGACGGCATCGCCTATTGGCCCAGATCAGATGATGAGTTTTGGCGAATGACTGAGTCCACTCTTGAAAGAGAGTATGTTCGATATACCGCCGTAATTCACCTTCACTCGCCACCGGAAGACCTTGGCTATAATCACAGCAATCCACTGCGGATCGAAAGTGCAAGTGACGCTCAAAAGATTGACGCGGCAATTGTTCGCGTATGGCGAGGACATCCACACTACCATTCTGTTGAAAGTTCTGTGTCCTTCGTTTCCAAAGCTGAACGCGCACTTGAGTTGATAGCCAAGTTTCTTCCGAACTGTTGCCAGGAGTCCCTCAAAAAGGTTCCCGCATGATCACCACCGTTAGGATAAGGGAAAAATATCCTTTTCAATTTCTGCTAAGAGTTTCCGTCGTGGGATTTGTTTTGAATTTGATTTGGGAGGTGGTCCAGTGTTCCACCTACTTCCGTCATCTGAGCGTGCCACTTGAACTGTCGGCTATGGTTTATGTCTCTATTGGGGATGTTATTATGATGTGGGCAGTTTATGGGACCGTCTCTTTACTCACAGGCTCAGCGACATGGTTTCTTCGTGATTGGAATGGAGCAACATTCGCTCGAATTGCGGCTATTGGATCTTTGATTGCGATTGGCCCAGAGATTTGGTCCCTGAAGAGCGGCCGGTGGGCATACACCGAGAATAATCCAGTAATTCCCCTTATTGGGGTATCAGTCCTGCCCCTGCTTCAAATGAGTTTGATATCTTCGATCTCAATGTACTTTGCAAAAAGAAACCTAAAAGCTTTGGCTGATGCCAAGCTTCAACAAAAGGAGTTTTTATGAAAAAGGTAATCATGGTCTCGATAGCAGCGTACTCTCTGATGATGAGTCAGTCATTGTTCGCTCAAGACAAAGCCGAAGACCACAGTGCGCACCATCCAGACGGACAGGCACAGTCTCAGCCAGCCGAAAAAGCAGATTCTTCTGCCAAAGGTAGCGAAATGGGTTCAATGAAAATGGACGACATGATGGGAATGATGAAGGAGTGCATGGCGATGCACAAAGACGGCAAAATGTGTGAGCACAATGCCATGGAAAAGTGTCAGGCAAATATGGACAAAGGCGACTGCGGAAAGATGATGAAGCGGTGCAAGTCCAAAATGAAGGCAAAGAAATCTTAAGCGTTTCGTTGCAATCTAAGGCTCGACAGAAGCGAGTTCCCAAGAGGGACTCGCCTTTAGAACTTCTAATATTTTTCCGATTAACCGACCGAAGAATTTGCGGATCTCGGACCTATTGCATTTTAGTTGGGTGGTTTCTAAGCCAGACGTTCATTTCTTTAATTTCTCTCTCTTGATCGGATATAATTTTCGTGGCCATTTTTTTGACCTTGGCGTCTTTTCCATGAACAAGTATGATTCGGGCCATATTTATCGCGCCCTGATGGTGAGGAATCATCATCGATACAAAATCTCCATCTGGATTACCAGTCATTTTACTTTCCATCATATCCTTGTGCATAATTGACATGGATTGATCCATCGACTCCTTAAACGACTTATCCTTTGAAACTTCGAATTTTGTTTCAGTTGCCTTGTGATATTCATCGGGGGCCTGGGCGAAACTCGTTAGGGCCAGGCTACTTAGAAGAATCGTCATTAGAATGGTTTTCATACTGCCTCCAATTTGGAAATGATCGTTTTCAAAGATTTGTCCTTTTGCATTCATTTACCGAATCGTCCTTATGTCAAGCCCGTCCCGAAGATGTAGAAAAATCAGCAAATCGGCCGCATATTTTAACGTTCGGGGCTCGTGGCTAAGCTTTTTTCAATCTTGGCATCTGCATCTTTCTCCGTCGGCCACACGAAGTCGCGGCAAATAGATATTTCTGCAAAGTGAAGACGGCTGGAGGTCTGTCTCCACAACCATAAAGCGCATTTATCATACTTATATTCGTTTTCTATTATCTTCAGTATCCAGCTGTATGTAGGGTCTCCATCAAATCGAAGGGATCGGTATGAAAAAATTTATTATCATTTTTGCCATCGGCGTACCTCTGTTAAGTTATGCCTCCGAAACATACAGGTACAATGAGCTAACGGGTCTCTGCGAAAGCACTAACGGCGACAACGGGTTAAACGCAATCTCCTTCCAAACGTTGAAAGAGACTGGGAATGGAGAATGTGCTAATCTTCGAGGAGCTTTTATTCAAGATGATACCGGAACGCCAAATAGGAATTGGAATCTAAAAGGGGCTAATCTCAATAAAACTGAAGTGCAAAACCTTATTCTTGAGTCGGCTGACCTTCGGGGCGCCAAGATGGAAAGTATGACCGGCGTCTATTCCTATTTTGAAGGCAGAGCAGATGTCTTTACTCGCCTTCCTAATGAATTAGAAGGCGGACATCCAATGGGGAATATTGATCGCACCCAGGGGTTTCCAAGTATTGCCGGACCAAGATGTACGGTGGAAAACGGCCATATGGATTGCGGCCAGTATTAATAGCGCCTGCCTAAGACAGGAATTTAAGTCGTTGACTAGAGGCTTTAACGTTTCTCAATTGGAACACTTAATATTTCTGTTCGAGTTGAGCACGAACCTATACCTTCAATGGGAGCACACGCCTTGCTTTCAGCATTTTGAAATTTCTCAGATCCTACTATTGCGGGACGTATGCAGTGGTCCATTTCCGACCTCATTGAAACCAATCAATGAGGCCCCTTTCGGCTGGGCCGCTTATTTCGAAGTCATTTGGAAGACAGTCTTGGCTTTAATTCACAATCTAAATGCACGATCTCGAATTTCAACTTTTTTAACCGCGGCCATAGCCTCTGCCACGATACAGGTGTTCTGGAATTCCTGAGCCTCCGATGACGTTAAAGATCTTACTTCTTCGCCTGCGAAGGAATCTCTAGGTCCATTTTTTGGAAACTTCATCGTCGCGCTTGAAAAGTCATAGGCTACAACTTTCGCCTGACCTAGTTCCTCAACATGTCGATTGTTTCGGGAGTGATATTCGTCGTGAGTAAGACGAATTGTTTCCCCTGGTTTCATAACATCTTTTTCGGAAATTTTTAAGTCAGTGAAACTGCTTTTGCTCAGCTGCTTGCGGTCGTAGACTTCAATCTTATCGCCAACGCGCTTCTCATTCCCGTCCAGGCATATTAGAAATTTCCCGTCTGGTAGTACTTGTTTCACCAAATGAGAAGCCTGGCTGATTGAGGACAATGAAAGAGCGACTAGAACAATCATTTGTAGTTTCATAAGAAACCTCCTATTTGGCTACTAATACGATTTGTAAATGGAGTTTGTGACGGGATTCTAAGTTTTTTCGAAAAAAAACCCCAAGGAAAGGACCTTGGGGAAACGAAGTGCGCTATTGAGAATATATCTGCAAAGGTTCGATCTGAATACTGAAACCGCGAAGTTATTTAAGCAGTATGCCTTCTAACGAAAATACTAGTAGCTTGTATGCTAATCATTCCACCAACCAACGCCCCAAGCAGCCACAAAATTCCTATGCCAAAAACAACCTCGGAGCCAAATGCAGCCAACGCGACTAGTGAAAACAAACTCAGAAAAAAAACTTGAATCAGGCTATTTTTTTTCAGCACACGGAATTCGTCGGAGTTTAGGATAGATTGCCCTAAGGAAAGTCCAAGACCAATAAAAATAACTCCACAAAGAGTCATGCAAAATGAGTGGCCGAATTTCATGAAGTAGTCAGATAGCGAAAAATTCGTATTAAAAGGATTTATTCCAAATTGATTGCAAATTCCAAGAGAAAGAGTGCCGACCAACGATTGCATAAATAAAAGTTTAATAAAGACAAGATACGCAGAAGGATTCAAATCCCTGTGAACTCGATTCAGGATCTTTTCGGAAATTTCCTGCGGTACCGGCACTCCCTCTGAGTTAACAAACTCGTTAAAGTCTTCAAGCCATTCTTTTTCGGTCCATTTTGATTTCATTAGGAGCCGCCTTTCCTATTAAGCGAAATGCGAAGTTTTCTGATCCCTCGACTGATCATCTGGCGAATATTCGAAGGAGTTGTTTCCAGTTCAATTGCGATTTTTTCAAATGACCAATCGCTTAAATATTTAAGTTCAATGGCCTTTCTTTGCGTTTCAGTTAAGCTATGAAGTGCTGGCCGTAAGTCCAGGCTCAAGTCGGACGATTTTACTTCGGGAAGTAATTCGATAGCGTTGGAGGACTTCGCGGCAACCTTCGTCTCATTCTTCTTAAAAAAATCCATCATGGTGTTTCTTGCCATCGTAAAAACCCAAGCTAAAAACGGAAACTGTCGACTGTACTGATGCCTAAATCGATGAACCTTTAAGAAAACCTCCTGCACGAGATCCTGAGCAATTTCCTTTGAGGTTCTTTTTAATAAAAACTCAAAAATTTTGCCTGAATGGCGCTTATATAGCACCTCAAAGGCTTCAGTTTCACCTGCCTGATAGAGCGTCATAAGATCCTCGTCAGATACGTCATCGCTTTTCAACATTTCACCCCTATTACGAATGGATTCGGTAAATTGTGACACCCCTATTTTAGATGGTCAAAAACATACCTATAATCAATACTTTAACGATGAAATATTTTTTGTCACAAATCCGGTTCCTCTGTCGTATTAGGGGTATGAGACTACTCACTTTCTCCATTAATCTCGTATTGATATTTGGTGTGCGGGCCAGGGCTGCCGAACGACTTACCTTCGATCAATTCATAAAATCTGTTGAAGAAAAAAACCTTACTCTCAAAATTGATACGGCAAGAAGCCAGGCGGCCACCGAAAACGCGAAGGGTCTGTCAATTCCGGCACCGATGGTGGGCTATATGAGGATGACAGATCAAAGTGGTGGAGTGGCAAATGGAATCGAAGTCACTCAGACGATTCCATTTCCTACTAAGATTTCAAATGGCCGTAAGGCTCGTGAATTCGAGTCTCAAGCTCAGCAAGAGATCCTAGTAGGCAATAAGTCCGAAACTCTGGCCCAAGCGAGGGTAATCTATTTCAATCTTTGGGCGAGTCAGCAAAAGAAACTCATTTGGCTCGACAAAAAAAGTGTTCTTCAAGACCATATCAAGCTGTCTCGCGCCAGCGTAAGATCAGATACTTTAGCAAGAATTCACCTCTTAAAGGCTGAGTCTGATTTAGACTTTCTTGAAAACGAAATTCTATCAATCGATCAGGAGATTCAGGAAAGAGAAGTCGAAGTCGCTCAGGTGATGAATATAGATGCTGACTCGTTTCACCCAAGTTTAGAAGAACCACCTGAAGTGCAAATCCCCACTCAAAAATTGGAAGGTGTGGCCCCTCAGCTTGAAAGCCTTAGATTAACGTTGGAGAGTTTTAAAGCCCAGGAGAGTGAAGCAAAAGCGGGATGGTTTCCTGATTTAAACCTCCGCTACAAACAACTCGGCTCGACAGACATGATGCCAGGATATTCTGAAGTGATGATCGGTGTTAGCCTTCCCTTTGTATTTCCATGGGAAACATCAGCTCAATCAAATCGCGCAGCCTCTTTGCGAATGCAGTCCGAATTTGAATATCAAAAAGAATCGCGAAAAATTGTCGCCGAAAAATCTGTGCTCGCAATGAAAATGGCTTCGTTAAAAAAACAAATAGACAATATCAATCAGAAGCTTTTGCCCCGAGCTGAGAAACGTATGCGCATTGTCCACACCCTAGCGCCGCGAGATATGGAGACTTTGCAGGATCATCGAGAAACTATGGAGGCATTTCCCGAGCTGAAATTGAAGGCGCTCGAGCTGCGAATTCAGTATGAAGCGGCGGTTGCTGAAATTCTTAAATACCAGCGAGGTATAAAATGAAAATAAAATGGGTTATCTTCCTCGTTGCGATTGTGGTTGTTGGGTTTTTGACTTTCAAGAAATTTTCAAGCGATAAGGCATCGGTTGAAAAAGCAGTCGTCGGAAAATTAGTAGGCCAAAGTTATTGGACTTGTCCAATGCATCCACAAATTCACGCTGATCACGCCGGTGAATGCCCCATATGTCATATGAAACTTATCCAAGTTAAGGCACAGCAAACACAGCAATCTCAGCAAGAAAAAAATGAAAATCGTGTCCCCATAGCGGCCAATCCTCAGCAATTTAAATTGATCGGTGTTCAAAAATATAATGTAGAGAAAATGGATTTAAATGTTCATATTCCTGTTTCAGGTCGCTTTACATCTTCCTCTTCAGTCGAATTTCAAATGTACGAAAGTGACTTGCGTTTCATTAAACCCGGCCTCCTGTTCAAAGGAACTAGCAGTTCTTACCCAGAAGATGAAGTGACAGGACAAATTTCTTCGGTCGACTCAATTATCGATCCTTCGAGCCGTACAGTGCGAGTCCTGGGAACAGTTAAAGGCGGGCCCCGAGTTGCATCAGAAACTGGTTTTAGAGGGGAAATTGAAATTAGTCTCAAAAACCGAATTGCAATCCCTGAAAGTGCGGTTTTACACACTGGTAGTGGTGATTTGGTTTATGCTTTTACTAAAGATAACGAGCTCACTCCAAGAGTCGTGAAACTTGGCTTAAAAGCGGAAACTTTTTTTGATGTTATAAAAGGACTTGAGGCAGAAGAAGTCATTAGCTCGGGTCCAAATTTCTTGATCGATTCTGAGGCAAAAATTAGAGGCGCTCAATGATTAAAAAAATCATTGAATTTTCGGCGCACAATCGGTTCTTAGTTCTCGCGATCACGTTTGTACTATCTCTTATTGGGCTTTACTGCTTGAAGCAAATTCCGCTCGATGCAATTCCTGATCTCTCTGACACTCAGGTGATCATTTATTCGCGGTGGGACAGGTCCCCTGATATTCTAGAAAATCAAGTAACGTATCCGATTGTGTCTTCAATGCTCGGTGCTCCGAAGGTTAAGTCTGTACGAGGATTTTCAGACTACGGTTTCTCATATGTGTATGTCATTTTCGAAGACGGTGTTGACCTCTATTGGGCGCGAAGCCGCGTCCTCGAGAGTCTCAATCGCATCACGTCTCAAATTCCAAGCGGCGTTAAGACAGAAATTGGTCCTGACGCTACAAGCATCGGCTGGATCTATCAGTATGCCCTTAGGGACGAATCAGGTCGGTTCACTTCAGCCGATTTAAGGTCGATGCAAGATTGGCTTATTCGATTTCAGCTTCAATCTGTTCCCGGTGTGGCAGAAGTTGCGGCTGTTGGCGGATTTGTAAAACAATACCAAATCAAAGTGGATCCGACAAAACTCGCCCTATTTCAAGTTACTATGAATCAGGTCATGGATGCTGTGAGAAATTCCAATCAGGAAAGCGGCGGAAGAACCATTGAGTTTTCAGGTACTGAAGCTATGGTGAGAAGCCGAGGTTTAGTCGACAAGGTTGAGGACATTGAAGGCGCCGTTGTAACCTACAATCCTCGAAGCCGAGCTCCTATACTTGTAAAACAACTAGCAACTGTTTCCGTAGGCCCTGAGATGAGGCGAGGAATAACAGACTTCAATGGACTTGGAGATACAGTCGGCGGGGTTGTCGTTATGAGGCAAGGAGAAGATTCTCCTGCTGTCATTTCTCGGGTAAAAACAAAACTTACGGAAATTGAGAAATCACTACCTGAAGGCGTAAAGATTGTTTCTACGTATGATCGGTCAAATTTAATTGAGCGAGCAATAGAGACTCTTCGAGGAACTCTCATAGAAGAGCTTGTCATTGTCAGTCTCATCATACTTCTGTTCTTATGGCATATTCCTTCTGCGATGGTGCCGATACTGACTATTCCCATTTCAGTCTTAATGGCTTTCATTCCACTTTATCTGATAGGGCAAAGCTCCAATATCATGTCCCTTTCGGGAATCGCAATTTCGATTGGAGTCTTAGTTGATGGAGCCATCGTTGAAGTTGAAAATGCATATAGAAAAATTCAGCATTGGCATGAAAACGGAAGGAAGGAAGATTTTTTCTCAGTGCGCCTCGAAGCACTTCTAGAAGTGGGACCTTCTGTATTTTTCTCTCTCCTTGTCATCGCCATAGCATTTATTCCAATCTTTACCTTGGTCGATCAAGAGGGGCGTTTATTTCGCCCATTGGCGCTTTCAAAAAATTTGTCCATGGGGATCGCCGCTTTACTTGCGATCACACTTGATCCGGCAATGCGAATGCTTTTCGCAAGACCTGATAATTTCCAGTCAAGGTCTCCTTTACTCAACAGGATTGGAAATGCACTATTTGTAGGAACTTATTATTCTGAATCCAAACATCCAATCAGCCGAAGGCTCTTTCAAATTTATGAGCCGGTTCTTGACTTCGTCTTGAGGTATAAAAGAGCGACACTGGCGGTAGCTTTCGCGGGCGTCCTGTCAATCATTCCCGGGTTCTTGATGTTGGGTTCTGAGTTTATGCCGACTCTCCATGAGGGCAGTTTGCTCTATATGCCTACGGCCCTCCCCGGAATCTCAGTTAGTGAGGCTCAACGAGTTTTGACTGTTCAAGATCAAATTTTAAAATCGTTTCCTGAGGTAGACACTGTTTTCGGAAAAGCCGGTCGTGCCGAAACGCCGACAGACACCGCACCCCTTAGTATGGTGGAAACAACGATAGTTTTAAAACCGAAATCAGAGTGGCGCAAAGTAGAACGCTGGTACTCATCTTTTCCTGAACTTATGAAAAGTCCGTTTCAAAGAATTTGGCCGGATACAATTAGTGAAGAGACGTTGAGTGATGAGATGAATGAGAAGCTCACGTTCTTGGGTATGCCAAATATTTGGACTATGCCGATAAAAAACAGAATCGATATGCTCTCAACAGGAATTCGCAGCCCTATTGGGATAAAGATATTCGGTCCTGATCTTCAAACTATTCAGTCCATCGGTGAGAATATCGAAAAAATGACGAAAACACTTCCGGGCACAAGAGCCGTGATTGCAGAGCGGATCGCTGGAGGTTACTTTTTAGATTTTGATTTTGATCGCGAAAAATTAAAAACTTATGGTTTGTCTCTCAAAGATGCACAAGATCAAGCGATGACCGCCGTTGGTGGTGAGACCGTTTCACAGGTCCTAGCAACTCGCGAGCGTTATCCCATTCAAGTCAGACTCGCGCCTAGTTTTCGCCAAGATACGGACGCGATCAAGCGAATTCTTATCACCACACCCACGGGGGCCCAAATTCCTCTGAGCGAAGTTGCAAAGATTCAATACAGGAATGGGCCTTCGATGATCAGAGACGAAAACGCCTCTCTGGTCGGGTACGTCTACATTGATATTGATCCCAAGGAAGTTGATATCGGTACCTACGTTTCGAGTGCTAAGGATCTATTAAGTGAAAAACTAAAACTCCCTGAGGGGTACCTGATTTCTTGGAGTGGACAATTCGAAAATATGACACGAGTGAAAGAACGATTAAAAGTAGTAATTCCAATTACTCTGTTTCTCATTATGTTCCTTCTCTATTTCAATACCAAGTCTTGGGTGAAAACGGCAATTGTTCTCCTGGCGGTTCCATTTTCAATGATTGGGGCAGTATGGCTTTTAGTCCTTCTTGGTTACAATCTTTCGATTGCGGCTTGGGTTGGAATGATAGCGCTCTTAGGTCTCGATGCCGAGACAGGCGTTTTTATGTTGATGTACCTTGATCTCTCATTCGACGATCACGTAAAGCAAGGTAAGATGGGAAATCTTTCTGACTTGAAAGCGGCAGTCAGGGAAGGCGCCGTTCACCGAGTAAGGCCAAAACTCATGACGGTCGCAGCGCTTTTTCTAGGTTTGATTCCCATCATGTGGTCTGTTGGTGCAGGATCTGATGTTATGAAGCGAATCGCGGCACCAATGATCGGCGGGTTATTTACATCGTTTTTGCTAGAGCTTCTGGTGTATCCAGTTATTTTTTATATTTGGAAAAGCCGAACACACTTTCAAATTAACTTAATTAAGGAGGTCCAATGAAAACTTTAATAACTGTTTGCACGATCGTTCTAGGGTGCCTGACCGCTCAGCTATCCCGCGCGGAAGCGCCAAAGCCTCAGGTCATTGAAATACAAGTGACTGAAAAGGGATTTGAACCAAGTAGCATTGATGCCAAGGTAGGCTCTTCTGTTACGTTGAAAATTACACGTAAGACAGAGTCCACTTGCGCTACGGCAGTTCAAGTGCCGAGTAAGAAAATTAAGAAAGATTTGCCTCTGAACCAGACTGTCAATCTGGATCTAGGAACGCTACAGGGGGGAAAGTTGGATTTTGCCTGCGGAATGAATATGCTTCACGGCCAGATCACCGTTAAAAAATAGGATGCTAAGTCTTCGCCTGCCTACGGTCCGCCAAACTGATGCCATTATTTGATTAATCACACCTCAATTTTCGGGATAACTTTGAAAATTATTTTAATGGTATATTCATGTCGTGGGAGAAGTCTCTGTAAAATCGGCAACGATTGGTGCTAGGATCTGTTCTTTCGGAAACCGAAGGGTAACGCAACCTCCGCCTTCTAGATTATTTGTCGCCTCTATAGTTCCGTCCAAACTATCCATTGTTTGCTTCACAGAGAAAAGACCTATTCCAGTGGATGTTTCACCTCCGGTCGGTTTGGCGCTCAACTTACAGCCTTGAAGAAACATCTTGGCGTGATCCTCTGTAGCAAAGCCAGGTCCTTGGTCTTTCACTTGGACCAAATAAAATAGATCCTCCTCTGCATGGCGCACAGTAACAACAGATCCTGGGGGGCCGAACTTTAGGGCATTTCCGACGACATTGTAAAAGACATCTTGAATTTTCAATTTTGACCCATGGATCTTAAATTTATCCGTACTCGCCTGGAGATGGATGCGTTGTTTTTTATTACTCGCTACAGGTTCTAGAAAAGCACATGTTTCTCTCAAACATTCAATGATTTGCAGCTCCTCCGCATTCGAGGTTTCGTCTGTTTCGGCATTTTCTTCTAAAACAGAGCCAACAAGATTCAATGTACTATTTGAAATGCGCTGAATAATTTGAGTCATTTCAAGAATGGACTTATTATTGCCAGCTTCATCATGCAGAAGTTCTGCAAAACCCTTAATCGAACCGAGTGGATTTTTGAGGTCGTGTACCACGGTTTTAAATCTTGAGTCCTTTTTGAACAAATTTTGCTGCAGCCATTGATTAACAGACTCAACATGAGCCAACGAAGATGTTAGGGCTTTTTGAATTCTACCTGCCGTCCTTCTTTCCAGAACAAAGAAAAAAACTGCGATAATTATTAAAAATAAATCAACGTAGTTTGCAAACACAGCGCGCCGACCGGCTTCCTCATCGATTGCAAGATTCTGATTGATCCTTTCTTCTAGCAAGGTTCTTTCGGCCACATTCATTTCTGAAAGAATGCTTAATATTTGATGCTGATCTTGCTCTAGACGATTATGATCAAGGAGCCTCGAAAGATGAGAAGTCCTCAGCTCTTGTGAAGGCATTCCGGCTACCACGGCGTTAAGATTTTGAAAAACTTCATGCACTTCATCGTCAGATTTTGTTTGTTCTCGCGACTGCAGAAGAGAAACTTTCGCTGCGTCAATTGCTTGAAGAACTCGATAGCTGTGGCCAATGTTCTCTCTACTTAAACTTCCGGTATTGTTTATTTTATAAACGCTGAAATCGCTAACCTGGCAAACAATCAGGCCCAAACCTAAAAGAACGTAAAAAATAATTTTCATCCTGGGAACCTCAATCTATTCTGTTTCAATACTAGCTTCTGCAGAGCAACTAGAACCTATTGGGTTAAAACGATGTCCAATTGCCAAATCGTTTGGCTCAAATCTTGGAACTTAAACTGCCGTATTCGGCCGTAACAGACGATATAATTGACAAAATGCATACACAAGTGAAGAATAGGGGCAGAATTTTGTGCCTTTCTGAAAGAGTTAAATTATGGCTCGATTGCTGTTAGTTATATCATTTGTCGTTTCTTTCCTAAGCTCAGCTGTTTCTCATGGCCAGTGCACAACTTTTATTGAAACTACGGCTTTATCGGCATGTGGCATTGCTAGTACTAACTTACAAAGTCATTGCGACGATTCATCTAGCTCGAACTCAAATTCCTCTGAGACGGGACACATCTGCGGATGCATTAATGTCTACCTTTTCAATGACAACTGGGCCCCAATTTTTGGGGTATTCTTCAATAAAAGTATTTCTGCCACTTCTGTAAATTGGTCACCTGCCTCACGTGCCGACGGAATTTTCAGACCTCCAATTTCTTAGTTACCCACTCGTACTGTGTAAACCATAAATACTCTAATTTAGCCATTCCGATGGTGATGGCACCCTTTTAACTTTTTAAGTTTCCTACGGAGAATCAATGAAAAATCTATTTTTGTTCGTCGTCCCGTGTATCATATTTTGCGCAATTGGCTGTGCTCCCAACGCTCAACAGTTGAGAAAGACCCTAGAAGATGATCCTAGCATTTTTTTTAACATTATCGAAAAACACCCTGACCAGTTTATGCAGGTGGTGAATAAGGCCGCCCGCGAGTCTCAAGAGAAGCTAAAGCATGCCGAAATTGAACAGGAGGAAAAGAGCCGAGAAGAGGAGTTCAAGAAACCATTAGTCCCAGATATCCAGGAACAACGAGTTTTTTTCGGAAAAGCTTCAGCTCCAGTTACAATAGTTGAGTACTCCGATTTTGAATGTCCATACTGCTCGAAGGGTTTTCAAACCGTGAAGCAGATACTAACAGAGTATCCGAACGAGGTTCGAGTTCTATTTAAGCACCTACCACTTGATTTCCACCCCAAAGCGATGCCGGCCGCAAAGATGTTCGAGGCGATTGCACTACAAGACAAGGGAAAAGCTCAGAAATTTCATGATCTCATCTTCCAAAACCAAGAAGAGTTTAAAAAGAAAGGTGACGCCTATATGAAGCAAGCCGCTAAATCTTTAGGGGTCGACATCAAGAAGATGGAATCCGATTTGAGTCAACCCACGATTGCGGCACGAATTGAAGCCGACATTGAAGAGGCGAAAAAATTTGGGATTAGCGGAACCCCAGGATTCATAATTAATGGAGTCTCTTTACGCGGTGCTTATCCATTCCCAGAGTTCAAAAAAATAATCGATCGTCATTTGCAGAAAAAATAATTGGGAATCAGTTTCGTTCGCCAGGTGGTCAAATTAGTATTTTTTATTTGAACTCTGGCGGACCAATTTTCCATTCGACTTCAGTCAGGGTGAAAAAATGAAATTTCTAAATTCATGGGAATTAGTGCTGCTTTCCATATTTATGCTTGCCTCAGTCGCTACTTTTGGAAGTCTGTTCTTTAGCGAAGTGATGCTGCTTCCACCTTGCGACTTATGCTGGTCTCAACGAATATTTATGTATCCATTGACGATCCTGTCATTGACGGGCCTTTATCTGCGAACTAAACTTACTTTCTATTTTTTGTTGCCACTGGTACTTCCTGGCACCTTAATCGCGATTTATCACAACCTGCTTTACTACAACTTTATCGAAAATATTATTCCCTGCAGTCTCGGCGTTTCTTGCACATCTAGGCAGCTCCTGTGGTTCGGGTTTTTAACGATTCCTCTTATGTCACTAATTTCGTTCTCACTAATTGTTTTCCTTGTTTTTCGAGGTCTAATTTTAATTCGAAGGAGTTCAAATGAATAGCAAAGGTTTCCGTATTGCCCTCGGCTTTCTACTTGTAATTGGCACACTGTTCTTTCTACTGAAGTACAGCTTATATAGCGATTCAATTCCAACCTCGCCCCAGGTCAACTCTCAGACTGCTCTAGATCAACAGTCATTTAGTGTTGTTCCTCCCAGCCAAGATACTTTGATTAAGTCGCATTCTCCTATTTTAGGATCATTTTCGGCCAAGGTTACAATTGTTGAATTTTTGGATCCCGAGTGCGAGGCATGCAGTGCGATGTTCCCTCACACGAAAGCAGTCTTAAAGGAATTCGGAGAAAAAGTTCGACTTGTTATACGCTACATGCCATTTCATCCCAACTCACTTCTTGCCGCAAATATTTTAGAGGGCGCTAGAGCTCAAAATAAATATTGGGAAGCAATGGCGTTGCTTTTTGAAAATCAGCCAGAGTGGGCCGGACATCAAGCGCCTCGGCCGGATTTAATTCCCGAAATTCTGAAACCGCTCAAACTTGACATGAAAAAAATTATGCAAGAAGCTAATGATGGAAGGTTTACCGAGCAGATTAAGATAGACCAAGCCGATGGCAAGAGGGCGGGAGTAAGTAGGACTCCCACGTTCTTTATTAACGGTCAGCGGCTTGAGCAGATGGGATACGAACCTCTTCGTGACGCCGTTGCAAGCCAACTGGAATCTCTAGAAAATGGGTCGCATTGATCGAAGACGAATCGAGTCTTTTGCCCAAAAGGCTTATTTGCGAAAGAGATCATGGATTTCTGTCTCTATGAAAAGGCCGATTGATTTTTCTAGTTTAATCTTGCTGTCAATAAACTGGTAGGTAAGGTCTGACGCTCGCATTCTTGAATCAAGTAATGTCCCTTCGGCATTTTTCAAATCTGCACCATTTTTGAGACCTTTTCGGTATTCTGCGAGAATAACGGTATAATATTTTTTAGATCGCTCTTCGTTACCATCCTCAACGTGAACTCTTTCCTGAATCGACTTGAGTTTTGAAAAATTGACTTCCGCTTCGGTCATGGTGGTTAAAAGTCTTTGTTGAAACTCCAATTCAAGCCGCTTTGCTTTTGCCGTCGCCTCTGCGGAAAGTCCGCTAGTTTCGAAACCTGAGAAAAACTCCCAGCGTAGCAATACATTGCCTTCGAAAGCGGGATTCTGATCAGAGACGTCCTGTGAAAGCTTTCCATATTTTGTTTCCACATCGACAGTAGGAAACCAAGACGATTTTGCCGCCTTGACCTCTAAAGATCCTGCGGCGGCCCGTAAGGAGGAGGACCTAACGCTTTCGCTCGTAGAATTTATCTGACTCAAGAACTCTTGTATCGATCTTTTCAGATGCATGTGCGGTAACGATCCAAAAGGCGCAAAGTTACTGCCCACACTTGGGCCCATTAGCCGTATCAATCCTCTTTTAGCTTCGTCGCGCTCTTGCTCAAACCCATTGATTTGAGACCTTAACTGCGAATCACGAAGATCAAATTCCATTATGTCTGCTTGAGAGGCCAGACCAGACGACTGCTTCTGCTTAATCAAACCTTTATGCTTTCCATTAATTTCCAGCGAATCCTGCGCGTACTTAATTTGAAGGTTTTTGAAAAGATAAAGATAGAACAGACCTTCAATATCCAGTTCGAGCTCAAACTGAGTTCTCGTCTTATTGCTTTCTGCGATCCTCTCATTGAGACGGCTAAGCTCCATTTTAACTCGATCTTGAGAGCCGCGAAATATATTCCACTTTCCGTCGAGGTAGGCCATTGTATTCGACTTGTTGGTCTTTTCATCTGTCTTAAATTCGGGCCCAGTCACTACACTAAGCTTCGGAAAAAATGCGGACCTTTTCTGCACGGTTTGTGCTTTTGTTTCATCAACCTCGGCCTCTGCGGCACGAAGTCCAAAATTATTGGAGATTCCAAATTTTTTGATTTCTTCTAAGGTAAGTGCCCTATTTGGCTCTGCCGAACTTAACCTTGTGTAACAAAAAAGAATCAAGAATAAGATTTTCATTTTTATTTCTCAACCTGGATCTTGGCGACCTTTTTACCTTCGTCGTCTAACAATGTTGCATGTACAAAAAGTCTCTTGTCTTTGAAATCGCCGGTCTGTGCCTCCCAAAAGTCAGTTGCTGAAGTCACTTTCAAAGAAAACGCTCTTTTAGATCGCGGCAATTCAATTTTTAAATCCGAAAGCCTAAGGGTGGGGCTGGGCTTAAGAAGTTTAAAAACCTTCGATCGACTAGCCTCAAGTGCGAGCGGGTAAATCTTTAATTTGGTCCCCTCTAATTTCGCTTCCAAAAATAGTTCAACCTCTTCTTTTTCGTCCTTGTGGGCTTCATGGTTCCCTTCTTCCTCGTGGTCTTCATGATGGTCTTCACTATGAGAAGCTTCAGCCACCCTTCCGCCATGAGGCGGTGGAGGAAGGGCTCCCGGGGTGTCGTGACCTTCATGAGCCAGGCTCCGCAAACTAGCCCCGAGAATGAGGATGCCTAAAGCATTTTTCATAAGTTATTCCCCTTTTTTTCCATTACCATTTTGCAATATTTTTCTGCGGATTTACGTCCGAATTTGTAAAACACGGCGGGCGTGACCCACATGTCGAGTAGTGTCGAACTTAAGAGTCCTCCGACGATGACAACGGCAACAGGATGTAGAATTTCTTTTCCTGGCGCCCCCTTAGAAAGGACAAGCGGAATGAGACCCAAGATCGCGGCTAATGCTGTCATTAATACAGGTGAGAGTCTTTCCATGGTCCCTCGGACAACCATTTCTTTGGAGAAGCTCTCTTTTTCGTGCACCATTAAATGTAGATAGTGCGAAATCATCATAATTCCGTTTCGAGAGGCAATTCCACAAAGAGTGACGAAAGCCACTAGGGTCGCAATAGAAATAGTCCTGTCTGAAAGGGCAATCGCGATCACGCTTCCAATAAGGGCCAGTGGAATGTTTAGCATGATTTGAAAAGAAATGAACGCTGACCGAAACTGACCATAAAGAAGGAGAAATACAGCGATGATCGCGAGAGATCCTAAGACAAGCATTGTTCTACTTGCCTTTTGCTGGCTTTCAAATTGACCACCATAGGTTAAAAAGTAACCAGGCGGGAGCTTGACATGCTTGTCAATTCCACTTTTTATTTCTGAAATGATTTTATCCATACCTCGGTTTGAAGTGTTGGCCATAACAACAATTCGACGTTGCATGTTTTCTCTATTGATCATGTTTGGCCCCGTGGTCTCGTAAACATCGGCAATCTGTTCGAGTGAGACTCGGCGACCATCAGGCATGGTCTTAATAATTATTTTTTTTAGTCTTTCAATGTCACTACGCGAGAAATCATCGAAACGCATGAATACATCCACGATTTTTTGACCTTCAAGCACCTGTGCAACGACTTCACCCTTTAACGCCATTTCTAGTAGAGAAGCTATTTCACCGATATTTGTCGCGAACTGAAGGGCGTCCTCGCGCACAAATCGTACCTTTACCTGCGGTATTTCAATCTGCTGCTCAATTTGGCTATCCACTACACCTGGGACACCTTCGATGACCTGAAAAATCTGGGCCGCTAGAGATCGCAGCTGGCTTTGATCATCACCAAACAATTTGAGAGCAATTTGAAAATTCACTCCCGACATCAAATGATCGAGACGATGTGAAATCGGCTGCCCCAAATTTACTGAAGCATTGGGAATTGCAGTTTCAATTTTTTCACGGATTTCGTTGAGGACTATCTCGCGTGCACGCCCTCCAGACTTGAAGTCGACATCAATTTCGCTCGTGTTTACCCCTTCTGCATGTTCATCCAGTTCCGCACGTCCTGTCCTTCGGCTTACTGATTTTACTTCGGCGATTTCCTTAATAAGGTTCTCGGCTTTGCTACCAGCTTCATTCGAATGAGCTAAGGAAACTCCAGGTGGAAGAACAACAGAAATCATCGCAGTACCTTCATTAAACTTAGGTAGGAACTCTTTTGAAAATAAAGGAACAATTGCGACCGTTATTGCAAAAAGCACTAAAATTGGAGCTAACAACAAGTAGGGCCTAGCCAAGAATATTTCTACTATCGGCCTATCTAGAGACTTGAGCTTACGCACTAACCATGTATCCTCGGAATGATCAAAACTCTTTGGACTCACAAAGAAGTAAGAGCACAGAACGGGAGTAATGGTAAGAGACACAATTAACGAGGCTACCAACGAGACAACGAATGCAATCCCCAAGGGTGTAAAAAATCGACCTTCCAGCCCTCCCATCCAGAACAGGGGCATAAAGACCAAAACAACAATAACCGTCGCAAATACAATTGAGTTTCGCACCTCGGAGCTTGCCTCAAAGATCATACGAAGTGCGGGCTTAGGATTTTGGACCGTTCGATTTTCTTTCAACCTGCGGAAAACATTTTCCACGTCGACTATGGCATCGTCGACTAGTAGCCCAACTGCAATTGCAAGCCCTCCCAATGTCATGGTATTAATTTGCACACCCAGAAAGTGAAATATGATGGCAGTGATTGAGAAAGAAAGAGGGAGCGCCAGGAGCGTTATGAGGGTGGCTCTCAGGTTAAGCAAGAACATAAAGATGATAAGCGTGACTAGTATTGCGCCGTCTCGAAGGGCCTCTTTCACATTTTCTATAGAGTGTTCGATGAACTCGGCCTGCTTGAAAAGTTCCGAATTGATCTTTACTCCGTCTGGTAAAGACGCTTGAATTTCGTGAAGGACCTCTCCTACTTTTTCTGTTAAGTCGGTCGTCGAAGTTCCCGGTTGCTTATGAACACTTAAGATCACAGAGGGTTTTCCATTCACGCTGGCATCGCCTCTTTT
>JBGATJ010000041.1:0-39315 GCA_044229295.1 Pseudobdellovibrionaceae bacterium
TCACTCAAGTTTTAAATCGCTTTGATCAGACATCTAAGGACACTTTTCTTTTGCGCTCCATGAGCTTTCTTAAAATTCCGCTTTTGGCGTTGTGTGCGCCGAAGGTCATTGAGCGCAGTAAAGATCGGTGCGTCGTTCGGATTAAACGCTCTTACTGGTCAAAAAATCATGTGGGGAGCGTTTACTTCGGGGCTCTTTGCATGGGGGCAGAGCTTAGCGTTGCGGCTACCTTGGTGTTTCAGATTCAGTACGAAAAAATCCCAGTCAATTTTCTTTTCACCGCTTTTACGGCGGAGTTTACGAAAAAAGCAACGGGGGACGTGTATTTTGTTTTTGATCAGGTGAGCGAGCTGCAAAAGCTCATTGACGGATGTCTTGCAAATAAAGAAAAGGCCTCCAAAGAGTTCTTCGGCAAGGGCTATTTGAACTTAAACGATCCGGAACCCATTATGACCTACAGTGTGACGATTCACTTAAAGAATTTTTCAAAGTGAGACCCAATGAACTCAAAAGTTTTTCGTTATCCCGTCGTTATTAAAGAGTTCCACCTCGACACCTTCGGGCACATCAATAACGCCACCTATTTGCAGCTTTTTGAAGAGGCTCGGTGGGAGCTCATCACGGCTAATGATTATGATCTTAAGAAGATCCACTCAATAGGCCTAGGCCCAATCATTTTAGAAGTTCATCTGAAATTTTTAAAAGAGATCACCTTACGCGAAAAGGTTTTTGTAGAGTCTGAAATGCTCAGTTACGAAAAAAAGATCGGAACTCTCAGGCAAGACGTGATCAACGAGGCTGGAGACCTTTGCTGCCACGGCCTCATCACTTTTGGCCTTTTTGACACCCGGGCAAGAAAACTCGTCTTACCCACAGATGATTGGAAAAAGGCCATCGGCCTTGTCTAGTTTTGTGGAACTTCGACGTACATCACATCGATCATGGCTTCGCCGTAGGGACTGATATTGACCTGACCCTCGACACAAATGACAGATTCATGAGCAGCGCTCTGAAGACGAGCTCCGATTTGCTCATCCATTGAAAATGCAGTGATCATGGGCTTAGAACCACTCGTGATTCCAACGCCAACTCCAGAAATAACGCCGCCAGAAGCATCTCTTCTCATAACGCTGATGGGGCCAGATGGCTTTCCGCAGACTTTGCGATAACCGCCGCCTGCGAACGAGAGGCTTGAAAAGATGGTGAGAAGGCTGAAAAATAGAACTCGGATTTTCACATTGATCTCCTTGATTTAAGGAGGAATTTTAAACGATTTCAGAAGGAGTTTCGAGGGCATTAGGCGGCGGGGTAGATTTTACAGGGGCTTAAGGCGTGCCTGCTGAGTTATTGGTAGATGGGACCACCTCAGGGGGTGCCGGAAACTTCCGTAAGTCCTCGAGCTGTTTGACAATAGCCTTTTTACGCTCGGGGGAGGCTGTTTTATACTCGATGAGTAGGTTGCGCCTCATAGTTTCCGCTTGAGCTGTAAGAACCTCCTGGGCCCGAGGATCTTTTTTAGCCTCCCCAAATGCATGATTGAGACCTACAGAAAGAAGTGAAAGGGTCAAAAGGATCGATTTTTTGTTCATATTTCCTCCCTGATTGACATCCTTAATGGTCGTATCCATTTTTTCTTTTCGCAAGACATTCTAAAATTTTTTACCAAGTTCAAGAGCCGAACTAAATTCTCTGGTTGACCTAGATGAATGACTCTAGCTGGTCTTAACAAAACCTTAAGTTCCCTTCTGACTGTATTGACGATCCAATTGAAAAAACCGGAAAATTTATCCCCGGGATCGTAAGAGATATTGCTATCCGCTCCAATTTTCAGCTCCTTAAACGAGGACGCTTTCGAATTTTATTCAATCGCATGAGACACGATTTTCTCACCTATTTTTTCGGTAAGACCTGTCCTCTTTGCGGCCATAAGACGATCAACTTGAGGACTCGGAGTTACTTAAGTTTCAAATTATGCTCGGGGTGTTCTTATGATTTATCCGTCATTGCATATCCTCCATGTCGAAAAGCGAATCCCCAGATTGAACGACTTTTTATGAAGCCGGATTTGAGTTGTGAGGATTTTTGTCGGGCTGAGGGGTTAGCTATTCTAAGGATATATATATCCTTCTCTAGGCGATTCTATCGTCATTTGGTCGGCCAAAACATCGAGGTCCAGCTCAAATTTGTCGACCGTGATGGGAACAAGTTTTTGCCATGATGTTTATTTCTTCAAAATCAAAACTTTATTTGCATTCAGAGCACATGATAGCTGTCATCATACTCAAACTAATGTCAATGGAGGACATATGAGAAAATTTGTTTTTGCATCTTTGTTTATAAGTATCTGTGCTGGGGCTTACACAACATCGAGAGGCCTAGGCTTTTTTGCCCCTGAAATTCAGGGTAAGGCAAATGTCACAACTCCAGAAACTGGCGCTATCGTGCTCGACTCGTCAGACGGGAATTTTTGGGGTAACAACGGTACGACTTGGACACAACTCACGAACGTTGTTAGCAGTTTTTTAGCGCCTTCTGTGTCAGATAAATCAGGCGTCACAAGTCCTGAAACTGGTGCGATTGTCCTCGATTCATCGGATGGAAATTTTTGGGGAAGGAATGGCACGGGCTGGACACAACTGACTAATGGAAACGGTCATCTGAACGTAGTCACAGTGTCTGCGAGTGACACCATCGGAGAAAATGCTGATGTTGTTCTAGCATCTCCTTCGTCTGAGCTGACTTTGACCCTTCCCGAAGCCGACTCTGACCTAACTGGAAAAGTGATCACAATCAAAAAAGCTGACTCAAGTGCTAATGCCGTTATCATTGACGGTTACTCGACTCAGACAATTGATGGATCAGAAAAATTGTGGTTGGCCGCCAAAAATGATTCGGTGACCTTGATTTGTGATGGTACAAACTGGAACATTCTAGATAGTCACTTTAACGATGTAAGGACCGCAAGTTCAGCGAATTTCGATCTTACTACAAGCGGATTTGTATCAGGGGAGTGGGCACAAATGTCACAAAACTCTGTTTCTTTAGTTCCTGGTAGATGGAAGGTAACAATAACAACAGTTCTTTCCACGAATGGAACTGCCGCAGAAGCCACTACCTTTAAAAGTAAGATTTCCTCCAATAATGGGGACAACACTACTACACTTCCTTCGGCATTTTCTTCCACTTCTGGAGTGACGAAAATTAGTGGCGTAGAACAAGGTCTCAACCAGATTTCCAATGCCGAAACTAGATGGATCACGACTACTCATTCTGCAATTTACGACGCTGGAGGAACAACGGCCGTTGATTTGTTCGGCAACATTCAGATCAACTTTTCAACTGCTGGCGCGGGTTTCTTAAAAATGGTTGTTGATGCGGAAAGATTGAATTAGCCAAGACGCTTGCTAGTAATGGCGCAAGCTAAGCTTTCTTTTTAATCAGACAAGACTTGGTTGGAAAAAATAGTTACCCTTTGGTAGCACGGTGCACTAGAGAAGGGTAACTAAAAATGTTTGTACAACAAATTATTTTAAAAAACCTAGGACTTCAACAATCGCACTTAGCGAGCAGGAGCAAGAAATTTAGAATACATCCTCACCTAACGCACGAACGTACAAGACCGCACAGTCTTGCGATCGCAACCCTTCCAATAATCCTGCTCGCAATAAAGATTCTCATTGGTTTTCCAAACGACGGCTTTACGACAAAAATCAAAGGAAGTCATGGAGCCTTTGAGAGGAATGCGTAAATGTTCCGTTCGAGACGCGCGCTGATTTCGGATCGCCGCAAGGGCCTCGTTACCGCGACTGTAGCCAAAACTCCATTGACGATCAATCAAGCTCACGTATTCCTGAAAATCCGTGGGGACGCCCTTGATGATACTCAAAAAGGAGCGTCGAGGGTTCATGGAATAAGCATCTAAGCCAACATTGTCATACCAGTAAACATTAGCAGGAGCGCCGTTAATCACATCGATCCCGCGCTGGTTGAGATCAAAACCGAACGAATTCATAAAGACGTCCTGCTCAAGGCCAGCAAAATGTTGGGGATAGACGGATAAGACTTCGTCGGCAAGAGATTCTGCGATTTCAAGTGGATACAGATCCAGCGCGCCCGTTGACAAGTACTCGCCATTTCTTTCTAAAGGTTCTCCAAGAAAGGGATCTGCAACTGCCGCTCTGGACGCAACGATGGGAGCGATGTCTGAAATAATCCTTAGGTCACGAGCCACGAAGCTCTTTGGATATTGTTTTGCAATCGGTGACTCAGTGAAGGGAATCAGTCTAGCGGTATCACGATCGGTAAACACAACCTCTCTGTAAGTCTTCCGCGTTCCACGAGGTGTACCAACGTCTTTTGGCGTAAACAATATCTGAGATCCCATGATGATGAGCTTAGAGTCGCCAACCTGAAAGTTTTTCGGAGCGTTCTCCCAAGGAACCTCTTGGGAGAACCACAGCAGAGTCTGATTAAAAATATCGGGAATGACGCTGGTGTCATTGACCGAATGGAGCACTTTGAGAGCTCCAAAAACGGACGATGTCTTCACAGCAACCAAACTGTGCAACAAATCAAAAAGCTCACGGGATCGCAAAAAGCGCAACTGATCTTGCTTTTCAGGATAAGCACCGCCAACCATCGCCGCAAACGAAGATCCACAAGATGTGATCAAAAGATCAGGCTTCCAACCCGAATCCCGAAGAGCCGCGAGAACCCCCAGATGAGCTGCAGGAGTCAGTCCCCCGCCCCCAAAAATCACCGCTCGCCGAAACGGCTTCGGAGCCTTAGCTGTGGAGTGAGTCGAAGAACCAAAAGCAAAAGACGTAGCGAGACAAACACACAGAAGCACCAAAGACCTGAGAATCATTCGAGTTTGCCCCCCCCCACTATCATGAATTAGCTTATTGATTGCTTTAACCCGATTTACAGCGCGAACAAAGGAAAAATATGACGGGATTTCAACCAAAGACCCGGAAATCCGGTGCCAGGAACTCTGTCGAAGCTTTTAGCGAAACCGAAGCAAAGGACACAAATTTTCCGGAGTGTTCTCAAATGCAAGTTCCGCAGCAAAGCGAGGACTGTCCGAAGCATTTGAGAACACTCCGGAAAATTTGGAGGTGGCGAGCGGATTCGAACCGCTGTAGACGATTTTGCAGACCGTTGCCTGGCCACTTGGCTACGCCACCCTGCCGTGCGGAAGCGGTCAATCTGACCCAGGAGCGGAAAATAGTCAATAACGACCCTTTGCTGTTAGCAATTGACTCCATATGTCTGGAGCCGAAGGTGGTTCATGTAGCTTAATTCTAAGGCTTTTTGCAGGTGCTCGCGCCTCACCTCAAGGCTTCGGTCCAAATTAGCGAAGGTCAGGCCCAAACTCAAAAGAGCGTGTTTTCGCCGCAGAGAAGGAAACTGCGGGGGCAGTAGCAGGAGCATGACCTTGCTCCACCGGAGCTGAATTTGCCTTTCCATGGTTAGAGATTGGAAGTTCTGCGCCAAAGCCCAACTCCGCGCGGCTTGGATATCTGCGAGAATGTCCTCGCCGCGCACGCCAAGGGATTTCGTCCAACCCACGCTAAAAGCCAAAACTTCAAAGCGGTCCACGAGCGGGCCGCTCAACCGTTCGCTATAAGACTGACATTTCTTGAGAGAAAATCGACAGCTCACTTTTTGCCCCGGCACAAACATTCCGCAAGGGCACAGATTCGTGGTTGCCACCACCTGAGCGCGCCACGAAGTGCGTATGCTCCGACCAAGGCGGGCTATAGTGATGACCCGTTCTTCAAGAGGCTCCCGCAACGCTTCGAGAAATTTAGATGAGAATTCCAAAAGCTCTTCTAACATCAAAACGCCAAGATGTGCTTTTTGAACTTCTCCGTGAAACATCTGGGAACCACCTCCAAGAAGAGAGGTCATCGGAGTGCTATGATGGGGCTTGACGAGGGGTCGCCATGATAATGCCTCATCAAACTTTTGAATTTGTAAAACTTCCGCTGGAGTTGGTGGAGTCAAAAACCCAAGAAGGGATTGGCAAAGAAAACTCTTTCCACTTCCTGCAGGGCCGGCCAAAAGCGTTGAGTGCCCGCCAAGTGCCACAACTTTCAAAAGCTCAGCCTGCTGCTTTGAAAAATTCTGCCGAATAAATTCTTCGGGGCGGATTGGCTTTTTCAACGGCATTTGCTTTTTTACAAGCTTTGGGGATGAGAGGGACTTCAAATTTCTAAAACAGAGGCGATCCATCGGCAGGCGGAAAGATCTTTTTGCGGCGCCCGTAAGAAGACGCCCTTTAAACTCGCCAGCTGCAAGCAAACTTGCGTCGTCAGGTTCGAACACCTCACCTGTGAGCGTCAGCTCGCCGTACACAAATGCGTCTTCCAGAGGGAAATCCTTAAGCTGCCGAGTTTCGCAAAGCACGGCAAGTGCGATGGCAAAATCAAGTCCCGCGGAGGTCTTCTTTTCTTGATTGGGCCGGAGATTCACCAAAATCTGCTGCACCTTTGGCCACTGAAATCCGCAGTGCTTAAAGGCTGAGCGGATGCGAAGACGACTTTCCTTGATGTTTTGGTCTGCAAGACCTAAAAAATGCATCTGGGGAAGGCCCGGAAGAAGTGTGACCTCCACTTCTACAGGAATCAGCTCACGATCACGTTTGACAAAAGATTTTACGAGCATGAACCGAAGCTGTGCAAATGCCAAGCTCCTGCAGATTCACAAGAGCTCTTGCAAGGGGTCCGAGGTTTCCGATTTAGTGATCGAGTTTGACCTGAGCCAGAGGGTGATGCTCTTCGATCACCTCTTTTGCATGTTGATTGGTCACAGAGGTGTAAACTTGAGTTGTCTGTAGGCTTGAGTGGCCGAGCAACACTTGGATGGACCGGAGATCAGCACCCGCCTCAAGCAGAGCCGTCGCGCAGCCATGACGAAACCGGTGAGGTCCGATAGGCTCGTTAAATCCAGCTTTGTGGGACCAAGCTTTGAGCCAACGCCAAACATCCACGCGAGAAGGCCTGTGACCTCGATCGTTGATGAGAATCGCTGATGTCTTTTCTTTCACGAGATGTTCGCGCACTTCTTTAAGATAATACTTTAAGTGTTCGATGAGATTTTCTGAAAGCGGAATGAGCCGCTCTTTGCCGCCCTTTCCACGAATGGTCAGGTGGCGATCCACTTCGTTGAAATCTTCAAGATCTAGCGAGATCAACTCAGACACCCGCACACCCAATCCGAAAAGTAAAAGTAACGTGATTTGGTTTCTTAAGGTGCGATGGGAATCAGCAGTTTGGCTTGCCGAAAAAAGCTGGTCAAACTCTTGAACTGTCAGAGGACGCGGAAGTGCTGCTTTAATTTTAGGCGGACGCAGCTCGCGAAGCTCCCCTGCCTCGTGCCCACGAGACTCTAGAAATCGGTAGTAGGTGCGAACGCTGCTGATGATACGAGCCTGAGAGCGCATCGAGAGTTTGTGCTTTTTCATGAACTCAAAGAAACCTGGAATGCCGTGATTTTTTTCGCGATATTGGCCATAGAGCTCTAAATCCCGGCGATAAGCCATCACCGTATTGAGAGATCGTCCGCGCACATTTTGTAGATCATCAAAGAAGTCAGTCCAAAGAGGCAAACTCATGGACCCATTAGGAACAAGAATCACCAAAATTTCAAGCACGTTTCTTTATTTTGCGTCACGTCTTAGACGGATGTTTGGCGATTCAGTCAATATTGTTAGTGAGTAACGATGTTTCCTTGCCCACAAGGCTGCCCGTTCACACTTTGAAATACGATGTAAGCGCCAAAATTATTTGGAGTTTGGCTGCTGGTGCCGTTGGTTGGATTAAAGATCACACCTTGGACGATCATGAGAGTCACTCGGAGATTAGGATCTTGTTGAAAAAGACCTTCCATCACTAAGTTTCGAGCCGTGGCTGCCATCATAGTTCCAGGATTTATGGTTTGTAAGTTGTAAGTTCCTGGAGGCAGATTGCATGACTGAACAAAAGGCGCTGAAATGTTCATCTGACCGTTAGCCATAACAGGACCATTGTAAACAACGACGGCTTTAGGATCCGCCAAATTAAATCCAGCAGCTGGATCGCCGAGGAGATCTAACCGAATTTGAAAGTTACTGCCCCAAACGCCTTGTACGGGAGCTAAAAGCTGCGCGTTTGGTGCACAAGTTCCGCATCCTTGAGGATTGTATGGGCCATAGGGCTGACCTCCGTAAGGTGCGCCGTAAGGAGGGACATAAGAGGGCTGAGGGTCACCACCGCCATCACTGTTTTTTTGGCAGGCCATCATAGTCATGGCAGCAAGTACCAAAACAGTTCTTAAGAAAGTCTGACCTAAATTTTTCATCTCACACCTCGATCACTTATTGGTTAAAGGCTTTCGCCCGATCCAAGTTCGTAAAAGTTCCTAATAAAATGTAACCATCTCCAGGGTATAAGGCCGACGTCGTATCGATAAATCCGCCTTTATAAAAAGTCCCGCAACCATATTTAGGATCAATTCCGTCTGTCTTATAGATGAACCAGCATTTGCTCTCAGATTGACCAGTTCTCGCGATCTGAAAGTTTTTAAAATAAACTTTCCCGCTCACTGTGCTTGATCCTCCGCCATCACCCAAATCAAAAACATCGTCGATCACCAAAACAATGGCTCCAATAGAGTCTTGAAAAAAGGCATGGAACGCTTCTTTACCCTTCCATGTAAACCACTGGTTGAATTCAAAGTCGTATTTTCCATGGTATTGACTCGCGCTGTGCTTATCGATCTGCCCTGAGCCAGTCTCTTGGTAAGACTCGTGGAGATTTCCACTGTCAATATATGCCAACTTGAAATGGCCAGCGTACTTGCCTCCACCTTGATTTACGAGATTCACGTTGATCTTAAATCCACTTGGGTTATTGAGTGGACCTTGAGCCGCATATGTCGAAAGCGTTTGAAAGTTTGTTGGAGTGAATTCTGTAGTGCCGCCGTAATCCCAGTTATCACCGACTGAGCCTTGACCTTGTCCTGGGGGCGCTCCAGGAGGATAGGTTGGCAAGACTGGGCTAGCAGGTCCCGAAGGCAAATTTCCAAGATTGGTGTCGTTTTTTTGACAACCAATTCCTAGAAACATTAGCATAATGAATAAAACACTGTATGTATTTTTCATCTGTTTTCAGACCTCTTAAAGTCTGCCTCCAATGTGAGTTACTGCCAAAGTCATACCATTTTGATACGTTGGCCTTAACCCTTGGAAATGACAAACGAGATCGCAGAACTGTCAAAACTTTTGACGTCTCAGAAACGACCATTGGGTTGACGATGTTGCGACGATTTACGGCTCAATACTAGGAATATTGAAGGCGATGTTTCGTGCGTCTGCAGGGGGATCCTAAAAGATGAGGCAGCATGATCGCCTCTGCCAGACTTTCTCGTACTCGCTCATTTGGGGGTTTCACGTTGGCTGAGCTAAGCTTTTTAAGTCATTAAACTCCTAGCTTTAGCATCTTTTGGAGGTCAAACAACTGGACCAAGGACGTCCATCATACATAGCTAGGGGCGCTGGTGCAGTCCCGACAAGCACTCTACGCCGTGCTTTCAAAGATGAAACGCAAACCAGACTCCCTCACTTCTTCGCGAGCCTCGTAGCCAAACTTTCGCTCCACTTCATTCGCATGCAGATAATTCTGCAAAATCCAATTCTCAAATGATGTCTTAAGAACACGGGTGAAAAGAGTTTCGGTCCAAAAATGACTCGTGCATTTTACTTTATTGATCATATAAGAAGCGATCTGCCCTGTGGCGGCTCTGATGAAGTTCTTATAGAGATCTTTTCTTTTGAGCCTAAATCTAAAGTGGATGTGGTTTCCCATTACTTGCAAGCCGGAAATCTCTACGAAGTTCTTCTTTGCGTATTTTTGGAGATAAAAACTTATCACGTTTTGGTAGCGAGTCAGCACTACTTTGTCGGACTTCAGAACAGCGTGATGAAATTTGTTAGGCGCAAGAGGCCTTGCAGTCTTTCTTTTTCCTTTAGAAAGGCTGCCTCCATGAGAGGTACGATTTAAGTTTTTTTGCTGTTCTTTGGAGAAGAGATTTTCGTTTTTCACGGTGTGAATTTTATAGTTTTTCCCTCTGAAAAAGTCAATTTTTTGGTTTGGTTTTCTTGAGTTATTTTAGACTGGAAATACTCTGGGGCGATGGTGTTTTGTGAAGTTTCGGAGGCGCATGGAAGAGTGATGGAAAATGGGGACAACAAAAAATTGTTGCCCCCAATTTTCCACAACTCTTCCACAGCGGTCGGAGGCTACGGCTATTTTTATTTATTTTTTAGGAGAGCTTATGGCTTGGTCTGGGCTTTGGTATTCATTTTGTTGCTCCTTGGTTGAAGTTGTGTTTTATTCTTGGACCTTGAAACTGACTCTAATTTTGATAACTTTTTTCTCGCTTAGCTCTTATGGGTTTGGACCTTCCGACGAACTTTTTTTGCAGTCTAAGGGATTTGCGGCTCCTCAATCTCCGCATTTTCTATCCATCGGTGGTGGCGGGAATTCAAATGAGCGGTACTTGACAGTTGATTATCGGCATAATAGTCAGCTCAGCGAAAACACATATTTGATATGGTCTCCTTTATCGACAGGGATTGGTTATGTCTTTAAGAATGATAGAGATGAAAGAAGCCTCGCGGAGTGGTCTTTAAATCTTAGGACACATCGGGCTGCTGGAGTTGTTATAGGTCCGGCGTTTGACAGTGGAAGAGTTTGGGAAAGTGGTGGCCAGATTTGGATTTTGCATTTTGAATATTTACTGGCTCGTCCCGTGCAACAGGATTTATTTTTCTCTGAAGTTTATGGAGAATTTGGTGTCGCCAATAGACTTAATGACAAATCAATTATCAACGCCTCTTTAAAGCCCAGATACAACTCGCTGTCTGATGAGCTTTTGTCTGTCGATTCAAAAAAAAGCTACATTAAGCGATACCTTCAATTTGATTTTCAATTGCAGTACAGTTATCAACTTGCGGAGTTTTTAATTCAACCTGGATTTGTGGATAAACTTTATTGGGAGCCTGACCAGTCTTTGGCAAGCAGTCACTTTTTCGAGCTTGATTTTAGATGGGCTTTCTAGGCCCAAAAGTTCTGTCATTGTAATTCCCTATCACGTCCATAGGCTTTATCGGCTGGTGCTGCGGCCGATTTTCCTCTACTTCTTTTTTAAAAAAGGAGTTCACCATGTTATTAAAAAAAATCTTAGCCGCGGCAGCGCTTTTTACTTTAATTTCTCCATCAGCTTTTGCCGGAAAAAGACTTAACTGTGAGGGTGGAATGGGAGGGTCTAGTCCTGCAACTGCAAGAATCCAGTTTTCAAAACTTTTTGATGGCAAAACCGTCGCATATTTGAATCTTAAGAATCCATCTTTTCCGAAAGGTTTGAACGCTACTTTTTTAGCTGGCGACCAAGAATGGGATGACATTGATAATTTCACCCTGACAGGACAGATTAATGATCGATATGGCTCTTTGATTTTTAATAAGCTTTCTGACGGTCGCCTTCGTCTTTCTATTTACGCACAACGAGATGTAAAAATTGAATTTGGTTTTGGAGCTCATTTTATTTGCGATGTTGTTAGGTAATCACACAAAACTGAATAAACCTTAACTTGAATGTAGACATAACCTTCTTAACAATCTTAGAGCGGCAAAAATTGCCGCCACTTTAAGTAGGAAGTTATGTTCACAAAGGTAGCAGTTTCCACGGTATTATTTTTCCTGGTCGAATCTACGATCGCCAATGCGAAGTTTCGTTCGATAAATGACGTTTATGCCGGAAGAGGAATAGGTTTTTCAGCGCCGGAGCTTTCTGACTATAGCACTCTGCCGAACCCGTCCATTGGCGACATCGTGCTCGATGGTAGCGACAGTCATTTTTATGGATACAATGGTAGCTCTTGGAGGCAGTTTGATCGTGATAACCTTTCAAGCGTGAGAACCATAACTGGTACCGATACAATCTCGCTCACTGAGGATATTGTCTTAATTACTGCGCCAAGTAGTTCTGACTTTACTGTCACGTTGCCTTCAGCTGTTGGAAATTCAGGAAAAGTTTTAACTGTAAAACGAACAGACTCTCAGACCGCACTGGTTACTATCGACGGAAACTCTTCTGAAACTATCGATTGTAAACAATGCAGCTTCCAGCAACTTTGATATGACAACTTCAGGATATTTTACTTCGAACCACTATGACGGCCAGAAGAATTAAGTAGTTGGATTGAGGTAGACTAGATTTCAAAAACCTCGAGAGACTTAAGCTCTCGAGGTTTTAACTTTTTATTTCTCACAAACCCTTAAGCGCCTCGATCGTAAACACCATACCATGCAAATGCACGCCAAGGCCCACGGCCTCCTTACCAATCATCCCAACTTCAAATCCAAGTCCGTCCTTACGCTCCACCTTCACAGCTGCTGTCACGTCCACTCCCTTAGTAATAAACGTCGCACCTGCCGTAGCACCAACTGCAAACTCACCCACCAAAGCTTGCGGGCCATCAGTCACGCCAATCCCCAATGCAATGATCTGCATCTTATTAATAATGGTAAAATCAAATCCCACGCCCGCGCTGATAAATCGCAAGTAAACAGGAAGTCGCTGCACGCTTTTTCCGTCGGTGGTTTTACAGGTGATCATGCCTTTACCGCCGATGATCTGCCCGCCAAAGAATACGCTGATGCCAAGGCCGCTGATGTTACCGTTGAGATCGCACGTCCAAGTTGGAACTTCGAGATTCGTGTTTGAGTAAGACATGTCTACGTCGCTTTGAGCCCATGCCTGTTGCGCTAAACCCATTGAGACTGTTGCCAAGAGTGCTGTAAAAAATTTCATAACCTCTCCTTTGTTAAGACGCTAACTTTTGTTAGCGTTAAACAAAAAAATAGGAGCGTTATGAGGACATGTCATGTGTGTTTATTTACAAACGAAACAGATGTGTAGAAACAATCACTCATCATCCAACAATTCGTCATCACCGATTTTTCCGAGTTGGTGTTTTTCAACTCGATATCGCATAGAACGAAAGCTGATGTTCAGGAGCTTTGCAGCCTTTTTCTTAACGCCGTTGGCGGCGTGAATGGCTTTCACAAGAAGTTCCTTTTCGATCTGGTTCATGATTTTTTCTAAATCGACACCGTCGGTTGTAATTTCGATTTCTTGACTAGACGCCATCTTTCGGCCAGTTGGTGTGTTCACAAATGGAGGTAGACTCTCTGGTAAAATAGTAGCGCCACTTTCTAGAGCAACCGTGCGCTCAATGATGTTCTCAAGCTCGCGCACATTCCCTGGATATTCGTACTTTTTCAACAGCTCCATCGCTTCAACACTAATGCCACTGATATTTTTTGACAGTCGATCGTTGTACTTTTTCAAAAAGTGCGTCGCAAGCAGCGGAATATCATCTTTACGCTCACGCAGAGATGGGGTTTTGATGTTGATGACATTAAGGCGATAGTAGAGATCTTGGCGAAAGGTGCCCGCTTCGACCATTTTCTCAAGGTCGCGATTTGTTGCTGCAATAATACGGGTGTCGACTTTGATGTCGTCAACAGCTCCGACTCGGCGAATGACTTTTTCTTGGATCGCTCGTAAAAGCTTCACCTGAATGGATTGAGGGAGTTCGCCCACTTCATCTAAAAATAAAGTGCCGCTGTCTGCAGATTCAAAAAGTCCCATTTTATCAACGACTGCTCCTGTAAAAGAACCTTTTTTGTGTCCAAAAATCTCAGATTCCATGAGTGATTCTGGGATGGCTCCACAGTTGATTGGGACAAAAGGTCTTTCTTTCAAAGGACCGTTGTAATGAATTGCTTTTGCGACCATCTCTTTTCCGGTTCCGCTATCACCTGTGATCAAGACGTTCGTTGGAGCATGGCAGACCCGTTGGATAAGATCGTAAATTCTGTGCATGGTTTCCGAATTACCAACAAGGTTTTGAAAACTAAACTCTTGGGTGAGTTCTTTTTTCAGGTTCCTGTTTTCGAATTCTAGATTTTTGTGTTTAAGTGCGTGTTGTAAGTTGATGCGGACTTCGTCGATTTTAAATGGCTTCGTCAAATAATCGTACGCACCCATTTTCATGGCTTCAACAGCTGTTTCGGTTGTACCGAAGGCTGTGATAAGCATGAAAACCAGATCTGGATACCCATCCTTGACATGTTTTAAAAGCTCAATGCCCGTAACATGGGGCATTTGCAAATCTGAGATGACCATATCAAAGGTTTTCTTTTTGAGGAGATCGATCGCCTTCTGACCGTCTTCCGCAAGAGTTACTTCGTATCCATCTTTTTTGAGCATGATTTCTAAAAACTCGCGAATAGACTCTTCGTCGTCAACTACCAGGATTCTTGGTTTCATTTGTTGAAATCTCCTTTCAACATTTTGAATGGCTTTTGTTATTTTTTCAACCTGCAAATCACAGCTCTCGCGCACTACTTAAGTCGAGGGAACTTGAGTATGAACTGAGAGCCCTTTCCAGGTTCGCTCTCGACTTGCACTTGAGCCATGTGGTTCTCAAGAATTTTATGCGTGACCGCAAGTCCAAGTCCTGTTCCCTTGGGTTTCGTTGTATGAAACGGTTCAAAAATTCGACGCTTCGTCGCTTCGGTCATTCCAATGCCACTATCTTTGAACGAGAGCACGATACTCTGGTCTTCATCGCGCAAATTGACTGTGAACTTTGCCACTGGTGTGCTTTCCATCGCTTGGTAAGAGTTGATGATGATATTCAAAAGCGCTTGCTTCAATTTGTCTCGGTCCCCGCGGATCGAGTGTTGAGAGTTAAGCTGCGAATCAACCTGGACGTCTTTTCGCAAATTGGTCTGTACAGCCACAAGTTTTAGAATTTCCTCAACAAGACCTGCAAGAGGTACGACGTCGGCAATTGGCTTTTCGGGTCTAGAGAAGTCCAAAAATTCTGTAATGAGATTGTTTAAGCGATCTGTTTCACGCATCACGATCGACATCAGCTTTTTATCTTCCTCACTCTGGGTCTGTCCTGAGAGCATCTGGATGCTTCCGCTAATCCCAGCCAAGGGATTTCGAATTTCATGCGCGACGCCGGCTGCTAGCTGGCCGACAGCAGCTAACTTCTCAGACTGACGAACCGCCATTTCAAGATTTTTAAATCTGGTTTCATCATCAAAAATCAACATAAATACGGGCTGTCCTGTATCAGGGGCGCTGGCTTGTGAAAGTCGGCAAGTCAAAACTGTCTGTGTTTCCTCGGGGTTTGTGAATCTGACTTCAAAACGTTCCGTTGTCTGGCTCTGGGTCTGTTTTGCGATTGAATCACGAATTAACCCCTGAACCTTTTCTGGAAAAAGCGAAAAGACTTTTGCACTCAATGTGTCTTTAAAAAAATCTTTAGCCACTTTATTAAGTGCCAGAATTTCTCCCGACTCTAGAAATGTCACAAGGCCTGAAGGGATATTTTCGACGACGAGTTGATGCAGGTTTCTTATCGCGGTCAGCTGCGCTCCCGAGCGCTCAACTTCAAGACCCATAAAATTAATTTGCTGGCTTAAATATCCAGACAGGGCAGAAACCGCTAGAAATGCGACATCATTAAAGCCAAGAACAAAAAGAGCTTGAGGGGCCTGTGAAATTGGGCTGAGAATCAGCACGACAGTGAACTGAAGTATTACCGTGAGGGCAAAAACGATGCTGCCCTTGATTTCAAATAGCAGGCCAAAACAAATCAAAAGAATCATGTACAGGAAAATAAACATCGACTGCGAAAAACCAGTGGCATAAACCAACATCGAAATCAGAATTGCTTCGATGACCATCGTTGCGCCAATCCAGTAGGGACGCTTTAACAGAAAATCAAAAGCATAAAGAGAAAAACAGTGAAGTAAAAAGACACCCGTGAAAATGAGGTAACACGGCCAAAATACTTCTAAGTTGAAAAAGTGAGGCTCAAGGATTTGGGAAAAAACGAGAATCAGAAATATAAAAAAGGAGGTGCTCACGCGCACCGCCTCAACTAAAAGAACTTGGGCATAACTGCGCGTGAGGTCAGGTGCCTTCATTCATCACTTAGCTCCGCCGCTTGCGACATTGGCCATGTCAAACACTGGAAGATACATGGCGATGACCAGGATGGCGATGATTCCACCTAATACTACCATAAGGATAGGCTCGATAAGCTTTGTCATGGAGGAAACGGCAACATCCACTTCTTCTTCATAAAAATCAGCGATCTTACCTAACATTCCATCGAGCGTTCCAGACTGTTCACCAATGGTGATCATTTGAACCACCATATCAGGGAAAACCTTCTCTTTAGAGAGAGGATGAGCCAGCGGTTTACCACCAGTGACTGCATCTTTGGAATCCATCAAAGCTTTTTCTACAACGTAGTTTCCGGAAGTTTTTGCTGCTATATCTAACGCTTCGATCACTCCAACACCCGAACTCAAGAGAGTGGACAGGGTCCGAGTCATTTTTGCCATCGATGATTTTTGAATGAGAGATCCAAAAAGCGGAGCGCGCAAAAAGAGTCTGTCACAAACTTCTTTTCCTTGAGGTGAATCGTAGTAAAAGCGAAAGGCCAGTGGAGCTCCAATAAAAAATCCCAACACCAAGTACCACCGGGTAGAAACAAACTTACTTAAATTGACGACAGCTAAAGTCAAGGCCGGAGGGGCTTGCCCAGCGCTGGCGTAGAGAGCGGTGAACTGTGGGATGATGAAAACAAGAATCCCCGTAATAACTATAATCGCGATGACAATGATAGCTGCGGGATACATCATTGCGCCTTTAATCTGCCCTTTGAGAGACTCAGCTTTCTCCATGTAAAGAGCAAGACGCATGAGAATGCTATCTAAAATACCCGCCTCTTCGCCGGCTCTTACCATGTTTACGTAAAATCGATCGAAGACAAGAGGGTAACGCGACATCGAGTCAGCAAGCCGCCGTCCACTCTCAATGGACGTCTTTGTACCAAGGATAGCGTCTTTGAGAACGCCAGCTCGTAGACCATTTCCTAGAATCTGAAGTGCATCAACAACAGGAATACCGGCATTGAGAAGAGTCGACATTTGGCGAGTGAAGATCTTCATGTCTTTGCCACTCGGCTTAGCTGCAAAAAGGCCTTCGAAAAACCCCACTTGGCCTGGTTTTGCGGGAGCCGACTTCAGCGCCCCGTTACTGGCAACAACCTTTAAAGGAATCAATTGCTGAGATCTAATTTTATTACGAGCTTCGTTTTCATTCCCTGCTTCAACATCGCCAGTGACGATTTTTCCGGCTGTTGACTTTGCCTGATAGAGGAACCGAGCCATCAGATACCTACCTTACTCAAAAGCTGATCCAATTCGTCGGGTTCTGGACTGAATTGGAACGCGGTTTTAACATCTATTTTTCTTCTAATGAGATTTTGTAAGAGAGACTGATTCATAGTTCTCATAGATGTTTTCTCACCGGTGGTTCTCATGATCTCTTCGATTTCTGAAAAATTGACTTCGCTCAAAGCTTTTTTGACCTGGGGTGTTCCAACGAGCACTTCAAATGCCAAAACCGCAAGAGGCGATGACCAAATCAAGCGCTGACCGAGGCCCCCAAGAAGCTGTTCTGCTAACCGAGGTCCAAAGGATGGCTCACGCATCAATGCGTGGTTGAGAGTGGCTGCAATCGATGGTCCGCTCAAAGTTACAAACACGAGCTTTCCTTTTTCACTCAACCTTACAGCTCGAGCGAGGCCATCAGGATCGTCAGCCAGATCTAGAGCCAAAACTTTAAATGGATCATCAGACCAAGCATCAAACCATTTTGATGAGGTGGTTAGCCCTCTCTCAAAAAAGGAAAACAATCCTGCATCGGAGGGAAGAAGAACCTTGACTGCTTTTTCGACCGTTGCAATAGCGACCGAACGGTATTTAGCTAATTCTTGGAGAAGAGCGCAAACTGTTGTCCACTTTCCATGCCCTTGGGGAGATGTCACCAAAACAACGCCGCTTTCACGATGAATGAAGTCAGTCACAATCTGTGGAAGTCCCAGATCTTGTGGTGTTGAAGTCGTCTGAGCAATCAGGCGAAAATGTCCTGTCACTCCTAGGCGATGTTGTGAAAGATGAAATCTCACCTGCATCTCTTCATTGATCGTTTGACTTGCGCATATCTGCTGCAATTCAATAAATTCGTGCCTTTGAGATTCGTTTAAGATCGATGTGCAAAGATTTCGCGTCTCGTGGCTAGAGATGACGTCTGTGGGAAGTGACTTCCACTGAAACCCTTCTTTGTACCTTGGCTCAGTGCCCGGGACGATGAGCAGCTCGCTCGCTCTTAACGTTCTGACGTTTTCAAGAAGCTCTTGCAGTCGATTCATTAATTGTCCCTTACTGAAGCGTTGACGACTTCGTGAATGGTGGTTTGGCCACGTTTTAACTTCAAAAGCGCACTTCGCCTGAGCGTTCGCATTCCTTCTTCACGGGCAGCATTTCGGATCACGCCAGTGCTTGCTCCCTCAAGAACCGCATCACGAATTCGATCTGTGATTTTCATTAATTCATAGATAGCAACACGACCTTTAATGCCTGTGTTGTTACAAGTGTTACAGCCTTTGCCTTCAAAAATTTTGTAATCGCCGACTTCCATTGGATCGACGCCAAGATCAACAAGCACCTGAGGCTTCACATTAATAGGTGTTTTGCAGCTCTCGCAAATTTTTCCAACAAGCCGTTGAGCAACAATAAGAGAAACAACTGACGTCACGATGTAAGGCTGAACGCCCATCTCAGTCAAACGCACAATCGTTGCTGGAGCATCATTCGTGTGAAGTGTGCTCACAACTAAGTGTCCTGTTGACGCGGCCTTAAAGGCGATCTCAGCTGTTTCGTAATCCCTGATCTCCCCCACCATCACGATGTCTGGATCTTGTCGAAGGAAACTCTTCAGCGCACTTGAAAAGTTAAGATCGATGTCAGGATTCATCTGAACTTGATTAATTCCTTCAAGGTTAAACTCCACCGGATCTTCAGCGGTACAAATATTCACATCTGATTTATTCAAGTCAGCAAGAGCCGAATAGATGGTCGTGGTTTTTCCGCTCCCTGTTGGACCTGTAATTAGCACTAACCCTTGAGGGAGGTTGATAGACTCTTTAAAAAGAGTAAGGTCATCAGGCTCAAACCCAAGACGTGTCATATCTAGCTGGAGATTTTTTTTATCCAAAATCCTTAGAACTAGCTTTTCTCCCCAAAGAGTTGGCAGACAACTCACGCGAAAATCAATCTCTTGGCCTTTTTGAGTTCGTACTTTGAGACGACCATCTTGAGGACGGCGCTTTTCTGCAATGTCGAGTTTCGACATGATTTTGATACGACTCGAAACTGCGGCGGCTGTCCCTTGCGGAGGCTGAGTTGTTTCAATCAAAATACCGTCAATTCGAAAACGCACGCGGAATGATTTTTCATACGGTTCAAAGTGGATATCTGAAACGCCTTTACGAATCGCTTCCCCCAAAATCACATTCACAAATTTGATAATTGGTGAATCATCATTTTCACTAGAGTCGATGAGTTCAGCCATCGAAGCGGCTTGCGCATACTCTTCATTGACTTTGTTGGCCGCCGCCGAGTTGAAGTTCATGTCGATGTTAGAGCCGTAATACTTTTCAATCGCGCCTTGGATGGCCGTTTCTGTTGCTACGACCATCTGAATTTTACATCGAGTTAAAAAGCTCAAATCGTCACGGACAAAAATGTTACTCGGATCTGAGAAGGCGACAACAAGCGTGTTCCCAGATTTAGAGATTGGAATTAAACAATGCTTCTCACAAACCTCCCTGGGTATGGTTTCTACAACATTGGGACTGACTTCAAAGGTGTTCAAATCAATGCCGGGAAGTTGGTAAGTTCGCTCCAAGATTTGTGAAATATCTGATTCTTTAACAAGGCTCAATTTTATAAGCGTCGTTGTCAATCGAACGCCATCTTTACGAGAAGCTTCCATTGCCTTTTCAAGTTGTTCGTACTTAATGACGCCCTCTTTTACGAGTAATTCTCCAATTTTAGGTAAAGCCATTCAGTCTCCCTCAACGATCAGCTTAACAGTCGAAGAGGGCACTTGTAGACTGGACAAGAGCCGAGATTTTAAACAAGTTGGTGTTTATTAAGGCTGCAACGCTTTCCACCAATATTGATGGTAGCGACGTAAAATTTTTTCGGTGGAAACTAACTTAGCTCCCATGGCCTTTCCCTCTTCTAAAAATGAATTGGAAGACTCATCGTAACTTAAATCGATGATGATGCCATTGGGTCGCAAAAAATTAAAGTAAGACAAATCCATAACAAATGCAGGACTTTCCTCAGTTTTAAGCGTGTTGCAAACAAGCGAGGTGTGCCCTGGCTGAAGCAGCAGGGCCGCGGGTTCCAGAAACTCAAAAGTAACACCAAAGTAAGTTTGTCGAAGGTCTTGGACGTCCGTAGATCCCTGAGGCAGCCCCTCGCTAAGAACAATCTGAATATGCCTAAATCCAAGTTGGGAAAGAAGGCCAATAACAATCCGTGACTCACGGCCCAGGCCCACGACCAAAGCCTTGGCCCTTGTATCCACCGAGCCTACATCAGAAACCAAAGTTTCAAGAAGTGCTGGAAATAAAAAACACCGCGGCCACCAGATACCTTCCTGCTTAAGGTAGGTGTCAAAGCAATGCAGTCTATTGACGTCAAGAGGGACCTTGGTCCAGTCCACAGGAGGCACATCTCGCACTTCTGGTCCCAAAAGAATCACGTCATTTTTCAAAAAGCCACTTTCGATCTGTGAGCGAGTTTCAGCGGGAGGCTCCACATGCACCTCAAGCAAAGTCTTTGATGGATCGGCAAATTCTTTGATCGATTTTTCCCAAAGGCCAGAGGCCAGTGCCAACACACGCATATTACTGCACCCGCTTAGAAAAAAAATTTTTCGTGCTAGCGATATCGCTACGAATCTGCGAAACGAGACTCTCAAGATCCGAAAACTTAACTTCATCACGGAGGAACTTCAAAAGGTCCACGCGAATTTCGCGGCCATAAATGTCGCCAACAAAATCAAGCAAATGGGCTTCGAATAAAACCGGAGATTTTTCGTCGTGAAAGGTCGGTGCTCTTCCAATGTTGACCACAGCATTTTGCTTGTGGACTCCCAAGTCCACTTCAGCAACATAAACTCCGTTTCGTAGAAACTTGGATTGAGGGATTTGTAAGTTTGCGGTCGGAAACCCTAGTTCTCTGCCGCGCTTTTCTCCCTCAATAACTCGGCCTTTGACGAAATAATTGCGCCCTAACATGACCGAGGCTTTTTCAACATCTCCTTTTTCAAGATGCTGACGAATCGCTGAACTTGAAATTTTTTCGCTCCCAGCATAGACCGGCTGGCGTTTTTCAAACATGACACCCTGTTGGAGACAAAGGTCTTCAAGAGTGGTGAGGTTTCCTGATTTTCCTGAGCCAAAAGAAAAATCATAACCCACGACAAGGTCTTTCACTTGAAGAGCCTCTTTTAGCGTTTGCGAAAAAAATTCTTCAGGCCGCTGGGCTGAGAACTTTAAATTGAAAGGCTCGCAAACCACCACATCAATCCCCATGGCTGCAAGCTCATTATAGAGATCCTGACGATCAAAAAGTTCAAAATGAGGCTGATCGGGGCATAAAACTTGAGTGGGGTGTGGGTAAAACGTGTAGACCACAGAAACAGCCGCTATCTCGCGAGCCTTGACCAGCAATGTTTGCATGAGGTCCCTGTGACCCAAGTGAAGGCCATCAAAATTTCCAATGGTGACCACGGATGAGCGCGACTTCAACCGACTTCTGAGGCCTGCGTCGAGGGCTTGAATTCCATGGACCAATTGCATTTGTTCAAAATACTCGTTTTTCTTTCTTAAGTCGTTGATGTTTTTCCGATTTCTGCATATTGTCATCGCCATGCCAAGGGCTCGAACGTCTGCCTTCAAACTCTACCCTAGACTGTATTTCAGAAAAGTTCTCAGGCTTTTAAAGCAGGAGCGCTCCTTCTGGCTGCGATGTCTTTTTTGTTGGGCCCTAGGCTGTATGGCACTGACGAGTGACCGCTCTAACTCCTTTGATCTCAGGTACAAAATCCGCGGACCGAAGCCAGCTCCGCCCGACATTATTCTGATTACCATTCGGCAAAGTGACGTCACCAGTATGTACGCGGAAAAATCCAATCTCATCAGACCCATTAAGGAGCTTGCAGACATCACCGATGGATATTACTGGGATAAAAAAATCTGGAAATCGCTTTTAGAAAAAATCCTGGCGGGTCACCCGCGCTCCGTCGGCGTGACTTTTTCCTTTGGCGAAAACGTGGGGCGAACCGCTTTGAGCGAAAGTGAGCGCCAGTTATTTACAGATCCAAGAGTGATTTGGGCGGCAAGCCTCGTCAACCGCGAGCGTTCGGTAAGACCGGCGTTTGTCAATGCCACCACATCTAACATAGGTATTAGCGATTTGTTCGCCGACGAGGACGGGGTGCTTAGGCGTATAGGATTTGAGTCAACTTTTGCACCTCACCTAGCGCAAAAACTCGTCTCACCAACGGCGGTGATGACAGACATGCCATCAAAGAATTTACTTATCAATTTTACCTCAGGCCCTTCAACATGGACGGAGTTTAATCTCTCTGATGTCTTGCTTGATCAAGTCACGCCAGAAATGTTCAAAGATAAAATTGTATTCATAGGCTCTGAAAATTCTGGTGGGCCCATCTTTCAAACTCCTTTAGGTCCCATGACAAGGTCGGAAGCCCTTGCAACCGTGACTGAAAATGTCCTTCACAAAAACTGGATCTCACGGATGCCACTTCTCGTGTATATTGCGATGCTGTTTTTGCTGATGATGATTTCAGTTTTTATCCTGATGACGTTTCCTCAGCTTGTGTCGTTTGCATTTCTCTCATGGACATTTCTGCTTTTAGCGTCTTTTTCGGTCTGGATTTTTGATACGTTTTATCTCTGGACCCCCGTGTTTTCACCAATGGTGCAAATGGCTGTGACCTGGGTTATTTTTGTCGGTTATCAAACGGCCCGTATCGAACAGCAAAACTGGAAGCTTCAACAAGAACAAGATTCTCTGCGGGAGCTGGAGCAGCTCAAAAATAACTTTATCAGTTTGATCAGCCACGATCTTAAAACCCCGCTTGCAAAAATCCAGGCAGTGATCGATCGACTCCTCATGATTCAAAATGGGCTTGAGTTTCGCGATGACTTGATGTCGGTCAGAAAATCCAGTGAAGAACTGCTTAAGTATATCCAATCGATTTTAAATTTGCTTCGTGTAGAGTCGAGGGACTTTAAAATCCGCAAAGAGGTCTCTGACATCAATGAGATCATTGAAGAAGCTTTGCAACAAATTGGACCACTAGCGCGAGAACGGCAAATCACCGTTCAAAAAGAGCTTGAACCCATTTTTTCATTGGAATTTGACGTTACTTTGATTAAAGAGGTTTTGATTAATTTGATAGAAAATGCCGTTAAGTACACATCGATGGGTGGCCGCATTCACGTGAGCTCCCAGGAAACTGACTCGCACGTTCGTGTCCAGGTATCTGACACCGGCGAGGGAATCAGCGAAGATGACCTACAAAATATTTGGGGGAAATTCGTGCGCGGAAAAAACCAAGATCTTCGAACGAAGGGAACAGGTCTTGGACTCTACCTAGTGAAATATTTCATCGAACTTCATGGCGGGAGAGTAGAACTCAAAAGTGAACTCGGCCGAGGCACCGACGTCATTTTTTATCTTCCCTTTGACACTGATAATAACGTCCTTAATGCGGAGGTTTCATGAACCAAACACTCAATGTGCTCATCGTAGATGATGAAAATGAACTCAGACGCTCAGTCATTTCTATTTTGACCTCGACCCTTCCCGATCAAGAATTTAAAATCGATGAGGCGTCAAATGGAGCTGAGGCCCTTGCAAAAGTAAAGGGATGCAACTGGGACCTGGTCTTAATGGACGTCAAGATGCCAGAGATGGATGGACTTGAAGCTCTCAAGGCTATCAAAGAGCACGACCCACGCACTTTCGTTGTTTTGATGACCGCGCATAGCAACCTCCAAGATGCTGTGACCTCCATTAAAGAGGGAGCCTACGACTACGTCGAAAAACCTGTTGATCCTACGCGCCTTGAAGAAATTGTCAGACAAAGTCTCACTGCAAGGGATATGGTTTCGGAACTTGCAATTTCAAACCCGATTTTTGATGACGATATAGACAGTGAATTTGTCGGCAACAACAGTAAGATGCGAGAAGTGTTCAATCTGATTTATCGACTGTGCAAAGTCGATACAAGCGTTCTCATTCGCGGAGAAAATGGAACTGGCAAAGAGCTCGTTGCAAACGCGATCCACTTCAATTCTCCCAGAAAAAAAGGATCATTTGTCGCCATCAACTGCGGAGCCATTCCTGACTCTCTTATGGAAAGTGAACTTTTTGGTCACGAAAAGGGCGCTTTCACGGGAGCCATCGAGCGCAAAATCGGAAAGTTTCAGCTTGCCAATAATGGAACTCTTTTTCTCGATGAGGTGGGAGAGCTCAAACCCGATATGCAGGTAAAACTTCTTCGTGTCCTGCAAGAGAAGAAATTCGTTCCTGTAGGAAGCAACCGCGAGGTTAAAACCAACGCACGAATCATCGCAGCAACCAATCGCAATCTGGAAAAGCTCATCGAGGACGGCACCTTTCGAGAAGATTTGTTTTATCGCCTGAATGTGATGCCTATTTTCCTACCCCCTCTGCGCGAACGCATCGACGACCTTCCAGCGCTGGCTCAACATTTTGTAAAAAAGTTTTCTCGCCAGCACGAGAGTCAAATTCACGACATCAAACCTGAAGCTTTAGAGCTCCTCAAACGTCACAGGTGGCCAGGAAACATTCGAGAGCTCGAGAATGTGATCGAGAGATCTTTCATCATGGAAAACACCGATCAAATTACTGCTGAGAGTCTTCCGGACTTTATCAAACAGGGGGCCAAACCAGCTCCAACTCCCCAAGGAACAGCTAAAGCGCCCAACCCTTTTAATGCTCAAAGCCAAATTGGTACCGACGCTTACAGCGGCCCTCTTGACTACGACTCCTTTAAAGAAAGCGTAGAAAAGGATTTTATCATTAGCGCACTTAAAGCAAACCGCGGCCGTATCAATCAAACCGTAGCTCGAGCGAACATTCCAAAAAACACGCTCTTAAGAAAAATCAAAAAGTACAATATCAACGTCAAAGAGTTTTTGGAGACTTAGAGACTTTAAGCGACGCCTGGTAAACGGAATCAGGCGTGAGCGAAGTCATGCAAACGTGGGTTCCAATCGGACATTTGTCATGGCCATGACGGCCGCACGGCCTGCAAGTCAATCCGGTGGCCTGAGCAACGACGGCCTTATTCTGCCAGGGCCCGAATCCTTGCGAAAGTACAGTAGGACCAAAAATAGAAACAAGCGGAGTCTCCACTAAACTTGCTAAATGCTGAGAGCCGCTGTCATTGCTAACAACCAATTGACTTCTTTGCATAAGGATGCTGGTCATTTGCGATACGATCTCCCAATTGCTTTTCTTGAGTGTTGCCGAGAATGATAACTTTATAGCCTAGACTTACAAATTTTCCAGCCAACTCGCGATAGCCTTTCTCAGTCCATTTTTTTGTTTCCCAAACACTTCCGGGAACTAGAATTACATAAGGAGAGCTCACAAAAACTTCAAGACCATGCCTTGAAACCAAACCCCTCCAGGCTCCCTCATGATCTTTTAGGACCTCCCGAAAATCAGCGCGCGCCCAATCTGGAATTTCAGTTTTAGGAGTAGCAACTCCTGGCTCGTCAAGCTGGCCTGAACTCAAAACGTCATAGCTTGTTTTAAATTGCGAAATTTTCTCCGAAAGCGACGAAGAAAAAGGCGTCAGAAGCTGCATTTGTCTTAAAGCTTCGGGAAGGTCCATATCTTTTTTAACTCGTTTAGAGAAGAAAAGAAAATTCCAAGGCCGCTTAAATCCGATTTTTTCCTTTGCAACCAAGCGCCTGATGAAAAGGGCCGAGCGAAGTGATCCATGGGGGCAAAAGATCAGATCCCAAGTATGGGAAGAAAGCTTTTGGTAAACGGCCGCATAATCGGAGTGACTGCCTTTTTTCACTTCTAAAATTTCATCGGCAATATCTAAATCTTTTAGAAACTCTGCCAAGCCAGCTCTTACGACAATGGTTATCGTAGCTTTGGGGTACAGCTCGGAAAGTCTTTTGATCATCGGAAAACATAAAATAAGATCGCCAAGAAAGGCCGTTTGGACAACTAGTATGCGCACTCGCCCAATTTATCCCAGGTCTTTTGTTGGGGCAACTTCGAAATCCCCTGCAGACAACCTTTGACGATTTCATCAACAGGAACCAGATCATAGCACATGACTTCTTTTTGGCAGCTTCGCTTCCAACAAGGGGCGCATGGGGCTGCCGATCTCACCTTGACTCCGCGACCAAACAGATCAATCTCCTGCGCACATGTAGGACCAAACCAAGCAACCACCCATTTATTCAGCGCGATTGCTAGATGCATCCCAAGACTGTCTCCACTTACGACAACATCACAGGCCTTCATACTTACCGCTCCATCACGCAGTCCTCGATCTGTAGGAGAAAGATGAACATCAAGGTCTTTAGCAATTTCAATATTCCGCTGAGTGTCTTCTTTGCCTCCAAGAAGCACGATTTCACAATCAATGAGATTTCTTAGTTTTGAAATCAATTTTCTATGAGTGCTAACAGTCAGCTTTTTGTAAGGAATGATATTGCTACAACCTGTATTAAGCCCAATGATTATCTTTTTTTGATTGATCCACTTTTCTCGGCGAAGGTGCGCATCCAAAAGCTCACTTTGCGAAAGTGCGAGAACATAGGGATCTCGTTGGTACGGAAGGCCCAGAGCCTGCGCCACCAGTTCCGTCTCCGGCTTTTCATTGACGAAAAACTTGGCTTGATCATTCAATCCAAGTCCCCATAAGTATTGGGCCTCAGGATTAGCAGGTAAAATGGCAGAGTTCTTGGGATGAACCGTAAATCCGAAAATGTCTTTGGCTGAAGTTAAGGTTAAAATCCCGGCAGCAACGGGATCTTTATCTATCACATACGCAACATCAAACTGCAGATTTCGAAGTTTTAATGTCTCCTCAAAAGTCACTCCAAGAACCTGATCCACCAGAGGGTTTTTTTCTAACAAAGGCTTAGCCGCAGGCTGCGTAACCCACGTGATTTTTGACTTTGGAAACTTTCTCTTGATAGCTGCCAACAGACTTGTGCTTCGTAAGACGGCTCCGAGAGCTCCGAGATGAATGAGCAAAATTGAGGTATCTACAATATCTTTGCTAGGACATTTGGAATCACATGTTTTGCTGAGGCTACAGGGTTTGTAGCCTGAAAAATGCCGACAGTTGGTTTGGTACATTTCTTATTGTCAAAGATTTGTGGAATAAAGGAAGTAGACCTTGGTCAAAAAAAAGGCTAGGGCCGGGTTTGGTAGTAGGAGACCACTTCTAGAGACAAAAAGCTCTATTGATTTCATGGCGGCAAAATCCGCAACAAGAAATCAATAGAGCCTGGGAGTAATCATGTAAAACAGCAACTAAGGTTTTTTACGATTGTGACAGTTAAGTGATTCAATGGCTCGGAAATAAAGTTTGTCCGATTGATCACTTCCATACCATGCCTCGTAAGTATTTCTGAAGAGGCCTGGGCTTCCGTCCTGCCACGCGAAATAAACCAGTAGTCCCTCTTCTGTTCCAGCGATCGCAGATCCTGGGGCTCCCTCTTCGTAACCGAGAGCAAGGCACGTCCCCTTATCGTACCCGTTGTTATCTACGATTGCATCGCGATGCATTTGCGCGGCCGCAGGGACCTTAACGCCACCGACGCAAATCCCCGGCTTGATAAAAAGGGCTTGATTCCCGATTACAGTCTTAGATTCATAGACCACTTTGCCTTCCGTGGTCGTATCGCAACTTTGAGCAATGGCTTGTTGTGTGCCAGTGACCATTAGGACTGTTAGTAAAATGCTTTTCATAAAATCTCCTTGTGTTTTAACGGGATCATTCCCGTTGAACCAAGTTATATACGCGATGCATCATAAGCGATAGATTTATATATTTATTTACGCTATAGTTAAATAAAAATAAGTTATTTAAACCTCGTAGTTAATTGAAACTAATAGGAAAAAATGAATACAAAAAAATCCGACATTTTTGGGTTTAACTCTTATAAGTCCTACCTCATCCTTCATTTGGGAGATCGGCGCACGCGTTCGGGCGCGAAAGCTCAGTTTGCTGAGCATTTACAGATTCAATCGACCTATCTCTCAAAAGTGCTGTTTGGCGATGCGGATATCAACCTCGAGCAAGCAGAACGCGGTAATCGGTTTTTTAACCATTCTGAATCGGAGGCTCATTTCTTTTTACTGCTCGTCCAAAAGAATCGCGCAGGCACACCAGAGTTAAAAAAATATTTTGAAAAACAGATCACAGAAATCAAAAGGCAACAAAATGCCCTCAAGGAACAAATCGGTCAGAATGTATCGATCCTTAAAGATTTCGAGCCGACTTATTACAGCTCCTGGCTTTACTCGGCCGTTCACCTGGCCACGACAATTCCCCGCTTGCGTGATCCCCGAGACATCGCGGAAGCCCTGGGCGTTCCCCTCTCCCAGACCTTCAAAATTACCGGCGAGTTGCTTCGCGTGGGACTGCTTGAAAAAAGGGGCACCGAGCTTTTTCCGGTCAATGCCATTGCCCATCTCAGCGCCGACTCTAACTTCATAGGCGTTCACCACCAGAACTGGAGGGTGCGTGCTGCCGCGAGTCTACAGCAGCCTAAACAAGGAGACGTGCACTATTCGGGGGTCTTCAGTTTGTCTGAGAGGGCGGCAGAAGAAATTCGCCAACTGCTCGCAACTCATCTCAAAAAATACATCACGTTAGTGACCGAGGCCAGAGAGGAAAAGCTCTTTTCGTTGGCCTTTGATTTTTATGATTTAGAGGATTAGATCAGCATCGAAGAAAAACACATAATGGTTTTCATCGTCGTGGAAAATAGAAATCGCTTCGAATATCCCCATCCTTGTCCGCCTTTTTTCGCCGGTCTGTGGGTGATGAACTCATAGTGACGATGCCGGCGAGCAAGGGGCCGCTAATTTCACGCTCGAGCTTCTGGCGCCAGGACAATATAAAAATTGCGGAACGTACAAAGACAAGGTGCTGTGTTGGGGTCAAGTGAACAACTCGTCGTTTGAGCCACCGGCCGATTTGGGCAAAGTGGAAAAGCTCGTCACCACTGAAAAACTCACCTGCGCTCTGGGGAGTGAAACTCTCCGCTGTTGGGGCGACCAAGAACCCCCATTTGCCACAAATACTTTTGGACCTGTGCTCAGGGAGAATTCCCAGGCTCAATAGAAGTCACCTCAGAAACCAGGGTTCCGATCTTGATTTTGGACTCAATTCGAAGAATGTACTTACGATCATCATCGCTGAGCCAAATAAAAATATCTCCCACAGGTTTAAAAACCCCCTGCAGCTCCATCTGCGGCTGGATGACAAGAGAATCAAAAGTTCCCGCAGCGGTCTCTAGCTTTTCTTTACGAATGACCTTACCCCGAAAAATTAAGTTCTCTTTGTTGTCAGCAACTCTAAACGCATATTCGTGATTGAGACGCAAAGTAAACGCACGAATGTAAAATGGCGCACTAAATACGTTTTGAGAAAATGGGAGAATTCCCCATTCAAACTTCTTTTCTTCATCCCCATTTTTTTTGGTGTACTTATGTTCCCAGTACTTAGCGACAGAGGCTGCAGGATCAAAAAAGGCCTTAGCCTCTTTAAGCTGCCCAGACTCTTTGACGTGCATGGTGTACACGCTAGGAACTAAGGTGTCGTAATCCATCAAAATTTCTGTAGAGTCTTCAACCGCATAGAAACTTGAAAATACAGAACTTGAGCGAATCGTTAAAAGAAAGCGATACGATTTTTTTCCATTCACGTAAGCAAAGGGTTTAGTTTCAATAGTGAGTTCGCCAGCTTTAACTCGAAAATAGTTCACGCTATGAGTAACTTTTTCTCCAACCCGAAAAGGATCTTTCACTGGGCGACGACCGATAAAACCCTCTGAGTTTTCGACGCCAGGTTCATGAACTTTCGAGTCTTCTGGAGACATGACGACCTCTTTGACCACCTTTTCTACGAACTTGCCTTTAACTTTTACTTTCTTTTTTTTCAGAATAACAACGGGCTTGGGAGCACTTTTGCCGCGGTTTGTAGGCCCCACGAATTGCTGTTCCACAGGTGAGGGAGTGGCTTTCGCAACGGGCTCGGCCTCTGGCTCGCTGACTTTTACTGAAGCAGATTCAGAAAAACCGCCGGTTGGAGCCGAGTTCTCAGTTGAGATCTTTACCTGTTTATCAAACTCATCGTTCTTACTTAATCCGTCCTCGCTTTTATTGTACTTCAACAAAGAGGATGAGCATCCTGCTAGCAACACTAGTCCGTAGATCACCGTTTGTTTTAAAGTTCTTGTCATTTAAAACTCTTTCCAGCGCCGATGCACCCACATCCACTGCTCCGGATGACGTTGAATGAACGTCTCCAGTTTGTCATTGAATTTTTGAGTCATCAATTGAATAGTGACGTCACGATCTGTTTCTTCCGGCGCCTCTATGGGGGCCTCTACGCGAATTCGAGTTTTCCCTTGAGTGTCTCGCCATGTGTAGATGGGATAAACGGGCGCCTCAGTTTTTAAGGCAAAAAGCGCGAGCCCATAAGCCGTTCCTGTTTCGACTCCAAAAAATCTTGTTTTAACTCCGTAAGGTTTACCCATAAATTGATCCAGTACAAAAATAACAATTTCTTTTGCCTTAAGGGCTTTAAGAATTTTAAAAGCGGTGTCTTTGCCATGAGGTTCAATAAACTCCGTGCCCCGCTCACTTCGAATTTTAAACCAAAAATCATTCAACCAACGAATTTTAAATTTTTTCGAGATGAGATGAACCTTCAAGCCACGGTACGGCAGCATGGAACATGCGAGATCGCCATTTCCCAAATGCAAAGTTAAAAAGAAATATCCTTTTGGATCCTCAGGCAGGTTTTCAAACCCTTCGAAGACAACATTGTCTCTCACCCAACTCTCATCAATACTCGGAAGAGTCAGGATCTCGATAAACGAACGACCCATATTGCAAAGGGACTGACGCCCCACCCGCACCCGCTCTGAATGCGTCCAGGTAGGAAAGGCCAACGCCAAGTTACTAAGAACAATGTTCCGACGAATTCTAAAAACGTCAAACCAAAGCAATCCTAAAAAATCGCCAATGGCAAAACGCGCCCATCGCGGCAAACAAAAAAGCATGGCGCTCAAACTACGACTTAAAAACCGAGCCCAAAATCCCACGTAACTCCTCAAGCTTTTTTTCTCCGCCGCGAAGACTGACATTCATCTCAGCCCACGCCAGCTGGACACCCGCCTGTTTGAATAATTCTAGAAAATTCTCAAGCTTTACCATGTCCTTTTCGGTCGTGACCGCAGCTTTTGCGCCGCTGGCTTGTATCTCTTTTAAAACGTCCACAACCGCATCGCGATCAAACGGCGCATGATCTTCAAAAACTAGGTGCCGTGTCACGTTAAGTTTTTGAGACATCATTCGCTCAAAGGATTTGGGATCACCGATCCCAGAGATGAGAGCCACATCCTTAGTAGTTTCACCGCCGCGAAATCCAGAAAATACGTAATCAAACTCAAACACAGGAAGGTGACTCGGCAAATATGTTTTTAAAGATTCAAGATTTTCTGAAGGTGCGGCATTACACTTGGTTAAAAAAACACAGTGGGCTCTTGAAAGCGATGCCAGTCCCTCTCGGGCCCTACCAACAGGAAAAGGCTGATACTCTGAAACAGGCTTTGTCGCATCCAACAAAACACAATCTAAATCTCGATAGAGCTGAAGGTGCTGAAAACCATCGTCTATCAAAATGCACGAGGGTTTGGCTTGCGCAAAAGCCAAAAAAGCTGATTCCACCTTTTTGGGTCCAACAAAGATGCGAACCTGAGGATGCCGGCGCTTAAGCAAATACGGCTCATCTCCAAAATCCTGAGCCACGCCAGCTCCGAGATTTACTTCTTGGTAGGATTTATTTTTAATTTTATAGGTACGACTTACAACGGCGATATTTTTTTTTTGAACTTCAAACTCTTGCAAAAGAAAATCAATGATCGGGGTTTTACCAGTGCCACCAAAAGTAAGATTTCCAATGGAGATGACTGGACAATCAACCTTACGAGATTTCATCCATTGGTGGTCATACAGGCTTCGGCGAAGAGACGTGAGGCCCATCACCGCTTGCCCGGGCCAACTAATGAGGCCCATGGGGGAGAGCCGTGTCCTCGGCAATTTTTGGATTTTGAGGGAGGTACTTCTCAAGTTCAGCCGCTACGCGAGCCGTTGCTCCTTTATTACCAAGCTTGAGACGAAGTTCGCTAAGTTTATTTTTGACCGACCGAGTGTAATTCTCGTCTTTAAGGTATCGGGTTAACAGTTTTGTAAGCTCGTCGGGCGTGGCTTTTTCTTGCCATCTTTCGGGAACAACTTCGTTATCAAAAATTAAATTTACGATTCCAAAAAAACGCGTGCCCCGGACCAGAAGTTTTACAATGAGAGCGGTTAACCATTTAAATCGATACATGATCACCATAGGTTTTTCGAGCAGCCCTACCATAAGAGTCGCAGTTCCAGAAGTTGCCAAAATCAAATCCGGCAGTGAAATCATATCAAAGGGTTTTTCTTTGAGTAAAATATAGGGGAGCTTAAAGTCTTCAAGAAACGGCAAAAGCTGCTCTTTTTCCACCGTTGGGGCGACCAAAATCATAAGTTTCATCCGAGGCTCTTGACTCATCAGTCGCCTTGCAACTTCCAGCTGCAGTGGAAAGTTCAATTTAATTTCGCTTTTTCGACTTCCCGGCATAAGGCCCAAAAGGATGTCTTGGTCCCCAAGGCCCATGCTAGAGCGCTTGAGCTTCTGGCGTTTGGCATCTAAAAGTTCATCATCAAATTCATCGAGAATGGGATGACCTAAAAACTGAGCCTTTACTCCGCATTTTTCATAAAATGGAACCTCAAATGGAAATAAAACAAACACTTCAGAGAAATGTTTTTTAATAGCTTTAACTCGGCCCTGCCTCCAAGCCCAGATCTGAGGAGTTACATAGTAAACAAGCTTAAGGCCAGTTGAGCTCAACCTTTTGGCAAGAGCCATGTTAAACTCAGGATAGTCCATCAAAATAACAATCTGAGGTTGACGCTCTAAAGTCGCATCGATGAGCTGGTAGAAAACTTTTTTTATGTCTTGATAGTGCTCGATGATTTCAGTAGCTCCAACAACAGCCATTTCTTCTGATTTTCCAAAACGCTCAAATCCTTCATCTTGCATCTCTTTGCTGCCAACGCCGAAGGTTTTAATGTCAGGATGAGTGAGCTTCCAATGTTGAATGAGTCGAAGTGCGAAAAGCGAACTTGACGCCTCGGCCGCAACAATCATGACTGAAGTCTCACTTTTCAAGAGCACTCATCACTTTCTCGGCGATTTGCAAAGCTCGAAGGCCTTGAGACCCATCGACGAAGGGGCTTTGTTTTTTACGAACTGAATCCGCAAAAGACAAAATCTCAAGCATGAGGGGATCTTGTTTTTCAATAGAAAGACTCTCTACGCCTAAATCCGAAGTTCCTTTTTTTGAAACCAATTCAAGTCGGCTTTGACCAAGATCCGCATTCCAAATTTGCTCTTTTGTGAATGCCCTGAGCGTTCTACTTGCCACTTGACTCACGCGGCTCACCAAAATCGAGGCCTTGCGATCTCCAGAAAATTTAAAAAATGCAGTCGCCTCATCATACTTGTCAGTTGCAAACCGCTGCCCACCTGCTGAGATTTCCTTTGGCTCTTCACCAAAAAGATCACACATCAAATCGATGTCATGGATCATCAAATCATGCACCACACTAACATCAGTTCCACGGGCCTTAAAGGGAGTGAGCCTTTCAAAGCGTAAAAAAAGCGGATTTTTGATCTTCGACCGCAAAATCGTATACGCGGGGTTAAACCGCTCAATATGCCCAACTCCAAGATTCAGATTTTTTTTTTGCGCAAAGTCCAAAAGCTCTTGCGCTTGAGAGATGGTCTCGGTGATTGGCTTTTCTACAAAAACATGGCATCCCGCCTGGAGTGCTTTTTTGGTGAGCTCATAATGTGATGATGTCGATGCGGCAACACTTACGACATCGACCTCACGTAAAATCTCATCCACAGAATCGAAGGACCGAACATCAAGTTCCTTTGCCACCTGCTCGCTGTGGCTTTTAGAAACATCATAAACGCCAACAAGGCTCACATCCGTTAAGGATTTCCATTTCTGAGCGTGAAATCGCCCGAGATAACCCACTCCTAAAACGGCGGCCTTAAGTGAACTCATCGTGCAATCCCTCGCGAAGAGTTTTTAATAAAATCCACAAAGTATTTAATATTCTCGCTCATCTGGCACTCGTCTTCAATACGATTCAGACCCTCTTCTACAGTTCCTGAACCCATGAGCATAATCCTCATAGCCCGATGGATATTGTTGACCTCTTCGGGAGATAGACCACGTCTTTGTAGGCCTATTTTATTTGTAGCTCTACAAACCGCATAACGTCCTTGAGCTTTTGAAAATGGAAGAATGTCCTTATTGATCGCGCTTTCAGCAGCAACAAACGAGTATTTGCCGACACGGCAAAACTGATTAAAAGCACATATGGCACTAATCACGACGTGATCTTCCACAGTGACGTGACCACCCAGTTGAGAATTATTCGCGATGATGACGTTATTCCCTACATGGCAATCATGTCCAATGTGAATGTAAGACATGAAGTATCCGTCGGAACCCACGAGAGTTTCTCCCAAACCCTTGGGAGAAGCTATATTCACCGTCGCAAACTCTCGAAACACATTTCGATCTCCAATGAGGAGTTTTGTAGGCTCCCCTTTGTAAGAGACGTCTTGGGGAGGACCACCGATGACCGACCCTGGGAAAAAGTGATTGCTCTTCCCGATCTCAACGATTCCATAGCGAGATCCAATACTGACATGCCCTTCGATGATGGTCTTAGAATCAATCCTAACTCGCCCTTGAATCACGCTAAAAGGACCGATTTCAACGTCAGGTGCAATCTCTGCCTCGGGAGAAATGGAGCTTGAAGGATGAATCTTCAAGACTCACCCCCTTGAACCATGTCAAACATCATAGCCAAAAACTCACTTTCAGCCACGACCTCACCCCGAACAATCGCTTGTCCTTTAAAGTATTTCATAGTGCCGCGATCTTTAAGACATTCCACCACGAGCTCAAGAGTGTCCCCGGGAACCACTGGCACACGAAACTTCGCGTCTTTGATGGAACAGATGGCAACATCTTTACGAGCCTCTGAAGATCGATATCCTAAAAGAGCCGCAGCTTGAGCCATGGCTTCAATGATCAACACCCCAGGCATCACAGGGCGATGAGGAAAATGCCCTTGAAAAAAATATTCCGTGATGGTGACGTTTTTGACGCAAAAGATTTTTCGGCCCACATAGCTCGGAAATTGGGCTCCTTCTTCGATACGATCAACCCGATCCACCATTATGAAAGGATGCCGATGGGGTATGACCTTTAAGATGTCTGAAAAGGTCATCACCGGCTTGGTTTTTTCTAACATCTGCCACTCCCAGCGATCTATTTATTTTTTTCGTACTCGGTCACCACTTTGTCTGTGAGATCAGACTCTTTGCCCGCCCACAAAACACTGTTTTCGTTTTTCTCAAAGATCATTGTGTATTTGTCATCTTTAGCAATTTTTTCGATGGCGGCTTTGAGTTTTTCTAAGATAGGAGCCGTCAAGTCTCGTTCCTTTTTTTGAATCTCAACTTGGCTTTTGCCCACAACTTCACGGTATTTCATCATCTCTTCTTGAAACTCACCTTGTTTTTTCTGGAACACGTCTTCACTGAGGACCGCTTTTTTACGCTCAAGATCCTCACCCATCTTCTTTAAATCTGCTTCTTTTTTCTCTAGCTCTTTTTTCTTTTTATTAAACTCCCCTTCAAGCTCAGCTTTGGCTTTTTTGCCCGTGCTTGTGGCCTGAATGGCTTTTTGCATGTCCACATAACCTAATTTGGTTTCGGTAGCCGCCTGCACTTTGGCTGCGAGTACAAAAGCTGCAAGTAAAACTAATTTTTTCATGAGAGATCCTTCCTTTTTTAAAATGGTGTTCCAATTGAAAATTCAAAGTTAACTGGTTGATGGTAATCCGGATTTCCGTCTAAAGGGAAGCCCCATTCAAAGCGTAGGGGACCAATCGGCGAAAACCAGCGAAATCCAAAGCCCACGTCACTGTTGTAACCATTAGCAACGATGTTGTCTTCCGCTTGACCAATATCGTAGAAGACGACCCCTTTAATCCCCGCCTCGTTAATGAGTGGAAATTCGAGTTCAGCCGTGTAGAAGAGCTCTTGCGTGCCCCCGTACGGTCGGTTGGCCTGAATTTCAGCATCGTGATCCGAATAAGTCTTCGGCGGAGTTTGGAAATAGGTTTTCAACTGCTTTGAGAGCTTACGTTTTCCAACCGTGTAGAGCTGGAATCCACGAAGGGAGTAAGGTCCCCCCAAAAGGAACAGTTCATTAAACGGCGGAGTTTTTCCATCGTGAGAAGCAATAAATCCGTAGGTTAAATTGTTACGTAAAACAACGTCCCAAAAAACCTTCTTGTAATATCTAAATGTGGACGTTCCTTTGGTGTATTTTAGATCTCCACCCACACCCGCATACTCAAGAGCAAGGCTGGTGAGAATCCCTTTGGATGGAGAGAAGCGATCGTTTCGAGTGTCGTACTCAAGACTTGCGGTGACTGAACTCAAAAGACCTTTTGCTGGCGAGGAGGTTTCGTTGCCATCAATAGGGAATAAATCTGGATCTGTGATCAGCGTGTCGCCATCATAACGCTTTCGCAGGTCAATCTGCTCCGCTTTGTATTTTAAATATCCAAATATATTCTCGCCGAGCGGGTGCCCGAATCGAAACGCTGCCCCTAGACGAGTTTCATCATAATCCTGGCGACCGGTATCTTGTTTGTACAAATCAAAGCCAACGGACCAACGAGTGTCATAGAGGTAAGGCTCGGTGAAGTTAAAATTATAGAATGATCCTAGTCCCGAATGTTGCAAAGAAGCGCTGAGTTTTTGACCTTTGCCCAGAAAGTTATCCTGGCGCACAGATCCCTGAAGAGTAAAACCTTGAGAGCTTCCGTAACCGGCGCCGATTTGAATACTGCCTGTGTTACGCTCTTTCACAACGATATCGATGTTGAGTTGGTCTTGCTTGTCCGCAGGCGTGCTTGTTTTAAAATTCACCTCTTCGAAATACCCGAGCCTCTGCACGTTCTCTAACGACTGACGCTTTCGAGTCTCGTGATACAACTCCCCTTCTCGAATTTTAAGCTCGCGGCGAATGACCTTGTCTCTAGTTTTACTATTGCCGACCATGTTGATCTGCCCAAAGTAAACCTTATGACCTTTGTCAAATTCAAAGGTGATATCAACCTTTCGCTCTTTCTCATTCACGCGAGTGCGAGGAATAACGTTGGCAAAGGCGTAACCAAGATCTCCATACTTAGCTTGTAGGTTGCTTAAGTCTCTTTGCAAAGTTTCATACGCAAAGACATGAGAGTCATCAATCCCAATGGTATCGAAAAGTTCTTGACGCTCAAAAAGCAAATCTCCTGAAAAGTCGATGTCCCCGACATAAAACTGCTCACCTTCTTCAATCCTAATAGTGATGTAAATGCTCTTTTTATCGGGAGTCACATAGACTTGAGGGCGATCGATTTTAACCTGCACATAGCCATCGTTAAAGTACAAGAACTTAAGACCGACCATATCACGATCAAACGCATCTTGTTTGTAAGACCCGGACCCACTCAAGAAACTAAAAAACCCGCCCTCTTGAGTTTGCATCCGCTCTTTGAGCTTCCCGTCCTTGAGATTTTTGTTGCCTAAGAACGTGATTTTTTTCACTCGGACCTTTTCATTCTCTTCGATTTTAAAGGTGAGTTTGACAGTCTGGCCTGGAGCCAAGTCCTCAAGTTTGTAGTCCACTTTCGCTAGGAAAAATCCTTTGTCCTCATAGAGTTTTAAGATCTTTTCTGTAGCATCACGGATTTTTGTCATGTTCAAAATTTCGTAAGCTTTAAGACCAGAGGCCTCGGAGATCTCCTCTTCTTTGAGTTCGCTTTGCCCCTCAAATTTGATTTCAGCAATGGAAGGCTTTTCGAGAACTTTGTAAATGAGGGTCAGGCCACCGCCCTGATTCTCGCGGTAGACTTCGGCGTCATAAAAATAACCCATTTTAAAAATCGAGCTGAGATCTTCATGGACATTTTCGGTGGAGAAAGGCTGCCCCTCTTTGGATTTGAGTCTGGCCAAAATAGCGTCTTTTTCGATCTTGCGATTGCCTTCAATTTGAATCGCTTTGACGGTCTCGCCAGCAGCTTCAACAACTTTTGCTAGATTTGTTGTTTTTGCGGATTTTTTTTTAGTTCCCGCTGCGTCGGGGGACCGACTTTCATTCTCTGGTTGCGAGACCTCTTGGTTTTCCGCTTGATCTGTCTGCTGAGTTTGTGACCAAGATGAAATGCTTAAAAATATCCCCATACAAATCAAAGTCAAAGCTAAGAAACTTTTGGGTCTTCCAACTCGTGATGCCTTTTGCGTCAAAACCTTACCCCTTGTTTCCAATTCGGTCGATGAGACCTTGGGAGATGGCTCCAGTAATATTTTTAAGGAAGCCAAATTTCTTAATCTTTTTAAAGATTTAGATCTCTCGCGAGGCGCCAGCATAGCGCACCCTATGGGGGCTGTCAAAAAAATCCTACGCCTCAAGAAATGGGCTTCAGACGCGGGTGAGAAACGCTGTTTGATGAATTTGTTTTAATGAGTCAAGGGCATAAGGCATATCGGCATATGTTCATGGCATAGGTGAAAAGGGAATGGGAGAAGGCAGAGCTTATTATTACCCACATCTCTTTCAATATTGAGGTTTGGCTTTTTATCTGTGACGGCACCGGCACCTGAGGCGAATGGCACTGACTTAAGGAATGCAATTTGAGGCAGTCAGGCAATCTGGCAGCCTGGCAATCAGCCCAGGGTCAGGTTCGGGATCAGGCTTTAGGATTTCCCGGAGTCATTAGGCTCAAAAATTCCGAGGAGATT
>JBGATJ010000042.1:0-38247 GCA_044229295.1 Pseudobdellovibrionaceae bacterium
ATTTGGCTATCGAAGTTATCGTCAACAGCCAGAATCTTTAAAGGACCTGAGGATGCGGGTTCTTGACCGACATGCCTTGGCTCGTGATTCTGAGGCATTGGAATGAGCCGAGCTGTTTTTTTGTTTTCTTCTGCAAGTGGAAGCGGAAGAATAAACCAGAAGGTGCTTCCACGACCCCAACTGCTGTGAAAGCCAATCTCACCACCCATCAAATCTACAAGGCGTTTGCAAATGGCAAGTCCCAAACCGGTTCCGCCAAAACGACGACTTAACCCTGTCTCCACTTGCGAGAACTTCTGGAAAATTCTTGGATAGTCGATTTCTTTAATGCCAATCCCAGTGTCGACAATCTTAAATTCGAACTGGGTTTTTTGAGTTCCCGGAGAGGTCTTCGCTAGAATCTCTAAATTGACACTACCCTCGTCTGTGAACTTAACAGCATTGCCGAGCAAGTTGACCAAAATCTGGCGAATCCGCCCTGGATCGCCAACAAGCCACTGGTTGGCTGATGGATCCACCCGATAGTTCAAGAGCAAATTCTTTTTTGAAGATTGCAAAGCAAAACTATCGATAACCTCCACAACCAGGTCTTTGAGGTGAAATCCAATAGGTTCAAGCTTTAGCTTTCCTTCTTCAATTTTTGCCAAATCCAAAATGTCTTCAATCAGCGAAAGCAAAATCTGACCAGACCGCTGAATGCTTTTTACAAACTTGTTTTGCTCGGCAGATAAAGAAGAATCGCAAAGAAGCTGTGACATTCCTAAGACGACATTCAATGGAGTTCGAAGTTCATGACTCATGGAAGCCAGGAAGTCGGTCTTAGAATTGTTCGCCTGCTCGGCTCGTTCTTTTTCTTTACGAAGCTCGCACTCGATAATTTTAAACTGGCTGATATCTCGGCTGATCGCTGCAACTCGCTCCACTAGTCCTTGAGAGTTGGTTACAGGGACAAGAGATGTTGAAAGCGGCCTAACTTCCCCATTGAGAACTTGAATTTCTTCTTCAAAAACTTGTGGCTTTTTAGTGCGAACACACTCTTGATAGCGCGCAAGCACCGCCGCCATATTTTCGGGTCTTAAAAGGTCTTTAAGACTTCGACCCACAAGCTGCGGAAACGCAAAACCCTTAGCCTTTTCAAGTGTGTGATTAAAAGATTCAAGAATAAACTCCTCACCCTCGACTCTGAAAACACTTAGATAGTCCATCGTATGCTCAAAAACGTGCGTCAGCAAAGACTCACGCTGTTGGAGGCGGTCTGTTTCATGGCGGTAGGACGTAACATCAAATCCGACGGCCTGATACTCCTGAAGCTCACCCTCGGAATCGAAAAGCGCACGGTAGATCCAACGCAACCATTTGACTTCAGCACCATCAATATCAGTGCCACCCAGCCTATGTTCAAACTGCGATATCGGATTCTGGGGAGATAAACGACTTACATCCCGGCTCACGCGATCGCGATCTCCAGCAGCAATGACATCTTCAAACCTGCGCCCCACAAAGTACTGATAAGTTCCGCTGAAGTAGTTGCAAAATGAAGTATTCACAAATGTGATGACGCCATCAGGGTTAATTCGACAAACGAAAACGGCCTGGTCTTCAATAATGGCGCGATACCTGGCCTCTTTTTTTGCTAGAGCTAGCTGCATCGCACATTGGGTTGTAATATCAATCGCAACATTTCCAACTGACTGAGGGTTCTTATCATCCTTGAGCCCAAGAATAGGAAATCGACTGATCATTAAAAATCGATCGCTATCTTTTAAGGCTCCCCCAACCGAAAACCTCTCCTCTTTACGAATGGGAATTCGCTTGTGAAGAATTTCAAGATCTCCCTCGCGCATTTGATTGGCAAGATCCGGGTGAAACAGATCAAAATCAGTACGACCGATCACCTGATCTACAGAAACTCCAAAAAACTCACAAAAAGCGTCATTAGCGACAAGGTATTTACCCACGGGATCTTTAAGCCAAATAAGGCTTGGAGAAGAATCCATAATCGCGCGGATGCGAAGCTCACTGGACCTCAGCTGTTCTTCAGCCTGAATCAAAGAGGTGTTATCAAAAAAGATAAGAATGGCACCGATCACTTTTTGGTTTTCGTCGTAGGAAGGGATCACTCGAAGCTGATAAACAATTTGGAAATTTTCAACGATCACTTCGCTTGTCGACCCACTATCTAAAGTGCTGATAAGAGTCTGGTGGAAATTTGGAATATCACACTTGCACGAAAGCCGAGTGATATCCCGGCCAATATCTGCTTCTGAGATTTCAAAAATGCGTTTAGCGGCATTGTTGTAGCGGCGGACCTTGAGATCTTCATCGATGACGACCATTCCTGAAGGAATGCTATTTTGAATATTTTCAAGATTCAAATTCGCACTGCGAAGCTCAGCTGCCTTGTTGGTCATCTCCTCATTGAGAGTGGTCAGCTCTTCATTAGTGCTTTGCAGTTCTTCGTTAGTTGTTTCAAGCTCCTCGTTAGAGCTTTGCATTTCCTCATTGGTGGACTGCAATTCTTCATTAAGCGACTGAAGTTCTTCGTTTGAGACCCCTAGCTCTTCGATGACCGTCTGGAGATGTTCCCGAGTTGCAGCTAGCTCTTGCTCAAGCTCAAGAATCTTTGCCCCTTCATCTAAGTGCGAAGCTGTGGCCACTGGCGGTTTGTAGGTTTTGACTTTATTAACCTCAAAAAGAACGAGATACAATTTGTTGGAGTGGGTTTTTTCAAGGCCAAGCAGGGCTGAGACTTCAAATTGAAAAGTTTGCTTCTTTCCAGAACCTAAGGGATAGGAGCGACTTTTTTGCGGAGCTCCTTCATTCACCACGCGCCTGAGGACCACAGGCAGCTCATGACCAATTCCTTTAGGCAGCATGTTCTGAAGGTTCAAGCTAGGTTGTCCTTCTGGATGTTTTAGGATATCACTCACATCTCCCATCACTTGCAAAATGTGATAGTTCTCATCTACGACAACTCCCGACAGGCCGTGCCGAGTGACTGTTTCGCGCATGGCTGCTTCTAAAAGCGAAGGACCTTGAAAAGCAGTCCTTTTTGCTAAGCTTGAAACCGCTGGACTGAGCACCTGGCTTCGATAGGTGTGGGACGTGATCGGAGAGACAACATTAAGCTTACGAAACAATTTGGATTTGCGATCAATAACCTCGAATAAGGGAGAAGAATCGCTCACCGACTCAGACTTCCCTAAAAACAAAACTCCCCCAGGACTAAGAGCATAGTGAAACATATCAAAAATTTTCTTCTGCAAACTGGCCTCAAAATAAATCATCACGTTACGACACGTGATGAGATCCACTTTTACAAAAGGGGCGCTCTGTATGAGGTTTTGTTTTGCAAACACAACCACCTCACGAACCATCTTTTTCACTTCGTAAATTTGCCCACGTTTATCAAAATATTTTTCAAGAAGTTTTGAATCCAAGTGCTCCACATCAGTAGCTGCATACTGTCCATTACGAGCTACCAAAATCGCCTCTTGATCAAGGTCCGTTGCAAAAATCTTAATAGGGAGACTTTTGCCAAATTTTTTACAGAGCTCAAAAACTAAAATCGCGACGGAATAAGCCTCTTCACCTGTTGCACAACCTGCAATCCAACCCCTGAAGTCTTGCGAGGATCGCTTGTCTTGAATAATTCTCTCAAGCTCTGATTCTAACCCTTCAAACGCCTCTCGATCTCTAAAAAAAGATGTGACACTGATGAGAAGTTCCTGAGACAGAGCATTGAGCTCTAAGGTGTTTGTTTTTAGAACCTCTAAATAGGACTCGAGGGAGTCTAGATTCAACGACCTCATGTGTTTATCGATGCGCCGGTGAATGGTTGAAGTTTTATACTGTGAAAAATCAGATCCGAGTTCATGCTTAATAAGCTTGAGAATCGCACTGTGGGGTCCATCACCTACGTCCTCTGTGGCCAGCGTCGTCATGCGATTTCGCAAAAGATCCTCGAGCTCAGACGCTAACTTTTCTGGAGGCATAACAGCGTCGACCTCACCGGTGTCCACCGCAGATCTCGGCATCCCGTCATATCGTGCGCTCACATCATCTTGTGCAAACGTCAGTCCCCCGACTGATTTGATGGCGCGAATTCCTTCGGAGCCATCGGTTCCTGTTCCCGACAAAATGATACCGACGGCGCGGCTCCCCCAGGCCCTTGCCAAAGACTCGAAGAAACTATTCACCGAGGGCTTGGGCCGAGTTTCTTTGCCAGGTGGATGCAGATAAAGTTTTCCATCATGCAAATCAACGTCACTGTTGGGAGGGACAATATAAATAAGACCTTCACGAAGTTTTTGCCCATTGGTGGCCATCGTGACCGGAAGCTTTGAATGCCTTGAAAGAAGCTCCACCAACATACTCTTGGCATGGGGAGCCAAATGTTGAGCGACGATAAAAGTCGCAGGAATTGTAGGAGCCAAATGAGATACAAATGACTGTAAAGCCTCTAAACCACCGGCCGAAGCTCCGATCCCAACAACCCACATTTCATTTTTTCTTTCATCTTCGATTCGGGCCATGGTCTCCACACAATTATGGATAAACTTACTCCAAAATCACATTTATCACGCAAATATCTGTTATTGCCATAAAAAACCAAATTGTTGAGGAAACTCTACTTACACCGACTTAGAGAGGGCGTAAACGCGCACTTTCTTTTTGATAAAAGCGAACCGCATCGTCTATAATTTTCAACGCTTCTGTATGGGGAAGAAAATCATTCACCTTCACCAACTTATTCTCAAGAGCTTTGTAATCTTCAAAAAATCTTTTCACCTCGACCAACCGATGTTTTGGAAGGTCAGACATATCTCGGTAGTCGGCATACTCTGGATCATCGTAGTGCACCGCAATAATCTTATCGTCTGCCTCTCCTTGATCAACCATCTTCATCACACCAATAGGCCGCGCTCGCATGATGGTCAGAGGATAAACAGCTTCTTGGCCTAAAACTAAGATATCAAGAGGATCATGATCGTCACAGTAGGTCTGGGGAATAAAACCGTAGTTCGCAGGATACTGAACAGAGCTGAAGAGAACGCGATCTAATTTAATGAGGCCGCTGTGCTTATCAAGTTCGTATTTGTTTTTAGAACCCTTAGGAACCTCAATCACCGCAGAAATCACTTCTGGATAGAGCTCGCCGATTGCGACGTCGTGCCATGCATGCATACGTGCCTCCTCGAAGGGCTTTAGCATAAACAAACTTCCATCATTTTCAAAGAAAGAACTGTAGAAAGTAAATTCTCTTTGCTAAGTTAAGGCCATGAAAAACTTAAATCGCATTTTTGTGCGCGTTTTGATCACGGTCCTACCAATCCTTATCACTATCTATCTTTTTTCTTGGTGTATTTTACTATTTGATAACCTTCTTGGTGGAGTCATTAGAGCGGTCATCCCAACGGAATATTATGTCCCAGGCTTCGGTGTTGTTGCTGCCATCGTCCTCATTTTTGTTTTTGGGCTACTTCTTAACCACTATGTCACAGCCCGTATTCTCGCAAGTGGCCTTGAAAAACTCACTCAAGTCCCGTTCATCAAAGTGATCTACTCCCCTCTGCGCGATTTGATGAATTTGTTTTCTGATAAAGACAAACGCCAAATGAAAAGCGTGGTGCTCGTCCCGATGGGTGGAGTGCAAATGCTCGGGGTGGTCACTCGCGAAAGCTTCTCGGATCTGCCTGCAGACCTTGCGTCCCTAGACTCGGTTGCCGTTTACATCCCTTTTTCCTACGGCATGGGCGGCTTCACTGTGATCGTAAGTAAAGATCAAATCAAACACGTGGACATTTCCATCGAAAAAGCCATGAGTTTAGCAATCACAGGTTGGGTCAAATCAGATCCCGCCACTTCCAAACGACCGGGTGAATAATTAATTTGTCATCGCCTTTTGACTGCGGTTAAAATAGCTCATGCACTTTGAAACTCGTGGCGGAACCAGCACCACTATCGGAAAAGCTCTTTTCATCAACCAAGATCCGAGCATCTACGGAACTTTTGCCGAAATCGGCGCTGGCCAAGAAGTCGCACGGTTTTTCTTCCAAGCCGGGCGGGCTTCGCAGACGGTGGCAAAAACCATCTCCGCCTACGACATGATCTACAGTGACGAAATTTACGGCAAAGAAAAAAACGGACGCTACGTCTGCGAGTCTCGCCTCAATAAAATGTTAGATAAAGAGTTCTCGCTCTTGCAAAAACGCCTCGCTCCTGTGCGCGCCGATAAGACTTGCTTTTTTGCTTACGCCAATACGGTTGCCACCAGCTCTGAAGGGGGCCAGCGCCAGTGTCATGGTTGGATGGGGATTCGCTTTCAGGCACAACCCAAAGGTCCCGCCAATGATATCGTCATACACATGCGCCTTTTAGATGCGTTTCGTTTGCAGCAACAAGAGGCCATCGGAATTCTCGGAGTCAATTTGGTAGCTAGCGCGTTTTTGAGCCGAAGCTCTCAAGACACGCTTTTAACCTCACTCACGGACAATCTCAAAGCCGGTCGCATTGCCATTGACATGATCAGGCTCGAAGGACCGGAGTTCGCACAAATTGATCAACGCGCACTGAATATTGAACTGGTTCACCGCAACCTCACAGAAGCTGTTCTCTTTGACGAAAAAGCGCAGATTCAAACAGTGAGCGATTATGTATTTGGAAAATCCATTTTTGTGCAAAGAGGTGCGTTCAAGCCTCTTCACCGCACCAACCAAGAAATCATAGAGCATGGTTTTGAGCAGTTCACTAAAGAGCCCTTCGTAAAACCCGAAAGTGCTAAGGTGATTCTTGAGATGACCCTTGCCCTAGAAAAATCTTTAGAAAAAGGTTTTCACAAAACCTTTCTAGACCGCATCGATACGATCTCATCACTGGGCCTTCCAGTTTTTGTTTCACGCTTTAATTTGTTTTTTGAGCTTAAGAGATTCCTCAGACGCTTCACTCAGCTCCCAGTTGGAATCGCGGTAAGCGCGTCCTACCTAGAAAATATCTTTGATGGCCGTCACTACCAAAACTTAGAGGGCGGATTGCTTGAAGGTCTTGGAAAACTCTTCGATGAAAAAACAAAGCTTTTTGTGTATCCCTACAAAGATCAAAAGGTCTGCCTCACGACGGAACAGTTTCGCCCCGAAAAAGAGTATTTGAAAATTTATCAGTACTTTCTTGAACGGCAACAGATCGTGGATATTGCCGGTTGTGATTCTGTGAATGATACGATTCACTCAGAGGATGTTAAAGCCCTGATTGCTAAGGGAGATGCGGCGTGGGAGAAGCTCGTTCCCGAACAGGTCGCGGAGGCGATCAAGAAGAAAAGTCTTTTCGGTTACACCAGCTAAGGCAAGCGATCTAAGACCCGAAAAAATTGCATATTGCATACTAGACGGATTTTTTTAATGCAGCTAGAACCACCGTTACGATAAACTTAGCTGACGTTAATGCTTCTTTGGCGTCTTTTTCTTGGTAAAATTCAGAAGGGGTAAGATCCTCGCTCCCGTAGTAGGCCAGTTCGCGGTCTCGCCTGAGACTTCTTGAAATATCACATATTTTTTCAAGCTGCTTTAGAATCGCGGGTGGCAACTTCTCTTTTTCTTGAACAAGAATTCCAGAAACATCGTGGATTCGAGGGATATCTATATGACAATCGCGAAGCAGAGCCTTGAGCGCTAATTCAACAATTTCTTGGGACTCCCGAACCACGTCGGCCCAAGATTTCCTTGTAAACAAGTACTCCACGGCCCCAATTCTTATTTCGGCCCGGCCTATGTAATCTTTAACGAGACTCTTGTTCTGCATCACGGCTCCTGGCTTACCCAATAAGAATGCCCATGGCTCGATTTTCTTTGATATCTTCCCTCGGCAATCATCTTGCGAATCCTACGCAGGGATTTTTTGAGTTGCTGAGTAGGATCGTAAAGAATTTCTCCATCTAATGCAACCTCTAGCCACAAGCTCCCGACGGCCGCCTCTAGTTCAGGCCATTGTACAAACTGCGGCGACAATTTTTTTTCAGTCGGAAAAACTTGATCCCACTGAGAGTAGAGCTGCCTGGAAATGGTTTGGTGTCGATCCAACACTATGAGTAAATCAATATCGCTGCTGTCCCTACTCTCATCACGAGCCGCTGAACCAAATAAAGCGACTCCAATCGGTTTAAATTCGGAGATCAATTTCTGCACTGGAACCGACGAAACGTGCAGTGGAGTGCCCACCAGCCTTTTTAAGCATAGAGAATTAAGCGACTCGCCGAGCTCGTCCGCTTTCTCCTTAAGAGCTTTATGGGTCGAAGGATCCATTCTCAAAACGAACTTTCCAGAGATCATAGTACTATATTATAATAGCCTTGATATCAAAAGTATAGTGTATTTGGGTTTTATTTTATCTAGTAGTTATAAGTATTTATAGATATTAATAACGGCCTCGTGCGGCTCTGCGAGAGCGGCTTCGAGAACTAGATACAAAAGGAGAAATTAACTTCAGCATCAAACGCCGAGTTTAATTCAATCCGACGCTCACCTGCAGGCTGCTCGGGCGCTTCTCCCAAAAAAATTCAAGCGCAAAGATCTCGAAGAAACGCTTTCTGTTTCTAAAGCCTCCGCCAATCGCATGATAGAGAGCTGGTTGAGTGAAGGAAATTTAACTGCCGAAGGCAAAGCTAAAGCAACAACATATTCTTGGAGCGAGCCATGATGAAAATCTTCATGTTTTTTCTTTTTCTGTCAAATCTAGCTTACGCCCAAGAGGTGTGGCAGCGAGCCGCCGTCAAGGTCACATCTGCGCCTTGCTCCACCCAGAGCCCAAAATACGAAGGTTCAGGTTTGCTTTTCACACAAAACGGTGAGCTTTTCGTCCTGACCTCAGAGCACGTTATTATTCATGACAAGAGTCCATTGATTTGCCATCAAGCCGACAACGCAAAGCTGTCGCTTTTAACGGCTGACGTAGCAGCGGGACTTGCCCTTCTTAAGTTGGAGGCGCCGACAGCAGAAATGCGATCGCGGGCGGCGGTCTTAAAATTCGATGATAGTTTCTCTCCAAAAAAATTGGCGGCCCTTGGCTTTCCCGCAGGATCCGCAGACTTAGTTTCGTTAACGGAGGGCTCGCTTTTGTCAGCATCTAGTCACCGCGCACTGATTCCGAGTCTTAAAAACATGATTGAGGCCGCTGGCATGCCGGTGGAGTTTGGTATGAGCGGTGGTCTTCTCCTGGGCTTTGATGGCAATCACTGGCAGTGGCAGGGTCTTTTATCGCACCAAGTTCTTCCCAAAGAGGCGGGATCACGCACACAAGTTAAAGTTTTGGACTCAGGACTTATGAGTTCAGCCAATGATTTGACTCTTGCTATTCCAGCCAAGGATGCCATCAATTGGCTGCAGGCACGTTTGAAAAACACATGGACACGAAACTCCCCTCTCCAACTCAAAAACATCGAAGCTTTCCAATTCGGTCCTCTTCTTTTTCGTCTTGAGAAAAAGACTCCGCGCGAGACATTTTCGTTAGGAGCTGAAATCGGTGGTTCTGATGGAACCGGTATCGGTGGGATGCATTTTGGGTCAATGATTTTGATCAAGCCCTTGCGCTGAGAAAATCGCTTGAGCCGCTCATAGCCCAAATGCTTCAGGTTCGCGCCCCCAACGGAAATTGCATTGTGGTTCGAAATGGGTGGAATGGTAAAAATAAAACGCCTGGCCGATGAATCTAAATTTCATAAAAATCGACGCAAAAACTGTAAAGGCACTCTTCTTTTGAAGCCCCAATTTTAGGAGTGAGGTCTGTCAAAAAACCCTTGATAAGCTCCCTAAACCGCAACGAGTCTTCTCTGCTAATCGTGATTGCAGAGGAGTAGTGAAAGTCTGACTCCTGAGTTTGCGAAAGATGGCTCAAACACTTCAGGCGCCAATGGCTATGGTGAAGGGCGATAAGTGGCGAATCCTGAGTGAGATGAAGTCGTTTATTGGTGATAACATACGCCTTGCCCCTCCTATCGATAAGCCTCATTTTTTCTAAATGCTCTAAAACCAACTGCACACGCGAAAAAGACAGATCAAGGCGCTTAGCGATTTTAGGAGCCGTGGCAAGATCTGGAATAGTCACAAGCATGTGGACAGCCCCATACTCCCAGCTGCTGTAGTACCGACTTTTTTCTTCGGGGGTCAGCGACTCTTGAACTTCAAAACGATGCTTCAAACTCAACTTTTCGTTCACGAGGGCCTCTAATTGGTGGGCAAAATAATCCCTGAGTTTTTCGGTCCCTGCACGGTCGTGCTGAACCAAAAGCATAAAAAAATGAGCTTCGTCAGCCGCAAGCTGCAATAAATCGACGATGCCCTGAGCCTGCTCGAGACTGAAGTGGGCTGGTCCACTTATCACGTGGGTGACAAAAGATGTGTTGCACTGCGCTGCCTCTGCAATTCGAGTGCGAAATCCCTTGTGAAAGTAAGCCTTTGTAGACTCTGCAGCCATCAAAAAAGCTTTGTAATTACGAAAGGTAAATAGACTCTCCATTTCAAAATATTTTACTAATAGTAAATATAATCAGCAAATTTTTATTAAATTTAAATGTAAATTATACGCCGCATACAATATCTTTCTGACCACACGAAAGGATCTAAAATGAATGCAGTTCTTACCTTACTGACCTTAGTTGGGGCCGGGGCTTTTGCGTCCGATGGAAGCTACGAAGCCTCTTTGGGTGGAAAACCCTGGCTCCCGGAACAAAAAGTTTTTTGGGCTGATAGCTCCTTTTCAGATCAAGGAAAAGAGATCGGCCTTGGAGGAGAGCCTGGATGCTTTGAAGCCTACAGTCCGTTTGAAACTCAGCTTCGTAAAAAGGCCCAATCCCTTCTCAAAAAAGCTCGGGAAATTCAAAAAAACACCCAAACACCAAAAATATTATCTGCAGCAAAAACGAGTCAACTCGCTACCGAGAGATTTTATGGCCTCTTCCCCCAAACAAAAAATCAGAAACTGCAGATAGCCTGGGTTTATGCATCGGGTGTAAGTTTAGGAAGCGTACCAGAAGTTGATAAACCGTGCAGGCAATGGTCCACAAAGGATTTTAAAGAATTAGAAGAACTCAGTTCTGCAGAAGCCGCCGAAGCCAACTTCTACCTCAGAAATGCATGTCTTTCTTTAAGAGCTCAACAAAACTATTGGTCGATTTTTAAGTCTTTCCTAAAAATCATTCTCCCGGAGCCACCGACACCTGCCCCCTATGGTTTTTTCGTGCTCACTGAGGCCGTGAGTCCCACAGAATGGATGGAACTCACCTACGATTATCAGAAGATGAGTATTCCAGCATATATCGAGTTTACCGCCGGAGATCGCGCTCGGATCTATCAAGACAAAACAGCTACTTATGTTGGCGATTTCCAAATGGATCAAGTTGTAAAAATCCAATGGGAGTCAATCGTGGAATCTATCCCCATTGATCACTATGCGATACTCGCTTTTGCCGACAAATGCCCAGGCTCCGTTAAAGCTATAAAAGAACTCAGAGCTAGCGACGCAATTCCATTTGAAAGAATCATGGCACTGGCGACAGCGAACAGGAATAGAAACTAGGCGTGCCTCTTGCTACATATAGGTAGGAAACTCTTAACCTTGAGAAAACTCTAATGATTTCAATCCCTAGCGTAACCTTCGAGCGCCTCCGAACGTCATGGAACGTCACATTTGCCATTTTTGCGCTGGCGTTTACCATGAAGGTCCATGGCGGGGGCAATACAAGCGGCGGAGGGGGGACCACTCTTTTCTTAAGCGGAAAAGTCGATTATCCCGCCGTTTCAAATATTAACGAACGCCTTGGTCAGCTTGATAAAAAATTTCTTGAGATCTGCCCTATGGATCCAGCTATAAAGTTAGTGGTTCTCCCAGCGCAGTTAAAATCTTCATTCACAATTTCTACGAAAACTCGCCCAGTGACCGCGCGGCTTCTTTGTGCTGACGAAAAACTCAGAGACGCATACAACTTTTTCGCACTTGCCGTTCACTCGATCTCAAGTCAGCGAGAATCAGACGGCATCGGTGCCTACTTGATGAGGAAAACGGTAGAAAAAGGCGGCCCAATTCCGGTTGTCATAACACCCAACTGGGGCGAGTTTAAAAACAAAAACGACACCGTCTACGAATATGCGTGGACGGATCTTAAAGAAAATAAAATTTTCTTTAGCATACCGCCGTTTGAAAAAGACGAGTCCTATACCGGTGTTCGCGGCGCGAAGGCCTTGCCAACGCCTTTGAGACTCGAGCCTATCTGCAAGTACATCCCTTTATCCACCCAGATCCTTCTCTCCTAAACATATTTGAAAATGGATGCTACGTTCTAACCCGAGATTCTCTGATCACAACCTTTAAACAAGTTCCTTTTGAACCTCCCATCAAAAGTGAGGTGTTTATTTCCTCAGTGCTGAAGAGATTTTTTTCGGCGCCGGAAATACAACCTTGGGTTGAAAAGGGCGAGCTCCTTACAGAAAAACCCACTCAGGTGACCGAAAGCGCCCAGCGCATGCGGAACTTAGTCGATGCCATTGAAAAATACCAACCGACAGATGTTTTTGAGCTCGCAAGGGCTTATGATATATTGTTGAAATCGGATCTTGGCCAACGCTGGATCAAAGAGTATTTTTTCGTGGATCTAAAGACGGGAGAAAATATCTCAGCAGAGTTCAAACTGAAAAATGAGAACGATCCTGTCTGGGATAAATCTTGTTGGGGCTGCTCCGTAAAGATGATGTGTTCTACAAATCCCAGTCGTGGAAAAGAGTCTTTTTCATCAGAGATTAGAAAGCAAGAACAAGTCCTGGACAAAAAATCCTACCAAAAAATCGCTCGGAGGAATGGTCGCGTGAACTTCAGATCCCAAGTTCAAACATACCAGAAAATGCTCTCACAGAGCCTTCACGAATTTCATCTTATGAACTCGGTCTCGTTTGAAAACGTCGGTGACAGAATAAAGATTTGGCAAAAAAATTCGGGCTATTGCCAAACTTTGTCTCGGCCGAAAGCGCGCGTGGACTTAGCCACATCCCTAAGATACTTGGCGCAAGGCTGCCCCGGCATCTATTCTTCCGAAAACCCAGATCCTGAAAACACTCAAAAATTAGAGGCCATTTACCGAGACATCGATGTCGCACTCTCCGCAAGCGAGGTCACGGGAACCGTGGTTGAGAACTGGATAAACACTCAGGCACGGATCCAAGAGCTCGTGAACGAAGTTCGCAAGGTGAACGAAATTCTTCAAGAAATTCAATAAGTCACAACCGAAGACTCCATTGCTGCCAGTGAAAATTTCACAATCGCTTTTGAAATAGCAGTCCCCTCTTTCAACTGCCTTGTTTCGGTGATATGCCCACCGTCGACTATGACGAAAATGTCGCATTCGTTCAGCCAGGTATTACCGGAGGGCACCCCGTTTCTGATTGCTCGGGAGATCGCCGTGGGCGGATCTTCAGTTGTCTACGAGGCTACCCACCAAACGCGTGGGGAGCGGGTCGCTCTTAAAGTTTTCAAAACCAATCCAGAGAACTCGACGTGGCAGCCCGAGCGCATGCAACGTGAAGTGGAGGCTCTCAAGCACCTTCGGCATCCGAATGTTGTCCAATTGATTCAATTTTGGAAAATTGAGGACAAGACTTTTCTAGAGCTTGAACTTGTTCACGGCAAAACCCTCAAGGACTGGATGAAAAGTGAGAGTCAAAATCAGGGTTGGATCGAACCAAATCTTTGGGTTTTAGCTCTCGTTGCCCGGGCCTTGGGCGCAGTCCACCAAGAACAAATCCTTCATCGTGACCTAAAGCCAGAGAACATTTTGATATCGATGGAAGGCGAAGTGAAGCTGACCGACTTCGGTCTTGCAAAATCAAAATTGGCGAACCCTTCCCTCACCAAGACTGGATCGTTAGTGGGCTCTCTTGCGTATATGGCTCCCGAAGTGGTTCGTGGAAAAATTCCAACGGACGCCTCGGATATATTCTCATTTGGCGTTGTCGCTTATGAACTCCTAACAGGGCATCATCCTTTTACAACTGAAGATGAACACTTGAGTCTTGATCATCTTTTAGAGTGTCAATTTATTCCTTGCTGCGATAGGAGCCCAAAAGTCTCACATCAAATCGGTAACATTATTGACTGTTGCCTTCAGAAAGAGCAGGCACTGCGACCAACCTCAATTTGGCTTCTGGAGTCTATTCTCTTGGAAAATCTACAGAAGGGGAATCTCCTCACTTACGCCAAGCAATGGATGAGTCTAGAAAATCAAGAGCAGAAGTCTCGTCTTCTCTCCCAGGCCCTTAAACAAAAGCATAGCTATTTAAAGCAGGCCATCGACCAGTGGCTCGAGAAAAATAATACACCTACTCAAGAACTCATTGGCCTTATCCGAGAATTTCAAGAGTCTTTTCCTCAAGACGAATCTATAAATGCCTATTTGCAAAGGTTGACAAGTCTACAGCCTAAAAAGTTCCCTAGGTTTTTGGGTTCCATCGTTCTCGCGATCCTGTTTTTATTATCCTTAAGAGTTAACGAAGATCCTCTTGTTGAGAAAAGACAAGAACACCCTCCTGCAAAAGAGGAAGTCGGGAAATTAAATATTATTGTGAGGAAAGATGTCAGTGTCTTCGTCGATGGAAAATTGATTCCTTCTCATCAACAACGCGATTACAGCATCACCTCCGGACGTCATCGCGTTCGTTTTGTCAAACGTGGTTACAAACCGATTGATGAGACAATCCAGGTGTCAGAAGGAAAAGTAACTACGGTCCGCGCCCTCGAGGGAGGTGAATGATGATGAAAAGGAATTACAATATTTTCGCCATCTGCGGAAAAGAAGTTTTGCCATTAAATATTTCAAATTTGTCCGCCGTCGGAGGTTCACAAAGCAATGGCATTGCAATCAAATTCTTGAAACACACCGGCGATTATTTGATCTTAGCGCCGCAAGAAAAAGGCGTGATCATACACCCACTTCGAGGCACTGCCCGCCAACCACAAGCTCTCGAAGCGTGGCAGGGTACTCGAATCGATGATCTGCATATTGTTGCCCTTCCCGTTTCCATCGCTGAAACTTCAAGTGGTTCTGGATACGATGGCGTTTTCAAGGAAATATTCGAAGATATGGTGGAGCCTGAAAAAACCGCGCAGCCACTAGCGAAGGTGCTAAACCAAGTGATGAAAATGTCGGGGCATGAAAAGGGTTTTATTATCACAAAAGATATCTCCGGGAGTTTCAATGTCCTAGTTTCCCAAGGAGTAGAAAAAGACCGAGCGTGGATCAGCGATCGATTGGTTCAAACCGTTTTAAAAGATCTCAACCCACAGTTTGTCCAGAACATCGTTGGGAGTTCTTATCAATATAGCCAGAGCTTTATCGCAAGTGGCCTCCTTTCCGTTTTTTGTTGGCCGATGATTGTCCAAGGCGTCCCTGTTGGGGTGCTCCTCACGGGAAGCCATCTTCCTCACGAGGGTCTTGAAAAATCTCAGTATGGCCAGATAGAAACTTTTGTGCAAATGGGGGCGATGATCACTCATTTTCATCTGCGGGATCTGCATTGGAAAAAAGAAAAAATACAGCTGCTTTCTAGACAGCACGAAATACCTTTTCAAACACAAAATGAAAATTTAGTTGAGACCTGCAACTTAGCTCGGCAGGTTGCTGGCTCAGACTTAGCAGTTCTTATTCAAGGTGAAACTGGAGTTGGAAAGGAAGTTTTAGCCCGCTGGATCCATGACCAAAGTGATCGCAAAACAGGCCCTTTCATTGCCGTCAACTGCAGCGCAATCCCATCTGAGCTTCTTGAAAGCCTGCTGTTTGGTCATAAAAAAGGAACTTTTACCCATGCTTACTCAGACCATATAGGAAAAATCCAGCAGGCTCATGGAGGAACTCTTTTTTTAGACGAGATCGGCGACCTCCCTCAAAGTTTGCAGCCAAAACTCCTTCGAGTTCTGAATGATCAAACTTTAGAACCTTTAGGTTCTCAAAAATCCTTTAAGGTAGACGTACGTATCTTATCTGCGACCCATCGTTCGCTTAAGGACCTGCTTTCGGCAAATGGATTTAGAGAGGACCTTTACTACCGAATTGCTGAAATGACAGCATGGATTCCTCCTCTGCGGGAACGCCCCATGGATATTCTCCTGATTTCGACAAAGTATCTACAGGAACTCAATCCCCAAAAAGTCCTTTCCGAAGACACCAAACGATGGCTCATTGGCCAAACGTGGAACGGAAATGTTCGCGAACTTAAAAGTGCTATCAAGCGAGCAACGGTGTTATCAACGACCTCCGAAATTCAAATCCCACATTTCCTACGTGGTTCAGAGTTAGCAGCCCCAAAAAGTTTAAGTGACGAAAAAAAATGGTTAGGTGCCGAGACTCTAGAAAAATCCAAACAATTGTTCGTGCGGCAAAAAATCCATCTAGCCCTACATCTCACAGGCGGCAATCGCACGAAAGCCGCAGAACTTCTAGGTATCACCCCTCGAACCCTCTTCAGGTACCTAGAAGAGAGCCACCTAGAAACGCAAACTATGACAGAGATGTCATAGCTCCCATGACTCCAATGTCTATGTTTTGCTTTTCAGCATTAATTTCCTCAGTGATTCTAAGGATCCTTTTCCGGCGTGATTTTTGTAATGACCCACCTCAAATGTCATTCCTCGAAGGAGATTTATGAAAAATTTGAGATATCACTTATTGGGCCTTTTTACTTGTACTATCGGAACTTGGGCTTTCGGACAAAGTAACAATGATGTGTACAACTTCTATTTCCAAAAAGGTCCAGCGCCACAAACAGTCATCCAAGGTGGCGGAGGGCAAAAAGCAGAGCCCGCAAAACAAGACTCTCTTCCAACGGAGGTAGAGGTCCCTGAAACGGCATCGCCACCTCCGCAAACGACAAAGACTGCTATCGTACCGGAACAGACAAAACATGACAGAGGCGAACACAATTACGAGATTTATTTGGGCATAACTCGCCTGTCAGACGCGATCGGTACTGGCGATGCCTACACATTAGGATTTCAATATAATTTCAATCGATATATTGGCGCTCGACTTGATACGCGCGTGCTTGCCGTAGACACTGCGACTTATAGAAAAGAAATACTCAACCCCGATGATTCCCAAAACCGATGGGGAGGTAGCGCCTCTCTAGTTTTCACTCCTCTACGTCTGGAACTCTTGGGACACCAGCTCCTTCGAGTTTCGGCAACCGCAGGTGTCCTGAGCGAAAGGAAAATAAAAAAACAAACCGATAACGAGGTTAGCGTTCAGGGCCGAGGATTTGTCGGCGGTATTGTCGGAATGGATATCAATGAAAATGTCGCACTCGAGGGCTCTGTGGCACTCCTTGATGGCGGGCAAGTCGGGCAAGCCATTGGTTCTCTGGTCTTCAGTTTTTAAGTCTAACCTAAAGGGATAAAACATGAACTTATTAAAAAATTTCTGCCTTTACACCTTACTAGCTCTCTCAAGTGCTCAGGCAGCTTCACCTGCGAAAAATACAAAATCCCCGTCGAAGGACGCTGAAAAAAAAGAGAGCCAAGACACCTATAATTTTTATTTTCAAAAAGGGTCACCTGCGAATGGGGCTGAACAGGGAAAGGCCGAGGTTGAAAAACCAGTTGTCCCTGTCGAAATTCCAAAGCCAAGAACATACGCCACTTTTGAAGGGCACTTGGGAGTGGTCACGTCACCGGCCAGCTCTGGCGTGGGTTTAGCAATAGGTGGCCAAATGAACGCCTCCGAGGCTTTTGGATTTCAGCTCCACCTTTTCAGCATGCAAGATGCTGATGAGGAGAAAAAACATTCTTTTTCGATAGACGGCACTGACGACAAATCGACAACCACGACTTCGACCGGGGGATCTTTCGCCCTAGCATATACACCTTTTGTTTTTCGAAACAGTAGTAAGCCAGTGAGAATTTCAGGCCTTCTGGGAGCTCTTGCATTCAATACGGTTCGCCAGGAGAGGCACCATATCTTCTCAATTAATGGCACCGAGGATAAAAATATTTCAAACACGGAGACTCATTCCATGGGCTTTCTGGGTGTCTCAGCTACCGTAGGCCTCACTGATTCAATAGGGTTCAACGGATACGGAAAAATCGCCGCTGATCCCAAATACAGTCAAGTTGGCATCGGAATTGTATGGACTCCTTGAAACTAAATAGGAAATTAAAATGAAAACTCTAAAAATCGTCTTTTCACTTGCTCTGCCTTTAATCGTAATCTCATGCGCTCACCACCGCGACGTACGCCCCGGAACAAACGGAATGAACAGAGTTGTGGTACAAGCAGAGGATAACGAAGAGGGCACCCGAAACGCCATTTCTCAAGCCAATCACTACTGTAAGCAGTTTGATAAATATGCAGCTTTTGAGTCTGAAAACAAAAAATATACAGGGGACATGAAAGAAGAGGACTACAAACGCGGCAAGACCATCGCTAAAGTCGCCCAGGCCGCAGGTGGGGCAGCGTTTGTTTTTGGAGGCCGCAGAGAATCTACGGCCGGCGGAATTGTGGGTCTTGGTGGTGGAATCGCAGATCAAGCCATGGGTAAGGGCTACACCGTTGAAATGAAATTTCGTTGCCAATAACTACTTAATCAACCCAACCGCAGCATCCGAAAATGCAGTCACATAATCCATGTACCCCTCACGCACATCTTTCACGGTGTGCGTGTAGTGAATATCTGGAGTGACACCATTGTTCTCGATCATCTGCTCGGCCCCGTAAACTCCGTCGGGAGAAAACGTAGTGAACAAACCTCGAGTGAGTCGAAGCTCCGAACGGCTGTTTGGAAGTTCGAGCACAGGCTCGACATTTCCACCCAAGCCGATGGTTCTTTCACCGAAAAGCACAGCAAGGTGATTGTCCTTCATGAGCTTGGGTACGATGTCACCACAACTTCCTGCTAGCTCATCAACCAACATGAGAATCGGCGCATCTTTAAAAACAAATTTAGCAGGTTGTAAGTAGTCAGAGCCCCCAAGTGATACAGGAGTTGCAGTCGTTATCTGGCCTTTGTCGTAGGCCTGTTCCACAAGCTTGAACCCAAGCTGCAAAACGTTTCTGGTTTCTGCATTTGGGACCTCAGGATTGTCCTCATCATGTGTGATCTGTCCTAGAAACTTGAGCCAACGCCTATCAGCGTGCAAGAAGTTAACAAGGCCACGAGTGTTCTCTTTTGCGAATAAGGAAACAACACCCGCCGCGTAATCAAGATCCCCGCCGGGATTATGAGTCTGATCAAGGACCAAAGCATCTGCGAGAGCGCCATACTCCTCGAGAAGGGCTTCGTACCAGGCAAGGCGCTCTTTAATGTCTTTGACGGAGTAAGTGGCCACTCGGACTAAAAGTAAAGTTTTGCTTTTATACTTGTAAAGAGCTGCAAAAAGTTTGGGAGCTTTAGTCGCGTCTTCAATTCCGTATTTTTTTAAAAACTTCTCCGACGGAGTCACTTCGATCATCTTTGTTTTTTCTTTGAGTTCATCGCTCATATAAAAAGGTGTTTCATCACCCTCTTTGTTTAAGGAGCCTTTGATGATACTGGAGGTCTGGCTTGAGTAAACTTGAGTCAAAGGGTTTTCGATGGCAAACTTGGCATTCACATCAGCTGGTCCATCCTCAAACTTCCAAACCAGAGAGCGCTGGATGATCGAACCATCTTTCTTTTGAATTTGTAGCGCCACTGTGGGCTTGCTTGGAACCAGCTCTTTCATGTAGACTGGACGCTTTAAAACTCTAGAGATAAAGTGTCGATCCGAAAGCTCGTTACCAAAAGTTATGTACTGGCGAATAACGGGAAGAAGTTCAAACGGCGGCTTTCCATCAACAAGTTGAACTTCGTCGCCGACTTCAATCCCTTGAGCTTCGCTCAAAGTTTTATCGTCAATGTCCACGACAATGGCTTTGTCTTCGACTGGCGAAATAAAAAGTGGAACGGAATAGATTTTTCCAAGTCCTGCAGAAGCTGCCAGCGACACGTGACCGTCTTGCAGACGAGTTAGAAATTTCTTGTAAACACCAAAGGCTTCTTCGTCGGTCGTCGCCGTCTTCACCTGCTCACGATATTCGCCGGCGAGTGCATCTACTTTAAAGCCGAATCGATTTTCTTTAAACTGAGTGGGTCCGTAAAGGTCTTTAACCGCTTGAGCGATAGCTTCGAAGTCTTCGGAGCGCTCCTCTGAAGTCAACGGCCGTAGGGCCGAGGCAGAACCTGATTTAAATTTAGATGTGTTGTCGGTGTGGTTGGTGCAACCAAGAGAAAAACTTAACGCACCTGAAACGAAAGCCCAAAAAATATTTTTCATTCCCTCTCCTATTGAAGAATTGGTATATAGCAAAGCCACAGACTCGAGGCTACGAGTCCGTTTTGCGCGGAATATTTTTCATCTATAGAGGGAAACTAAATTAGTGAATCTTATAGGCTAGATAACGAAGGATCAACCCACCTGTCGAGAAACTCTGCCAAGCACTGAACCCCTTGACCACTTCCGCCAACGGTTGTGAGTGCACCTTGAGGTTTGTCATTCCAAGCGTAGATGTCGAGGTGAGCCCAGGGTTTGCCAGCCGAAAATTTTTCTAAAAACAACGCAGTGGCCAATTCAAATCACCGGCGCTAACGCCTGCCTCTTGCAGCTGCTGTGAGACCTCTGGATCATTGCTAAAAAGGCCCGCAATGTCAGCTCCCAAGGCCACTTTGATGGCTCCAGTGAGAGTCGCAACATCAATGACTAGCTGTGGTTCGTTAGCACCTTTTTGTGTTACGGCAACATCCATTGCATCTGCTAAAACCAATCGACCTTCAGCATCTGTGTTATGAATTTCAACTTGGAGTCCACTTCGCGCAGTGAGTATGTCACTGGGCCGAAAAGAATTTCCACCAACAGAATTTTCAGCAAGAGCAAGATAAAAATCACAGGGCACAGGCAATTTCTGACGAATGACATACGAGCAAAGGCCGACAATGCAAGCCGACCCTCCCATGTCTTTTTTCATAAGCCGCATCCCAGACGACGGTTTAATGTCGAGTCCTCCAGAATCAAAAGTGATTCCTTTCCCAACGAAAGCCAGAGGTTTCATTTTAAGAGATTTTTTGGGCCGATACCTTAGATGCACAAAACGCGGCGGCGTTGCTGAGCCTTGTCCAACTCCTAAATGGAGATGACATCCTTCTTGCGCAAGTTTTTTTTCATTCCATATCTGTAGGGTTAAGCCGGGATAACCCGAAAAAAGATCCTTTAAGAGCTCGGAGTACGAAACAGGATTTAAATAGTTGGGTGGCAGGTTGACAAGATGTCGACTCAGATTAACAGCGCCGGCAAGGGCCATCGCCTTTTCGACGATCGATTCGTCGAAGTCTTCAAGACCTTCACTTGGATAAATGCCAAGTTTAAGTTTTCGCGAAGACATTTTGTATTGATAGGCGGTCATATCAATCCCTACAAGACAGCCCAAAAGTTGCCGAGAGGTTAAAAAACCGATTTCGACGTTTACGGTATCAAACCCATAGCCCAGCATCTGATTGAAGACCGAGCCAACAAGGTCTCTCCCTTGCGCATACTCAGATTCGGCGAGGTTTGGATCACGGGAAGGCTCAGTAGTTCCAAGATTCACAATCCACACAGGGCCCCGTGTGCCCTCAAAGTGCAGTTGAGGTTTTACCATTCTTTCGATCTTGTCCTGTTGCCACTGTTGACCCTCAAGAGACCCAATTTGCGAGAGCTTTTCAGAATTTTCTCGTGGACCTGCTAGCACATACACCCGTGCTACTGCGGACGATTTCTGTTCTTGCCACGCACAGTTTTTGAGGAATGAAGGAGAGTCAAAATCACGCTTCTTTTTTGCCATTTGTTACTCCTTAAAAGTTTCTACCAAGTCAGTAGAGCTCGGTCAACGAAAGGTCTAGGAACCGTGTCGGCGGCGGTATATCTAGTGCTTTGAACGTCTGAAGCTGAGACTTTTAACACCGTCATCTATTGCGCCGACGAGCAACGCCGTCCAACGTGAAAAGGACAAGTTAAAAGTCTCAGCTTCAGGCGGTCAGAGCACTAGACATGAGATTTTACATGCCCTATCATAAAAAAGATGGATTCAAATCAAACAAATCCGCTTCGCATTCTCTTGCTCAATGCCGAAAATTTGTTCCTTTATTTCGATACTCCACCGCAGGTGCCTATTCCTTTGGACCTTGACGATACCAAGTGGGCAAAGCACTCAGCCTCAACTCGAGAACTGAAATCACTGCAAAAACTTTTCGGCATTAAGAGGCTTATCGAACAGACCGATCCTGACCTGGTCCTCCTTTGCGAAATTGGTGGCGAGGAATCGCTTAAAAACTTTAATCATTATTTTTTGGATTCTAAATTCAGCGTTGCCCTGTTAGAGGGAAACTCAGATCGCGGCATCGATGTTGGCTTTCTAATTCAAAAACGTATTGGCGCATTTTTTGATATTCAGAGCAATCGGACTCGCAACATCGACCCGTTAGGACGTGCCGACGCCCCCGAAAATATTCGTCGAAATCCGCTGAATCGATTTTCTCGTGATGTCGCGGAACTTCGTTTTTTTACTCACACTCGAGATAAACCCAGCCTCGTCTTACTGCTCACGCATCTGAAAAGTCCCCTCGACCCCGATCAAACAGATCCCAATGGATTTAAAAAGCGCACTCTCGAAGTCAAAGCCATGATCGACATTTATGAAGAAATTGAAAAAGAATTGGGTCCAAATGCAAACATTGTGGTGGCGGGAGACTTTAACGGAATTGCACAAAAGCACCGGCCCGATGTGGAGTTTCAAGAAATCTATCAGCGCACGGGCCTACAAGATGTTTTAGAGTTAGCGGGAGTGAGTCTGCAAAATCGCAACACGTTTTTCCACTTTAAAAACTCGGGCCCGACTGAAGGACGGCAGATTGACTACTGTTTTTTATCTCCCAATCTTCACAGTCATTTAAAAGCTGAGTCCGTACGCATTGAGTCTTTTCGTGATCCCCTTGGACATCCTATTGCTTTCCCTAAAACGCTCGAGCAGAAAAACCTTTTACCCTCAGATCACTTTCCCATCTTTTTCATTTTAGATAACTTAAAACTCGACTGAGATGGCCTTAACTTGACGGTTGGTGCTGTTGCACTTAGAATAACGGCATGAGCGCGCAAAAAACTGAGAATCCTATTTTTGAAGTCATCCCAAAAGCCAACTTCGTCGAAGCAGAATCTCAACCCGATAATCAATACTACTATTTTTCGTATCACATCACGATCGTGAATAAGACCGACCGACCCGCAAAACTGGTTTCGCGCCACTGGTACATCACCGATGGAAGCGGCCAACTCGAAGAAGTCAAAGGTCCCGGAGTTGTCGGGCAACAACCTCGCCTTATGCCCCATGAAGCTTTCACTTACGAAAGTGCGTGCCCACTCCAAACTCCCACTGGAAGCATGCGCGGGGTTTATCGTCTTATGGGAGACGACGGCCAAGAGTTTGATGTCGAGATTCCCGAGTTCTTTTTGATTTGCCCAACATCACTTCACTAATATGAGGAAACGCCCTAGTGAATCAGATGCAGTTTGATTGGTTCTAAGTTTGCGTAATAGTAGGTCGTCTTTTGCCTAGACACTAAGTCGACATGATGATCCTCGTACCCTAACTTTCGAATCACAACATGATGAGTTCTATTGAGCTGGATTGGAATAAATGCAGGACTAGGGCTCTTAATAAGGCGATCATCGAGATAAATCTGGGCGTCGTCTTGCTCGACAACAATCATACAGACGCCCGATTTTTGGCTTCGCATCTGGTATAAAAACTGGGTCACCAAAAGCGTGATACCGATCACTTCCATGAAACCTCCGAAGTCGCTTGCCAACATAACACAAGCAATTTCTAGATTTCTAGGGGTGCTAAGAAATCTAGACCTCTGGAGGGTTCAAATGCCGAGCGCCTTTTGGCACGCTGCTGCGGCGTTGGTAACTTTGACTCTTCAAAAGATCACAGTCAAGCGCCACCATTTCTTTGATGAAAGGATCCCAGAATTCGGCGTTCTCGATTTTTGCTTTTACCAAAATCAGATCAGGATCCTGAACGCCGTCACTGTAGAGGCTGAGCATACGATCGCTCCAATGCTCCGATTTTTCAAGCTGGCTTTCGCTGACTTGCGCCTGGCAAAGACAAGTGAGATATCGGTCATCAGCTTCTGAGCTAAAAACCAAATTGAATTTTTGCCCAGAAGCAAGAGCTTCCGAAAACAAAGATGGCCTCTCAATAAAAAACCAAAAGTTCCCATCAAAGAAGTCATCGGGCAAAGGCAGAGGACGTCCCTTGATGAATCCCTGAACATCAACGAGCGCAAACCAAGCCACTTCCAAGCCTTCCGTAAGCGCCTTAATTTTTTTTAATGGATCGAGACCGGTTTTTGTAAACGTCGTCATGACTTTAACCTCCCAGAGAATGCATTACCGAGTAGATCTATCCTATTTATCAGTGCGAGGACCGCACTGACGATGGTCCATTCTATCTAATTTTTGGGCAAAAGGTTTTGGATTTTAGAAAAAACATTGTCACCAATTCTTAATCCTTGGTTAACCCTTGGTAACTCCACGTGATCACGCTAGGCGCCATCTCCACGCGTTAGCACCAATAATTCCAGAAATCGACTAATGCTGCCGTGCATTTGAATCAATGGAAGCGCTGGCTGTCCTGCGATTTGGTTCAATTCGCACAAGGGGACATGGATAAACACGCAAGGAGTTTGGGTTTTGCCAAGCGCATGAAAGTAAAGGGAGTTGCAAACGTAAGCTCCCGCAGAAAGAGAAACTTCAACGGGATGCCCCTCTCTCTGTAGCTCGCGCGCGAAACGCCCTACTTCGACTTTTGTAAACCGCGCTGGTGGCTCAGTTGCTGCAATCTGCATCTCCCGCAGGGTTTGTCCATCTTCGTCTGGAAATTGCGAGTCCACCCAGTTCAAGGCCACGCGTTCAAGGCAAATGCGACTTCGTCCTCTGGCTTGCCCCAGAAGCACGATCCAGTCCCAGAAGTTTTTTTGCAAAAGGCTCCCAAGCTCAAGAACTGACCGCGAGTAACTCACAGGAAGAAGAGCCGTTGTTATTTCTGCGCCTGCAGCAGAAAATCCGCGCTCGATGAGTTTTGCCGTGGGATTGACGGGATCCCCTAAAAAAGGAGCAAAACCAGTCACCAGAATTTTCATGGGGAGAGAAGACATCGCTTCCACGCAGAAGATTGTTTTTTGTAAACGAAACGCTGATGGAGCCGTCCGGTTTTGCCAAACCAAAACTCAAAAACGTCTGGCTCGATCCGATAACCTCCCCAATAAGGCGGCACAGGGATGGGATCAACATCCTTAAATTTTTCATCAAACTTAGCGACTTGAGACTCAAGGTTTTCGAAAGAGGAAATCTCTTGGCTTTGATGACTTGCCCACGCACCAATTTGGCTCAGTCGAGGCCGAGTTACGAAATACCTTTGTGATTCCTCGGCAGTCATTTTTTCAGCCACTCCTTCGATTCGAACTTGGATTTCAAGGGGTTGCCAAAAAAATACTAAGCCCACCTGGGGATTGAGTGCGATTTCTTGGGCTTTGCGTCCTTCGTAGTTGGTGTAGAAAGTGATTCCATTTCGAAGAAAACCCTTGAACAAAACCATCCGCGCCGAAGGGCGGCCGTCTTTTGAACAAGTGGCCAAAGTCATGGCATTGGCGTCAGGGATTCCGAGATCAGTAGCTTTTTTAAAGAGGCGTCGGAAGTTCTCGATGGGCTCATCTTGAAATGAAAATTCCATGGCTTTAGACCTCTCCCTAAAGAGACTCGCTTCTTCGAGTCTCTCCTTAGGATTCAAAGACTATTTTTTCTTTTTTGCTTTAGCGTCTTTTGCGTCAACAACGGGAGGTGTTGGATTTGCATTCGCTTTGATGTCAAGAAGCTCAACTTCAAAAATCAGAACTGAGTTCCCAGGGATTCCAGGTCTTGGAGTTGCTCCGTATGCTAATTCAGCAGGAACAAAAAGTTTCCATTTAGAACCCACCTTCATGAGTTGCAAAGCCTCTTGCCAGCCTTTGATAACTCCTTGAACTGGGAACTCGGCAGGCTGTCCGCGATCCACAGAGCTGTCAAATTTGGTGCCGTTGATAAGAGTGCCTGTGTAGTGGGCAACGACCATATCATTAGGAGTCGGAAGTGCGCCTGTGCCTTCTTTCAAAACTTGATACTGCAAACCAGAGGCTGTGGTTTTAATGTCAGGTTGAGTTTTGTTTTTCTCGAGAAAATCAGCGCCCTCTTTTTTATTTTTCTCAGCGACTTCCATTTGTTTTTTAAATGTCGCCTCTTGCATTTTCATCATGGCCCCTTGAATCTCTTCAGGGGTCATCATGCTCTTTTCACCCTTGAGAGCCGACGCCATAGAGGCTGTGAAAGTGTCGATATCCATTTCGATGCCTTGATTTTTAATATTTTGACCAATTTGTTGGCCAATGGCGTAGCTTGCTTTTTTAGTGTCGTTATCTAGAGTGACTTTTTTTTGACAGCCAAGGCCAATCAGCAACGTTGTTAGAGCCAATCCGACCAATCTAAGTTGAGCTCCCATATATCTCCAAATCTGTTAATGAGCGGTGCGATTAAATTTTGAAAGCCTAGACTACAGTTGTTTTTCTCGGTAGGAAAGTAATATTATTTCTGGTCAAAAAAATAGGCATTTCATCAGTCCTATGGGTTGAGGTGGTTCTGTCCCTGGTTCTCTATTTACTAAGCCTCTTGTCCCTCTCACAGTCAGCCAACTTTATTCGCTGGGCAGAGGCGCCTACTGAGGTCATCGGATTTTGGCGAATGGCGCTGGCCACCCTCGTGCTTGCACCCTTTTACTTTTATCGACACCCTCCCTTTTCAAAAAAGGGGCGACTGCACATTTTCGACGCAGAAACGCGGTGGACCGTGCTGTCTGGTTTCTTTTTATTTTTGCACTTTTGGACCTACATGCTCTCAGCACAGAATACAAAAATCGCCAACTGCATGATTATTTTCTCCGTCAATCCTCTTTTTGTGGCCGTGGGAGCCCAATTCATGTTTAGAGAAAAAATCACTCTCAAATTGATTTTTGGATACTTGCTTGCAGGCCTTGGGATCTACGTTCTTGTCGCTCATGATTTTTCGTTTGATTCTGAATTTCTCTTCGGCGATTCGATGTCCGCTCTTTCGGCAGTGCTCTTTGCTGCCTATATCTTGACCGGTCATCAAGCCCGAAAAACCTGCGGCAATTTGCGATACGTCATGATCGCGTACTTCGTCACAGCCCTTTGCTTTGCGGGTTTAACCGTGATTCAACACAAGCCCTTTCTTGGCTACGGCTTTCAAACCACCGTCGCTATCCTATGTTTGGTGGCTTTTCCGACTCTTTTGGGACACGCGCTTTTTACTTACTTGTTGAAATTCCTCAACATCAATTTGATGAGTTGTGGAAAACTCGTGGAGCCAGCCCTTGCCGCAATCACAGCCTACTTTGTGTTTTATGAAACTTTGGGATGGCACTCTCTTTTTGCCTTTGCTCTGACAACGGCGGGCCTGCTCGTTCTGCTTTTAAGAACTGGCCCCTTACGTTGTTGATGAGAGTCGGTCCTGAGTCCCCAATGATATTTGAGGCAATCAGGCAAATCGGGCAGTCGGGCAGCCAGCCGAGGTTTCGGGGAGTGGCTTCCGGGTCTGAGGTGCAGATCATAGCGGGAAACCAAAACAATAAGATGACCACAACCTACACGTTTCCACTTTTCTTACTGTTACCCACATCTTTTTCGGTAGTCCGGATGAGTATGGTTGTTGGTGACGGCACCGGCACCTGAGGCGGTTTCGGTACGGTTTGGGGTTTGCAACAAATCATGGAATGTTAGTTCGATCACTCCTGACCTCGACTGGCTGCCCGATTGCCCGATTTGCCTGACTGCCCCTCTTACCCCGGTCCCTCGTCAAGAGGGCGGCTTCTTGAACGAGCGTCGGCATTTTTTGAAATTGGGAAAAAAACCTGGATATGCGCGCCCATTCCCGAAGGGCCGTTGTTGATGTGAAGCCGACCTTTGTGAAACTCCACATACTCTTTGACAATGGAAAGACCAAGGCCAGAAGAGCTTTCGCCACCGGTTGGCTGAGCACTGAGCTTTTGGAATTTTTGCCCTGCTTTTTCTAAATCCTCAGGAGTAAACCCAGGTCCGCGATCCAAGACTTCAAAACAAGCGTATCCATCCACGCGAAAACATCGCACTTCGATGGGAAGCCCCAGAGGCGAGTACTTGATGGAGTTACTGATCAGATTCTGCACGATCTCTGAAAGTTTTTGGCGGTCCCCTTCGACCATGAGGGGCTCCTTGTCTGCAGAGACGACAAGATCTTGGTTTTTAATTCGCGCGGGAGCTTCGCTCATCAAAATATTTTCCCAAACCACACTGAGCAAATCCACGGACTCGCGCGCCGAAAAATCAGCTGCCGAAGACTCGAGCAGAGAGTTGACCAGATCCAATGTGTTTTGCGAAATTTTCTGGATTCGATCCGACATTTCAGCAACAGACTGTCGGTTGTCTGACTCCGTTTGGATAAGGTCTGCAAAACCCATGATGCAGCCAATTGGATTTTTAAGGTCATGAACCGTGCTTCTGAGGAGATCACTTTTACGCTGAGAGGCCTGATCTAAGGTTCGATTGGCCTCAGAGACGTTGCGTATGGTCTGATGGAGAGCCTTTTCAAGAGCCTTACGATGCATATTGTCAAATCCATAAAAAGCAAGGGCTGCTAAAATAAAAATGAAGTCCATGGAAATTCCCTGGCTGATGGACCGCTGTGCTTTTCGATTTTGTTCCTGATCAAGGAGGTTTCGCTGGCGCAGGTTCTCTTCCTCCAAAAACTGCAGACGATTGGCGGCTCGGCTGAATCTCAAATGCGCTTCGAAGTTGGACTTGTTCAAACCTGGAAGGGCGGTTTTCATAACTTGAAAATCGGGTAAAAACTCGGGTCGATCGGCAACCAGAGTTTCTATTTCGATCATGGCTTTTTGGAGGTCAAGATACCCTTGCTGAGCCTCAATGGGGCGCTTTCGCAAAACCGAAAACTGAACTTTTTGCGCTAACAATGCGCTTCGATTGAGACTTAAAACGAGATTGTAGGAGCGCTTGACGTCTTCTCCCGACTGAATGCTATCAGCGAGTTGGCTCATAGACCAAAAATCCAACACACCGTTAATCACGAGGATTGAGCCAAGCAAAATCCAGATGATGTGTTTGAGGCCCTTAATTCCCAGGAAAAATGTCGGCATGAATTTCTCCTTTTGATCTATCAACTTCGCTCTTCTTTGGTAGCTTGGCCAGAAAAAAATAAAATAATCTAGGGTTTGCTTCTCCCATTCGCTAGGTTACAGTGGAGACACATGGACGGGATGACCCAAATCTTTGCAGCCCAAAAAAAACACTCACTCACGCTGCGCAGTGAACCCGTTTCTGCTCGAATCTCTCGACTCAGGGCCTTGCAAAAGGCCCTTACCAAACACGAGGAGTCACTGCTCAAAGCTCTCAATGAGGATTTGGGAAAGCACCCAGCAGAAAGTTTAGTCACAGAGATTCAGGCGTGCCACCACGAAATTAAATTCTTCATAAAAAATTTGCGGTGTTGGAGCCGGCCTCGGCGAGTCAGGGCGCCGTTTCTCTTACTAGGAACAAAAAATTATCTGCGCTGCGAACCCAAAGGCACCGTGCTGATCATCTCGCCTTGGAACTATCCGTTGAATTTGGCCATCGAGCCGCTCATTGCGGCAATTGGCGCAGGCAACACTGTCATTCTCAAGCCCTCAGAGCTCGCACCAAAAACTGCAAAGGCTATGGAGCTGATGCTGACTGAAACCTTTCAGCCCGAGGAGGTTGCTGTCTTTCTTGGAGACGCGCAAGTTTCGCAAGATCTTCTGAAGCTTCCCTTTGATCACATTTTTTTTACGGGCAGCACTCGTGTTGGTCGAGCTGTGATGCAGGCAGCGGCGGCCACTCTCACTCCTGTCACCCTTGAGCTTGGCGGCAAGTCGCCGACTCTTGTGGATGAGTCTTGTGATCTGGAGTTAACTGCAAAGAAAATTGCTTGGGGAAAGTTCATCAATTCTGGTCAGACCTGTGTTGCGCCTGACTACGTTATGGTGCAAAAGTCGATTTACCCAAGGTTTTTGGAACTTCTCAAAAAGGCCATCTACGAAATGTTCGGCGAAACTCGCGATCTCCCGGCCAACACATCCTATGGGAAAATTATCAGTGCTGAGCACTTTCAACGTCTTAAACAGATGTTGACGCAATCATTAGGTGTCCGGGGCTCTCTCGAGGAAGGCGGCCAGTTTTTTGATGACGAACAGAAAATCGCGCCAACTTTAATCAGCGATGTCGATCCGTCTTCGCCCCTCATGCAGGAGGAAATTTTTGGTCCGCTACTGCCGCTATTGACCTTTCAAGAGCTCAATGAAGCGATCGCTTTTATCAACTCAAGGCCCAAGCCGCTGGCCCTTTATATTTTTTCAAAAAACAAACAGAATATCGAAAATGTTCTGAGCCACACCTCCTCAGGGGGCGTTGCCATAAACGATGTCGTTCTTCATTTGATCAATCCCTACCTCCCGTTTGGTGGCGTTGGCGAAAGCGGCATGGGCCATTACCATGGGCAGTTTGGATTTCGCACTTTCAGCCATGAAAAGGGAGTTCTTCGTCAGGGGTTTTTAGGTCGCATGATCACTCAGCTCTACCCGCCTTACACCTCTGAGACCATCAGCAACGTCAAACGCCTGGGACGAATATAACGCTAAGCATCAGAAAAACCCATAGACTCACGGGCGGACGTTTTCTATATTGGGTCCCTTTGGAGGACCTTTACTCATGCTGACTCTAGTGACAATTCTTCATGTTTGCGTGGCGCTGATTTTGATTTTTCTTGTTCTGGTTCAAGACTCTAAAGGCGGAGCTGGCGGCGCGTTTGGCGGAGGAACTTCGAACTCGCTTTTGGGCCCCACGGGCGCAACTTCGCTTGCTGCTAAAGCCACTCGAATCGTTGCGATTGTTTTTGCGGGCACTTGCTTAACTCTCACTTTGATGACAGCTCGAAACACTTCAAGTGTTGTGGACTCGCTCCCTGCGGGAGCGACGAGTGCTCCTCCGGCTCCTGGAACAGCTCCGGTTCAAGAAGCAGCTCCGGCAGCAACATCTGAAAAAGCTCCAACCACGGCACCGGCTCCAGCGGAACAAGCTCCCGCTACGAATAAGTAATTTTTTTTAAAAACAGTTCAGTTTGATCTTTACTGCCCTTATCATAAACCTATGACAAACACGAAGTGGATTGGCGTTGGTTTATTAGCTCTTGGGGTCCTAGTTATTTTCTTTTCTCTTAAAAAACCCACCAGCTCCTCTAAGGCAGCCGCAACTGCTGAAATGGGATACGTTGAAGTGTTTCGAGGACACGCGCTTTTATTTCGTGGGCTAGAGAAAACCGACATTTCGGAACGAGCCACTATATTTGAGCAAGATCGTCTGGAAACAGCCTTTGATGCTGAAGCCCTTATTGAACTGCATTCGGGAATGAAAGCTCGGCTGATGCCCAACACCTCAGTCACACTCTTGCCCGTCGACAACAAAACGCAAATCGTGATTGCACAAGGGGATCTCACTGTTGAAGGGGCCTCGCCGGTGGTGCAAATCACTCGCGAAGGTCAGATTTTTGAAAGCGCCGACTATCAACCTAAAAATCGAGGCATCGTCATTGAAGTCACGCCGATATCAGGCCTTCCATCCATTGAAGATAAACCCGTGACTCAAAAAAACAATCCCGATGTCAAAGAGCCCGAGAACTCGCAAACTGAAGAAGTCGATGCAAAAGGCTCTCTCACCGAATCCTACATCACGTCGGTTTTGCGCAGCCAGCGACAGAACTTTTTTAAGTGTTACAGTCAGCTCCTGCAAAAAAACCCCAATACCAAAGGACGCGTTGCCATTAGTTTTACGATTGTTGAAAGTGGAAAAATATCTCAATCCAATTTGCTTCAAAGCAATTTTCAAGAAGAAAGTTTTCATCGATGCCTGATGCAAGTTCTCACACGCATCAGCTTTCATCCCTATCATGGCAAACCCATTACGACTGTCTTCCCTTTAAAATTTGAATAGGCCGCATTAAGACGTTGGACGAGAAATCATCTGTTTGGGTTTAATTCTTTGTTTGCGCTCAAAGACAAACCCTATTCTTACCTAACCAACTAAAACCCCAACACGGAGGATAGTATGAAAGTGCTTGTAACTCTTGGTTCTCTTTTTTTGGCCGTCACTACTTTGGGGGCAAATGGCCCAACCCACTCTCTCATGGATTTCGCAAAGCCTGCTTCAACCCAGGGTTGCAACGCAAAGGTTGTAAGAACATCGGCCATCAAACAACAAATCCGAGTTTTTCAATATGATGCTGTTGCTGATAAGTTCAATTTGATCAAACTCAAAAATCACGATTCTCCTCTTAAGGTTTACGATCTTACTCAGCCCTACGACTGCTTTCTTCAGTTCGGAACTGATTTTACACTTGAGTTAGGTCAACCCGGCGCTCTTAGAACCGTTTACTTTCAAACCTTCAACTGGGGTGTCTACGATCCACAAAAGCTCAATGGAGAAGATAACGGCCTTCGCCTTGATTTCTCAAACTCAGTTGTTGTGTTTGATCCTGCTTCTGAGGCGTTTACACTTGCAGACACTCAGTCCTTTGCGCTTTTCCCTGCTACAAAGTCAGGTGGTCAAATTGTTAACAAAAGAATTGGAAAATCATACTCAGAAATTTACACACCGTCGTTTGCAGTGGACGGAGTGTTTTACAGAGTTCGTGTGAATCTAGAAGTTAACGACTAACGATAGTCATGCAAGTAATCGATGCGGTCGGGAACCCAAGGCTCGAAGACCCCTTCGAGCTTGAGGCTTCCATCGGCCGCACGCTCAATCATCCTCACCGGAGCCAAGCTCGGCTCGTAGTCTGGACTTAAAATCTTCAAATCTTTAAAAACAGGAATTGCCTGCTCCACAGTGCTTTGAGCAATCACTTGGCGCCTGATCATTTCGTCAAACGACGTCGTCAGCTCTTCCATTGTAAACTCATAGTTCTCAACCATGTCTTGCGCCACTTTGCACACCATCGGCAGCGGAAGTCGCCCATCTTGCAAAAGATCAAGGGCCGTTTGAAAGGTGTTGGACGTGGGAACAGTCCGCCTGCCAAACTTCAAGTAATAATCAGGATCGGTATCTTCAGCAAGGTTGATGTAGATCTTGTCAACAGGATCATACGGCGGAATTTGTGACTGAAGATGTAAGATTGCATCCGTCTGTTCACCAACGACATAAAGACTCTTAAGAATATGCCGAACATCATTAGGCCCTAAGCGGCGAGCACAGATATCACTGTATAAATTGTAAATGATGGCGTCAGCTTCACTATCATCTCCCCAGAAAACCTGCCTGACTTCGGGATGAAGGCGCGCTCGTAAAAGGAGGAGGGCGTGGAGCTTAAAGCCGACTTGCTTGGTGAGCCTCCAAACTCTTCCAGGTCTCAGATTTTGCAAATTGTCTTTAAAAAAGCATCCAAAGGGATGCATGTCATCGAAGGTGAGTTTTTCGATAATACGCTCTTCCATTTGGGGCGGGGTCGCCGTGATAAAATACAGCGGGAAGTATCCACTGCCTTTGCTGCTGACCCAACTCTGCGAGAGAAGCTGGACGAGGGTTCTTGTGCCCGGAATATTTTTTTTGTGAAATGCTCTTTCTAGAACCGTCTGAAGAAGCTCTCGAACCGATCCCCACGAAGTATCAAGGTAAGTTTTGTCCAGATCCCAAACAAAAACTTCAGAGGCACTTCTCTCAATTCCTTCAGCTACGTATTTAAAAAAAACCACGTCTGAAGAAATGGTGCTTCGCAATCGCCAGTCTGCCATTTTCGCTCCTCTTTCTTGATCATACAGCCATGATGATAGACATTCAACCCACTGCATGCTATTTCACGCCCATGAAAATGACCCCCGTCGCAGTTTGCGATCTCAGTTTGGACTTTCAACCCCTCAAACCCTGGCCAAGACCACTGCCTTCGGTCTCTGTTGAAGGCCAGATCATTTGCGGTTTTGATCGGCAGCCCGATGATTTTAGTTTGGACTACTCGGCATCTGAAGGCCTTGAGGTTTTTAAAACTTGCCATCCAAACTTGAGTTTTCTTGAGCTTTTGCGATTTCTGGCCAAAGCTCCAAGCTGGGTGAACGTCTGCGAATTTTGGGAGGCTTATCAATATCGCAATCATTTCGTGATTGAGGATCTCTCTCACTGGGTTCTCAAATTGCCTGCTTCGTTCTTAACTTGGGCCGCGCAAAAACAGCTTCAACCCCAAGAAATCATGGTGGCTAAGACATTTTTAGACCAACCTCACCTTCTTGAGATTTTAGAGTCTTGGGAAAAGCTCAACCCTTCCCATGGGCAAGGCATGCAGATTTTGGCATTGCTTGCAGATTTACAGGCGCCTCCGTCTTTTTCCAATCTCTCGCCAAGCGACTATTTGGAGGGCCTCAAAAAACTTCGCTACCCTGTGACGACTTCGCAGGATGAACAGCGAAGAAAAGCGTGGGATCAGATCTCTTTCCCAAAAGGAACGCAAAAACAATTTGTCCGTAGGGGCGATGACGCGGGCCTTGAGCTTCGATATTTTGTTAAAAACTCAGGTGAACTTAAAGCTCAACTTGAAAAAACCCTCGCCCGCTTGGGAGCTGAATGCAAAAGCTAATCGACTCCTTTGAGAAGGTTTTTATTCAAGAAAAGTCTTTAAATAGCGAAGCCGCCCGACGCGCCCTTGAAATATTCCCTGCGCAGAAAATTCAGATTGTTTCATCAGACCCTCTTGAAAAGGGACCTCTCACCGCCGAGCAGTTTTCTCGAAGTAAAAAAGTTCTCTATTACTGTGAATTTGAAGGACAGTTTTTTAAACGGTGCCCTGGGGCCACTCAGAAAAAGACATTAACATGCTGTAACTATCACGTCTTGAACCTTGGCCTTCAGTGCAACATGAACTGCTCTTACTGCTACCTACAAAGCTATATCAATTCCCCCATGACCAAAATTTACACGAATGTGGACCGAGCTCTTGTCGAACTTGAAGACATGGCTAAAGATTTTCCTGATCATCCGTTTCGAGTTGGCACCGGTGAGGTTGTCGATAGCCTCAGCCTTGATCTCCTCACTGGAAACTCTCGCAAGCTCATTGATTTTTTTCGCCGCTATCCAAAATGGACTTTAGAATTTAAAACCAAATCCGCGCAGGTCGATCAGTTCTTGGATACACCCCATGCCGGAAATGTCGTTGTGAGTTGGTCTATGAATCCTTCGGCGGTCATCGAAAAAGAAGAGCATGGCACCGCCTCATTAGAAGAAAGACTCTCGGCTGCAAAAAAATGTCGAGACCGGGGGTTTCCTTTAGCTTTTCATATTGATCCCATGATCTGGCATCCTGAGTGGAAAGAAAACTACCGCCTTCTGACAGACACTATTAAAAGTCGATTTTCGCCCAGTGATGTTTCTGTGATCAGCGTGGGGAGTTTGCGTTTTCAACCCGAGCAAAGATCTATGATGCGTGAGCGGTTTGGCACCCGCAGCTGGGTAGTGCAGTCTGAGGTTTTTCAAAGTGAAGGTGGAAAGTTACGATATGACCGAGAGTTACGACAAGAAATGATGAAGTTTGTGATCGACGAGTTTAAAAATCATGATTCTCGCTGGCGTATTTTTATGTGCATGGAGACTCCTGAAAATTGGATTGAGACCTTTTCTGCAACTCCCCTTCAAGTACCTGAACTCAAAGCGATGTTTAAACCTCTTCCCAAAATTCCTGATCAAACTTTCCAGTCGATCGATGTCACTGGAAAGTCGACCCATCCCTCTTCGGATGGAAAATCTTTGGGCGGCTTTTCGGTTTGATTTTGAAATTTTAGAAATGCAGTGAGTGCGCAGATAAACGCTTCAAAGGCGTGGTTGTTTTCAGTCATTGATTTGATGTCTTGCTGATACAAAAAAGCGATGTTGGCGCGATTGAGCTCTGCCAGAATGAGACTGCGGCTTTCTGCCCCGCTGACGGCATGTTTGTAAAAACGAAGTTGGGATTTTGCAACTTTAAGACTTCGGCCAATTCTCCATATCGATAGTCGCGGGCTCACTTCCATGACCGGAACATTGAGGCGTCGTTTAATGAAGTGAGCTCTCGCCGTCAGAGGTGCAGTGTTTGCGCCAAGTGTGTGGGGAACTAAAAACGGCTCCTCTAGGTCGGCATTGAGGATAAACTCTACCGATCGCTGAGTGTAAGGGGTGAAGAGTTTTTGAGGGCGCTTTTTTTTGTTACGCTCAAGAGCGCGCTTCCACATCCATCGAATGTGCTCAACACGACAACTTTCATAACCAGGGCAAACAAGTGTACAAGAAAGACAAAGTGGTAGATGTAAAGGCACATCAAAGGCTACGAAATCGACCGCATCGTACTTTGAAATAAACTCGTGAATTTTTAAGTCCGCGGAAATCTCACCTTCCGATTTGATCTTTTCTTGAAGACTTGAAAGGAAAACTTTGTGGTGATCTGGATAGTATTCAACCACAGCGATGCAAGCTTTATCCTGCTTTCCACCTCCTAAGGAGACTCCGATAAATCGATGACAACGAGACACCCCGCCCACTTTTGCAGGCTGGAGTTTTCGCGCCTTCTGAGAGGGGCCAGCTTTAAGCTTTTTTGCCATCGCCCATCATAGAATGTCGACGGGCCTGGCGGCAAGGATTTGAAAACCTCGTTTTTCGCACTCTTCCTTCACTTTATTTTGAAACTTAGGTGCGCACCATACTAAAACGCATCCGCCGCCCCCTGCCCCGCAGATTTTAACGGCGCTGGCTCCACTTTTTAGAGTCAAATGATGGAGCTCCTCAATTTCAGGACTCGAGAAAGCTGGCGCGAGCTGCAGGCGAAATTTAATTTCTAAATCAAATAGAGATGGAATCTCGTCCCAAGCCTTTTTGTGACAAGCCTCTGTGATCTTCATTGCAACCTCTTTGAGGCTACCCAGCGCCGATAAAGTTTGCGGATTTTTTCCAACAGCGCTTTTCAGAACTTCAAAATTATTAAGGCCTGAGTGATGACTTTTCCCAGTGTAAATAAGCATAAAGTTCTTCTCAAGGTCCGTGCCTTTAGGCGACAGAGTCTGAACAGTCATTCCCTGGGCCGCATAGGTAATTATATTCACACCACCGGTGACCGCTGGTACATAGTCTTGAGTTCCAGTAGGAGTGTTCAAAAGCTCAGCTTCTAAATTGTGCGCCATCAAAACAAGATCATTGAGACCGGGCAAAATTTGCTTCGTGAATTTAAAAAATGCTTTTAAAAGCGAAATCATAAGGCTTGAGCTACCACCAAGACCTCCTCCTACCGGGCTTTGTGATTTTGTCTGAATCGAAAATCCTTGATGGGGCCTAAAGTGCTTTACCAGAATTTGTAAAAGGTGGGCCCTGGGGTCCTTATCTGCAAGCAAGACATCTGCATTTTTAAAAACATGAGAATACCCGATATCAGAGAAATTGGCCTCAATCGCAAGATCTCCTCTTGGCTCAAGATGACATTCAGTCCAAATGTCGATGGCCAGGTTCACCGTCGTTGCGCCTCCCACAAAATTATAAAGAGGCCACATATCCAATGTTCCGCCAGCTAAATCGACTCTTGTTGGAGATCTTTCACTGATCATCATTGCTGTGTCCTGGAGCACCAGCTTCTGGCTTTGTAGGAGCTTTTTCTTTTACAAATTGGGTTTCTAACCAATGAGTGAGCTGCGCCTCCTCAACAGCAAAGGCCTCCTTATAAACAGATGATTTGACCACCATGTAAGGCTTTTCGGTTTTTTGCCCCAGAGGTTTTGCCAAAAATCGGTCTCCCCAGTCAAGGGTCAACAAATCTTTTTTTCCATCTGAGAAAGAGACGTGATAAATCGGCTTTTTAAGCACGAGTGGCTTTTTAGATTCGTTGAAGATTGAAACTTTCAAGTTCCGACCTTGATCAATAAAGTCTAAAACTTTCTGACTATCAATCTCTTTGTCTTTACTTTCGGTGCTTGTCCATTTTTTATTCTCTTCTTTAAACTCATTAGTTTTAAGAGGCGTTTGAACTTGAACCATCTTCACAGACTCTTTTTCAAACTTAAAAGGC
>JBGATJ010000114.1:0-5320 GCA_044229295.1 Pseudobdellovibrionaceae bacterium
GAACACCCAGTGATGAGTCGAAGGTGGATTACATACGCCCTTGTAAACGGCTCCACTCCCCATACTGGTAACGCGAGGAAATCCCTTTCCGTTTTTAAGTCCAGTTAAGCTTTCAACTTTAGCCCAACTGTCATACCAACAATATCCATCGTCAGCATTTTGGTAGTACACGCCGGTTCCCATGAACACATTCGAATAAGAATGCTTTCCAGGTTTGCGGTCACAGCGGCCGTCATAGGTTGTCCCTGGAAGGAAATCTTTGATTTTTACGTAGCCGCCGCCTGATCCAAGAAGACAAAAGTGCTTTACTGAATTCATGTAAAACGAATATGGTCCCACAACAAACCGACCGCCTTTGTTTTTAAGGGCAAATACGGCAAACAGCTCGCCTTCAGCTTTGTATGGGTTAACTTTAGGACTGGTAGGTGAATCTAATAGAGACCTGCCAGCATCCAATTGCTCTCGAGTTGGGCTTGCATGTACCTGCAGAAAAAAAATGCTTATCATAAAAAATGAAATTGATTTTAACATTTGTAACCGCCTTTAGAAGTTGGGTTGAAAAATAATTATCGAGGTGTTCCCAAGTTGGGTTTTTCATTAGCGTCCAGAGCCCTTCCAACATCTTGTTGGGCGAACCCTGTCACTGCTGAAACATCAGAAGCGCTGTAATTTCCGCCGTTACTGCCGTTACCGTCAGTACCACCGCCGCCATCCCCATCATCCTCATGCGGACCACCAGTGTCCGCACCTGGTTGCGAACCAACTGCCATTGCATAGGCCTTTTCTGGAGACGATACAAAAAGAGCTGTTTTAAGAATCGAACAATTTTGGAAGAAAAAAACATTCAGAAGTAAGACTCCACTTATTATACCTATCTTGCGTTTTGACCATCGACCTGCACTCATGGCTCCCCCTTTGTTGTTATTTTTAAACTGTTGCGGTAGTTGCAACGTATTTAGTTTGGTCGATTTCAACTTGCGGTGTTGTTATATTGTTTGATAGGTTTGGATTTTTTTATTTCTGTCTCAAACCAAAGCACTTAAAGATACTGACACTCATAGACAGTGGAGTCATCCTCGGCTCCAGAAATCTTACAGGACTTCGTCTTACCAACATAAAAAGTTAAGCGGAGTAAAACCGATCACCGCAAAGGGAAGAGTTTTTTGGAGCAATCCCATGATTCATTCCTTTATTAAAAGTCTTATCTCAATTTTAGAAAAGAAATGTTGAATGAGTATGGAGTCAAAAAAATTTAAGGTTCCATTCTCCTTACACAGTCCGCAGTTATTCTTTTTTTATGAACCTCACAAAGGAGAAAAAATGAAAAACAAAATCGCACTTTTGCTAAGCGTTGGCTTGCTCCTTCACCTAGCACAGGCAAGGGCTGATCGACAAGGTCACGAAAAGCTTCGAGAGGCCATTCAGTCCTGCGTTCAAGAGCTGAATGCAGAAGGCGCAAACCTCTCATTGCCAGAACGAGGGCAAAGACCTTCCTGGACCGAGCAAGAACATGAAAAAATTCGAGCGTGCCTTACTAAAAAGGGAATCGAGGCCCCACCTCCTCGAGGACCAAGACCCGAATTTCAACGTCCCCCTAACGAAGATCTTCCTCAGTAAGGCAAAATCACCTTGAGCAGGGCGCCGGTCACGGTGCCTTGCTCCCCTACCCGATTTTGAATTTCAACTCGACCCTTGTGAGCTCTCACAATATTACAAATAATCACCGAACCGAGTCCGACACTAGCTCGGCCACTGCGCTCTTCACTGAGGATTCGCGTCTGTTTTTTAACTCCAAACTCCGAGAGCACCTGCGGTGAAAATCCAGGACCATCATCTTCGATTATCATTTCAAGCTCCGATCCAACTTGCGAAAAAGAAACCATCACTTTGGATTTGCAAAAACTAAGAGCATTGTCAAAAGCATTTCGAATCACACGGCTCATAAGATGGCCATCACCGACAAAGTTTAAATTGGTGTCACTTGGCAGTTTTACTTCAATGACCTTTCCAGGGTGGGAGTACTCGAGGGTTTTTTTGACATCTTGAACCAGTGATCCAAGATTGAGCTGCGAGGACTTTGGCGTGTATTTAGGTTCAGAAACCGAAGCTAATAGAAGAAGGTCCTCAACGAGTTTTCCAAAATACAAAGTCTCTTGGCAAACCATCTCCAGCATTTCTTTTTTGAGTTTCTCGGAGATTTCTGAAGGATTGTCGCGCAATGTTTCTAACAAATTTATTTGTGAGGCCACGGGCGTGCGCAAGTCGTGGGCAAGGTCTTGCAAAAGTTGGATTCGTAACTTCTCATTGTCTTGAAGCTTAACAACGACGCGCTCAAGCTCATCAGCCATCGTGTTAAAAAGGGTCATAAGACGCCCAATCTCATCAACTTTAGTAACAGGGAACCTAGCCTTGAGATTTCCCCGTTGCATTTCGTTGAGAACAGTCTCAGCTGTATAGGCCTTTTGCCGGAAGGACCTAAAAAGTAAAAAAATTGACACAGCCGACGCCAAAAGTACGGCGATGAATATACTCAAAAAAATCTGAAACCCCAGATGCGGAGGAAGCCCAGGATGAGGATGGCCACGCCCACGATCATGCCCCTGTGGTCCTGGCGGGCGAGGGGCAAACCTCACTAGCACAAATGGAAACTCTTTATCAAAGATCCTCACTAGAGTGTAAGGCGGCCCTTCTCCTTGATGGGAGATAGGGATACTTTCATACTCACCTTGTGGAAGAGGCAAAGAATTCCACTCAGGCATTGAAACTCCGTCTTCAAGAAGGCTTCTGCCTTGGGAGTCAATGAGATCAATTTGCAGCGGAAAGGCCCCGAGTCCCTCGCGATTAAACCTAGCTGCAAAGACCCGCTTGTCCTCACCTGACTGCGCGACGAGTTTTGCAAAAAAAACTGGCCCACCGTTTTGAAATTGGCCTCTTTCCACTTGCCCGAGCAGAAATGAAACCAAAAAGCTCATGACGAGCATCAGGGAAAAGACACTAAACACGACTAGAAAATATTTTCTAAAAAGTGAATTCCTCATCATACAATTTCCAATTTGTAACCAACCCCATAAACGGATTCGATCTGAACTTGGGAAATATTCCTTTTCTTAAGCTTAGTCCGAATGTGACTGATATGAGAGTCTACGGTGCGGTCAATAATTTCGCTGGCCTCACTGATCGACTCGATGAGAGTGTCACGAGAAATCACGTTCCCCACGTGGCTAGCAAAGTGCACAAAGAGTTCATACTCTTTACGGTTCAACTCTAGCTCAATATTTGAGACAAGAATCTTTCTTTGGCTTTTAAGAATTAAAATGGGCCCTACTCGTAGCTGCTCTTCTCGCATTTGAGGTTCGCTCAGAGCATTTCGAATACGCGCAACAAGCTCTTTAGAGCTAAAGGGCTTTCGAATAAAGTCGTTAGCACCATTAGTAAGAGCCGTGACCGCCGTGTCTTCATCAACTCTTGCTGTAAGAATAAGGATCGGAAGTTTCGAGCCAACTTGTCTTAGAGTTTGGCAAAAATTTAAGCCAGATCCATCGGGAAGGTTAATGTCCAAGACAATAAGGTGAAAAGGTTCGGACTCATTTTTTTCGCCCGCCTCTTTTAAATTGTGAGCCCAAACAACTGTATATTTAGCAACTTCAAGAGTGATTTTGAGGCTTTTTCCAAGAACAGGAACATCTTCAACGAGTAAAATCTTAGTCATGAGGCTCCTAGCAGAAATGGGCTCTCATTAGTTTACATATCAACTATGTAAAGACTATGGAAAAACTCTTCTCAATTTGAATCAGATCTTATCGCCCAGGAGCTACACAATCGAGACGAATATTAGGAGGACCGGTAAGAACACCACGAGTGATCAAATACAAATCGGGATCGACATATCCATTAAATTTATAGCCACCAACAAACTTAAATTCAATGGGGCCACTAGGTGGCATACGCTCATCTGAATCTGAGGGAATCACCGTTGCCATAATCACGGAATCAACCGCAACGGCCGGCCCTTGAGATGTAAGAACCATGCTCATACGATGTCCATTGAGTGGTCTACAATTCACGATGGTCGTGCCTCTGGCTTGGGCAAAACCAGAACTCGCAACAATCAAAGCCAAAACTAAAAATTTCATCGGTGAGCCTCCATTTTGGAGGATGTTCTCAGATCTCTGAGGGGCGAGCAAGGGTGCAACGATCCATTGTAAAAAGCACCCTGCACTGACTAAGATCTGGTTACTTTACAGTCAAATTGAATTTAATAAGATTCAACTTATCGTGATATTTTCCGCAAGCGCCGTAGTCCTTCACGTCGTGGCAACTGAAAGTTCCCCAAAGAGTTTTGCCGCCGTTGGTTTGCCATTTACCAGGGAAGTTAATGCTATAAAAAGCACCTTTAGTATTGCTCATCCCAAGAAAAGAAGTGGTGTACATGGCGGTTTTCCAAGGTCCATACATGTTATCAGATTCGAAAATTCCAATTTCGCCAGGAGCAGAGTGCGCAGACACCATAAGATATTTTTTCAGGGCAGGCACGTATTGGAGGGTGGGCTGAACAGTTCCAGCTCGATCCGAAAATATCGGCCTTGCAGACGATCCCCAACTTGGAGATGACGATGTTCCGTTAAACCACTGGTAAGCGCTTCTTACATTCCAGTTGGCCGGGTTCACTCGGCCTAATCGAATGGCGCCATTGTAACCGAAGATAAAATAAAGATATCCACCTGGAGCACCAGCATTGCCCATTCCGATATTTACATAATTTGAAATGTAGAGATCGCGAGTGTCAAAGCCCTTGACCCAGGTTTTACCGTAATCATCAGAGCGAAGAACCGTGTGGTAGTTATTGTCTGCAAGCTGAGCTGTGCGGAAGGCATAGAGATATTTTCCAGCGGCTCCGAGAGCCATGATCTTTCCATGTCCTGATCCAAGAGGGCCGCAAGATACGGGACCTAATTTAGAGACGTCAGGAACCAATGAGCTGATCGAAACAAATCCGTAACTCACTTTTTTCGGGCAAGCGACGTCACCGTCTCCATAAGCAGTTCTAAGGCTCCCGTCAGCCGCCCAAACCATAGGCCAAATGTCTCCACCGACACCGCCATATTTATAGGAGGACTCGTCGACATCAACATCTCTAATGACTGAGCTCAGGGGATAGGGAGCTGCGGCAAACGCCTGGTGAGAGATAACCAAAGACAGACAGAGAATTGAAAAGGTTTTTGTTAGCGATTTCATTTTACATCCTTTCGATATTTAATCGTTCATTTAAGGATATAAGCAGCGCATCTTACCTTGAAGATAGAAAAAGTGAATGAACGTT
>JBGATJ010000043.1:0-37092 GCA_044229295.1 Pseudobdellovibrionaceae bacterium
ATCGCATACAATGAAGGCATGCTTTGGATGGCCATTCATGGGCGCACTCGTTCGGCTGGCTACTCAGGACTTGCAAATTGGGATTACATTGCTGAGGTCAAGGAGAATAGCCCCATTCCCATCATTGGAAACGGTGATATTTTAACAGCGAAGCAAGCTCTGCGACGTCTCAACGAGACAGGTTGTGACGGAGTGATGATTGGCCGAGGGGCCCTCAAGAATCCTTACATATTTTTAGAAAGCCTTAGCCTTCTCTCTGGGAAAACTATGCATTTTCAGAGGAATTTCAATGATCTATTCATGAAATTACGTGACAATTTAGTTCAATACTGTGACGATCACATCACTCAAATTCAGTTGCGTAAATTTGCGGCTTGGTTTTCTACAGGTTTTCCGAATTCGGGCCAGTTCAGAAAAAACCTTTTCCAAACACGCACAACCGATGCGATTATGTTAGTGGCTAGTGAGTACTTTTCAGCAATTAATTCCTTTGAACAAGTGGATACAAGTTCAGAGCCATTTCTCATGGGAGGACACGGTTAATTTATGGATCCATCTAAAATCAGAAACATCGCCATCATTGCTCACGTCGATCACGGTAAAACAACCTTGGTTGATCACCTTTTGAAACAAGCCGGTACCTTCCGTGAAAATGAGCATGTCGAAGAGCGATTGATGGACTCCATGGACCTTGAGAAGGAACGCGGGATTACAATCGCGGCAAAAAATGCCTCATTCGTTTACAAAGACTATAAGATTAATATCGTCGACACTCCGGGGCATAGTGACTTTGGTGGTGAGGTTGAGCGGATTCTCAACATGGTTGATGGTTGTATCCTTCTGGTCGACGCCAGCGAAGGGCCTCTGCCGCAAACACGCTTTGTTCTCAGAAAGGCGCTGGAGCAGAATAAAAAAGTCATCGTCTGTATCAACAAAATTGACCGTCAGGACGCGCGCATCACAGAAGTCCACAACGAAGTTTTTGATCTCTTCATTGATCTTGACGCCACTGAAGAACAGGCAGATTTCCTCACTCTTTATGCAATTGCTCGAGAGGGGATGGCCACTTACGATCCCGAAGTTAAAACAACATCCCTTGAGCCATTGTTCGATAGCATTATCAAAATCGTACCTCCACCGACTATTGAAGAGAATGCTCCTCTACAAATGGTAGTGACAAACATCAGTTACAACGACTACGTCGGCCGTCTTGCTATCGGCCGAATTCGATCTGGAAAAATTAAAGTTGGCGACGATGTTCTCTGTATTAAAGAAAATGGCGAAAAAAAGGTTCGAGTGAGTGCGCTTTTTCAATATATCGTCAATTCTCCGCAGCCCGTACAAGAGGTTGGCGCAGGTGATATCGTTATTGTTGCCGGTCTTGAAGACTTCACTATCGGTGATTCGATCACTTCGGCCACAGACCCTCGGCCCATGCCTCGAATTCGTGTTGAAGAGCCGACAGTTGGAATGATCTTTCAGGTGAATGATGGGCCTTTTGCCGGCCGGGATGGCAAACAGGTCACAAGTCGCAAAATCTTAGAGCGACTGGAGCGTGAACTTTTGCACAATGTGGCTATTCGTGTGGAAAAAACAGATAACACGGACTCTTTCAAAGTCATCGGTCGTGGAGAGTTGCAATTGGGAGTTCTCATCGAACAAATGCGCCGCGAAGGCTTTGAGCTTTGCGTGAGTAAACCCCAAGTTATTTTTAAAGAAAAAGACGGTAAAAAGCTTGAGCCTATGGAAATCGCCGTCGTCGATATCGAAGAGCAATTCACCGGCGTCGTTACGGAAAAAATGGGCCTTCGAAAAGGTGTCATGATCAATATGATCAACAAAGGATCAGGGCGTGCGCGACTTGAGTTCCGTATTCCTGCTCGGGGATTGATTGGTTATCGATCTGAGTTTCTTACAGACACTCGTGGAACCGGTCTCCTGAATACCATTTACGATGACTATGATGAGTTTCGTGGAGAGATCCAAAACCGTCTTACAGGTGCCATGATTTCTGACCGTCAAGGGATGGCAACTGCGTATGCGATTTGGAACTTGCAAGAGCGTGGCGTAATGTACGTGGTCCATCAGAGCGAAGTTTACGAAGGTATGATTGTTGGCGAGCACGCTAAAGAAAACGATCTTGAAGTGAATGTTTGTCGCGAGAAAAAATTAACAAACGTGCGTGCTTCAGGAAGTGATGAGGCGATTCGGCTAGTTCCTGTGAAGCCGATGACCTTGGAAAAAGCGATGGAATGGATCAAAGATTCCGAACTGATTGAGGTAACGCCTAAGCACATTCGCCTTCGATGTCGCGCCCTTGATCCACATAAACGAAAGAAGATCACAGGCGTATGATTTTAGCCGTAGAAGCTAAGCTTTTGACGAAGAAGTTTGGTGATCTTGTGGCCGTCAATCAGATTGAGCTCGCCGTTAAAAAGGGCGAGTGCTTCGGTATTCTTGGCCCAAGAGGAGCCGGAAAATCATCGACGTTAAAAATGATCTACTGCTCAGCTCTACCTACAAGTGGTGAGCTTTTCGTTCTTGGTTACAATACCAAAAGCAATGAACGTGAGATCAAGTCTAAGATCGGAGTCATTCCGCAGGATGACGGACTTGATCCCGACTTCTCGGTTTTTGACAACCTGACCGTCTACGCTCGTTATCATGGGCTCAACCGGATCGATGCAGAAATGCGCGCCAAAGAAATGCTAGACCTTGTACGCATGGAAGAGTTTGCAGATCGGCATGTTGACACATTAACTATTGGATTGCGGCGGCGTTTGGTTACGGCAAGAGCTCTCCTTAATAGGCCTGAACTTCTGATTCTCGATGAACCAACAGCTGGAGTAGATGCTCAATCGCGAACCTGGGCATGGGAGTTTCTTAAACGAAAGCGTTCCGAAGGCATGACGAGTGTCATTAGTACATTTTATATTTCCGAAGCTGAAGCCATCTGTGATCGCGTTGCGATCATGAATGGAGGTAAGATTTTAGCGATCGATGAGCCTCAGACGATGATCAAAGAAGAAATTGGTCGTGAAGTCGTCGAGTTTGAATCCAGCACTGCTGATCTTGAATATTTCCTAAAACGTCTTAAAGAAAACTCCTACGAGTACCAAGTGATAAAGAATAGGGTTTGTGTCTTTATTAAACAAAAGCAAGACGGCCGAGAAGCCATGAATTTAATTTCCAGCCACCGGGTTACAGTTCGAAAGCCGGGATTAAATGACGTGTTTCTAAAATTAGCTGGACATGATTTGCAAGACGCATGATCATTTTCTTTGATGGTCACAATTCCTGGTAGAAAACCGCCTTTTTTTAACGACCTTTTCACAATCCCGCAGTGGGGTCCTGGTGTGAAGGCAGTATGGTCAAGAAATCTCCTCTACTTTCGCTACACGATGCTCGTATCCTTTTTTTGGATGATCTTGGAGCCTTTGTTTTACTTGCTTGCAATTGGTTTTTGCTTAGGAACGTTTATCCCAACGATTGACGGGGTTTCTTACTTAGAGTTTTTTTTCCCAGCCCTTCTTTGTTCAACAGCGATGGTCCTAGCATTTTTTGATGCTACATACGGAAACTTTACTAAACTAGCGCACCAGAAAACCTATCAGACGATCATGCTCACCCGTGTGAGTCCCTCCGAAATTGTTCTTGGCGAACTGCTCTGGGCATTTACAAGGGGATTTATGGGAGTCGTTGGCCTCGTGTTAGTTTCGTTTTTCTTAGGTCTGATTCGGGACTGGCATATCTTTCCGGCGCTCGCCGTTGTCGCTCTTGTTAGTTGGGCTTTTTCATGTTTTGGAATGTGGGTGACTTCAGTTGCAAAAAATTATGACAGCTTCACGTTCGCGTCCTCCGGAATCATTATCCCCATGTCGCTTTTTAGCGGAACGTACTTCCCTGTTGATCACATTCCCATTTTTTTCAAAGTGATCGCGTATTGTCTCCCTCTGACTCATGGAGTAGCAGCCGTTCGACAGATTCTCGTCTATGGATATAGCAACACGCTTTGGATGCATGTGGCTTACCTGTTTTTGTTCGGATTTTTCATGATGAATCTCGCATTTTCGCGAATCCGCCGCCGCCTCATTTCTTAATCTCATTTTGAGACGATGCCATTTGAGACAGTCAGATGTCTTATATTTAGACAATATCCCCCTTCCCAAAGCGCCTCCAGTTTTCCGGATTCCTTAGTTCTCTCAATTACATAACTTACATTGCCGTCGGCCCTCGAGATTGGCCTCGGAATTTGCAAAGACCCTTTCCAGGAGGAATTTATGTCGCTTATTAAAAAGTCAGTTTCACTTGGTCTTGTCCCTTTAGTTTCAGTCATTTTACCTGTAGGAGTGCATGCTCAAGTCACTATGCCTATGATCACACCATCGATCATTGCAAACCCAGGTCAGTACCAGGTTGATAACACAGCTGAGATCGTAAAGGTCCTCGCGAAACTTCAAGGCGATCAGTACGCTTTGGATCGTGAATACATTGATCAAACTTTGAAAGGGATCAAAGCCAGCTATGCTAGTTTGCTTGAACTCACTAAACAACTTGGTCAACAACAGATCAAATCTGCTGACGGTACAGTCCTTGAGTTTTCTGAAGTTGCGTCTCTTAAACTCAATTTCGAACAAACCAAAGCAAGCTTACAAGCCAATCTAGAAAGCCTTGCGAATATTCCTTCTGCTAAAAAAGACGCTCAAAAACCTGAAGCGGCGTACGAAGTTATTATGAATTTTGGCCGACTTGACCTTTCGCCGATTGTTAAGCCCTACCTTGATGGAGTTAAAAACGTTGAATCTGAGTTAAATTCAATCACAGTTGTGACTCGATATAAGAATGGAGTCATAAAAACTCTGACATTTGAACAGCTTCTCAAGCAAGCTCCTCAATTGGGTTCGGCTGAAGTGACTGCGATGTCTCGTGAGGCTCAAGTAAAACGTATCTTTACGCCAGATGAAGCAAAAGAAATCACAAATCTCAATACCTTCACAAGAACCAATATTCTAAGCCTTATAGAAACTTTTGGCGATGGAAACCACTACAGAGCCATGAGCGAGGGCAACCGCCAAGATCTAGCAACCCTTCTTACGAACCTTGAAGAGGCTTTTTGGTTACGCTCAGTCACTCGCACGATCATGGGTGCAAATATCGGCGTTATCGGTATTCAATATGATCCAAAAGTATTTAATCTCGATCGCATTCTTACGAAAAACCACATCCAATGGTTTAGCGGATATGACTACAGCCAAGCAAAATTGACTCAGATTTTGAGCAACTACACAAACCTGATAGAAACTCAAACGACAAGCGCCCAAGATATTTTCGGTCGTGATGTGACGATGTTGTCTCGCTTAAACTCTACGATCACTCGCCTTCAAGGTCAGAAAAACCTTGTTGAGGTGAATTTATTGATCCTGAAGCTCCTTGCAGCAGATATCAAAGAAGAACTTATCGTGATGAACGGTGGAGCGCCAGCGATGAAAGCTCAATACATCAAGCGGTACTTCAAAGACGATGCGACACAGAAGGAACTTGTTGAAAAACGAAAGTTTTTGTTTGGACCCTCTAACATCAGCAGCGACAAAACGACCTTACAGGGAATTGCCAAAGGTTTAGATACTGGACTCTTGGGATGGAAATCTCGCATTGCCGAGGCCAACGCTATTGAAGCAGAAATCAAAGCTTCTCAGAGCAGCCAGCCAGGTTCTGATGTTTTCAAAAACAACGAAGAAGGTATCTAAAAGCTTTTTTCACTGAAGAGGTTTTTTATGAAACGGATTGCGCTTTTTCTATATCTATTTTTGGGAGCATTTCAGGCTTTCGGTTATGATAACTTTTGCCGAGAGTACTCGAATTCGCCCGTAAGAAGCCTCTGCCCGACCCGGTCTTTTTTGACCGGGCCTTCGGTGAGAAACTTCAATCACCGATCCCACCAAATTCAATGTTCTGGCAACGAAGACAGTCACATTCGAACTCCACAGCCTTTTGACTTTCGAAAGTGGGCTGAGCTCAGAGCTCGAGGTGATGAGGACCAAGCCTTCAAACTCAGACAATCTTTGCCTGATATCGAATGGTCAGGTCAGGTTCCATTTCAAACATTTGAAACCTGGGAATGGCAAGAGTGTGCCCTCGGCACGAGCAGCTCGATCTGCGGAACCGAAGAAGTCTGTGATGACGTCGATAAAGAGTTTTGCGAAAAAGACAAAAATGGACATGAATCTTGTGAAACTAGAAAAGTAAGGGAGTGTACTGATGTCCCAAAAACTTGTTGGTATGACCAGGATCGAAGCTCAAGTCTTTTCTGTACCAACGAAACTATGACGTATCGATCGGAGTTTTCAAGACCTGATGCTTCTTGGACGCCGGCCGCTCATCCCTATGCTCCTTTCATTCCAAACAAGTACGATCTCCTCCCGGGCGAGCTCGAAAATATTCAAACGTATAACAACACCAATATGACGAGCAGTGTGACTCCTTCAGTTGCAATATCGGATGCGTGGAACAAATATGCCGTGGCAATATCGCCTTCGCAATTTGCTTGTACACCTAACGGTCGATATGACATTCAAGTTCGGATTGACACTTTGGAGCGGGATATCTCAAAAGCGAGTCCTAATGCTATGCGCTTGCCAGTCGACATTAATGGTCAGCCCGTTGAGGCTGTTCGCTGGGTCGAGGAGCAGATCGGTGGAACAACCGTTAAAAAATACCCATCAGAGATTAAACTTCAGGACCAATCAGCGGCCGTCATTAGCTCAATTGCCAATCACTCAGCTAAAAATCAGGAGCGTGAAAAGCTCAAGGCAGATTTGGGGGTTTTAGGGGCAGAGAAAAGTCCCGCGATGGATAAAGAGTTTATGAAAAACACCGTCGTTAAAATTCGGCTCAAGAAAAAGCGACTTCTTTTTGATAGAGGAATCTCTAAAATATACTCAGAAGATTGGGAGGCGGTTCAGCCTGACTCGAATAACTTGTCGAACGACGAGATGACCATGCAAAGCGAGAACTGGACGGTTGATCTCATCAATAATAGCAACAACATTTACGGTCGCTACAGTCCCCTTCGACCGAATAGAGTCTATAGCTTTGAAATCTCAATGTACCAAAAAGGCGTGCCGTTTTATCGCCAAAACTGTGACGAGGATTCAGGCGTGAAATTCAAAAAGATGTGTAACTTGCTCCCATTTTTCTGGGGCAAGTCAGATAGCAAGGTATTTTCTAAGCCTATGGAAATCCAATTTGAGACGAGCAAAAAATATGACGGCCGAGATGATATGCCAGCTGTGGATCGGATTCTCACAAAAACGAGCGAAGCGATTGATCCTTTTGCGGTATTTGAGTGGCTCTTTCACAAGCGCACGACTGGAGTAAACCCATGAAACAACTTAAACTTGCAGTGAGCTTCTTGATTTGTCTGTCAGTATCTCGCCCTGGATTTGCGATGAACATGGAGCAAATTCGTGGTTTGGTGAAATCTTCGGAACAAGGTAAACAGGCTTTTGACGAAACTCCCGAGCAAATTCGTGAGAGTCAAAATGCAACGTTACAAAGATTTTTCCAAGCCTTGCGAGTGGACTCTTCGCGCTTCCTAAGCTTCGCTAATGACCTTTCTAAGTCGAATCTGCCGCGATCCCAAAAAATCAGGCATTCCTCATATCGCCTCAAGTCTTTGATGGATCAAGGTGTGATGGGGCTCATGCAGCGGGAGAAGGTGGATGCTCCCATTCCCTACGATCCAAGTTGGACTCCTAAAGAACACATCGAGAAGTTAAAAACTCACCAATGTGATGTAGGTATTTCTCAATTTTTGGGGAAAAAGACTTCGGTTGAGTCTCGGGCTAACAAGATCGATGACTTCTTGGCGGTTCTTATCAGCGCCAAAGATGACAGTAAAGACCTTAACCAGTCCGGCGTTACTACAGGCCAATCAGCGATGGTCACGGCATTTCTTAATAACAGTCCCAAAAATAAGTCAGGGAAATCTCTACTTGAGGTTTTGGGTGATGTTAAGGGGGCCGAAGTAGAAGATGGTAGTGTTCAGCGCCTTGTTTTCTCCAAAAAAGGAGTCGACCTACCCATCGGATTTTCTGTAGCTGCGACGCTTTTGTCTGGTGAGGATGAAGCTTTCGTATCTTTTCAAAGCTGCTTACTCAGCTACTTCCAGCTTCAACAGATGGTCTTAGAAACGAAGGGATCTTTGCGTTCTACTCTTCAAACTTATGTTTCAACTGTGGCTTCTGCAGATCCCAAAAGCCAAGTAGACATGATTAATCAGTCTTATTACGGAATGCTTGATTTGGAAGGAAAAGCGGGTTTAACGGAACAAGCTTTGGCGACTTTTGTTAAAAAGCGCAAAGCTCAGCTCAGCCTGGCAATTCCAATCCTTTTGAACAAGGACCATCGAGCCCGAGAGCTTAATGCTCGAGTGAACGCACTCTCTAAGGAGCAAAAAGCTTACTTGTTCGCAACCCTGCTTTCACTGCAAATTCGTGATATTCCTACGGCAAAGGAGCAAGGACAACTCAGCCAAGCCCTTGCCCCGGTCATTGGGAGTGCCAGTGGGACACTGAAGGACGATTTAGAAATCAGCTATGAGTTTTACCACCTCTTAGGTCGACAGCTTCGCTCACTAGAAACTCAGATCGAGGAGAAAAAGGAACTCGATAAGGGCCGTGTGAGAGATCTTGAGGCGATCCGTCGCCTCAAAAAATCGTAAACAAACTCGAAAAATGCCCGATCGAAACTCATCGCCCGGGCAAATTCCTAACAATGCGCGTTTTGGTCATTCATTAAAACTTCACTTTTTCCTTGAATTATTTTGTCTCATTCGATTGAATTCTCTTCATATAAGAAGGAGAAACTCTATGAGGCATATGATGAAATGGGTTTGCACCTTAGCAGTCATTGGTTCGGTCCAAGGCGCTATGGCCCAGAAAAAAACAACACGAAAAGCAACGCCAAGTGCTCCTGCAGCAGCACCTGCCGCCGAGGCCCCAGTAGCGAGCGAGCCAGCACATCCGCGAAAATCTCTCCATGACCAAGTTTCTGGTCAAGGATACGGATTGGCAGGATGCGGTTTGGGTTCTATCGTTTTCGGTCCTAAACCTGGCATGATTCAAATCGTGGCAGCTTGGTTGAATGCAACTGGATATCAGACATTTGCAATCACAACTGGAACATCGAACTGTGATATTCCTGAAGCTGGTCATCAGGCCGCTGTTTTCATCGAAGTCAATAAAGAAACTGTGACTAAAGAAGCGGCTCGTGGCACCGGTGAAACCATCGATGGATTGGCAGAGATTTTCCAATGCCGTGACTCTCACTTGCTTGGTGAGTCTATCAAAGCTCACTACAACGAAATCTTCGGCGGATCTAACTCTACTTATGAGTCTACCCGTCAGATCATTAAAACAATCAATTCTGATTCTAGCTTGAAATCAAGCTGCGAACAGATCGGTTAAGAAAGGGATTGGAATATAATGAAAGCATTATTTACTTTATTATCACTTTTCGTTGGAGCTTCTGCTTACGCGAACCACATCGGACCTGCCGGCTGTGGATTGGGTAACGTTATCCTCGGTAAAGAAAACCAGATTTTTGCAGCAACATTGAATGCAACTGGCTATCAAACATTTGCAATCACCACTGGTACTTCAAATTGTACCGATCAAGGTGGAACTGCAAAACTTGAGTCTTACGTTGAGGCCAACCAAGTCGCTCTTTCTAAAGAAATGGCACGCGGCCAAGGTGAGTCTCTTGTAGGTTTGACTGAAGTTTTAGGTTGCCGTGACAATGGCGATGTCAAAGCTGTTTTGAAAAATAATTTTCAAAACATTTACAGCAACGAAAACCTAAGCGCGCATCAAATCAGCAACAACATTTTGAGAACTTTAAAGTCTTATAAAGTTGCTGCTTGCAATCGTGTTGGCTAATTGAGTCTGACATTATTGATTGAGTAAGTCTGAGAATTATGACAGAAGGGTTGCATTGAAAAATGTAGCCCTTTTTTTTATTCTTATCCTCATTTGGGGAGCTGGCGCTTCGGCTCAGAATTCTCTAACTGCTGAGGACATTATAGCTAAAGCTCACAAGGCTCAGCTTAGCGAGAGCACTCAGTGGCGTAAGCTTTTGCATTTCCAACAAAGCATCTTTGGAAGGTGGGAGAGTCAAGCAGATGGCCCCGCTTTTTTTATCGCCCCTCAGGGCAAACAAGACGCGAGTGCCGAGCTTGATGCCGATATCCACGCCTTTTTCAGTAAAGATGTTCGCAACCTGGAAGCTTTAAAACGAAAATTACAAACGGCCTACTGCCAACTACCGGCAAGACGACGCTACATTGAATCTAGCCTTCAGGTTCATTTTCCCGAACAGGCCTGTGAAGGGCTTGATGAATGGAGAAACCGCGTTCGAGCAAAATCAGTAACTTTGGTGTTCTCCTCTTACTATCTCAACAACCCATCCTCTGTTTTTGGACACTCTCTCATTCGGCTTAACAAGCGCCGCGAGCTAAGCGCCACCTCATCGCCGTCGCTTCTTGATTATGGCGTCAATTATGCGGCCGTTGCAAACACATCAAATCCTCTTCTCTATGCTCTTTACGGCTTTGCCGGCGGATTTCCCGGTGAATTCAGCGCGATTCCATACTACTACAAAGTTCGTGAGTACAACGACTATGATTCGCGGGATTTATGGGAATATGATTTGAACTTCACAGAGGAAGAGGTCTCCCTTCTTGTGGATCATATCTGGGAACTTGGCTCCACGTATTTCGACTATTTTTACATTACCGAAAATTGCTCCTATCACATGCTCACACTTTTTGAGGCAGTCTCACCAAGGCTTGACCTTGTCTCTCACTTGCCGCCCTGGGTGATTCCTAGCGATACGTTAAAGGCCATTTATGCAAACCCTGGGTTTGTTCGAGGAGTCAGGTTTCGACCGTCGTCCCGCAGGCAGTTTTACCAAAGGATGAATCTTCTTAAAGGGCCCGAAGAAGCGGCAGAAGTTCGAACTCTCACAGGCAGTCGAGTGGTTTCTGATCAATTTTCGAAACTTGCTCCTGAGTCCCAAGCTCGTGTTCTCGATGCTACCGTTGACTACATCGATTATCGCTATCCTGGTATGCTCATGGGTGAGCATCAAGAGGAAGCGAAATGGAAACAGTCGCTCCTGGTAAAGCGCAGCCAGCTGCCGGTTGCAGACACTCCTCCCATCGAAGAACCTGCCGGCGAAAACCCTTCATCTGGACACGGGACATTTCGTCTTGGTGTTGGAGGTGGGAGTTCCGAATTTGATGGAAACACTCGTGGTTTTTTAGATTTAAATTTGAGATTTTCCCTCCATGATTTTTTGGATAGATCTGAGGGATTTCCGACCTACGCTAAGATTGGTTTCGGAGAGTTTAAATGGCGAGTATTAACAGATCATGATCGCCAGGTTTATCTGAAAACTTTCAATGTCCTTGACGTGGAGTCTCTCAATCCTATGCGCAAGTTTGAACGTAACTTCGCTTGGCGACTGAATTTTGGATATGAGAAAAGAAATGAGTTGGGCTGTCTTTTGTGTGAAATGAGCTTTCTCAAAACTGGCATGGGGCTTTCGGTTGATCTCATGGAAAATGATTCTTTTTCGGTTTTTGCTATTGCGGGCCTGACTGCATTAGGGTCTACACAGTTCTCTGAAGGCTGGGCTAGAGTAGGAATTGGGCCGGTTGCGGGATTTAAATATCGGCTGAGCGACCGATTTGCAATGTATACAGAATGGTCTGAATATCACTTTCTGACTCAAACTCAACATACGAGCGTTGCCGTTAAAGGGCAAATTCGTTATGCGGTAACAGACAGTTTATCGGTGGATTTATCTGCGCAAAAAGCGAGTTTTTCGGAGAACGAAAACGCCGTTAATTTCTTTTGGTATTTTTAGCTTTCAGTGTTTCTAGCAAATTCAAAAGTTCAAGGCGGTACTTTCCATTTTGTACGAACATTCCGGCGATGTGACCGGCTTCTTCATAAGTCCAAAAGTATTTTGGATCTTTGAGTTTTGCAAAAATCTGCTCCCCATCACTATAAGGAATGATCGGATCTGCTCGACTATAGAGCAAAAGAGTTGGCACCGGTGAAATTTTTCCGAGATCGTCTCCCTCGGGGGAATAGCCGTTGCTGATCAGAAGAAAAGGAAGCCACTGAAATGGCCACGTCAACCAGACGCTGGCAAGTTTCTTGCGAGCGACTCCCGTGTAAGAGTAAAACGAACTCTCAATGACGACGAGAATAGGTTCAACACTGGGTTTTTTATCTTCCAAAACCTTAAGTAAGATACTCCCGCCTAAACTTTGTCCGTAAAGAATCAAAGGCACACCGAGGGCCCGTGCCTTTTGGCTAGCAAACTCGATCGCTGCGATTCCATCTTCGTAGGTACCGCGAGGAGTTGGGGATCCCTGACTTTGGCCGTAGCCACGATAGTCAAAAGTAAAAAGGTCGTAGTTCTCAGACAAGAGCCAGGACAAGCTTGCAAAATGGCTTGTCATATTTTGGGCATTGCCGTGGAATTGAACAACAAGACCGTCTGGTTTTTTTGAGCTCTTTGTTTTTAAATGCCAGTAAGATAATTTAGTTCCATCACCACTCGGAAAAAAACCTTCCTCGACATTGAGCTTTGTTCGAGCGGCTTTTGAATAGTCGACTTGGTCGGGGTGATAGAAGAGATAAGTGCAACCTGCATTTAAAAGAAGCATCATTAAAACAAAGACCGCTTTCATGAGTGCCATTATTTGGCAGAGGTCCTGCAAGGTCAAGGGCACCGTTGACTTCCGAGCCCGTTTGAGCGAATTTTTTGTGATGGAAAAAGGTTATAACTCAGATGTTACCGTCCGTGGAGAGAGCTTCCATATACAAACCGAAGATTGGGGCAACGACACCCGCCTAGTGGTAAGTCGAGTTTTTAAAAACGGGGCGGTGATCAAAAGCTTTAAAACTTCCTACGAAAATATTTTTGTATTTGGCCCCAAGGGCGACGCCGAGGCTATTCGTCTAGCGATGAAAGATCAGCACAGCAAAATTCTGGACCTGTTGTTTTCTGGCCAACTCTGATTCATCTGGATAGAATAGATGGATGATCGAATTCCATCATCTCTATAAAACATATTCTGGGCATCGTCATGCTCTGAAGGACGTCACTCTTACGATCGGTAAAGGAGAGTTTGTTTTTCTTACTGGTCCGAGCGGGGCCGGTAAAACGACACTCTTTAAAATGATTTCTGCATTCGATAAACCCACGTCAGGCAATTTGACTGTGGGAAAATTTGATGTTGCCGACCTGACGTTGCAACAGATTCCTTATTTTAGGAGAAGTATTGGCGTCGTTTTCCAGGATTTCCGTTTGATGAAAGATCGAACTCTCTTTGAAAACGTAGCTCTGCCTTTAGAGGTCAAGAATGAGCGACGAGAGTTTATTGATAAACGGGTTCGCGACACTCTTGATCTCGTGGGACTTGCTCACAGGGCTAAGGAGTTTCCTGAAATGGTTTCAGGCGGAGAACAGCAACGAGCCGCCATCGCCCGCGCTCTAATTCACAAGCCTGGCGTTTTGATCGCCGATGAGCCTACGGGAAATCTTGATCCTCATCTCACCGAAGAAATTATGAACCTGTTCGAAAATGTCAGTAACCAAGGAACAACAGTTTTTATTGCAACCCACGACCACGCTCTCGTTGAGCGCCGCAAGAAAAGGCGCATTTCAATCGAGGCAGGCCGAATTATGAGCGACAGTAGGTAGATATGTTTCAGACTATCAAGCGAAGCTGGAAAAAACATTTTGGTCTACAGGCCATTACCTTCAGTGTTCTGTCTGCCAGTTATTTGATGGTTATTTTAGGTTATTTAATTTCACAAAATGGACTCACACTTGCAACTCGTTGGGGAAGCGAAGCTCAGATGACGGTGTATCTCAAGGACGAAGCGTCTGAGGTCGATCTTCAGGCCATAGATCATTTTTTAAAAACGAGAAGCGAGGTCGGACAGCATGAGTTTGTCAATAAAGGTAATGCTGTTAAAGAGTTTCAAAAACAAATGGAACATATTGCTCCAGAGCTTTCGTCAGATCCTGACATCGAGAAATTTCTGCCAATTAGTTACCACGTGTCCCTGTCAAAGAAGGTTCTGCCAGAAGAACAGGCTTCTGTTTTGAGAACGCTGTCTAGCGTTCTTAGAACGTTCAAGACGGTAGAAGAGGTTTCTTTCGGTGAAAACTGGGTTGATCAATATGCCTCATTTTTTAACATGATGAGGTGGATCGGAGGGCTGTGCTTAGGCGTGTTTCTCTTTGCTCTTATGTTTGTGATGGGTAACTCGATTCGAAATTCAATCATGCATCGCCGAGAAGAAATAGAAATTCTCGAACTTGTAGGAGCGACTCCATTTGATGTCAGAAAACCATTTGTGATCGAGGGCATTTTTCTTAATGGGATGTCAGTTTTAGTGGCACTCGCCCTGTCGTCAGTTGTATTTATGTTCGTTAAAGAGCGCCTTCTGACTCACATCATGTTTGTTGGAGTAGGGGCACAAATACGATTTCTGTCTTTATCCGAAATCGCGCTTGTTTTTGTGATGAGTGTGGCGATTGGTTCTCTTGGAACCTACCTGAGCGTGAGAAGTATCAATTCCGGATGGTCTGCAGCAAAACGGGTGAAAAGTGCATAGACTGGCTTTTTCTCTTCTCCTATTATCGCTGCCACAAATCCTGCAAGCCGATGGTGATGCGAAATCTCAGCTACAGCAAACGAAGATGCGTCTAGAAAAGCAAGAAATCCGCCAGAAGAAAGTTCTCACTGGGCTCAATGGTTTAAGCAAAAAAATTCGAAATCTCGTCACGCAAAAATCAGAGTTAAATCAGGACCTCTTGGTCGTTCAGGACCGCCTTAAAGATATTTCAAAAGACATCTTGAATTTAGAAACAGAGGCACAACGGCAGAAAAAAATCGTGCGTAAACATCTTTCTTCGGTTTATCGAATTGGAGCTCAAGGCTTATTACGAGTTATGATGACGTCTAACAATCCTGCAGTTCTTGATCGTAATGCCAGACTCCTGAGCCAATTTACCAAACGCGACCTTGAAAATATTAAAGAGCTTGAAAACACACAGCGAGAACTGGTCGCCAAACGTGAAAAGTTTCTAGAGAGAATGCGTGAGTTAAGAAGCCTTGAAAACGAAATCAAAAATAAAGAAGCTCTCATGCTAGCTCAGCAAGAAGAAAAGAAAAAAATTCTTGTGACTATCCAGAAAAGTCGAAACTTCAATATCAATCGTATTAAACAACTCAGAAATCAGTCTGAAAGCGAAGAGATTCAAGAGGGTGCGGAGGGAATTTTAGACTTTCTATCAAAGCCTTCGTTTGGCGAGCTCAAAGGGATGTTACCGACACCAGTCAGGGGATCTGTAAAAATCGGATTCGGTTTAGTTAGGGACATTGAAGATGATACTGTCATAACTCACAAAGGACTTTTTCTTGAGACCAACCGAAACGAACCAGTTGTGGCCGTCGCCGAAGGTACGGTTCGTTATGCTGGAAAGATCGATGGATTCAAAAACATTGTGATTCTAGACCACGGAGATCACTACTATTCTGTTTATGGAAACCTACAAAGAATATCAGTCAAGGAATCTGACGAAATATTAACTCAAGGATATATTGGCGAAACAGCTTACGGATCCTATTATAAAGAGGCCGGATTGTATTTTGAGATCCGACACTTTTCTGAACCTTTTGACCCAAAGCCATGGTTGGCAGACTTTAAAATCAAAGTATCCTCACAGGAGCGGGACTTATGAAAAAAAGCAGAATATACATCGTTGTGGCAGCAGCTGTCATATTTTCCACCTTTGTTGGAAGGTTTGAAATTAGCACTTTAAAGGCGATTGCGGAGGAGCGCTATGCTGACCTCCAAAATTTCGCGAAAGTTCTCAATCTCATCCAGCAGTACTACGTAGAAGAGGTTGATACGAGAAAGCTAATCTACGGAGGTATCAAAGGGATGCTGCGAGAACTGGATCCTCACACCAATTTCTTGCCACCAGACATTTTCAAAGAGTTTGAAAATGAAACCGCTGGGGAGTTCGGTGGTCTTGGAATTGAGATTTCGGTGCAAAACGGCATTCTTACCATCATTTCGCCGATCGAAGATACACCAGCCTATGAAGCTGGGATCAAACCTGGGGACAAAGTTGTTGCGGTCGACGGAAAAAGTACTAAAGGCCTGAGTCTCGTGGAAGCGGCCCAGCTGATGCGAGGAAAGCGTGGTTCCAAAGTTGTTCTCACTATCGTCAGAGATAACGAGGAGGACCCCAAAGACTACTCGATTATGCGAGGGAACGTAAAAATTAAATCTGTCAAATACACCGACATGGAAGACGGTTACGCCTACGTCAAGATCACAAGCTTTATCGAAAACACTTCAAAAGATTTAGAAAAAGCACTCGCAGACCACACGAAGAAAAACAAAGAAATTCGCGGCTTGATATTAGATCTAAGGCGAAATCCTGGAGGACTTCTTGACCAGGCTGTAAAAGTCTCAGATTTGTTTCTTGAGTCGGGAGTTATCGTCAGCACTATCGGTAGAAACAAAAGCGAAAAAGAAGTTGTTTCAGCAAAAAAAGAAGGAACCCTTCCCGCATTTCCACTTATTGTGTTGATCAACGAATATTCCGCCAGTGCTAGTGAAATTGTCGCTGGAGCTCTACAGGATAATAAGCGAGCTCTCATTCTTGGTGAAAAAAGTTTTGGTAAAGGATCAGTACAGTCAGTTGTCAAACTAGGTGATGGGTCAGGTCTTAAGCTTACGGTGGCTAGGTACTACACTCCAAGCGGCGTCTCGATTCAGGCCGAAGGAATCAAGCCCGATGTTGTCGTAGAGAATATTGATCGCGAGGCTTTAAATAAGGCAACGATAAAAACAGATATTACTCGCGAAAAAGACATTGCAGGACATCTCCTATCCGAAAAAGAACGAGAGAACGAAAAAAAGGGTAAGCCCAGATCTGACAAGGGTAAAGTCAATCAGTCTATGGTAGATGCATGGTGGAAAGAGTCTGCCAATAAAGAAAAAGACAACCTTTCTCCCAAAGATAAGCTCATCAATTCAGACTTCCAAGTTTTTCAGGCTTTCAATTACATAAAAGCATGGAAAGTGATGAGTAAACTCAAAGAACTTGACCCTCCAGCAAAAACCGGCAAGTAAGGACCATGCCATCAGACTTTTTCAAACTCATGCGAGCGCGATTTTTATTCACGTTCGCAGTGCAGATGCAGGCTATTCTTGTAGGATGGCGAATTTATGATCTATTACAAGACCCACTGGCCTTGGGTTTGGTCGGTCTTGCCGAAGCCGTGCCTGCTATTTCTCTTGCTTTGATTGCGGGACACATTGTGGATCGTAGCAGACCTCTCATTATCTATCGCAGAGTCATTGCCGTGAGTTTTGTATCGGCCCTCGTTGTTTTGATTTCGCAGGTATTTGCAGTTCATTTTGGGCTTTGGCCGCAAGTTATTACTCTCTATCTAGCTTCAGTTCTTACAGGAGTCGCAAGGGCGTTTTCTCAACCGGCGGTGTATGCGACCGTCCCGCGAATTGTGGAGAGAACCCGCTTACATACGGCATCGGCATGGATGAGCTCAGCAATGCAGGTGGCTCGGATCGCGGGTCCCGCTCTTGGAGGAATCTTTTTCGGTTGGATGGGCGTTGTATTTACCGCGGGTGTTACGTCAGCGACTCTTCTCGGTGGTATTTTAACGATGTGTTTTCTAGAAAACATCCAAATGGGACCAATCCCCAAAAAACAAGATGACGTCAAAGAGAGTTTTTTCTCTGGAGCTTCGTTTGTATTTAGCCACCCAATTTTATTCCCAGCTTTGTCGCTCGACATGATTTCGGTTCTCTTTGGCGGAGTTACCGCACTCCTCCCTATTTTTGCAAAAGAAATTCTGTTAGTGGGTCCAAAAGGCCTCGGCATGCTGAGGGCGGCGCCAGCTGCTGGGGCTGCTGTCATGAGTTTCTTTTTGACAAGATTTTATTTTAAGAAAAATGCGGGGCACTGGTTGTTTATGGCCGTTGCAGGTTTTGGCGTTTGCATTTTGGTTTTCGGCTTGAGTACCGATTTCTACATTTCTCTAGCTGCACTTTTTTTAAGCGGTCTTTTTGACAGCGTCAGCATGGTCATACGCACGTCTGCCGTGCAACTCGTTTCCCCAGATCACATGCGAGGCCGAATATCGGCAGTCAATTCGATTTTTATCGGGTCATCTAATGAAATTGGAGAATTCGAGTCTGGCATCGCTGCCAAACTCTTAGGAACGGTACCTGCAGTTATTTTTGGTGGAGCTATGTGCCTTCTCACTGTTGCCATCATGGCTTGGAAGGCACCGACTCTAAGAAAGATGGACCTGGAAAAAATTTAGGGTGATGAATCAATGGCATAAGGCATATTGGCATATGTTCAAGGCATAAGTTTAAAGTTAAATGGCATAAAGGGTGCTGCTCGCCGTACTCAGAGAGATCGGCTTAAGTACTACCGAATAGCTTTAGGCTCGTTCCGGGAAGTCGAAATCATCCTTGAAATTTCAGACATACAAAACTCTCATCTGCTGGAACTTAGAAAATATCTAGCTGGGAGCTTGGTCAACCTATGCAGATCCACAAGGCCATAACTCTGACACATCACCCATCAACATTGAACATATGCCTTGAACATATGCCAATATGCCTTATGCCATTGACGCCTTACTGAAATTAGTTTTCGGTAAGCTGCGACTTATTCACCTCAGTAACACGCGCTGATTTTGTTAAGAAATCGACGACATTCTCCTCGGTAATAAGATAAATCAGTCGGTTCTTTTGATCTTCGCGGTGATAGAATTCCTTCACGCGACTCAGTTCAATATTTGTTTCTGCGGCGTACTCATGAATTCTTTTTTCAAAATCCGCATCAGTGGCTTTGAGTCCATTTTTTTCTGCCAATGCTTCAACAAGAAAGTTGGCCTGTATCATTTCGCGAGCTGATTTATCGAAATCGCCGTCCCACTTTTTGACATAGTCTTGGAACTCGTCTTCCGTCATTCCCTTTTCTGTCATTCGGTTTCTAAAATCTTCGATCAAAGAATTTTTCTGTTCCTGCATCAAAGAAGGAGGGACCTCAACTGGATTGCTTTCTACTAAAGCTTTTAAGAGGCGATTCTTGAAATCTTGTTCAATTCTTCGATTCTCGGTTTGTTCGAGATCTTCACGGATTGTTTTGCGAAGGTCCTCGAGGGTTCCAGGGCCGCCGAGAGATTTAATAAACTCCTCATTGAGCTCTGGCAAATCGCGTTTTTTGAGTCCCTTGAGAACCACTTTAAAATCAACGGGCTGACCAGCAAGTTCAGCGGCATGGTAGGGTTCTGGGAACTTCAGGCTGATAACTTTAGTCTGTCCAATACTCATGCCTTCAACACCATCTTCAAAGCCTGGGATGAATTGATTGGCACCAATTTCAAGATGGTGATCTGTGCCAGCTCCATTTTCTAGCGGAGCGCCATTCATCGAGCCTTCAAAGTCAATCACAGCAACATCGCCTTTTTGCACGGGCCGATCGAATAAAACAGGGACTAGTTGAGCACGGCTGTGACGAATGTTCTCTAGCACGGCATCGACTTTTCCTTCGTCAAACTCTAATTTTTCTTTTAAAACATCGAGTCCTTCAAATTTTTTCAAATTCACTTCAGGTCTGAGATCAAAAGTTGCTGAGAATGAAAAATTTCCGCTCTCGGTCACGTTGTCATATTCAATATCTGGATAGCTGATCGGTACCAACGAATGCTCGCGCAAAGCTTCAATGTACGCTCGCTGAATCAGCTCTTGAGCGACATCTTGCTTAACGCGATCTACATACATAGCTCTGATTTTGTCGATGGGAGCTCGGCCTTTGCGAAAGCCTTTTAAATGAGCATCTTTTTGAATCCCTTTGTAGTATTTTTCAAAGGTCGACTGCACAATTTCTCCAGGCACTTCAATGTTCAATTTTCTCTGTAGGTTTGAGACTTTCTCAACCGTACTTTTCATAGTATTTATCTCCCTGCAAAATTGGTCCGGATCATAGGGGAGTCATAACTGATAAGCAAGCAAATAATGCGCAGCGAAGTGCATCTCAAAACCACCTCAGAGAAACTCAAATCGTGATGAAAAACGCTGGACCTGAAATTCATTTTGTAACTGGTAAAGGAGGCGTGGGGAAGTCGGTGTTTTCTGCCGCCCTGGCTCTTAAGAGAGCTAGGACGGGGACTCAAACGCTGCTTGCCGAACTCGGGGATTCGAGTTTCTATCAGGACTTTTTTTCGGTCCCTGTAGACTATCAACCGCGGAGTCTTAAGCCCCATCTAGATGTTGCTCTGTGGTCGGGAGCTGCTGCTCTTAAAGAGTATGCCGTTCACCTTGTAAAAATCGAAAAACTCTATAACCTTTTTTTTGAAAACTCCGTCATGCAGACCTTCTTGAGCGTCGCACCGGGTCTTCACGAGCTGTCGCTTCTCGGCAAAGCTACAAGTGGGCCTCGTCATGTCGGGCCCCCAATGAATGCGGAAAGTCTTATCATTGATTCATTTTCAACGGGCCACTTTTTAGCTCTCTTAAGGGCTCCCAAAGGGATGGCAGAAGCTGTCAGTGTTGGGCCTATGGGAGAGCAGAGCCGTGGAATTTTAAAAATCCTTCGCGATCCAAATATTACCAAATTTACGGTGGTGACGACTTCTGACACCCTCGCAACAACGGAGAGCATGGAACTTTGTAAGAACCTCAGTGCCGAATCTGGACTTCGCCCCCATTTGGTGTTGAACAAATGCCTCACCAAACCAGACTCTGGTGTTTCATCGCCGTTGACCAAGGACTTTTATAAATACCTCGAGGCGGCGGAAGTCAGGCAGGAAAAGGCTCGCGAATTATTTCGCGCCAATGGTTTTACTTGGACCGAAATCCCATACGTGTTTGAAAATGATCCCTGGCAGCTCCTTGAGCACCTTCAAGGCTTTATCGAGGCGTTATGAAAATGAATCTCGAAAATGAAAAAATCATTGTCGTCATGGGATCAGGTGGAATCGGTAAAACCACGACAGCCGCAGCCCTTTCGCTCTGGCTTGCGCGTAAAGGAAAAAAGGTCCTAGTACTGACGATCGATCCGTCTCAAAGGCTGGCTCAGGCCCTCGGGATTTCTGCTGACGGAAAGATTTCCAAAGTTCCAGGTGCTGACTGTGAGCTTTATGCAGCTGTGTTAAATTCAAAACAAGTTTTCGACGAGTTTATTTTAAAAGCCACGAAGAAAATTCCGGCGGCAGAAAGTCTTTTTAAAAACAAGCTCTACCAACAGTTATCAACAACTCTCAGTGGTTCGCAGGAGTTCACCGCAATTGAACGTCTTTATGAAGTTTCAAGTTCAGGCGAATTTGACGTGATTGTTCTGGACACACCACCTTCAAAACACGCCATGGACTTTTTAAAATCTCCAGAAAAGATGGCCTCGCTTTTTCAAGAAAAAATAACAAAATGGTTTGTGGAGCCACAAAAGGGCTCTCTCCGAGGCCTTCTGCAAGCAGGGACAAAAAAAGTTTTTAAAATTTTAGAAAATCTCACGGGCAGTGAATTTGTCGAAAATTTGGGGGACTTTTTTTCTAAGATCGCCAATTGGCAAGTGCAACTTCGAGAGCGGTCGGTGGAAGTTCAGCGACTCCTTACGAGCCCAGAAACATCTTTTGTCTTAGTTACCGGCATGGATCAGGCTAAGATCAAAGAGGCTGAGCATCTTTACAAAGAGATTTTTAAAGGAGGACATCAGTTCAAGGGCGTGTTGATAAACCGTAGTCTCCCTTTGTGGATGAAACCGCAGCTTCTTAGCGAGACTCCAAATGTTCAAGATGACCTCTTCTTGAAAGTTGTAAGATACCATAAAGAAAGAGACGTGATTTATGAAAACTTTGCGAAGCTGCTACCGCCAGGGGTTTTTGTTAAGAGACTTCCAGAGTTTGATACGGATTTAAATGGCCTCGCTGATTTGCATCAGCTTTTCCCATTTTTCGAAGGAGATTAGTTTGGCTGGTTTAAAAGGGATTTCGATTTTCATAGTCATGACACTTCTGGTGAGCGGTTGTAGCATTCTTCATGGAAATGACTCCATCTATAGTGCCCAGTACCCTGAGCAGAAAAAAACGGTGGATCAAGGATATGATTACTTAGATCGTAAAGACTACACGAGCGCTGAGACAGTATTTTTAAACTTTCTAAAAAAATATCCGTCATCAGCCTTACATGCACGCGTGCAGTTTGGTTTGGGTGCTTCTTACGAGGGGCAGTCGAGATGGGAAGACGGCCTATCCATCTATCAAGATATCATCAAAGCCTATTATTCAGAAGAGGCAACAGCCGCAGCTTTGTATCGTTCTTCGATATGTTATGAAGGTATGGGTCAGATCGAAAAATCTTTAATGGCGCTTCTAGATCTCAAAAAGCGGAAACAATTTTTGCCAGAAGACATTGCTCTTGCCAGCATTCCGGCCAGGGTATCAGCGCTTTACTACCGGCTCGACAATGAGGAGGAAGGCGCCGAGTATTTAAAGCAAGCCGAGGCTGGTCTCAACTCTTTGAAGGCTCGACGTGGAGCCAATGTTTCTGAACCATGGCTTGCCGAGATTTATAATAAGATGGGTTTCATCGCCATGGGTGAAATCAACGAGAGCAACTTTTTGCAAATGGCTGAGTCTGTTCAGAGACTGCAAAAGTACCTTTTGTATTCCATCGAAATCGGCGATCCGATTTGGTCGAAGTTAAGTCTGGAGAACCTCCAGTTTGCATATCGAGATCTTTGGAACTTTCTGCAGACAGCGTTTAAAACAGCACCTCCAGACAAGCTCGAGCAAGAGGCCCAAAAAAAACGCAGAGTCGCCTTTATCGGGAAAATCCTCTCAAACATGGATGAGTTACAGGCGCAAAGACACCCCGAAAAGTTAAAATCCAATCCCTACTATGACGACCTATTTTACTATTTGAGTCAGGTTGAAAAAGTGGCCGAAAATGAACTCCGTGACCTTGGAGGGCTTGGGTTGACCGATGAGGCTCGTGATTTACAGTCACCGAAGCTGCGTGGTAAAATCCGAGATCGTGAAGGGGCACGGGCTGCCGCTGACTACTTGAGAGAGAACGACCGTTACCGTAAAAAAAGCATTAAAGGTAAATCTAGAAAAAGCAAGCGTCGTAAGAAGGATCCGAACATATGAGTCACGCCAATAGTTTTTTCGCAGGATTTGTGAGTTTCTTCGATGGTTTTAGGGCTGTAGGACAATCCCGTCGTCTGAAGATGCTCATCGTTCTTCCGATGATCTTAATGGCAATTCTATTCACGCTGGGAATTATTTTCTTGTCATCGTGGATTTCAGTAATTGCAGGCCAGCTCCAAACGTTCACGGAGTCTCTTGTCACCGTGGGAACAAGTCTTTCGTTTATTTTTACGTTCTTAACCTGGCTCATCTACGTGATGGTTTTTTTCCTGCTTATGTATTTTTTTGGTAGGGTGCTCGCTTCTCCCTTTTATGCTTTAATTGCTGAGCAAATTCTTAAGGATATGGGAGTTAAAAATCCTCCGGAACACGGAATTATGATGTGGGTGAGGTTGAACTTTCACATGGTGATCGTTTCAGCTATTGAAGCCGTTGTGTTTGCGTTCTTAGGCCTCTCATTTTTTGTTCTCTCATTTATTCCTCCATTGGGAGTGTTAACTCCATTTTTATTCGTTTTGCTGATGACATTTGACGCTTCCGATTTTGTCTTCGAAAGCTTAAATATGGGTTTTCGCTCAAGGATGAAGTTTTTTAGAAAGTATATTTTCTATTATTTAGGTTTTTCTTGTGCTCTTGGCTTGACACTTATGATTCCCGTCCTCAACTTGATACTCTTTCCATTTTATGTGGCAGGAGCAGCAAAACTAGCAGCTCAAATTCTAAAGAAAGAAGGGCTTCATGCAGCAAAGCCAAGTTCAATCTAAACTTCATGAGAAGATCCTTCTTCATTGTGAGAAGGTTGCCGATTGGTTTCAAAAGAAGTCTTCGGACCTGAGTTTTCCGATTTATTCAAGCTACGATATTCGAGACGCTGGTTACAAAGTCACAAATGTTGACGCGAATATTTTCCCAGCGGGTTTTAACAACATCTGTCCTAACGATCAGGAATCCAGCGTCGAGTTGATGAGCAGCTTTCTTAATAGGCACTACGGTAACGATATCAAAAAAGTAGCGCTAGTTACAGAAGAGCACACAGGCAACCCATTCTATTGGCAGAATATTACAAGCCTCAAAACAATGCTTAATAAGGCAAACCGAGAGACTCTTCTTTTGATTCCTCGCCCTCTGGAAATTCCACTGCAAGTGCAAAACTCACAGGGACAAGCCCTAGAGGTTCAAGGCATTGAGTCTCTCAAAGGATTTGCTCCTGACCTTGTCATTAGCAACAACGATTTTTCTGAAGCCTACGAAGATTGGGCAAGCCACCTCCAGTATCCAATGAATCCGCCGCGTGAGCTCGGCTGGTATCAAAGAAAAAAAAGTCGGTATTTCAGCCATTTCAATCGATTGATCGATGAATTTAGTGAGCTCGTAGGATTTGATCCCTGGCTCCTCAAAGTAGAAACTGAAATTTTCGAAGGTTTTGAAATCACGGATGACTCAAGTCGCGATCTCCTTGCCGCTCGAGTTGATAGCATGATTGCCAACCTAAAATCTGAGTACCAAAAACGAGGCATCGATCAAACACCATTTGTGTTTGTGAAAAACAATTCAGGAACCTATGGATTGGCCGTCATACGTGTGGGATCTGGTGAAGAAGTCAAAGCCTGGAACTATAAATCGCGCAAAAAGATGAAGGCATCTAAAGGTGGAAGAGATGTCGAAGAGGTTATCATTCAAGAAGGAATCCCATCGATTGTAAAAGCCGAAACGTCAACAGCTGAACCAGTCATCTACATGATTGGCTGTGAACTTGCTGGTGGATTTCTAAGGACCCACGGCGAAAAAGACTCCACAGAAAGTCTCAACAGTCCAGGGGCAGTCTACAAAAAACTTTGCGTTTCGGATCTTGCCGTTAACACCAAGGGATGCCCGATGGAAAATGTGTACGGGTGGTCCGCAAAAATGGGATCTCTTGCCATTGCCCTCGAAGCTAAAGAAATGGGAGTGACATTTAAAAACTATCGACCAGGTCCTTGTGGTCAAAAAGGATAAATAAAATGTCATTATTTTCGGCGTGGTCACTATTAGGCGGAATACTGATTGTCATAGAGCTACTCACAGGTACGTTTATGTTTTTGATTCTAGGAGTAGCCGCACTTTTGGTCGCTCTGCTTAAATTTGCAGGCCTGGAAAATCTCCTCATTGAAATAGGTATTTTTTCTGGAGTCTCAATCCTTGGCTTTTTGCTTTTACGAAGAAGGCTATCTCGAAATCCAAAAGGGGGCGCCTCATTTGCCATCGACGACAATCAAACTTTGATCGCTAGTGCTGACATCGAACCTCGGCAAGAAGGATACTTAGACTACCAGGGAGCGCCTTGGAAGGTTTTCAACGAAGGCGAGACAAAAATCTCGATAGGTGACAGCGTTTTAGTATTGCGAACCGAAGGAACCAAGCTCATCATAAAAAAGAACAATACTTAGTTTCGGGAAGGAAACCATGGAGCCGTCAACGATGTTCATGCTTATTGTCGGAATTCTTATCGTCTTTATTCTCATGCGAGCCGTATTGATTGTCCCTCAACAAAGCACCTACATAGTTGAGCGTGTGGGGAAATACAGTCGAAGTTTGAACGCTGGTCTTCACATCCTAGTGCCCTTTGTAGATTCAGTCAGGTATCGCCACAGTCTTAAAGAGTACGTTCTCGACATTCCAGCTCAGGTTTGTATCACGAGAGACAATGTCCAGGTGAGTGTTGATGGAATCATCTTTTTTCGTGTCATTGATCCTATCAAAGCGAGCTATGGAATTTCAAACTACGAGTTTGGGGTGATCCAACTTGCGCAAACAACCTTGCGTTCTGAAATTGGAAAGTTAGATTTGGACCGAACCTTCGAAGAGCGCGACAAAATCAATAACGCGCTCATCATTTCCATCGACCATGCAACGGTTCCATGGGGGGTTAAAGTTCTTCGTTATGAGATAAAATCCATATCCCCACCTCGCGATGTTATGGATGCGATGGAAAAGCAAATGCGTGCAGAACGAGAGAAGCGCGCTAAAATTCTAGAGTCCGAAGGTGATCGAGACTCTAAAATCAACAGAGCCGAAGGTCAAAAGCAAGAGACCATCAAAAACTCTGAAGCCGAGAAGATGAAAAAAATCAACGAGGCCGAAGGTCAAGCAGCTGCGATTTTGTCGGTCGCTTCTGCAACTGCAACAGGTTTAAAGCAAGTCGCTGAATCCTTGGCACTGCCTGGCGGCGACTATGCCGCGAGACTTCGGGTGGCTGAGGAATATGTAAAACAGATGGGGAATGTGGCCTATGATGCAAAAAGTATTATCATTCCCGCTAATCTCTCTGATGTCAGCGGGATGATTACTACGGCGATGTGTGTGCTGGAGCAGGTACAGAAGCCGTCGAAGAGTTAGTGGCATTTCCGAGCGTGCCATTTTCCTTTGTTCTCCCCCACGCCCATGGTCCAGGTCCTGCCTGATTTTTCGACACGCGGTTCAAACTCTTGTTAAGATAAAACAAGATACGTTTGAAGGAGTATCCAAACGTGAAAAAAAAAGTTGTGGGTTTTAGTGTTTTTTTTGTGATGGCCATGGCGGGTTCTCTGTTTTCTCTTGTTTCCTGGGATGGGAAAGTTTTTTTTCCTGTTCACCCTAAGTCAGCACGAGACCCCGCAGCCATTCGTCGAAAGTTCGATTTTTCTGATCTTGAAGGAACAGCGCTGAATTTCGCCTCTAAAAAACGCCTGCTCGAAGAGCTTAAAATCGTGAAGCGCGAAGACCAAGTTGGTCTGGAGTTTGGTCACTTTGTGGTTCGTGGAGAAAACGGGACTAAGGTCTTTGCCTGCCAGGAATTCAAAAAAGTGCATCTTGTTTTTGAGGCTGATGGTTTTGCCATCAATGGCGAGAGGCCAAAGATGGAAGTCGATGCCAACTGCGTGATTGCCGAAGACATCAACCGGATGGCCCCGATATGGATTCCTTCTGGAATGATCAAAGCTAGCAAGCCTGCCGACGGCGAGATGACCATTAACGACGTGACGCCGCTATCTTTGAAATACTCGAATTTAGGAGATCAATGGCCTAAGAACTGGATCCTGACTTCAGTCAATTTGTACAAAACGACTCCGACCGAAAGTGGCGCCGTTAGGATGGGAATCGCTGAAATCCAGGATATTAAGGGCACACCACTATCTCTTGAATGGTAGTATCAATCCTTTGATGTGACTGAGTGGTCAAACTTCTTAAGGATATTTTGATAGAAAAAACTCCTCACGCACTCGCTCGGATTAAAAACAAAATATTTCTGATCCGTATGAACCACTTGAACAAGCTTTTTTTCCAAGAGTTCAGTGATAGCTTCCTCGAGAAATGTCATTGTATTGGCATTAACTTCATCAAAAGAAATGTTGGCCTCTTGCTTCTTGGTGGCTTCTGACTCAAGCCGTGTGACGATTCGCTTGAGCAAAGCAAAACCAGAGTGAGAAAGTAAGAGAGGGCTGTTATTTTTGAGCTGCTCCTGAAGGTGCTCAAGAAGCTGATCGATGGCGGGCTTGTTTAAGGTAAAGCTTTTTTCATCCATTCCTTTTTGGATCATTTCATTTTCTTGCATGACCTTAAAGAAGGACGTGAGACTGATTTGTTTTTGTCCGAGAACTTGAGACATCTCGCTACTGATTCCATCGAAATCGACTCTGCGTTTTTCGAGGCTGTCTTTTTCATAGAGAAGTTTAAGTGCGTGTGTAAATCGGCTAAGTTCTTGATAAATACTGATTGCCATAGAGTCGATACGAAAATGTTTTTTCTCAAAGTTGCTCATACTTTGCATGACAGCGAGCTTTTGATCCGTCTCCCGAAACCTATGAAAGACAGATTTCAAAAGAGGCACTACCCAATCTGGAAGAAGTTGCATTTGTTGTTTGGCGACGTCGCCATCAATGAGATAGGCCTCAACATCAGTGAGGGTTTCTACTGAGGCTGATCTTGGTTGAGCGTCAAAAAAGCTAAACTCCCCAAAGATCTCTCCTTTAGAGAGAATAGCCAGAGTGATTTTTTGCCCGAGGTAGGTTTTGTAGACACGAACGGTTCCCGCATGAATGATGTACATCTTTCGAGAAAGCTCATTTTCTCGAATCAAAACTGTATTGGGTTCAAATTTTTGTAGTGTGCCAGATGACGTCGGCTGCAATTTTCCTCCTCACTCAATTTTGTGAGGAGGGTTAAGAAAAAGCTAACACTTGTTAACTCAACTAATATGTATGAGCTGCGTTTTAGACTTAAGGCTGGAGAAATTAGTTACCTGTTGAAGCAAGTTTTTGCGCAAGCTCGACAAAGGTACGCACCATCACGCCACTGGCTCCCTTTTTAGAGCAGTAATTCAGTCGTCCGCCCACAGCCCAAGCAGTTCCAGCGATATCAAAGTGAGCCCAAGGAATATCTTTTTCAACGAATTGCTCGAGGAAGGCCGCAGCAGTCGCGCTCCCGGCGCCTTTCGAAGCAGAGATATTCGATAGGTCAGCAAACACGCCTTTCATATCTTTGGCGTGCTGTTCGTGGAGAGGCATATTCCAGACGAGCTCTCCGGTGACGGCTGCTGAGTCCTCAATTTTATTTTTAAGGTCTTTATTTTTTGTAAAATAACCTGTGTAGAGGTTTCCAAGTGCAATCACCATAGCGCCGGTCAAGGTTGCTGCATCGATGATAGCTTTGGGCTTGAGTTCGCAGGCATAGCAAAGAGCGTCGGCAAGAATGAGGCGTCCTTCGGCGTCGGTGTTATTCACCTCAAAGGTTTTTCCATTGCGTGCGGTATGCACGTCTCCGGGTTTTGTCGCTGAGGGCCCGATGACATTTTCGGTAGAAGGAACAAGGCCAACGACGTTGATTTTTAGTTTCAGTTTAGCGATCGCAAGAACAGCGCCGATCACATTGGCACCGCCACACATGTCATATTTCATTTCTTCCATGGAAGCTGAAGGCTTAATGCTGACGCCACCACAATCAAAGGTCAGGCCTTTTCCTACAAGCACAACAGGCTTTTGGGATTTAGGTGCACCCGAATATTCCATGATGATGAATTTAGGTTCTTGATCAGAACCTTGAGACACTCCTAGTAGGCCGCCCATTTTCTCTTTTTTAATTCGCTCGCGATTCCATACGGTGACTTTAAGATGAGCCAAACCTTTTGCAGCATTTACAGTTTCTTTCGCTAAAATCGTGGGAGTCAGAAGATTTCCAGGCAAGTCTCCCATTCGACGAGAAAAGTTCACACTCGAAACCAAACCTTCAGCTCTGAACAAAGCCTCTTTCAATGCTTTGTCAGTCGTGTTTGCAAGAATTCCACAATCCAGTTCTTTTTCGCTAGAGGCGTCTTTCGTTTTGAGTTCATCAAAACTATAGTCCGCAAGTAAAAGTCCCTCTGCAAAAGCTTGCAAATAAGGCACGGCTTTGAGAGCTGAGGCGCCCACAGATTCAAAATCCATGTGGACCTTCGGTGTCTTCAAGTTTTTGACAACGCCCAAAGCGGCGGCAGCAGACTGCCTCAAAGTTTCAGGAGAAAGTTCAGAATCAAGCCCAAGACCAACCACAAGAACATGACGATATCCATCGAATTGAATCTCCCGGAAAAGTACGGTTTCCTGGGCTTTCCCGGTTAAGCTTTTGTCGCGAACCGCATCCTTGAAGCGAGTCTGAAGATCCAAAGGCAAGTGACTAAGATCTGGGGCCACGTCTTTTTGAGATGCTTTTTGTGAAAGAAAAAGTACAAGACAGGGTGAATTGTGTTTTTGACTTTGCGGAATAAGGTGTAGTTTCATAAGGGGAACTCCGTGAGTAATTCTGTCCTGCGTTAATGTTTGATTTTAAGATTTCAGAATTAACATAGGTAGGCATTAGGTCAAGGCTTCTTTTATGAGGTTAAGGGATTGAATTAATTGGCCGAAGATAATCTTGGCAAATCAAAGATAAGCCCCATATTTGGGGACACAGAGTGAGAGGAGAACTAGTGGCACTCATACCCTTCGTCATCGAACAAACTTCCAGGGGAGAACGTAGCTACGATATTTATTCACGGCTTCTGAAAGATCGCATCGTGATCTTAGGCACGCCTGTGACGGATGACGTTGCCAATAGCATCATCGCTCAGTTCCTGTTTCTCGAGGTGGACAATCCAGAAAAAGACATTCATCTTTACGTGAATTCTCCGGGTGGAAGCGTGTATGCCGGACTCGCGATTTATGATATCATGCAATTTGTGAAGTGCGATGTTGCTACTTATTGCATGGGGATGGCTGCGAGCATGGGATCTCTGATTTTAGCCGCTGGCACCAAAGGAAAGCGTTACTGTATGCCAAACTCTCGGGTCATGGTGCACCAGCCTTTGATCCAGGGCGGTCTAGGTGGGCAGGCCAGTGATATCGAAATCCATGCTAATGAAATGTTAAAAATTAAAGACAGACTGACAAAGATCTATGAAAAGCACACAGGACGCGACTACGATTTTCTGACAAAAACCATGGATCGTGATAATTTTATGAGTGCAGAACAAGCAAAAGATTTCGGACTCATCGACCAAGTTGTAGAGGCGCGGAAATTTTCTAACAAAGGTATGTAAGCTATGAATAGGAAAGACGAGAATTTTGGCACTCTTCGCTGCAGCTTCTGCGGAAAGAGCCAAAAAGAAGTTAAAAAGCTCATCGCCGGCCCGGGTGTTTACATCTGCGACGAGTGCATTGAGCTTTGTAACGACATTATCGATGAGGAAAAAGAGCGCGAAGAGACGACCAAAGGCCAGGGACTGAAAGTTCCGAAGCCTTCTGATATCAAAACTCACCTCGACGATTACGTTATTGGCCAGCTTCCCGCGAAGAAGGCTCTCTCTGTTGCCGTTCACAATCACTACAAACGGGTGAATAGCTTAACAGGCCGAAAAAAAGAAGAAGTCGAACTGCAAAAATCAAACATCTTACTCATTGGCCCTACAGGTTCAGGCAAAACGCTTCTTGCCCAAACCATTGCAAAAATTTTGAATGTTCCTTTCGCAATGGCTGATGCAACGACATTGACCGAGGCTGGTTACGTTGGAGAAGACGTTGAAAACGTTGTTTTGAATTTGCTTCAAGCTGCGGACTACGATGTCGAGCGCTGTCAGCGTGGGGTTATCTACATCGACGAGATCGACAAGATCTCTCGCAAGTCGGAGAATCCTTCGATCACACGTGACGTGAGTGGTGAAGGTGTGCAGCAAGCCCTTTTGAAAATTCTTGAGGGAACCGTTGCCAACCTTCCTCCTAAGGGTGGGCGCAAACATCCTCAGCAGGAGTTCATCCAGGTCGACACATCCAACATTCTATTCATCGTGGGCGGGGCTTTCGTCGGGCTCGATAAAATTATTGAGAACCGCGTTTCGAACAGGACCATGGGAATTGCAGCTGACGTTCGAACCCAAGCCGAAAAAGACAGTGCTCACGACAATATTTTACACCGGGTAGAACCTGACGACTTGGTTAAATTTGGATTAATCCCTGAGTTCATTGGACGATTGCCAGTGATGGCTGTTCTTGATCCTTTGGAAGAACAAGCTCTTATTGACATCCTTATCCAACCCAAGAATGCTCTTACTAAGCAGTATCAAAAACTGTTCAACTACGAAGGTGTTGAATTGAAGTTTACGGATGCGGCTTTACGAGCGGTGGCCCAAAAAGCTCTGAAAAGAAAAACCGGAGCTCGAGGACTTCGCGGGGTCTTGGAAAGTTCAATGCTCGATATTATGTTCGAAATTCCTTCCAAGACTGACGTTAAGGAATGTATAATTGATGATAAGGTGATCAACGAAGGAGCTTCTCCTAAGTTGGTCCACAAAACAGGGGATGAAGCCAAGCCTTCATCGAGTCCAGACTCGAAAGGTTCTGCCGAAAGCGCCTAGCTCTTCGGAGAGCACTCCTCCCCTGTAATTTCAGGGAAGGAGTTACTAATGAGTGAGGGCACCAAAAACCCGCTTCCGTTACTACCGCTGAGGGATTTGATCATTTTCCCTCACATGATGATGCCTCTGTTTGTCGGTCGCGAAAAGAGCATCAACGCTCTTGAAGAAGCGATGGCCAAGCAAACGGACATCGTCCTAGCGGCTCAGCGAGATGCCAAAACCAACAACCCTGAACAAAGAGACATTTACGATGTCGGCACCGTTGGTACGATCATTCAGCTTCTCCGTTTGCCAGACGGCACGGTCAAAGTTTTGGTCGAAGGAAAACGCCGAGTAAAAATCAAAAGCTTCCTTCCTAACGAGAACTTTTTCCTAGTCGGTGTGGAAGAGATTGTTGAAGACGTCGCTAACCACGTCGAAACTCAAGCGCTCATTCGCTCCGTAAAATCCACATTTGAAACTTACGTTAAACTCAACAAGCGGATTCCGCCTGAAATCCTCATGCGCGTTTCGACGATCGAAAATCCTGGCGAACTTGCTGATATCATCGTCGCGCAGTTGAACCTCAAGCTCGAAGACAAACAGCATGTGCTGGAGATCTTTGATCCCGGAAAACGCCTTGAGCACTTGCTCAACTTGATGACTGGAGAGATCGAAATTCTTGAGGTCGAAAAGAAAATTCGCACACGCGTGAAAAAGCAAATGGAACGCTCACAAAAAGAGTATTATCTGAACGAGCAAATGCAAGCGATCCAAAAAGAGCTTGGTGAAAAAGACGACTATCAAGCGGAACTCCAAGACCTCGAAGATAAAACCAACAAAAAGAAAATGAGTGCCGAGGCCAAAGAGAAAGTAAAAAAAGAAATTAAGAAACTCAAAATGATGTCGCCCATGAGTGCGGAAGCCACAGTGGTCCGCAATTACATCGATTGGGTTTTATCTCTCCCATGGCATGATTACTCAGAAGAAAAGCACGATATTAATTTAGCTGAAAAAATTCTTAACGAAGATCACTGGGGCCTCGAAAAGGTTAAGGATCGAATCCTCGAGTATCTCGCCGTTCTTTCGATTGCCAAGAATCTCAAGGGTCCTATTCTGTGTTTGGTCGGTCCTCCGGGAGTTGGTAAGACGTCTCTTGCTCGGTCCATCGCAAGATCTCTGAATCGTCCTTTCGCGCGAATCTCCCTTGGCGGAGTTCGTGACGAAGCCGAAATTCGTGGTCATAGAAAAACCTACGTTGGTGCGATGCCTGGAAAGATTCTTCAGTCTTTGCGCAAGGTCGATAAAGGCAATCCGCTTGTGTTGCTCGATGAAATTGACAAAATGGCTTCTGACTTTCGAGGCGATCCAGCCTCTGCGATGCTCGAGGTTTTAGATCCTGAGCAGAACCATAACTTTCAAGACCACTATTTGGAGCTTGAATATGACCTTTCGAAAGTAATGTTCATCGCCACTGCGAATTCACTCCACACAGTCCCTCGCCCGCTTTTGGATCGTATGGAAATCATCAGTCTTGAAGGTTACATCGAAAACGAAAAGTTCCACATCGGGAAGCAGTACCTCATTCCAAAACAGATCGAGATGCATGGCCTTAAAGAGCGAAAGGTGACGATGCAAGACCTGACCCTACGAAACATCATTCGTTACTATACCAAAGAAGCTGGCGTTCGAAATTTAGAACGGCAAATCGCAAATGTGTGTCGTAAGGTAGCCCGTGAGGTTGTAAAGGCTGAACTTGATGCTGAGCTTGGGCCCGGTAAACGCGCCAAGAAGACGGCTAAGATCACTCCCAAAGGTTACGTTGTCACTCCAGGAAAGCTCGTTGAGTTGTTGGGACCTCATAAGTTCAAACATGGCAAGATCGAGGACCAAAATGAAATTGGTCTTACTAACGGTATGGCTTGGACAGAAGTGGGTGGCGATCTCCTCGTGATCGAGGTGAGTGTGGTTCCTGGTCGGGGCAAATTTACAATCACGGGTCAGCTTGGCGATGTGATGAAAGAATCCTGCTCAGCTGCGATGAGCTACGTTCGATCCCGTGGTCCTCTTTTTGGCTTCGACAAAGATTTCTACCAAATGATCGATGTGCACATCCACGTTCCCGAAGGTGCGGTTCCAAAAGACGGTCCATCTGCTGGTATCGCAATGACGACAAGTATTGTTTCGGCAATCACAAAGATTCCCGTGAAACGAACGGTTGCCATGACTGGTGAGATCAGCTTGCGTGGACGAGTCATGGCCATTGGGGGTCTTAAGGAAAAAATTCTCGCGGCCCACCGAGGCGGGATTAAAATGATCATTTGTCCTAAAGAGAATGAAAAAGATCTCAAAGACATTCCAAAAGAGGTCCTTAAAGAACTCAAAGTCATTTTGGTAGATCATGTCGACCAAGTTTTGGTGAACGCTTTGGATATCAAAAATGCCAAAGAGCTTTTCAAAGTCCGCGCTGAGAGCAGTTTTGGCCTGCGAGCTCAGTACACAGGTCATGCCCTGCAGCATCATCATTAAATTGCTCTAAAAAAAGGCAGAATCCTCGGTGAGAGGGTTCTGCTTTTCAACATCTCCGCAAAATTGACAGATTTCTTCTTTCAGCCCTACGAAATTTTTCCCGAGATGGATCTGTGAATCTTTTTTTCACTAATCCTTTGCCTTGCATATATTTCTGGCAATAATCTTCATTAAGCGTTGACCGAGAATTCAGACTCTGTAAGAAATTGAATGATTTTAGAATAAATTGGATAAAAATCTTAAAATGTCGCTAGATTCTACGCTCTCTCTTTCCTTGGATCCAGACAGTCTCTTCGAGATGGGCAAGTTGTATTGCGATCGAGGCGATTTTTCTCAAGCCATAGATCGCCTGACTCAGGCTTGCGACGGCCTTTATAAACAGAGAAAATTCGAAAAATTTCTAAACGGTCAGAACCTCCTCTTACGCATGTATGCTGAGCGTGAGGAAGCCGATGCGATCCAGCTGACCAAAGAAAAATTGCAGGATCTTGTTCTTAAAGAAGGGCTCGAGCTATCTTCAAAAACCTATTACACTTTAGCCTTATGTGCTGCCTACAAACGTCAGTTTGATGTGAGCCTTGATTATCTTCAAAAAGCGCTTTCGATTGCACTTGCCACAGACAAAAAAGAAGATATTTGTTTCGCTATTTTTGGCATTGCGATTACTTACTACAACCAAGACCGTCTTACAGAGTCTCTCAAAGAAATTTACAACCTTCAGGTCTTTTTTGAAGTTCTTGATATTCCTGAACTCAAGCTCAGCGCCCATATTTTAAATGCGAATCTCCTGCGCAAGCTCAAAAAATATGACCAAGCTATTGAAGTTCTTTGGCAGAGTTACGATGTCCTCCGCGAAACAAAGGTGATGACTATTTATGTGAATGTGCTGTTCAGCATGGGCAGCACGTACTTAGATGCCGGCGAGCGGGACCTTGCTCGAATGTATCTTACATTAGCATTAAAGAGCGTTGATCAAACAAATTTCAAATACCTTTCTCGCAGTATCAAAAGGCGGATGGATGAGCTTGGTGGCGATTTATCCTCTAGCTATGATTTGATTTTTGAAGCTTCTAGCAACGCTGTCGTTGAGAAAAAACTCGGTCGAATTGATTTCAAAAATCAATTCATCCTGCTGGATCTCCTGCGTCTGTTCATGGTTCAACCTGGAAAGGTTTTCTCAAAAGAGGATCTTGTGGAAACGGTTTGGAAGCAAACTTACGATCCCGCAGTTCACGACAATAAAATCTATGTGACGATCAAGCGACTGCGAAAAATGATTGAGCCCGACTACGAAAAACCGAAATACATCTTTCGGGCCAAAAACGGATACTACATCAATAAATCTGCACGTATATTAATGGAAAACTAGGGAGTATGGGGGGTTCATGAAATTTTTCGCGCTGCTTGTGACATTGTTTTGTTGTCTGCAAACCGGTGCATACGGTAATTCGCCCTATGGAAAACCGTCGGCTATTGCCTTGGATGCTCCCATCCTTGAAGGAGAAGTCCCTTGGCCATGGGGCTCGGAATTGCCCTTTCCTTGGGAGTCTATCGCGGGCACGTGGAGCGCTGAAAATGAAAAGTTCTACACCTGGTTTAGCTTTGAAGTTTATCCCTCACAAAACGGCGCAAATCCTCTGATTCGAGTTCGCCAGGTGGATCCGCTGACTCGAACGGAAGTCGCCTCCGGCATTGGATTTGAGGACAATAAAATTGTCAAAGCCTACATGGTTGGAAAAGACTCTCGTTACTTCATCAGCGTAAGAGCCTACCGTACCGACACAGATCATGGTCCCGCGCTCACGAATTCAGTCACCGTGCTAAGTATTAGTTCCGCCGGGACCTCAGGTGACTTCATGTATCATTTAGTTTTATCGAAGCTGTCTGACAAGCCTATCGGCAAAGATTAACTCGATATTTTTGAATTTCAGCTCGACAAAAGCAAAACGAGAGACTAAATAAATCTCTCGTTTGTAAAGACAGGGAGTTAGCTCAGTTGGTAGAGCGCCACCCTTACAAGGTGGATGTCGCAGGTTCGAATCCTGTACTCCCTACCAACGCAACGTCGGCAAAATGGCAAAGCCATTTTGATCGCCGTGCGTGTCCGAGGATGGCAGAGGAGACTTGCGACGACGCCATCCGCAGGATCGACGGCTGAGAGGCCCTCGAGGGGCCGTCAGACGGCTTATCCACCGGGCGCCGTGGCTGAGACGGAGATTCTACTTATAAACATAAAAAATTTTTTCAAAGACGGGAACAAAGCCAACTGAAGAATAAACCCAAATCGGCGGAAATCCCGCGCCAAATCACTTTTTCAAAAAAGTAATGTCAAAAAAATGTATGCACGGCTAGCGGCGCTAGTCAGCAGGTCACCGCATGCCTAAAATCTGCATCACCACTTTCCTGATGAGTGGAG